>NZ_CAXSLF010000001.1:0-570 GCF_964238205.1 Streptococcus oralis
TCAGCTTCTGAATCAGCAAGCACATCAGCTTCTGAATCAGCATCAACAAGTGCATCTGAGTCAGCAAGCACATCAGCATCTGAGTCTGCAAGCACATCAGCTTCTGAGTCAGCATCAACAAGTGCGTCAGAATCAGCAAGCACATCAGCATCTGAGTCTGCATCAACAAGTGCATCAGAATCAGCAAGCACATCAGCTTCTGAATCAGCATCAACAAGCGCATCTGAGTCAGCATCAACATCAGCGTCTGAGTCAGCATCAACAAGTGCGTCAGAATCAGCGTCAACATCAGCTTCTGAATCAGCATCAACAAGCGCATCAGAATCAGCAAGCACATCAGCTTCTGAGTCAGCATCAACAAGTGCGTCAGAATCAGCGTCAACATCAGCTTCTGAATCAGCATCAACAAGTGCGTCAGAATCAGCGTCAACATCAGCTTCTGAATCAGCAAGCACAAGCGTATCAGAATCAGCAAGCACAAGCGCATCTGAGTCAGCAAGCACATCAGCTTCTGAGTCAGCATCAACAAGTGCGTCAGAATCAGCGTCAACATCAGCTTCTGAATCAGCA
>NZ_CAXSLF010000001.1:664-234417 GCF_964238205.1 Streptococcus oralis
TCAGCATCAACAAGTGCGTCAGAATCAGCGTCAACATCAGCTTCAGAATCAGCGTCAACATCAGCTTCTGAATCAGCAAGCACAAGCGCCTCAGAGTCAGCAAGCACATCAGTATCTATGATTCATTCAACAAGTCTAGCTCCTCAAACTGATACCACTAAGGCCCGTAAGCAATTACCAAATACAGGTGAAACTGCTTCAGCTGCAAATGCTCTCCTTGGAGTTGTAGCAGGTCTAACTGGATTAGGATTAGTGGCTAAACGTCGTAAGCGTGATGATGAAGAATAAATCTTCTAACGATTCTATTAGTTGATTATTCCGATCAAAAAACCTGAAAGATATAACTTTCAGGTTTTTTTCGTTCGATTATATTTTTGCTTTGGAAATATCTATAAACATTTCGAGAACTTCTTATAATTTTTGCAAAATAAAAAACTAGCCATGGAATTAGTAGTAGCTTCTAAATTCTATGACTAGTTGTAGAGTTTAAGATTTTGACTTGATAATTTTAGTTTGTTTAGACAGTGATTGGAGTATTTGGTCACTTAATTTTGAATCAGTGATAATGGTGTCGATATCTGAGATATTGTAAAATGTGAAGAAATCAAATTTATCAAATTTGCTATGGTCAGCTAGGAGATATTTTTTATTGGCGTTTTCTAGTGCTAATTTCTGTGCTTCACCTTCGTCTTCACTAAAAGTAGCGATAGCATGATCCTTGATACCATTACAACTAACGAAGGCTTTTGAAAATTGCAAACTAGCGATATCTTGAAGGGTTAAAGTACCTACAAATGCTCCAGTAATTGAACGATAATTACCACCGATTAGAATGAGATCAGTTAGCTTACGCTCGTTTAGAATGAGAAATACAGGCAAACTATTGGTAACAACACGAATGTTATCGATAGGAAGTTCACGCGCAAAGAATTCTAATGTGGTACCTGGACCAATGAAAATAGTTTCTCTTTCTTCAACTAAGTGACCTGCATAGCGAGCAATTTCTTGTTTTTCTGCTGTTTGTAGCCCTTGTTTTTCAACGTTAGAACGCTCATTATTTAATAAGGAACCTGTTCGAAGTTTTTCAGCTCCTCCATGAACTCGAACCAGCAAATCCTTATCTGCTAACTCTTGTAAATATCGTCTAGCTGTCATATCGGAAATATCAAGGCGATTCATAATCTCTTTAACAGTGATAGTTCCTTTTGTATTAACAATGTCTAAAATAGTATCTAATTTTTCTTGCTTCAGCATTGAACCACCCCCAAATCTAATATTATTTTATCATATTTTAAACAGCTAAGCAACTTAAAGAAAACAAAAATAAACAAAAAAAAACATCTAGTTTGTAAATAAACTTAGATGTTTTTTAGGTTAGGTATTAATTTAGTCCATAGTTATAGTCATCATCCTGCATAGCTTCAACTTCGCCAAGTAGATAACCATTACCAACTTGAGAGAAGAAGTCGTGGTTTGATGTACCAGTTGAAATCCCGTTCATAACGATCGGGTTGACATCGTCAGCTGAATCAGGGAAGAGAGGATCTTGCCCCAAGTTCATAAGAGCTTTATTTGCATTATAGCGAAGGAAGGTTTTAACCTCTTCGGTCCATCCGACTTCGTCATAGAGGCTCTCTGTATAGCCTTCTTCATTCTCATAAAGAGTATAGAGAAGGTCGTACATCCATTCTTTGAGTTCTTCTTGCTCTTCTTCAGGCAATTCATTGAAACCGAGTTGGAATTTATAACCGATGTAGGTTCCATGAACTGATTCATCACGAATAATCAATTTGATAATTTCTGCCACGTTGGCCAACTTGTTGTTTCCAAGATAGTAGAGTGGTGTGAAGAAACCAGAGTAGAAAAGGAAGGTTTCAAGGAAAACACTAGCTACTTTCTTTTCTAGTGGAGTTCCGTTTAGATAGATTTCATTGATAATTTCAGCTTTTTTCTGAAGATATGGATTGGTGTTGGTCCATTCGAAAATCTCTTCGATTTCTGACTTAGTATTCAAGGTAGAAAAGATAGAAGAGTAAGACTTAGCATGAACAGATTCCATAAATTGGATATTGTTAAAAACAGCTTCCTCGTGAGGCGTACGAATATCAGCACGAAGGGCTTGAACACCAGTTTCTGATTGCATGGTATCAAGAAGGGTTAAACCTCCAAAAACTTTACCAACAAGGTCTTTTTCCTTGTTAGAAAGCTTTCTCCAGTCGTCTAGGTCATTTGACAAGGGGATACGCGTATCGAGCCAAAACTGCTCAGTCAGCTTTTCCCAGGTTGATTTGTCAATGACATCTTCGATGGCATTCCAGTTAATGGCTTTGTAGTAAGTTTTCATTTGAAATCTCTTTCTGTGTGTAGTAATGCGATAACATAATCATTCTTATTTTATCATAATTCTATGCTATAATCGAACAAAAAGTCGGTAGCCCGACTTTTATGTTCTTACATGATTCTATCAGCAAAATACGTTTCGTTTAATGGATTAAGTAAATGTATTTTTTTGAGAGTTGAATTAAATCACACAGCTCTCGCATTGGTTAGCACCGACTTCTCCACCATCATCTGTAAAGGTACGGACGTAGTAGATAGACTTGATACCTTTATTGAAGGCATAGTTACGAAGGATAGACAAGTCACGTGTCGTTTGTTTGTTTTCTTTCTTCCATTCGTAAAGGCCCGTTGGAATATCACTACGCATGAAAAGTGTGAGTGAAAGTCCTTGGTCCACGTGCTCAGTCGCAGCAGCATAAACATCAATGACCTTACGCATATCCATGTCATAAGCAGAAGTGTAGTAAGGAATTGTTTCTGTTGACAAACCAGCAGCAGGATAGTAGATCTTACCAATTTTCTTCTCTTGACGTTCTTCGATACGTTGCGTAATTGGGTGAATAGAAGCAGAAACATCGTTGATGTAGCTAATAGAACCATTTGGCGCTACAGCAAGGCGGTTTTGGTGGTAAAGTCCATCTGCTTTAACTTTATCACGAAGTTCAGCCCAGTCAGCAGCAGTAGGAATAAAGATATCTTTGAAGAGCTCTTTAACACGGTCTGATTTTGGAAGGAATTCGCCAGTTAAATACTTATCAAAATAGCTTCCGTTAGCATAGTCTGATTTGTCAAAGTTGTGGAAGGTAACACCACGTTCACGTGCGATATTGTTTGACTCAACCAAGGTCCAGTAGTTCATAAGCATAAAGTAGATGCTTGTAAATTCAACAGACTCAGGTGATCCGTATTCGATCAATTGTTGAGCAAGATAGCTGTGAAGTCCCATAGCTCCAAGTCCAAATGTATGAGCTTGGCTGTTTCCGTGGTCGATAGTAGGAACAGCGACGATGTGTGAACTATCTGTAACGAAAGTAAGGGCACGAACCATAGCACGGATGGAGCGACCAAAGTCAGGTGAAGTCATCATGTTGACCACGTTTGTTGAACCAAGGTTACATGAGACATCAGTACCCATTTTTAGGAATTCTTGAGCATCGTTGATAAGACTTGGTTCTTGGACTTGAAGAATCTCTGAACACAAGTTGCTCATGATAATCTTACCATCAACTGGATTTGCACGGTTAGCAGTATCAATGTTAACGACATAAGGATAGCCAGATTCCTGTTGCAATTTAGAAATTTCAGTTTCCAAATCACGCGCCTTGATTTTTGTCTTACGGATATTTGGATTTGCAACTAATTCATCGTATTTTTCTGTGATGTCGATGTAGTTGAAAGGTACGCCATACTCTTTTTCTACAGAATATGGGCTAAATAAGTACATTTCTTCATTTTTACGTGCTAATTCGTAGAATTTATCTGGAACCACAACACCAAGTGAAAGGGTCTTGACACGCACTTTTTCATCGGCGTTTTCCTTCTTAGTTGAAAGGAAGGCGATGATATCTGGGTGGAAGACATTGAGGTAAACAACCCCAGCACCTTGACGTTGACCGAGTTGGTTAGAGTAAGAGAAGCTGTCTTCGAAAAGCTTCATAACTGGTACGACACCAGAAGCAGCACCCTCATAGCCTTTGATAGGAGCTCCAGCTTCACGAAGGTTGCTGAGGGAAATTCCTACGCCACCACCGATACGTGAAAGTTGAAGAGCTGAGTTGATAGAACGTCCGATAGAGTTCATATCATCTGTTACCTGGATCAAGAAGCAAGATACCAACTCACCACGACGAGCACGACCTGCGTTCAAGAAAGAAGGAGTAGCAGGTTGATAACGTTGGTGGATGATTTCGTTGGCAATATCAATAGCAATCGCTTCATCACCATCCGCGAAGTAAAGGGCATTAAAGAAGACACGGTCTTCCATGCTTTCAAGGTAGTATTCTCCGTCATTAGTTTTCAGAGCATACTGATTATAGAATTTATAGGCAGCCATGAAAGACTTAAATTGGAAGTTTTGATCCATGATAAATTGGTGTAGTTCTTCCAAAAATTCTGGACGGTATTTCTTGATAAATGCTGTCTCAATGTAGTTATGCTCAATGAGGAAGTTGATTTTATCCGCAATTGAGTTAAAAACCATTGTATTTGGTACAACATTTTCTTTAAAGAAGGCTTCTAAAGCTTCCTTGTCTTTGTGAAGCATAATTTGTCCATTAACAGGACGGTTAATTTCATTATTAAGACGGAAGTAAGTCACATCTTCAAGTTGTTTTAATCCCATAAAAATTCCTTTATCTAATTACAAAAGAAAGGCTTCTAAGGTAGACATAGAAGCTTTTGTCCTGATTCTTAAGCAAGTTGTTTGAGTTTACTTGGTTGGAAACCAGAGAAAACTTCTGTTGGTGTCTGAATAATAGGAGCAGCACTAAAGCCAAGCTCTTTTACTTGATCAATGTATTCAGGTTGTTCATCAAGATTGATTTCTTTATATTCAACATTATTACTGTCTAAAAAACGTTTCGTCATTTTACATTGGACACAGTTGTTTTTAGAATATACGGTTACCATTTCTGTAACTCCTCTTTAAAATTTTATTACTTTCTTAGTATATCAGAAAAAAAAACTTTGTCAACTTTCTAAAACTAAATCTTGTGTACTTATTTTACCTATTTTACTAACAAACACAATATATAGTGTAGTATTGAGAAACAACGACAGAAAAAGCAATGATTTCATTATAGGTGTCTCGACAAAAACTACATACTGTGTTTTGCTAAACTTAATAGAAGATTTTCAGCAAGTTATCTGAAAGGAAATTGAAGAAAGTCCATAAAATACTTGAAAAATATCAATGAAGGTGATATAATACTAAATTGTAAGGGTTATCAGATATGTAACTCAACAAGAAAACTATTAAAGGAGAGTCAAACTATGGCTTCTAAAGATTTCCACGTAGTGGCAGAAACAGGTATTCACGCACGTCCAGCAACATTGTTGGTACAAACTGCTAGCAAATTTGCTTCAGATATCACTCTTGAGTACAAAGGTAAATCAGTTAACCTTAAATCTATCATGGGTGTAATGAGCCTTGGTGTTGGTCAAGGTGCTGACGTTACAATCACTGCTGAAGGTGCAGACGCTGATGACGCTATCGCTGCTATCTCAGAAACAATGGAAAAAGAAGGATTGGCATAAGGAAATGACAGAAATGCTTAAAGGAATCGCAGCATCTGACGGTGTTGCAGTTGCAAAAGCATATCTACTCGTTCAACCGGATTTATCATTCGAGACTGTTACAGTCGAAGATACAAATGCAGAAGAGGCTCGTTTGGATGTTGCTCTTGAAGCTTCTCAAAACGAGCTTTCTCTTATCCGCGAGAAGGCTGTAGGTACGCTTGGTGAAGAAGCGGCACAAGTATTTGACGCCCACTTGATGGTTCTTGCTGACCCTGAATTGATCGGTCAAATCAAAGAAACTATCCGTGCTAAAAAAGTGAATGCAGAAGCAGGTCTGAAAGAAGTTACAGACATGTTTATCACAATCTTTGAAGGCATGGAAGACAACCCATACATGCAAGAACGTGCAGCGGATATCCGCGACGTAACAAAACGTGTATTAGCTAACCTCCTTGGTAAAAAATTGCCAAACCCAGCTTCTATCAATGAAGAAGTAATCGTGATTGCTCACGACTTGACTCCATCTGATACAGCTCAATTGGACAAAAACTTTGTTAAAGCTTTTGTAACAAACATTGGTGGTCGTACAAGTCACTCAGCTATCATGGCTCGTACACTTGAAATCGCTGCAGTTTTGGGTACAAACAATATCACTGAAATCGTTAAAGATGGTGACCTACTTGCCGTTAATGGTATTACAGGTGAAGTGATTATCAACCCGACTGAAGAACAAGCGGCTGAATTTAAAGCAGCTGGTGAAGCTTACGCTCAACAAAAAGCTGAATGGGCACTCTTGAAGGATGCTCAAACTGTTACTGCTGATGGTAAACACTTCGAATTGGCAGCAAACATTGGTACTCCGAAAGACGTTGAAGGTGTTAATGACAACGGTGCAGAAGCTGTAGGTCTTTACCGTACAGAGTTCTTGTACATGGATTCTCAAGACTTCCCAACTGAAGACGAGCAGTACGAAGCATACAAGGCTGTTCTTGAAGGAATGAACGGTAAACCAGTTGTTGTCCGTACAATGGATATCGGTGGTGACAAGGAACTTCCTTACTTCGATATGCCACATGAAATGAACCCATTCCTTGGATTCCGTGCTCTTCGTATTTCTATCTCTGAAACAGGAGATGCAATGTTCCGCACTCAAATCCGTGCTCTTCTTCGTGCTTCTGTACACGGTCAATTGCGTATCATGTTCCCGATGGTTGCGCTTTTGAAAGAATTCCGTGCAGCTAAAGCAGTCTTCGATGAAGAAAAAGCTAACCTTCTTGCTGAAGGTGTTGCAGTTGCGGATGACATCCAAGTTGGTATCATGATCGAAATTCCTGCAGCAGCTATGCTCGCAGACCAATTTGCAAAAGAAGTTGATTTCTTCTCAATTGGTACAAACGATTTGATCCAATACACAATGGCGGCAGACCGTATGAACGAACAAGTTTCATACCTTTACCAACCATACAACCCATCAATCCTTCGTTTGATCAATAACGTTATCAAAGCAGCTCACGCTGAAGGTAAATGGGCTGGTATGTGTGGTGAAATGGCTGGTGACCAAACAGCTGTTCCACTTCTTGTCGGAATGGGCTTGGATGAGTTCTCTATGTCAGCAACATCTGTACTTCGTACACGTAGCTTGATGAAGAAACTCGACACTGCTAAAATGCAAGAATACGCTAACCGTGCTCTTACTGAATGTTCAACAATGGAAGAAGTTCTTGAACTTTCTAAAGAATACGTTAACTTCGATTAATCAATTACAAATCCTTGTAGCTTCTAGCTATGAGGATTTTTTCTTCTATTTTGTAGAAAACTCCATCTGTAAAATTTATCAAAAATATGGTAAAATAGACAAGGGAAAAAACAAGGAGGCTACAATGCAAAATAGACCAATCATTATCGGAGTAACAGGTGGATCTGGAGGAGGAAAGACAAGCGTATCTAAAGCAATCTTGTCGCATTTTCCAAATGAAAAAATCTCTATGATTGAGCATGATTCCTACTATAAAGATCAATCTCATCTAACCTTTGAAGAGCGTATTAAGACCAACTATGACCATCCTTTTGCTTTTGATACTGATTTGATGATTGAGCAAATCAAAGAGTTGTTGGCAGGTCGTCCAGTTGATATTCCTACCTATGATTATGCTGCCCATACCAGAAGTTCTAAAACTTATCGTCAAGAACCTCAGGATGTCTTTATCGTAGAAGGAATCTTGGTTTTGGAGGACAAACGACTTCGTGATTTGATGGATATCAAGATTTTCGTAGATACAGATGATGATGTTCGTATCATTCGCCGTATTAAACGTGATATGGAAGAACGTGGTCGTAGCCTGGATAGCGTTATTGACCAGTATCTTGGTGTGGTAAAACCCATGTATCATCAATTTATTGAGCCAACAAAGCGTTATGCAGATATCGTTATTCCAGAAGGAGTAACCAACACAGTAGCTATTGATTTGCTGACAACAAAGATTGAAAAGATTTTAGAAGAAGCACGTCTAGCCCAATAATAAGTCGATAAAAGGCTGTGGGAAAGTAATTATTTTTCCAAGATTGAAGCCTTTTCCCATATCAGTAAGTCTTTACAATCATGCTTTTAGATAGTCTCGTCAAAGGGACTTTTAGAAGTCTGTAATCTTAATTAAATACAAAGTCAGTTACTTAGGGCAAATAAAAATCGAGGCCGGGATTTTCCCGACCTCTTATTTTTTGATTTTTTCAAGTCTCGGAACAATAACTAGGGTCAGTATTGCTGAGATTATGAGTTCTGCGATAGAATTTGTTGAGATAACAGTAGCTAATAGTTTCTGGATATTTCCATCAAAAACATTTCCAAAGAGGAAGAAGATACCGCCTAGTACAAATACAGTATTTGTGAGGGAACCGAGTGCTCCAGCGAAGATAAGCCCCGCCTTGTTTTTGAGGAGTTTATAGACAAAGTATGGAGTTAAACCAATAAGGATGCGTGGTACAATCGCAATAACTAGGGAGTAGATGTTACCGTTTGGTACAAATGGAGAGAAAAGGTAGCTGGTTGGGAGAATTGTGATTGTATTGACTGTCAAGCTAATCATCCCCATCAAGAAACCTAAGATGGCTCCAATCCGTGGCCCGTAGATGATACTAGCAATGATGACTGGAATATGGACAATGGTTGGTTTAATTGGAAATGGCAAGACATTAAAGACAATAGAGCTCAGCAGATGAATGACGATCATGCTGGCAAAAAAGATAGCAATTGGAGCAATATTAGAGCGTTTGTTCATGAAGTTTTTCCTTTATCTGTTGTAAAATAGTATCAAGATCAGCAAGAGCACCCCGTCCTACATCGCCACAGGCCAGTAGGGACTCTTTTGGAGCAATAATTGTATAACCATAAGTTTCTAAAGTTTTTAGGTTTGTTTGAGTTGCTGGATGGTCATACATTTTGGCATTCATAGCAGGTGCTACTAGTTTTGGAACGTAGTGTGGCAAGGCAAGAGCAGTAGCAGTTACCATATTATCAGCCAAACCGTGCGCGACTTTCGCAATCGTATTAGCGGTTGCAGGGGCAAGGATAAACAAATCTGTTTCTTTGCCTAGCTCGATATGATTGACTTTATCAGGAGAAGGTTCCTGCATAAGATCGAGATGTACGGTATTTTGAGATAAGACTTGAAGGGTTAAAGGTTGAATAAAGGCAGTCGCAGCCTGGGTCATGAGTACAGTAACAGAATGCCCTTGTTTCTTCAAGCCACTTACCAAATCAGCAGCCTTGTAAGAGGCGATAGAGCCTGTCACAGCGAGTGTAATACGAGCCATAATTTTCCTTTCTAACGATCAAATCCCTGAATTTTTTCCACTAATAAGTCAGCAATTTCTTGTTTGCTGGCAGCAATCTGATAATCTTTTTTCTCTACTAGATAAGCCAGGTGTTGATCAGCATTAATCTGAGTGAGGTCATTAGCGACAATCAAGTCAGCTTGATTCTTTACAAGACTTTCTCTAGCGATTTGAATCAGATGCTCCTTAGTAACATCGACAAGGAGTTTAAAGCCAATGAGATGGATACTTGGATTCCATTCTTTAACAAGAGAGATGATCTTTGGATTTTTCTTGAGAAATAGGACTTGCACCTCATCCTTAGAGGAGATCTTTGATTCCATATTTTTCTTATGTAAAAATTCATTTAAATCTTGGCTTGCTTGAACTTGGTCAAGACCTGTCATGTAAACTGGGCTGTAGTCAGAAACAGCCATTGAATGAATCAAGACTTGATAATCAGGGACAATCCGTTTCATCTCTTGGAGTAAATCGGAAGTGTTTTTGATTTCAATCATAGTCAAATTCGGGTGTAGTTCTGGTTTTAGTGCTTGTCGCGTAGTAATTAGACAAACTTGGTGACCAGCTTTTAGTAAAGTCTCAGTTATTACTTTACCAAGTCTACCAGTAGAGTGATTGGTAATGGAGCGAACTCGATCTATTGCCTCGCTTGTACCACCAGATGTAACTAAAATTTTCATAGAACTATTGTACAAAAAAATGAACAGTAAGTAAAATGAAAGCGATAAAATATTATGTGAAATCTAAGCTTTCAACTATAGTTAAAACTTATAAAGGCATATAAAAATTTAAATAGTGGGCGGTAAATCCTTTGATGTCGCTATATTTACGAACGTTATCAAGCTTTTTGTCTGTTAAAAATCTTGTTTTGTGTTATAATGAATTAACACATCAGAGGTTAGAGGAGTTCATTATGAAAACAGATATTGAAATTGCACAGAGTATTGATTTAAAACCAATTGTTGAGGTCGTTGACCAATTTGAGATTTCTGCAGACGATTTGGAATTGTATGGAAAGTATAAGGCTAAACTTAGCTTTGATAAGATTCGTGAAGTTGAAGCAAATCCAGTTGGAAAGTTGATCTTAGTCACTGCTATCAACCCAACACCAGCTGGTGAAGGTAAGTCAACCATTACCATTGGGCTTGCTGATGCTTTGAATAAGATTGGTAAGAAAACCATGATTGCTATCCGAGAACCTTCTCTTGGACCAGTCATGGGGATTAAAGGTGGCGCTGCTGGAGGTGGTTATGCCCAAGTTTTACCAATGGAAGACATTAACCTTCACTTTACTGGAGATATGCACGCTATTACAACTGCAAATAATGCTCTCTCTGCCTTGATTGACAATCATTTGCATCAAGGCAATGAGCTTGGAATCGATCAGCGTCGTATTCTCTGGAAACGTGTGGTTGACTTGAACGACCGCACTCTTCGTCACGTGACAGTTGGACTTGGTGGTCCACTTAATGGTATTCCACGCGAAGATGGATTTGACATCACTGTGGCTTCAGAAATCATGGCTATCCTTTGCTTGGCAACTGATATTGAAGATTTAAAACGTCGTTTGGCCAATATCGTCATTGGTTACCGTTATGACCGTACACCTGTTTCAGTGGGTGATCTACAGGTTGAAGGTGCCTTGACATTGATTTTGAAAGATGCTATCAAACCGAACTTGGTTCAAACCATCTATGGAACACCTGCCTTTGTACATGGTGGCCCATTTGCCAATATCGCACACGGATGTAACTCTGTCTTGGCTACAACTACAGCCCTTCACTTGGCAGATTACACAGTGACAGAAGCAGGTTTTGGTGCAGACCTTGGTGCTGAGAAATTCCTGGATATCAAAACTCCAAACTTGCCAACATCTCCTGATGCAGTAGTCATTGTTGCAACTCTTCGTGCTCTTAAGATGAATGGTGGGGTTGCTAAGGATGCTTTGACAGAAGAGAATGTAGAAGCTGTTCGTGCTGGTTTTGCTAATTTGAAACGCCACGTTGAGAATATCCGTAAGTTCGGTATTCCAGCAGTTGTTGCTATTAACGAATTTGTATCTGATACAGAAGCTGAAATCGCAGCTTTGAAAGAACTTTGTGCTTCAATCGATGTTCCAGTTGAATTGGCTAGCGTATGGGCTGATGGAGCAGAAGGAGGAGTGGCTTTGGCTGAAACTCTCGTCAAAACAATTGACGAAAACCCAGCTAACTATACACGTTTGTATGACAACGACCTTTCAGTTCAAGAGAAGATTGAAAAGATTGTCACTGAAATCTATCGTGGAAGTAAAGTAAACTTCGAGAAGAAAGCTCAAACTCAAATCGCTCAAATCGTTCAAAATGGTTGGGACAAATTGCCAATCTGTATGGCTAAAACTCAATACAGTTTCTCAGATAATCCAAATGCTCTTGGAGCCCCTGAAAACTTTGAAATTACTATTCGTGAATTGGTACCAAAATTGGGTGCAGGCTTCATCGTTGCTCTTACTGGTGACGTTATGACCATGCCTGGACTTCCAAAACGACCAGCTGCTCTCAACATGGATGTTGAAAGTGATGGAACAGTTCTTGGATTATTCTAATAAGAAAATTTAAAGACAAGCTCAATATTGAGTTTGTCTTTTTCTTATTATTAAAAAATCTCCTAGAGATAACTAGGAGATTTTAGTTTTTATTTCATAGTTGGGAAGAGCAATACATCACGGATAGTGGTTGTATCTGTGAGGAGCATGCAGAGACGGTCGATACCGATTCCCAAACCACCTGTTGGTGGCATACCGTATTCAAGTGCTTCGATGTAGTCGTAGTCAATGCCAGTCGCTTCGTCGTCACCAAGCTCTTTGGCTTTGGCTTGAGCTTCGAAACGGCTAAGCTGGTCGATTGGGTCGTTGAGCTCAGTAAAGGCATTTCCGTATTCTTTAGTCATGATAAAGAGCTCAAAGCGGTCTGTAAAGCGCTCATCTTCTGGATTTTTCTTAGCAAGTGGTGATACAGCTACTGGGTGACCGTATACAAATGTTGGTTGAATCAATGTTTCTTCAACGTACTCTTCAAAGAAGGCATTGATAATGTGTCCAACTTCAGTATAGTGTTTTTCAACAGGAACATTCTTTTCAGCTGCGATAGCTTTAGCTTCTTCGAAAGTCATATCTTTCCAGAAATCAACACCTGTAATTTCCTTGATTGCATCAACCATGTGTACACGTTTAAATGGTTCATTGATCTTGATTTCAGTTCCTTGATAGATAACTGGACCGTCGCCTTTAACAGCTTTAGCAGCGTGTTGAATAATACCTTCAGTTAAGTCCATGATGTCTTGGAAGTCTGCGTATGCTTGGTAAACTTCGATAGAAGTGAACTCAGGGTTATGTGTAGCATCCATCCCTTCGTTACGGAAGATACGGCCAATCTCATAAACACGCTCCATACCACCAACGATAAGGCGTTTCAAGTGAAGCTCAGTCGCGATACGAAGAACCATGTCAATGTTTTGAGCATTGTGGTGAGTGATAAATGGACGGGCAGCAGCACCACCGGCCTCGTTGTGAAGTACAGGTGTTTCTACTTCAAGGAAACCTTGAGCATCGAGGTAGCGACGGATTTCAGAAATGATTTTTGAACGTGTGACGAAGCGGTCAAAGCTTTCACGGTTAGAAATCAAATCAAGGTAACGTTTACGGTAGATTGTTTCAACGTCTGAAAGTCCGTGGAATTTCTCAGGCAATGGACGAAGGGCTTTAGACAAGTGTGTAATGTGAGTCGCCTTGATAGAGAGTTCTCCCATATCAGTACGCATCACTTCCCCTTCGACACCAAGGAAGTCTCCCAAGTCAGCCTTTTTAAAGATTTCGTAGTTTTCTTCACCAACAGCGTCTTTACGAACGTAGATTTGAATTTGACCTTCGCGGTCTTGAAGGTGGGCAAATCCAACTTTACCTTTACCACGCTTTGTTACCAAACGTCCAGCGATAGTAGCAGTCTCGTTTAAATCGTGTAGTTGTTCTTTGTCAAGGTCAGCATATTTATCTTTTAATTCTTTTGAGTTAGCAGTGCGTTCAAAGCGTTTACCGAATGGATCGATTCCTTGTTCGCGGAGCGCAGCCATTTTTTCACGGCGAACGATCTGCTGGTCATTTAGTTCTTCCATATGTTCTGTTGACATGGTTTCCTCCTAGTTTTTACTCAATTCTTGATACGATGAGTCTTTTTTGCGATACTCCCATTTTATCATAAAAGTCAAATAAATTCACGGATATTCTACAAAATCTAAAAAGAACTTAACAGTGATTGTTAAGTTCAGTTCTAATTCTGATAAGAAGTGTCGTTCCAGACTAAGAGGTTAAAGTTTTTAAAGTCTTCCGTTTCGACAATAGTCACACTGGCATTTGCTAGACCACCATCTTTTCTAAGTAGTGGAGTGTCATAGCCTAGAAGAGTTCGAATACTGGCTGTGAGATTGGCACCGTGACCAACAATCATAACATGTTCAAAAGGTTTGGACTCTAATGATTTGATAAATTGAATGGTACGCTGAGTTGTTTGATAGACAGACTCAGCACTAAACATAGTCGAATCAAACTTCGCTAGATTGGTACGAAAAGCTTTTAATTGCTCGGGATAGATGGCTTCCAAGGTTGCAAATTTTGCACCTTCAAGTTTTCCAAGTTGCCATTCTCTTAGTGAGGGGATTTCTTCTAATGGACAGCTGTTTTTCAGTTGACTTTGGATAATTTGAGCAGAAGTTTTAGCCCGAGGAAGATCACTAGAATAAATCACATCAAATGAAGTTTCCTGAAGATATTGGCCTAATTTTTTTAAGGTTTCAATAGATTCCTCAAGGAGTGGAGAGTCCCCGCTTGCTCCTTGAAAACGTCCCTCAAGATTCCAAAGTGTTTTACCGTGACGAATAAAATAGAATTTCATGTGTTACTTGCCTCCAAGATATCTGCAAATTCAGCTTTAACAAAGGATGCTAGATCTTGAGGATTGATAATGATACTATGACCAACTTCCCCTGCGGAAACAATCATTTCATTCAGTTGAAGAGCAGTTTGGTCGATAAAGATAGGATAGTTATGTTTTTGACGGATTCCAACTGGATTATTGGCACCGTGGATGTAGCCTGTTGTTTTTTCTAGGTCTTTTTGTGGAATCATGCTGACTTTCTTATTACCAGAAATCTTAGCCAGTTTCTTTTCAGAAAGATGTTCAGTGATAGGAAGGATGCCAATAATTGGTCCAGTCTTATCTCCCAGAAGTGCTAGAGTCTTGAAAATCTGACTCTTTTCATAACCTTGAGGCATCTCACCTTCCAGGGCATTAATTTGAATACCTGTATGGCTTATTCCTGCCTTGGTTAAAATTTGTTGGACCAAGGTTTTCTTGACTTTTACTTTTTTTGCCATTATTTATACTTATCCTCCAATTGACTCATCCAGATTCCCAACCAAATCCCTAGGGCAAAGAAGAAAGCAATCAGTACATATGAAACTAGTGACAAACCACTGTAACTGATACTTTCAGCATTACCAGCGTTTGGAATAAGGATCAAGAGTGTACTTGATAGTACGATTCCAATGATAAAATGATACACACGTGAGTGATAAAGGCGAAGAGCATAGTCCATGAATTTAGAGAAAATAATCAGAGTAATAAGAAGTCCGATCCCAATTGGTAAGAAGGTTCCAAACAAATCAAAAGTCTTGAACCCTGTTAACATAGGGCCATAAAGGCCAAGAATCAAGAGAAGATTGGAAGGACTAAGCCCAGGAACCAAAATCCCAAGAGCCAATAAACAACCAGCTAGTGTAAAGTTTAGGAAGCTTGCAGATAGAGAACCAACTACAAAATTCAAGGCATAGAGGGCGATTCCTGAGATGATGAAGGTTGCCCAAAACCATATGTGGTCAACCTTGTCTCTATCAGAGTCACGAGTTGATTCTTTGACAAGACTTGGGATGGTACCAATGATAGCTCCAGCAAAACTCCACAATACATACACTTGATAATTCTCTAAAAGATACTCGATTGGATAGGAGAAAAGTCCGATACCTAGAAGCATTCCAATGCCGACAGGAAGGAAAAAGAGTACATCTTCTTTTAAATTCTTAAAAGGATGGGCAAGAAATCGAATCATTCTCTCATAAATTCCCAAGATAGCGGCAAGAACGCCACCAGAAATCCCTGGTAGAATGAAACCTAGGGCAATTACAATTCCCTTAATAATTTTTGATAACCATGATAACATAGAGGTCCTCCGAGATTCATATTCTAAATAGATAAAACAGTGATTTAATACTGAAAAATAAAGAAAAGCAAGCAGAAAGCAATGTCTGACTTGCTTATTGTGATAGTGATTAAGGATTTAAAAACAATTTTCTAAAGGTTTCTTCCTTGTTCTTTGATGAAGAAATAAGGTTCAAATCGAGGTGATGTTCAAATCCGCCAAGATTTCCATGTGAAGTGTATTGGTGAAGGTCATAGCTAAGATCTGTTTTTGGAGCACTTTCATAGTAACCTGAGTTGGTTCCATAGGAAGGTATCCAGATAGCTGAATAATTTTCAACGCTGATACTATGTTCCTCCATAAAGTAAACACCAACATAGATACCGATATTTTTTGCACCCAATGAAGCTAATTTAGCACGAAAGGCCTCAACACCCTGGTTCATGTCAGACATAGTCTTTTCTTCAACATCTAACCAATAGTAGCTCGGGTTGTAAGGGGAAGCAGCGTTATAAAAGGCTTCAGCAGCTTTTTCCATTTCTTCGACATTTTTTCCAGCTACATAGGCATAAACAGCGACTGGAACATTTCGTTTTTGAAATTCTGTGATATGTTCTTTATAAGCCTTATCAACACCATTTTTGAATGAAGCGTCATTTTCAACAGAAACTTGAGCTCCACTATGAACCCGAACGATTGCACCTGAAATATTTTGAGTTAAGGTGTCATAATTGATCTCTGATGGTCTTTGCCAGCCAGAAACATCAATAATCGGCTTGTTGATATTATGTAAAGCTTGAGTTTCTACTTGAACTGGATTTTGCTTTGTTTTGACTGGATGGTCTTCAAACTTGGGTCTATTGATAATTAAAATACCCACGAGAGTAGCTAATACAGTAAAAATAAAAACAGGATTTATTTTCTTTCTCATACTTTTATAGTGTATCGTAAATGGTGAAAAAAATCAAAAAAAAATACTCGAAATCATCTAGAGAATGCGATGTTTTAAAGCATTTGCCCTCTTTTGTGTTTGAAAAAGCAAATTTATGATATAATATAAGGGAATTTCTATAGAAAAGAGAAAAATATGGCAAATTATGCAGTTATTTTAGCAGCGGGTAAAGGTACTCGTATGAAATCAGATCTACCAAAAGTCATGCACAAGGTTGCAGGAATTTCAATGCTTGAGCATGTTTTTCGTAGTGTAGGGGCCATCAATCCTGAAAAAACAGTTACGGTTGTGGGTCATAAGGCAGAACTTGTGGAGCAAGTTTTAGCTGGTCAAACTGATTTTGTAAGACAGTCTGAGCAATTAGGAACTGGTCATGCGGTTATGATGGCTGAGCCAATTCTTGAAGGACTTTCTGGACAAACATTGGTTATTGCTGGTGATACACCACTCATTACTGGTGAAAGTCTAAAGAACTTGATTGATTTCCACGTTAATCACAAGAACGTAGCTACAATCCTAACTGCAGAAGCTGAAGATCCATTTGGTTATGGGCGTATTGTTCGTAACGAGAATGCTGAAGTGCTTCGTATCGTGGAGCAGAAGGATGCGACTGATTTTGAAAAACAAATCAAGGAAATCAATACAGGAACCTATGTCTTTGATAATGCTCGTCTCTTTGAAGCTTTGAAGAATATCAACACCAACAATTCCCAAGGCGAATACTACATTACTGATGTCATCGGCATTTTCCGTGAAGCAGGGGAAAAAGTTGGTGCCTATACTCTGAAAGACTTTGATGAAAGTCTCGGAGTTAATGACCGTGTTGCCCTTGCGACAGCTGAAGGCATTATGCGTCGCCGTATTAACCAAGCACATATGGTCAATGGAGTTAGTTTTGTGAATCCTGAAGCTACTTACATTGACATCGATGTTGAAATTGCTCCAGAAGTTAAAATTGAAGCGAATGTAACCCTCAAAGGTTCTAGTAAGATTGGTGCAGGAACTGTTTTGACTAATGGAACTTATATTGTTGATAGTACAGTAGGTTCTAGTGTTGTAATTACCAACTCGATGATTGAAGAAAGCACGGTTGCTGATGGTGTAACAGTTGGACCTTATGCTCATATCCGTCCAGGCTCAAGCCTTGCAAAAGATGTACATATCGGGAACTTTGTTGAAGTCAAAGGTTCAAGCATCGGTGAAAATACTAAAGCTGGTCATTTAACTTACATTGGAAACTGTGAAGTTGGTAGTGATGTCAACTTCGGTGCAGGAACCATTACTGTAAATTACGATGGTCAACACAAGTTTAAAACAACTATTGGTAACAATGTTTTCGTTGGTTCAAATTCAACCATCATTGCTCCAGTAGAGCTTGGAGATAATTCTCTTGTTGGAGCAGGTTCAACCATTACTAAGGATGTTCCAGCTGATGCCATTGCTATTGGACGAGGTCGCCAAATTAATAAGGACGAATATGCAACTCGCCTCCCTCATCATCCTAACAATAAATAGGAGCTAACGATGGAATTTGAAGAAAAGACGCTTAGTCGTAAAGAAATTTATAAAGGACCTATTTTTCAGCTAGTTCAAGATCAGGTTGTACTACCTTCTGGAAAAGGTACTGCGCAACGTGATTTGATTTTCCACAATGGGGCAGTTTGTGTCCTTGCAGTCACTCCAGAAAATAAGATTGTTCTTGTTAAACAATATCGCAAGGCAATTGAAAAAGTCTCTGTTGAAATTCCTGCAGGTAAGCTTGAAGTAGGTGAAAATGCAGATCCAGAAGCTGCAGCACTTCGTGAATTAGAAGAAGAAGCAGCCTATACTGGTAAATTAAGCCTTCTCTATGATTTTTACTCTGCGATTGGATTTTGTAACGAGCGCTTAAAACTTTACTTGGCAAGTGATTTGACAAAAGTTGAAAATCCTCGTCCTCAGGATGAAGATGAGACTTTAGAGTTACTTGAAGTCAGTCTTGACCAAGCTAAAGAACTGATTCAGTCAGGTGATATTTGTGATGCCAAGACTATCATGGCTATTCAGTACTGGGAATTACAAAAAAATAGTGGAGGAACCCATGGGTAAACCTTTATTAACAGATGAAATGATCGAACGTGCCAATCGAGGAGAGGACATCTCAGGTCCTCCCTTGCTAGATGATGAGGAAACTAAGATTTTACCGACTTCTTCTCAAAATTTTGGCTATTCGCGAACCAAAGATCATGGTTTTAGCCAGGATACACTGACCATCGAAGTTGAACCTTCTATTCACAAAAGTCGTCGGATTGAAAATACTAAGAGAAATGTCTTTAATTCTAAATTAAACAAGATTCTTTTTGCAGTCATTTTTCTCTTGATTTTGTTAATTTTAGCAATGAGATTTATTTAAGGAGTCTATCATGAAAATTGGAATTATTGCAGCTATGCCAGAAGAGCTAGTTTACTTGATTCAACACTTGGATGATGCCAGTGAGGAAAAGGTTCTGGGAAATAGCTATCATACTGGTAAGATTGGTTCTGTTGAGCTTGTACTTGTAGAGAGTGGTATTGGTAAAGTCATGTCTGCGATGAGTGTCGCTATCTTAGCAGATCACTTTCAAGTCGATGCAGTGATTAATACTGGTTCTGCTGGTGCAGTGGCAAGTGGAATCGCAGTAGGGGATGTAGTGATTGCAGATAAGCTTGCCTACCACGATGTTGATGTGACTGCTTTTGGTTATGAATACGGACAAATGGCTCAACAGCCTCTCTATTTTGAATCAGACAAAAAGTTTATCAGCTTGATTCAAGAGAGTTTGTCTAAACTGGACCAAACTTGGCATTTAGGTTTGATTGCGACAGGAGACAGTTTTGTTGCTGGAGAAGATAAAATCAAAGCGATAAAAGAACATTTCCCTCAAGTTCTTGCTGTAGAAATGGAAGGGGCAGCCATTGCTCAAGCAGCTCAGGCTTTGAACTTACCTTTCTTAGTCGTTCGCGCCATGAGTGACAATGCCAATCATGAAGCATCCGTTTCCTTTGATGAATTTATCGTAGAAGCAGGACGTCGTTCTGCCCAAGCCCTAATGACGCTTTTGCAGTCTATAAAGGATTAATAGAAGAATTACTGAGAGTGGGACAGAAATCGGTAATTCGTTAGAATTCGATTTCGTCGTCCCACCTCCGCAAAGTTGAGTAGGGCTGTAAAAGCTGATGAAATCAGCGTAGTAGAGCACACTCAACTACTGCGTCTTGCTCGATAATCAAAAGAGAATTGAGAGGCTAGGACTTTTGTCCCAGCCTTTTCTTGTCTTGCCAACTAAAATAATCAGAAGGCTCCTAAGAAAAGTTATTTTCAAACTTTTTTGATATAATAGAAACATTGACTTGAAGAATAAGGAATAGAAAATGAACGATTTATTAAAGGGAATGAATGACCGTCAAGCTGAGGCCGTTCAAACCACAGAAGGACCCTTGCTGATCATGGCGGGGGCGGGATCTGGTAAGACTCGTGTTTTAACCCACCGTATTGCCTACTTAATTGATGAAAAGATGGTCAACCCATGGAATATCTTGGCCATTACCTTTACCAATAAAGCAGCGCGTGAAATGAAGGAGCGTGCTTATGGACTCAATCCAGCTACTCAGGATTGTTTGATTGCGACCTTCCACTCTATGTGCGTGCGTATCCTACGACGCGATGCGGATCATATTGGCTACAATCGCAATTTCACGATTGTGGATCCTGGGGAGCAGCGGACGCTCATGAAACGCATTCTCAAACAGTTGAACTTGGATCCTAAAAAATGGAATGAACGCACTATTTTGGGAACCATTTCCAATGCTAAGAATGATCTGATTGACGATGTTGCTTATGCTGCCCAGGCTGGAGATATGTACACGCAAATTGTAGCTAAGTGTTATACGGCCTATCAGAAAGAACTTCGTCAGTCAGAGTCGGTGGACTTTGATGACTTGATTATGTTGACTCTGCGTCTCTTTGATCAAAATCCCGATGTTTTGACTTATTACCAACAGAAGTTCCAGTACATTCATGTTGACGAGTACCAAGATACCAACCATGCTCAGTATCAACTCGTTAAACTCTTGGCTTCTCGTTTCCAAAATATCTGCGTAGTAGGGGATGCTGACCAGTCTATCTACGGTTGGCGTGGTGCTGATATGCAGAATATCTTGGATTTTGAGAAGGATTATCCTAAAGCAAAAGTTGTTTTGTTGGAGGAAAATTACCGCTCAACCAAAACCATTCTCCAAGCAGCTAATGATGTCATCAAAAACAATAAAAATCGCCGTCCTAAGAATCTCTGGACTCAAAATTCGGATGGGGAACAGATTGTCTACTATCGTGCTAATGATGAACAAGACGAGGCTGTCTTTGTTGCTAAAACCATCGATGAACTTGGTCGAAGCCAAAACTTCCTTCACAAGGACTTTGCAGTTCTTTACCGTACTAATGCCCAGTCTCGTACCATTGAAGAAGCTCTGCTCAAGTCTAATATTCCTTATACTATGGTCGGTGGAACTAAGTTCTATAGCCGTAAGGAAATCCGTGATATAATCGCTTATCTGAACCTCATTGCCAATTTGAGTGATAATATTAGTTTTGAGCGGATTATCAATGAACCAAAACGTGGCATTGGACCAGGAACAGTAGAGAAAATCCGTGACTTTGCCAACCTACAAAACATGTCGATGCTAGATGCTTCAGCTAACATCATGTTATCAGGGATTAAAGGTAAGGCAGTTCAGTCAATCTGGGATTTTGCCAATATGATTCTTGATTTGCGAGAGCAACTGGATCAATTAAGCATTACTGAGTTAGTGGAAGCAGTCTTGGAAAAGACAGGCTACGTAGATATTCTCAATGCCCAGGCGACTTTGGAAAGCAAGGCTCGTGTTGAAAATATCGAAGAGTTCCTTTCTGTTACCAAGAACTTTGATGATAATCCAGATAATCAGGAAGAGGAAACTGGCTTGGATAAGCTCAGTCGCTTCTTGAACGATTTGGCCTTGATTGCAGATACAGACTCTGGCAGTCAGGAAACATCAGAAGTAACCTTGATGACGCTCCATGCGGCCAAGGGACTCGAGTTTCCAGTTGTCTTCTTGATTGGGATGGAAGAAAATGTCTTTCCACTTAGTCGTGCAGCAGAAGACATGGATGAACTAGAAGAGGAACGCCGTCTAGCCTATGTCGGTATCACGCGCGCAGAGAAAATCCTTTATCTAACCAATGCTAACTCACGCTTGCTATTTGGTCGAACGAACTATAATCGCCCAACACGCTTTATCAATGAGATTAGTTCAGATTTGTTAACTTATCAAGGTTTGGCGCGTCCTGCTAATAGTAGCTTCAAATCATCCTATAGTAGTGGAGGTGTCGCCTTTGGTCAAGGCATGAGCCTAGCTCAAGCTCTACAAGATCGTAAACGCAACGCAGCTCCAAGATCAATTGAATCAAAAGGACTACCTTTTGGACAGTTTGCTGCTGGATCAAAATCAACTTCAAGTGAAACCAGCTGGTCTATTGGTGATATTGCCCTTCATAAGAAGTGGGGCGAAGGAACTGTGCTGGAAGTCTCAGGCAGTGGATCCACTCAAGAATTGAAAATCAATTTTCCAGAAGTTGGCCTCAAAAAACTCCTAGCCAGTGTAGCACCAATTGAAAAGAAGTAAGTTTTCTAAACGAATAATATTCCCTCTTGCAATAACAAGGGGGATTTTTTCTGTTCCTCTTATCACAAGATTGTGATAATTTACATTTTCTTAACAAAAAAGTTTTTTGCTTACACGTTTAAAACAAATAGTGTATAATTGAAACTGTTTTTGAAAGGAGAAGAAAATGACTGAAAAACAAATGAAAACATTAGGTTGGATTGCAACCTTTATGTCTGTTATGATGTATATCTCATATATTCCTCAAATTATGAACAACCTTGCGGGTCAAAAAGGAAACTTTATCCAACCAGCAGTAGCTGCAATTAACTGCAGTCTTTGGGTATACTACGGACTCTTTAAAAAAGAACGTGATATTCCTTTGGCAGCAGCCAATGCACCAGGTATTGTTTTTGGGATTATTACCGCATTGACAGCTTTATTCTAAAACATAAAGTAAACTCTTCTTCGTATCTAGTTATGAGGGAGAGTTTTTCTTTATCCGAAATTCCTAAAAAAACATGATATAATACTATTAGAAAGGTTGGTGTTTATGGCTAGAATACTTATCATTGAAGATAATAATGAGATTCAAGAAATTTTGAAAACTCTTCTTTCTGAGGAACATGAGGTGATTCAAGCTTTTTCTGGTACCGAAGGAATGATTCGATTTGAGCAAGGTGGCATTGATCTAATCTTGCTAGATATTATGCTTCCTGGAAAAAATGGCGATCAGGTTTTAAAAGCCATTAGACAAGATAGTTCAGTTCCTGTCATCATGCTAACTGCTCTAAGCGATAAAAAGCTAATCAGCCAATATCTCTTAGATGGTGCTAATGATTATATCGTAAAGCCTTTTGATTTGGATGAAGTTTTTGCCAGGGTTACGGTTCAATTACGTCAAAATAGTGACAAGCAACCAGCTGAAATCGAACATCCTTACAAGTTGATTCAACAGTTAAAAAATATTCAATTTGATGCAGATAGTTTTGAAATCAAAAATAGCCAGGAAACTATTCGCCTAGCTAAGAAAGAATGTTTGATTCTCCAAACCTTACTGGGACATCCTAAGAAAATTTTCACGAAAGAAGAACTCTATGAATTGGTCTGGGAGGATACTTATTTACCAGGCGATAATACTCTCAACACTCATTTAAGTAATCTCCGTAAAAAATTAGGCCAACTGGATCCAGAGCAAGAGTATGTTGAAACTATCTGGGGAGTTGGTGTTCGGTTAAAAGGAGATGAGCAATGATCTACATTTTACTATCTTTGCTAGTGCTGGTCATTATCCTATTGACCATATGGTTGATTCGCTATCATCTAGCACTCGTGAACTTGAGCCAACAAATCGAAGACAAGATTTATACTGGAAGTATGAAGAGAATCGGAGTGTCAACTTTCTCCAAGGATTTTTTACATCTTTACCAGCAAATCAATCATCTCTTTCAAGAAGTTGAGCAGTCACGCTTGATTATGAAACGTGAAAAGCAGACTTTAGACATGGCTATTAGCAATATTGCACACGATATTCGGACGCCTTTAACGATTGCGTCCGGTTATACTCAGCAATTGCTTAAAACAGAAAATCCTGAGTCTGAGAGTTTGAAAAAAATTGCTCATCATCTCAATCAAGTTTCAAAACGGCTAGAGGCTCTTTTGGACTATCGTCGGTTAATGGAAGGAGCAGTTAAACCTAACTTATCTGAGTTAGAAGTCTCGACATTTATGACGCAAAAATTGTTGACCTATTATGATTCTTTTCAGACGGCAAAGATTGACCTTGATTTGCAAGTAGAATCTGGTTTGTATTTACTGACAGATTCAGATTTATTAGAGCGTATCTTGCAAAATCTCGTTGGCAATGTTCTAAAACATGGTAAGGATGAAGCAAGATTTTCTCTGAAGGAAGTGGACAATCATATCTGTTTGGAAATTGCTAATCTGGTTAAACAACCGATTCGTAAAATTGAAAATCTCAGTCAACGATTTTACTCTGAAAACCTTTCAGATACAGAAGAATCCTCTGGTTTAGGCCTTTATATTACTGAAGAACTATCCCATCTCCTTGGTGCAGAACTACAACTAAGTACTGATGGTGCTTGGTTTACAGTTAAGATACTCTTTTAAAACAAGCAACCTCCTCTTTTTGAATAGAGGAGGTCATTTTTATAAGCTTTTCTTTTTGAAAACAGCAAGTCCACTTATGGTAAAGAATAGAATAACAGTCACTGTAACGATAATGGTGTATAGAACAGCTTGACTATAGGCAGTCATGGCATAGGCAAAATTCAAGGACAAATAGCGTAAAATCTCGATATCTGGAAAGATAAGCATTGGTGTTGAAAGCAAGATAGAACTGATTAAATAGCCAATGAAAACAGCCAGATAAGAATGAGTCACATAGAGAATGAAGGAAATAATGGAAAGCCAAGCAAGAAGGCAGAGGAATTGAAGACCGATCGTTAGAAGGAGATTGCCAATAAATCCTTCTGGCATGGTTCCTACTCCGTTTAGGATAGTTGCTGGTACGAAAGCAATAACTAGGCTAATAAGAATTTGCATTAGAGCGATACTGGCTAATACAACTGACTTGGCTAGGAAGAATTCTGTACGAGAAACCCCTACTGTCAAACTGTTTTTATAGAGTTTTCCGATAAGATCAACTCCTAGAACTAAGCAAGCAAGGATAATGCAGAGGAAAACTAGGTTTGAACCTTGACTAGATGCGTTAATCAGGGCTTGAATACCATCCCAGCCTTTACTTGGAAGTTCAGTTTCTGGAGGTGTTGTATCAACTGACATTAGATGTCCTGTAGCCCCAATAGTAGCTCCCATTAACATGAGTGCAAAGAGAACAATCTCTGTAATCCAAAAACCTTTGGAACGGAAAAGACGGTAAAAGTCTGCTTGAATTGTGTGTATCATGGTGTTCCTCCTATTTTACTAATTGTGTGAAGTATTCTTCAAGATTTTGACGAGCATAGTAAATCTCATCAACAGCGACATCTGCTAGAGTAAGTTCTTTGAGAATGCGTTTGACATCTTGTTCATGACTAAAAATATGAATCTCATTGTCTGAATTAACAACTTTAAATTCAAGATGCACTTTGTCTTTTAAGATTTGACTAGCTTTTTCTTTGTCACTTGTTTTTAGAACAATATAGTCTTCATTCAGTGTCTCAAATTCGGCCTTACTGATTTCACGAATGATTTTCCCTTGGTCTAAAATTCCAAAGCGATTGGCAACCAGATAGAGTTCTGACAAGATATGACTAGAGATGAGAATTGTTATTCCTAGTTCTTGATTCAGACGTTGAATCATATGACGAAACTCTTTGATACCGATTGGGTCGAGACCATTGATGGGTTCATCAAGGATGAGAAAGTCTGGTTTTGATAGGAGAGCAATAGCAATGCCTAGACGTTGTTTCATCCCAAGAGAGAAATCTCGAAAAACTTTTCTACCTGTATCTGTTAACCCTACATACTTTAACGTTTCCTGAATGACTTGATCAGCATTTGGGATATGTCGAATAGTACAATAATATTTAAGATTTTGATAGGCCGTTAAATGATTATGAGCTACTGGAGATTCAATGACTGAACCTACTCGAGATAGGGCTTTTGTGCACTCCTTATATCCTTGACTGGAAAAGAGGGAAATAGTTCCATGGTCAGCAGATAATAATTGAGTAATGATTTTAATCAGAGTAGTTTTACCAGCACCATTCTTTCCGATAAGTCCATAGATATCTCCTTCTTTTACTGAGAGATTAAGATCTTGTAGAATGGGTTGTTTGCCAAATTGTTTGGACAAGCCATGGATTTCGAGGGCTGTTTTCATAGTTTTCTCCTTTAACCTTTAAGATGTTTTATTTTTATAATTCTAGTATAAAGCATAGATATCAAAGAATCGTCAAGCATTTCTAAAGTGTTTCTAAAGTTTTTAAGTTTCTAAAAAATAAAAAGCCCAGTTAGCTAGAAATGCTAGTTGACTGGGCTTATATTCTATAAAATATATTTCTCAATAGCGCGTGCAACACCATCTTCTTCATTGCTAGCAGTTACGGCATCCGCGAGAGATTTGACATAGTCGCTAGCATTTCCCATGGCAATCCCAAGCCCTGCAAATTCTAACATCTCAATATCGTTATTGGCATCACCCATCGCCATGATTTCAGAAGGTTGGATATCCAAAATCTCAGCCAAACGAGAAAGAGCAGAAGCTTTTGTGGTACCGAGTGGCATTGCTTCATAGATAACTGGTTGTGAACGAACTCCGCTAAATCTCTGACAAAGTTCATCAGCAAATCGTTGTTCAAAATCATCTGTTTGTTCTTTTGTACCTAAGAACATACCCTGGAACATGCGATATTTTCCACTGGTAGCTTCCTCTAGTGAAATTTCAGTCAGGTCAGAAAAGACGAGTGTCGCATCGTATTTTACGATAGGATTTGGTTCGCCTCCGAGAACGAAGTAGTGTTCCTCGTCAAAGAGAGTCAATTGGACCTCACTCTTTTCTGCAAGTTCATTCAGGTATTCAATGTCTGATTTGCTAAGTTCTCTCCAGTCAACCAGTCCCCAATCACTAGTTTGGTGGGTAGAACAACCATTGTTGACGATGACGTATTCATTCTGCAAATCTAGTCCTAGTTTCTTGTAGTAGGGAAGAACCCCAAAGAGAGGACGACCAGTACAGAGAACCAGTTTGACGCCTTTTTCGATAGCCTTATGAATGGCATCAATATGAGCCTGAGGGATTTCCTTGGCTTCGTTGAGTAGAGTTCCGTCCATATCAAGGACAAGTAGTTTAATCATAGTAGTTCCTTTTCACGTGTTTTGTCTATATTATAGCATAATTTAGTGGAAATAAGGATTACTATGTCAATTTAGGACGTTTCAATTACAATTCATGATTTGAAGAGGCTTTTTAGCAAATATATGCTATACTAAACTTGCAATATACTGATAGTGGATAAAAAAGCAGAGGGTTTATCATGAAAAAAAGAGCAGTACAGATTTTACTAGCTTTATTAGTAATTATTTATAGGAAGACATGGTTTTTGTGGATTTTTAATCACTTTTCAGCTAGGTTTGTGACTGCCAGTCGAGAATTTTTTCAGATTCTTGCTTTTTTAGAGTTTAGCGTTACTTTTCTAGCTATTCTTTATTTACTAGTATTCGAAGGTAGGAAAATTCTTGAGTTGAAGTGGAAATGGAGATATCCAGTTTATTTGCTTCTTGCTTATGGTGTCAATTATCTTTTAGATATTGCATTGTCCTTTTTAACCCCAGCAACGTCCAATCAAATCGCTTTAAATGAATTGACTGAGATGACAGGGCGACAAGAGTTACCTTATCTTTTACTTATTATTTGTCTGCTAGGACCAATTACAGAAGAATTGGTATATCGAGGAGTTCTGATGAATACATTTTTGAAAGATTCACCTTGGTATGGAGATGTTTTACTATCAGCCTGTGTCTTTGGCTATGTGCATGTCAGTTCAGGTTTAACACCACTCGCCTTTTTCACCTATGCAAGTGGTGGAGCAATTTGTGCATTCCTCTACCGAAAAACTCATTCTCTCTATTTTCCCATTTTGCTCCATCTCATGATTAACATTGCTGCATTTTGGGAATTATGGGTAAATCTATTTTCAGGAAGCTAGTGCTTATCAATCAATGCCGGAAATTTCCGGTATTTTACTTTTTATCAGTAGTTTAAGAACTCTCTATTTATAGGATTAGCAGTCAAAAAATGGTATAATGAAAGGTAATGAAAAAATCAAATGAGGCAGAGATGAAACTACTTTATACCGATACTCGGACTTCTTTGACAGAAATCCTGACCAAGGAGGCTCAAGAACTGGTTGCCCAAGGCAAACGAGTCTTTTACATAGCTCCTAACTCTCTTTCTTTTGAAAAGGAACGTGCCGTGCTGGAGTGCTTGAGTCAGCAGGCTTCTTTTGCGATCACAGTCACGCGCTTTGCTCAAATGGCTCGTTATCTGGTTTTAAACGATATACCCGCGAAGTCAAGTCTCGATGATATTGGTCTGGGTATGGCTTTTTATAAGTGTCTATCAGAGATAGATGCTAAGGATTTCCGTGTTTACGGGGCTATTAAGCAAGATCCGCAATTCATCCAGCAACTAATTGAGATTTATCACGAAATGACAACTGCTAAGATGAGTTTTTTGGACTTGGAAAGTCTAGCTGACGCTGATAAACGCTCTGATTTACTCTTGATTTTTGAAAAGGTAGCAGCTTATCTGAATCAAGGTCAAGTTTCACAAGGGAGTCAATTATCATATCTGATCAATGCTATCGAAGAAAACAAGGTAAGCAGTGATTTTAGTCAGATTGCCCTAGTTATTGATGGTTTTACTCGTTTCTCTTCAGAAGAGGAACACCTTGTGAATCTGCTACACCGTAAGGGTGTTGAGATTGTCATTGGTGTGTATGCGACTAAAAAAGCTTATACAAGTCCATTTACTGAAGGAAATCTCTATCAAGCCAGTGTTGAGTTTTTGCATCATTTAGCCTTTAAATACCAGACCAAGGCAGAAAATGCTTGTCAAGACCATGAGAAACTTGATGCCTTTGCTAAATCTTCAAGATTACTGGAAAGTGCTTATGATTATTCTGAAAGTAGCTTAGAAGTGGATGAAAATGATAGAGAAGATTTGCAAATTTGGTCTTGTCTAACCCAAAAAGAAGAGCTGGAGTTAGTTGCTCGTAGTATTCGACAGAAATTGCACCAAGATTCAGAACTTAGTTATAAGAATTTTCGTATCCTGCTAGGTGATGTAGAGTCTTATAAACTGTCTTTGCAGACAATCTTTAATCAGTATCAGATTCCATTTTATCTGGGCAAGAGTGAGTCCATGGCTCATCATCCTTTAACGCAATTTGTAGAATCCATCGGGCGTTTGAAACGATACAATTTCCGTCAAGAAGATTTGATTAATCTCTTACGCACTGGCTTGTATACTGACCTTAACCAAGAGGAAATTGATAGATTTGAACAATATCTTCGTTATCTAGGTATTGATGGTCTTTCTAGTTTTAAACAAGAATTCACAAAAAATCATCATGGGAAATTTGATTTAGAAAAATTAAATAAGCTTCGTGTTCGTGTTCTAGATCCATTAGAAACGTTATTAACCAGTCGTAAGCAAAAAGCTGAGAATCTTCTTTCAAAATGGAACAACTTTTTGAAAGATGCTCATTTGATCAAGCAGTTACAAACCTTATCTGCAACGATGGAAGTAGCAGAGCAAGAAAGACAAGAGGAGGTCTGGAAAGCATTTTGCCACGTAATGGAGCAATTTGCTACGGTATTTGAAGGTTCTCAGGTCACTTTGGATGATTTCTTGGCTCTTCTTCATTCAGGTATGAGCTTGTCCAATTATCGTACGATCCCAGCAACAGTAGATACTGTCTTAGTGCAGAGTTATGATTTGATTGCACCCTTGACATCTGATTACATCTATGCACTTGGCTTAACTCAAGATCACTTGCCAAAAATTGCTCAAAACACCAGTTTATTGAGCGATGAAGAAAGAGAAGTGCTAAACCAAGCAACTCAAGAAGGTTCTCAATTACTGATTGCAAGTCAAGAAAACCTCAAGAAGAATCGCTATACCATGCTTTCGTTGGTCAATTCTGCTAGGAAGCAATTAGTCTTATCAGCACCAAGTTTACTTAATGAAAATGAGAGTAAAGAGTCAGTTTATCTGAAAGAATTGCAGGACTTTGGTTTTAGCAAGATTGAAAAGAGAATTGACCGAAAACATCTATCGAAAGATGATATCGGTTCTTATCACAGTCTTTTGTCTAGTCTGGTTGCCTATCATCAGCAAGGTGAGAGGGAGACAAGTGACCAAGACTTAACTTTTGTAAAAGTTCTGGCTCGTGTAATGGGTAAAAAGTTGGAACGCAAAGGTTTGGAAAATCCTGTCCTACCGACAAGTCCGAAAAGCAAGGCTTTAGCTAATGATACACTGGAAGCTTTATATCCGCAGGAACAAGATTTCTATCTATCTACTTCTGGATTAACAGAATTTTACCGTAATGAATACAGTTACTATCTCCGATATGTTTTAGGTTTGCAGGAAGAATTGCGTCTGCGTCCTGATGCACGAAGTCACGGTAATTTCTTGCACCGTATTTTTGAACGTGCATTGAAACTTCCGAGTGATGAATCCTTTGATCGTCGTTTAGAACAAGCAATCTCTGAAACTAGTCAAGAACGTGAGTTTCAAGCCATTTATCAAGAAAGCTTGGAAGCTAAATTCACCCAGGAAGTTCTTTTGGATGTCGCACGCGCTACAGGACACATTCTTCGACATAATGCGGATGTTGAAACGATTCAAGAAGAGGCAGTCTTTGGTGGCAAGGAACAAGCTTTTATTCAGCTAGATAATGGTCGAAATCTCTATGTTCGTGGTAAGGTTGACCGAATTGACCGTCTAAAATCAGATGGAGCTATCGGTGTTGTAGATTATAAGTCTTCTTTGACTCAGTTCAAGTTCCCTATGTTTTATAATGGTCTTAACTCGCAATTACCAACCTATCTAGCTGCCCTCAAGCAAGAAGGGAATACGGATTTCTTTGGAGCTATGTACCTAGAAATGGCAGAACCAATTCAGTCATTACAAACTGCAAAAACTCTTTCTAAAGCAGTAGCAGAAACGAATAAGACTATGAAATACCAAGGTCTCTTTCTCGAAAAAGAGATAAAAAACCTTGGAGAATTTTACAATAAAAATAAGACTTATCAGTTGTCAGATGAGGAATTCCAGTTATTGTTAGACTATAATGCCCTTCTCTACAAAAAAGCAGCAGAGAAGATTTTATCTGGTGAATTTGCGATCAACCCTTATACAGAAAACGGTAGAAGCATTGCACCCTATGTTCAACAATATCAGTCTATTACGGGTTTTGAAGCCAATTACCATCTAGGTCAGGCGAGATTTTTAGAGAAAGTTGCCAAGAGCAATGCCAAGGAAGCTTGGTTTAATAAAATCAGAGAGGAGTTGGAGCAATGAAATTTTTATCCCAAGAAGAGATTGAAGTCTTGCAAGTAGCAGAAGCTCAGTCTAACAAGAAACCTAAGAAAACAGCTGAACAAATTCAAGCTATTTATAGCTCTGGTCAAAATATTTTGGTTTCAGCTTCAGCTGGTTCGGGAAAAACTTTTGTCATGGCTGAACGAATTCTTGACCAACTAGCGCGTGGTGTTGAGATTCGCCAACTCTTTATCTCAACCTTTACGGTTAAGGCAGCTACCGAGTTAAAAGAACGCTTGGAAAAGAAAATTAGCCAACAAATCCAAGAAACGCAAGATGTGGAACTAAAAAAACACCTCGGCAGACAATTAGCTGATTTACCCAATGCTGCGATTGGGACCATGGACTCTTTTACCCAAAAATTCCTGACCAAGCATGGTTATCTCCTTGACCTCTCTCCAAATTTTCGCATTCTTCAGAATGAAAGTGAGCAGCTTCTCTTCAAAAATGAAGTTTTTCGTCAAGTTTTTGAATGTCACTACCAAGGTAAAGAACAGGAACGATTTAGTCAGTTGGTGAAGAACTTTGCAGGTAGAAGCAAGGATGCGCGTGGACTGCGTAAACAGGTCTATATGATTTATGACTTTTTGCAATCCACAAGTAATCCTCAGGCTTGGCTAGAAAATTCCTTTCTAAAAGGCTTTGAAAAGGCTGATTTTACGGTTGCTAAAGAAATCCTTGCAGAGGATATAAAAGAAAGACTTTGGGATTTAGAAAGCTTTTTCCGTTATCATTTGGATAATGATGCCAAGGAATTTGGCAAAGCAGCTTATTTAGAATCTGTCCAACAAGTTCTTGATGAGATCGGTTCTTTAAGCCATGAATCTACTTTTGAGCAATATTTAGAAGTTTTAGACCGAGTTGTTAGTATCTCTAAGGATAAGGGAGGTCGTGCTCTTACAAATGCCAGTCGTAAGGCTGAACTACAAGACTTGAAAGAAGTCTACAACCAAGAGAGAAAAGCAAAATTTGAAAAGCTGATCTCACTAAATGATCAAATCACTTTACTAAAATTTCAAGAAGATTATCATCAAGATTCCTGGGACTTGGCAAAGACATTCCAAGTCTTCATGAGGGATTTTGTTGATGCCTATCGACAACGGAAGCGCGAAGAAAATGCCTTTGAATTTGCTGATATTAGTCATTATACGATTGAGATTTTAGAAAACTTCCCACAGGTGCGTCAAGAGTATCAGGAACGCTTCCACGAAGTTATGGTCGATGAATATCAGGATACCAACCACATCCAGGAGAGAATGCTGGAACTCCTCTCAAACGGTCATAATCGTTTTATGGTAGGAGATATTAAGCAGTCTATTTATCGTTTTAGACAGGCAGATTCCCAAATCTTCAACGAAAAATTTCATAGATTTGCTCAAGATGACAAAGAAGGTCAGTTAATTCTACTTAAAGAAAATTTTCGGAGCAGTTCAGAAGTTCTAGATGCTACGAACGATGTCTTTAAACATCTAATGGACGAGGAAGTAGGAGAGATATCTTATGATGGTATGCATCAGCTTGTTTTTGGGAATACTGATATTCAAGCAAATCCTGAAAACAAGGCAGAAGTTCTCTTATATGATAAGGATGATAGCGATTCTGATGATGAGGAAGAACTTGCAACCAACAAATTAACTGGTGAAATGCGCATGGTGCTTAAGGAGATAATTCACCTTCATAATGATAAGGGTGTACCTTTCAAGGACATGGCTCTCTTAACTGCCAGCAGAAGTCGAAATGATCAGGTTTTACTTGCTTTATCGGAATATGGGATACCAGTTAAGACTGATGGTGCTCAAAACAATTATTTGCAATCCCTAGAAGTGCAGGTTATGTTGGATACCCTTCGAGTTATCCATAATCCTCTACAAGACTTCGCTTTAGTGGCTTTAATGAAGTCCCCGATGTTTAGCTTTGATGAGGATGAATTGGCTCGTTTAGCTCTTCAAAAATCTGAGGATAAGGTTCAAGAGAACTTTTATGAGAAACTAGTCAATGCTCAGAAGAAAATTGGTCTTCAAAAGGATTTAATCAAAGATGAATTACAAAAGAAACTAAGCTTTTTCATGGAAACAATCCAGGCATGGCGTTTAAATTCCAAAACGCATTCACTTTATGACCTTATTTGGAAAATCTATAGCGACCGCTTTTACTATGACTATGTCGGTGCTTTACCAAATGGACAAGCTAGACAGGCAAATCTCTATGCCCTTGCTTTAAGAGCAGATCAGTTTGAAAAGAGTAATTTTAAGGGATTATCTCGCTTTATTCGAATGATTGACCAAGTCTTGGAAGCCCAGCATGATCTTACCAATGTCGCTGTGGCACCACCTAAGGATGCTGTAGAACTTATGAGTATTCATAAAAGTAAGGGCCTAGAGTTTCCTTATGTCTTTATCCTTAACATTGATCAGCAATTCAACAAGCAAGATTCCATGTCTGAGGTCATCCTAAGTCGAAGAAATGGCCTTGGTCTCAAGTATGTTGCTAGAGTTGCTACAAATGCCAAAGAGGAATACGTTCCATCTACGATTAAATTATCTATCCCTAGCTTGACCTATACGCAAAACGAAGAAGAACTTCAGTTAGCAAGTTATTCTGAACTCATGCGTTTGCTTTATGTAGCCATGACACGTGCTGAGAAAAAATTATATTTAGTTGGAAAAGGTTCTCGTGAAAAGTTAGAAGCCAAAGAATATCCGACAAATGGGCAAGGTCTTTTGACTCGAGAAACTAGACTAGACGCTAGTAATTTCCAAGATTGGATTTGGGCCATTTATCAAGCATTTTCTAAGGAGGATTTGCATTTCACTGTGCGCTTTGAAGGTGAAGAAGACCTAACCAAAGAAGCTATCGGAGAATTGGAAAATAAAAGCCAGCTCCAAGACCAATCCCAAGCAGATAATCGCCAGTCAGAAACCATCAAAGATGCGTTGGAAATGCTAAAAGAAGTGGAAGTATATAACGAAATCCACCGTGCAGCAATCAATCTTCCAAGTGTACAAACTCCAAGTCAGATTAAGAAGTTTTATGAACCAGTTATGGATATGGAAGGTGTAGTAGTAGCTGGTCAAAGTCAACTAAAAGAAAGTACGGTTCAATTCAAGCTTCCTGATTTCTCTAAAACTAAGAAAGTTACTGGTGCTGAGATTGGTAGTGCTACCCATGAACTCATGCAGAGAATTAATCTAGCTAAGAAACCCACTTTAGAGACTTTAACAGAGGCTTTAGAGCAAGTTCAAGTAAGCTCGGATGTCAAATCCAAAATCAATCTAGGAAAGATTTTGTCCTTCTTTGATACGGCTCTAGGTCAAGAGATTCTTGCAAATCAAGATAAACTCTATCGAGAACAACCTTTCTCAATGTTAAAAAGAGACGAGAAGAGTCAAGAAAACTTTGTTGTCCGTGGAATATTAGATGGTTATCTCCTCTACGATGATAAGATTGCTCTCTTTGACTACAAGACAGACCGTTATGAGCATGCTAGTCAGCTTGTTGAACGCTATCGAGGACAATTAGCTCTCTATGCAGAGGCTCTATCTCGTTCATATCAGATAGAAACAGTTGAGAAATATTTGATTCTACTTGGTAAAGACCAAGTAGAAGTCGTTAAACTTTAAAAAGAAAGGAGACATCATGTCCATTCCTGTTAGAAAAAACTTATATGATGCAGTTTTAGAGGCATCTAAAGCCGATACTTGGGAACAAGCTACCAAAGAGTGGAGTGAAGTTTCCTTGATTTTTAATGGAATCGGTCGAAGCAATTGTGTTTGCGGTAATGCTATTAAGTATGCTTATGAACTTTTTAACGGCGTTACTGGCAAACGACTTTTTCCCATTGGGAGTGACTGTGTGCGTCATTTCCAAAGAATTAGCCTAGATCAACAGCTAGAAGAGGAGGAAAAACTTCTCAGAAAGCTTGAAAATCTAACCAGAAAGGCCCAGAAAAAAGAAGTCATTCGAGTTAATAAAACGGATTTTGATGAGCGACTAATCAACTGGCTATGGGAAAAGGGAGCTTTTAAGTCAAATCGAGGTAATCAATTTTCACCAGAAAAGGATTATCAACTCTTTTTGGAAGTTTTTCAAGGTGGAAGTTGGAGTAGGGCAGAGCCTTTGAAGAAAGCTCGTATGGAGGAAGTTCTTGAAAAATTTATCAAACCCTTTCTACTTGGAAAATCTGACGATCAGCTCTATCTTGTTAAACTAGGAAAAGAAAAAATTGACTATGAGCAGGAACTTCGCATCAAAGCTGAAAAGGAGCGAAAGAAGCGAGACAAGATTGCTAAACAATATGCGGATAACCTGGTTCTAGCAATGGGACCAGCTGAACGTGCCTATCAGGATTACTTTGGACTGAGCGAAACACTGACACTAGAAGAGCGCCAGTGGGAAAAAATTCTCTTTGGAAAAAATCGTGCAGAACGTTCTATAAAATCAAAACAGTACCAAAGAGAACTTGCAAAGGATCAACGCATTGCTAGTCAAGATCCTCTTGAAAGAAAACAAAAGCAAGTCTGGTTGCTTAACTCGTATTTTAAGGATATACCCGAAGAAAAAGCTCGCTTTTCCCGACTTCTAATCATGTATCGAAAAACTGGAGAAATTCCATTTTCAACTGACTATCTCTCTAACACTTTGTTTGACTTTTTCTACAAAATGAAGGCTTTTGAATTTGAAATAGCACCTGATCAGGTACGTGATTTTCTAAAGGAATGTTTAGATGCGGAGAATCTATCGTCCGCACAAAAATCTTGGATAGAAGGCATTTTAACCAACTGCATCAAACCCTTTTTAGAAAGAATGATAGTATAGCGGTAGTTTTCGTCCTGCATGGAGAAACTCATTATTGTTAAAATTATGTCTCAGAACTATTTTACATAATTTTATTTATGTATAAACCAAAAATATTTGTATCAACATTAAAAATTAGAAAGAAACTATGTCAAAAGAAATCGATATCGAATATTATCACCAACTAGCCTTGCAAAAACAAAAAGAGCATCGTAAGTTTTTAGGAAATCTAAAGAAGAAAGCTCCTAAAAATTTAGATAAAATTGCGCTTGAAATCCATCAAGAAGTTTTTAATGAAATTGATTGTACAGCCTGCGCTAACTGCTGCAAGAGTCTTGGTCCAGACTTCAAAGAAGCAGATATCACACGTATTGCAAAGTACTTTAAAATGAAATTGCCAGCCTTTGAAGCTGAGTTTTTGCAGGTAGACGAGGATGGAGATAAGGTCTTCAAATCGATGCCCTGTCCATTTTTAGGTGGCGATAATCTCTGTTCCATCTACGATGTTCGTCCCAAAGCCTGTCGTGAATTTCCACATACTGACCGTAAGAAGATTTACCAAATCAATAATCTTACTATTAAAAATACTCTAACCTGCCCCGCAGCCTATCTCTTTGTTGAAAAGTTAAGAGGAAAAACCGAATAAAAAAGTCTTTATTCGGTTTTTTCTGTACTTTATGATGCAATATTGAACAATCTTTCTCCTTTTTTAAAAAAATATGTAACTTTCCTAAATTTATTAGATAAATGTTTGCAAATTAAGCGTTTACATTGTATACTATATGTGAAAATATTATCAAACTATCGGATTTTGCTTATGCATTATCCCCTTTCATATAAGGAGAAAAAGTGTATGAAAAAACTCACTAAATTTGGCATTATCACAATGTCTGTTTTTGCTCTAAACTTGGTTTCACAGTCAGTAGTTCAAGCTGATGAAACTAATAGCGAACCAGCAAAAGCTTCAGTGATACTAGGCGTTACTAATTCAACTGATGCTGAGAACATGTCTTTAGGAGATAATAGGGTTGAAGCGGACACTACTAGTGATACTTCACCAAAATCAGACGCAGAGGATGCCAATACTTCCTCAACTAAAGCTGAAGAAATCTCAACTAATAGCGAAGCTACAACTGGCGGGAAAGAAGATTCAACCTGCTCTCCTGGGACTTCAACAGGCTCAGCCCCAGGCGCTAGTTGCGAACCAGATGGTAGCAATATCATTGATGAAGGCGGTTACGTCAATGTTGAAGGACTTCCAGCACATTTTAGTGAAGATGGTAAAAGTGTAGTCTACAATTACACTGTAGCCTTCAAAGGAATGCACTCAAGTGATGAAGGTCAAACTGTTCGTGACATTCGTGTCCGCATACCAGAAATAGCTGGTTCTAAAGTTGATTTTACTTTGATCGGAACACGTGATGCCAATGGAAATCCTGTAGATGTCAATGTTCCAATGAAAGAGCTTTCGTACAATGAATATGCTGAGTCTACTGATGGAGAGGCGATTGTTCCAACTGCTGAGGAACTAGCGGCTGGTAAGAAACCTTCCGTTGTTAATATGTCCGTTGATAATATGAAAGATTATGAAAATTATGATCCAGGCTATTATGAATTTTATAATGATAGAGTTAGTAAATATGCTGTTAGTTCAAAAACATTTAGATCAACAGCTCTTCGAGTATCTGTGACCGTACCCTTGGAGGAAGCTAAGAAGATCAAGTACTTACCAATCGACGTGAGATTTGCTTGGAAATGTTCTCAAGAAGGTGGGATTGGTTCATATGAAGAAGGTTGCCAAAGGCTAGAAGAGTTTCATCAAATTCAACCATATTATCAAGACAGCAATGGGAAATTGACTTATGGTGCCCTAGCTAATCCAAGTTTAGTAGATGATACTTATGTTCAGAATGACCATCTAATTAGGTCAGTTTCAAACAAAAATACTCATATCACACCAAATAACGGTGACTGGAAAACTATTCCACATGATGTTAATATTAATCCTGAGACCTTCTTTAATTATGTCAAAATTTTTCATTTGAAATACGGTCCTGTTAAATACTATGCTTCAGAATTTGAAGATATGGCTGACCAGGATGTTTCTACGCTTCACTATGGAGATGTAGTGGTGGATTATGTTATCAAAGGAACAAATCAATCTATCAAGGAAACATATAAAGACACACCATTAACTTCTATTTATGGATCTGATGGAAATCTTGTGACCTATAATGCTGCTGAAAATGCAGATGAGCGTCCGTCTTCTATCACTGTAGATGGTAAAAAATACAATCTAGTTGGTGTTTCTTCAACATCTGCACCTGAAACAGGTCAGTTAAAAGAAGGTACAACTCATGTTATCTATGAGTATGAGAAAGAACCAGCTCCAAAACCAACACCAGATCCAAAACCAACTCCAAATCCAAAACCAACACCAGCTCCAAAACCAACTCCAAATCCAGAGCCAACTCCGGATCCAAAACCAACACCAGCTCCAAAACCAACTCCAGAGCCAACTCCAAAACCAAATCCAGAACCAGCTCCAAAACCTATTCAACAAGAAAAAGTTCAATCTTTGGAGCAAAAATCAGCTCATGAAAAAGCTCAGTTACCAAATACAGGAACTTCTGAGTCACCATCAGCTATGAATCTTCTTGCTATTTTAGCTGGAATCTTTGGTATTTCACTTTTCAAAAAAAGTAAAAAATCAGAGAGCTAAGTAGATAGTTTTATAAAAAGCCATCCAAATTGGAGGGCTTTTTAGTGTAGTCTCCAATATTTCTATAGTTAGAGTCTGTACCAAACAGATTTTATTTTTTTGGAATTTGTATATTTATTTTTATCTGAAAATTCAAACCATATTTCTTATAATTGATAAGTCTTTTCTTTAAGCTTAAAGTTTTTTAAACCTAATCTTAAAGAAAACTGATATAAGGTATTTTTAAGCGATGTTCTGTATAGTTATACCATCATCAAAGAAAGAGGTATCGATATGAACTACATAGTCATTCCAGCTTATCAACCAGATAATAAACTTATCAAACTCATCGAAAAAATTCACGAAAAGAGTGATTTTCATATCTTAGTCATAGACGACGGCAGTTCATCAGAGTGCCAAAAAATCTTTGACAAAGCAGAACAATATGCAACTGTCATCCGTCACCAAGTGAACCAAGGTAAAGGGCAGGCTCTAAAAACAGCCTTTACTTATATCCAAGAACAAAACATTTATGGTACGGTTGTCACAGCAGATGCGGATGGACAGCACAAGGTATGGGATATTTTCCGCACGGCTAATAAAGCTTCCGAAAATCCAAACAAGCTAATCTTGGGTGTACGTGCCTTTTCTGGAAAAGTTCCCCTTCGTAGCCGTTTTGGTAACAGCTTAACCAAAGCTCTCTTTAAGCTTCAAACAGGAGTAGGAGTAACAGATACGCAGACAGGTCTTCGTGCTTTTACTACAAACTTGATACCGTTTATGCTTAAGATTGAAGGCCAACGTTACGAATATGAAATGAATATGTTGCTCGAAGCAACGAAAGAATACGAGATTTTAGAAGTTCCTATTGAAACTGTCTATATTAATGACAATGAGGCTTCACACTTCCGCCCAATCCAAGACGGACTCATGATTTATAAAAATATCTTTAAATTTGCCTTATCATCTCTCAGTAGCTTTGTTGTAGACTATGTCGTTTACGCCCTAGCAATTTTGATTTTGCCGACAGTTCCGACGAGTTTACGTATCTTTCTAGCAAACGGAGTCGCTCGTGTGACTAGCTCAATTTTTAACTATTCTACAAATAAAAAACTAGTCTTTAAAAATGACGATAGCCTTGTAAAAACAGGGATGGGATACTTTGGTCTAGCAGTTGGACTCTTTGTCTTAGACACGCTACTGATTCGTCTCTTCTTTACAGTCTTTGGAATCAACCTTCTGATTGCCAAAGTTATCGTCGGCATCCTTCTCTTCGCTGTCTCTTGGACAGTGCAGAAGAAATTCATCTTTAAGGAAAGGACATCAACTGTATTATGAAATTTTTAAAGAAACGCTATGCTTACGCCTCAGTTCTTGGCCTACTCTTGACAGGATCCTTTAGTTACTCAATGCTAAAGACCTTTGTCCTCGCTGAAACTATCTCGACAGTTGCCACAACTAGCACAAGTTCCAATGCTGCAGCAGCAAGTCAAGCTGCTAAGGCAGCTACTGTCACTGACTCTAGTTATAAAGATGACAATATTTCCGTCAATTTGTCTGAAACGACGGTCAAAAATACACAAGTCTACGTTGCTGATATTACTCTGAGCTCATCAGATTATCTGAAAACTGCCTTTGCTCAAAATGCTTATGGAACTAACGTAACTGCAAAAACCTCTGTAACCGCAGCTGACAACAATGCCATTTTAGCAGTAAACGGGGACTACTATGGTGCTAACTCTACAGGTTATGTTATCCGTAATGGCGTTGTCTATCGTGATACTGTTCGTGAAGATTCTAGTAATGGCGACTTAGCTATTTATAAAGACGGCTCTTTCAAGGTTATTTACGAAGATCAGATCTCAGCTGAACAACTAGTTAATGACGGTGTCGTCAATCTCTTGGCTTTTGGACCAGCCTTGGTCGAAAATGGTGAAATTGCAGTTGATACCAATACAGAAGTAGGACAAGCAATGGCTTCAAATCCTCGTACAGCTATTGGTATTATCGATGAAAACCACTATATCATCGTTGTTTCAGATGGACGTACATCAGAAAGTGAAGGACTCTCTCTTTATCAGCTAGCTGAGGTCATGAAATCTTATGGTGCAAAGACTGCCTACAATCTTGATGGCGGTGGATCATCTACACTTTATTTCAACGGTCAGGTTATCAATAAACCAACGACTGGTGGAAACAAAATTTCAGAAAGGGCGGTGAGTGACATTGTCTACATCGGTTACTAATCTTGGCAAAAAACGGTTTAAGAAAACAGTCATTTCTTACACACTAATCACTATTTTCTTCTTTGCATTTTCTAGAATTTATGAAGCTTTTAGTTTTGGAGAAACTTCTGTTCATATGCACTATTTATTTGTAGCACCTCTTGTAGGGGGGATTCCACTAGCAATCTTTCTCAAGGTTCTCCCTCATTTCTCTCGTATTAGTTTAAATCTATGGAATTCGGCAGTAGCGATTATTACAGCGGGTACACTTTTCCGAGGAATTGTCAATCTTTCAGGACGCTCTACAACCTTGGATACACCCTACTGGTATGTTGGGATTGGTTTTGCAATACTAGCGATCGTCACTATTTTCATCAATCCAAACCTTTGGAAGAATTCTACGAAAGCAACCAAAACAAATCGCAAAGAAGTCTATGGTCAGGCATAATGGTATAAAAAAGTAGTCGTTCAGCTGATGTTCGACTACTTTTTATTGACTTTTATTTCTAAAATATTTTAAAAATATTACAAGTTCTTTTCTTCTGAAAGATACTACTTTTATATTTAACAGAATATTGTATAATATAGTGGATAATTACTGTTTTTTACACAATATATAGAAACATCAAATCCCCTATTTAGGTATTTGCAAGGAGAAAAGAATGAAAAAAATATTGCTGGCAAGTACAGTTGCCCTCTCTATGGCAGGTTTTGCAAAAACGACCGTCTATGCCGAGGATTCTCAAGCTACCAATAATGTTCAATCATCAGAAAAGATTGCTACAAATACAGTCAGCAATGAAAAGAAAAATCAAAGCGAAGCTGAAAAAGCAACTTCTCAAACTCCAGAGACCAAAGAACAACCTTCAAAAGAAACAATAGTAGAAGTAGTTAACAAAGAAGGTTGGCAAAAAGAAAATAACCAATGGCGTTATTATGAGGATAATCAGCCAGTTTCGAATTGGAAAAAAATAGCTGGTGTTTGGTACTATTTTAATCAAGATGGTATCATGCTTAGTAATACTATCTTTAATGATTACCTATTGAATAATAGCGGTGCTTTGACAGAATCTTCTTGGGTAAAAATTGACAACCAGTGGTATTATTCCACTGAGGACGGGAAAGTTACTCGTAATAATTGGAAAAAGATAGCTGGTGTTTGGTATCGATTCGATGAAAATGGTATCATGATCAGTAATGCTGTTTACGATGACTATCTATTCAAATCAAGTGGAGCCTTAGCTGAAAATAGTTGGGTCAAAATTGCTGATAAATGGTATTATGGGAATCAAGAAGGTAAAATCAATCGTGACAAGTGGGCAAAGATTGATGGCCTATGGTATCGATTTGATGAATCTGGTGTCATGCTAAGTGCTACTATTTATAAAGACCATCTTCTCAAGACTAGTGGAGCTATGGCAGAAAATGCCTGGGCAAAACTCGAAGATAAGTGGTATTATGCTACAGCATCAGGAAAAATTATTCGCGATAAGTGGGAGAAAATTAGCGGTTCATGGTACTATTTTAATAAAGACGGTGTCATGTTAAGTAGCCAATGGAAAGAGAAATACTATCTAAAAGATAGTGGGGCCATGGCTAAAAGCGAATGGAATTTCGATGAAAAATACAAGAGTTGGTTCTACCTCAAGTCGGACGGTACCTATGCTGAAAATCAATGGGTAGGTTCTTACTATCTCAAATCTTTTGGTTATATGGCCAAAAATGAATGGATTTTCGATAAGGACTACAACGCTTGGTATTATCTAAAAGAAGATGGAGTCTATGTAACTGGTAACTTCACCATTAATGGAAAAGACTATACTTTCCAAAGCAACGGAAAATGGATTTCTGATACAGCGGCATACTATAAAGTAAAACCTATTACAGCAAATGTATATAGTGCTTCTGGTGAGAAACTTAGCTATATTTCGCAAGGAAGTATTGTAGCGATTGATGGAGCTGAAGCCAAAGACGGTCGACTTCCGGTCAAAATTTCTGGCCTTTCAGGATATATGAACAAGAGTGATCTAGTAGCAGTCAGCTCAGATAGTGACTTCATTCCTCACTATGCCACTGACGGTAATTATCTTTACCATGAGTTATCACCTTACGCAAGTATTCGTGTAGCACCTCATAGTTCATCAATGGCAATTGGTAAAAAATACTATTCAGCTGATGGCAAGAACTTTGAGAACTTTACAGTTGAAAATCCTTTCTTATTTAGAGATTTAAGAAAACCAACCAATTACACAGCTGAAGAATTAGATAAAGTCTATTCTCTTATGAATATCAAAGGAAGTCGTCTGGCAGGTAAGGGAGCAATCTTTAAAGAAGCTGAAGAACGTTATCAGATCAACGCTCTCTATCTAATTGCCCATAGTGCCATAGAAAGTTCATGGGGACGTAGCCAAATTGCTAAAGATAAAAACAACTTCTTTGGTATCGCTGCTTATGATACAACACCATATGATTCAGCAAAAAGCTTTGACGATGTTGATAAGGGTATCTTAGGTGCAGCCAAGTGGATCCGCGAAAATTACATCGATAATGGCAGAACATACCTTGGAAATAAAGCGTCAGGGATGAATGTTCTTTATGCATCGGATCCATACTGGGGAGAAAAAATTGCAAGTATCATGATGAGAATCAACAGTCAGCTAGGTGAAAAAGATTAAAAATCATTAAAATCGATAACGACTGCAAAGTGGTTATCGATTTTGCTTATCAAGAGAAACTTGAGAAATGAACTTTATGAAGCAGAATTTTGAACATATACATACAAGAGGGATAAATTTAAATCACATAGGGATCAACGCATACGCTTATGATTATTTAGTAATCCCAGACTTACTTGATAATCTCAAAGCCAATAATCAAATTATACTAGGTGGAGATGTTTTTTGCTACAAGAATGGCCAATTGAAACATACTTATGATCATTGGTATTACGAGAAACAAGATCCAACCATTGATAGCAGTAAATCCATTATTCAAACAGAAAAATATATCAGCAACTATGTTAAAGATCATGGTGAACACTATTATTTTTCAATTATTTTAGACAATGAGGAATTTAATTTGTGACTGATTGACTTAGAAAACATTTTACAATCGGCATTGAATCAAGCGTCAAATATGAGAAATCATGTTATAATAAAAGATAGTGATTTATTTTTAGAAAAAGGATATCTATTTATTTTTTAAATATGAAAAAATAGATACAAATCCAATAAAAGAAAGGAATTTTACAGAATGGCAACTATTCAATGGTTTCCTGGACATATGTCCAAGGCGCGTCGTCAGGTCCAGGAAAATTTAAAATTTGTTGATTTTGTGACAGTTTTAGTAGATGCACGTTTGCCCTTGTCTAGCCAAAATCCAATGCTGACTAAAATCATTGGGGACAAACCAAGGCTATTGATTCTAAACAAGGCAGACCTAGCGGACCCAGTATTAACAAAAGAATGGCGTCAGCACTTTGAATCACAAGGCATTCAGACACTTGCTATCAACTCTAAAGAGCAAATTACAGTTAAAGTCGTAACAGACGCTGCTAAGAAACTCATGGCAGATAAGATTGCTCGTCAAAGAGAACGTGGTATTCAAATTGAAACCTTACGCACCATGATTATTGGGATTCCAAACGCAGGAAAATCAACTCTGATGAACCGTTTGGCTGGTAAGAAAATTGCCGTAGTTGGGAACAAGCCTGGTGTGACAAAAGGTCAACAATGGCTCAAAACCAATAAAGATTTGGAAATATTGGATACTCCTGGTATTCTTTGGCCAAAATTCGAAGATGAAACGGTTGCCCTTAAACTCGCATTGACTGGAGCTATCAAAGACCAGTTGCTTCCGATGGATGAAGTGACTATTTTTGGACTCAATTACTTTAAAACTCATTATCCGGATAAACTTCAAGAACGTTTTAAACAAATGAATCTGGATGATGAAGCTCCAGAAATTATTATGGATATGACGCGTATCCTTGGTTTCCGTGATGATTACGATCGATTTTACAACCTCTTTGTCAAGGAAGTTCGTGATGGAAAACTTGGTAATTACACATTAGATACATTGGAAGACCTCAATGGCAACGATTAAAGAAATAAAAGAAGAATTAGCAAAGATAACTGAACTTGAAAGTCCCTTGTTCAAGGAATTTGAAAAAGATTCTCGTTTAGGTGTCCAAAAAGAAATTCAAAAGCGGAAAAAAGCCCTTCAATCTGACATTGATGAAAATCTCCGCTTAGAAGCCATGTTTAGCTATGAAAAAGAGCTTTACGAGAATGGAATAAGCTTCATTGCTGGAGTTGATGAAGTTGGTCGCGGTCCCTTAGCTGGCCCTGTTGTTGCTGCAGCAGTCATTCTGCCCAAAAATTGTAAAATAAAAGGCTTGAATGACAGTAAAAAGATTCCCAAGAAAAAACATGAAGAGATTTTTCAGGCTGTCAAAGAGAATGCCCTAGCAATCGGTATTGGGATTATGGACAATCATGTCATTGACCAAGTCAATATCTACGAAGCGACGAAACTAGCCATGAGGGAAGCTATTTATCAGCTTGAGCCTCAACCAGAGCACCTCTTGATTGATGCTATGCAGTTGGACTTGCCGATTTCTCAGACATCAATCATCAAAGGGGATGCGAACTCCTTATCTATTGCAGCAGCATCGATTATAGCTAAAGTTACCAGAGATAAGATCATGGCTAACTATGACGAAGAATTTCCAGGCTATGATTTTGCTCAAAATGCTGGCTATGGAACTGCTAAGCATCTAGAAGGAATTGAAAAGCACGGTGTCACACCTATTCATCGCACCAGTTTTGAACCGATTAAAACGATCGTTTCAGAAACTAGTAAAAAATAATTAAAGGAGAGAATTATGGAGGAACAATCGGAAATACTTAGTTCCAAGAAAGAATTTGCCTTCGCGTCCAGTACGATCTTAGCTCAAGTAGGGCGAGGTATTATTGTCGGATTAGTCGTAGGACTTATTGTAGGATCATTTCGATTTTTGATCGAAAAAGGCTTTCATATCGTTCAAGGACTATATCTAGACCAAGAAAATTTAATTCGGAATCTATTGATTATTTTATTGTTTTATATCCTCATTTGCTTACTTAGTGCCAAATTAACACGTTCAGAAAAAGATATCAAAGGTTCTGGTATTCCTCAAGTTGAAGCCGAGTTAAAAGGTCTCATGTCTCTCAACTGGTGGAGTGTCCTCTGGAAGAAATACATTCTAGGTATCTTGGCCATTGCGAGTGGGCTCATGCTCGGTCGTGAAGGTCCCAGTATTCAGCTAGGTGCCGCTGGAGGAAAAGGAATTGCCAAATGGCTCAAGTCTAGCCCTGTTGAGGAGCGTTCTTTGATTGCTAGCGGAGCTGCGGCTGGACTTGCTGCAGCCTTTAATGCACCGATTGCGGGGTTATTATTTGTAGTAGAAGAAGTCTATCACCATTTTTCACGATTCTTCTGGGTTTCTACCTTGGCTGCTAGTCTAGTAGCAAACTTTGTTTCCCTTCTCATCTTTGGCTTAACACCTGTACTTGATATGCCTGATAATATTCCTCAAATGAGTCTTAGTCAATATTGGATTTATCTGGTTATGGGGATTTTTCTTGGAGTTTCTGGATATCTATATGAGAAAGCCGTTCTGAATGTCGGAAAAGTATATGATTGGATTGGTCAAAAGATTCATCTGGATAAGGCCTATTATCCTATTCTAGCCTTTCTTCTTATCATTCCAGTAGGAATATTCCTACCTCAAATACTTGGTGGGGGAAATCAGGTTGTCTTATCCTTAACAGAACAGGATTTTAGCTTCCAAATTCTCTTAATTTACTTCATCATTCGCTTTATCTGGAGCATGATCAGTTATGGAAGTGGACTACCAGGTGGTATTTTCTTACCAATTTTAGCTTTAGGATCCTTACTTGGTGCTCTAGTCGGTGTTATTTGTGTCAATCTTGGCCTTGTTAGCCAACAGCAATTTCCTATCTTTGTGATTCTTGGAATGAGCGGGTATTTTGGGGCTATCTCAAAAGCACCTTTGACAGCTATGATTCTTGTGACTGAGATGGTCGGAGATATCCGAAATCTAATGCCTTTAGGGATGGTCACCCTAGTTGCTTATATTGTTATGGATCTGCTCAAAGGGGCGCCCGTCTATGAAGCCATGCTAGAAAAAATGTTACCTGAAACAGCAACTAATGATGGAGAAATTACCCTAATTGAAATTCCAGTATCAGACAAAATAGCTGGTAAGCAAGTACATGAACTCAATTTACCACACAACGTACTCATCACAACCCAAGTACATAATGGTAAAAGTAAGACAGTTAATGGATCTACAAGAATGTATCTAGGTGATATGATTCATCTCGTAATTCCAAAAAGTGAAATTGGAAAAGTGAAAGATTTACTACTATAAATACATAATTTAAGTTATGTAAATTCAGGAACGAAAAGATTGGGAAATATTTTTATTACATAATTTTGTTTATGTACAAAATGTAACTCTTAGACTGTTTTTTATAACCAAAGGGAGATGCTATGAGTAGAAATAAAGCTCTTGCAGTTTATTTACTTGGAACTTTTAGTCAATTATTATTAGTTTGTTTAGTTGTATTTTTCTGCAATCATTATGGCGTTCATTCTGTTCTAGTAAATGTTTTCGGAGTAATGATTGGTGGAATCTCTACAGCCTTATGGGGTAGCATTGTTGCCATTTGCTATTATGAGATTGACTTAAAGAAAATAATAAAAGATTTTTTTAACATTCAGACCAGTTACAAACATTATTTATTAGCATTTTTTCTTATTATTCTTGATTTCTCTTTTCTATTTTTTTGGGGGGAAATCGTACAATTTATCTGGTATCTTCCTTTTCTGATGTTTTTCAAGTTTATTGTATTTGGCGGTTTGGAGGAAATTGGTTGGAGATATGTATTTCAGCCACTTTTACAAGAAAAGTTCCACTATTTTCAAGCGACAATTTTAACATTTATCATATGGTCAATTTGGCATTTATTGTTCTTTTATATAGATGGTTCTCTAGCCATCCTTCAAATAGTACCTTTTTTATTTGGGTTGCTGACAAATTCGTTTATTCTTTCAGCTCTTTATTTAAAAACAAAAAATCTCTGGATTTGTGTGATGACACATTCAATGATTAATGTATTTTCTCAATTGACTATGAGTGACGACCATTACGGAATGTATCTAATCAGAATTATTGTTATTGTTGCATCGTGTTATCTAGTAATGTCTAGCAAAGCTAAGTATAAAACTTATTAAATAGTATTTTGAATAATTTTGAACATTTAATAGAGAGTTAAAAATCCAAATCAGTTTGTTGATTTGGATTTTATTGATTTTAGAGAAAATTATAAGTTTATGTAAAAGTTATTTAAACATTGATAGAAAAACTAAAAGTTAATGTACATTTGAACAATTTTTAGTTTTCACTTAAATAAAGTACATAATTAAGAATGGTTAGCTCTAAAAAAATTTTTGGTTACTTTTAATTTTTAAATCCATTCCTATATAGCCCCTATAATATCTTTCCGAAAAACTATAATTTTCTTGAAAAATATATCTAGATATGCTATACTACTAGTATAGAAAGATTTGGAGAAAAAACATGAAACGCGAGATCTTATTAGAACGGATTGATAAACTTAAACAAGTCATGCCCTGGTATGTTTTGGAATATTATCAATCAAAACTAGCTGTTCCATACAGTTTTACGACCTTGTACGAATACTTAAAGGAATACGATCGATTTTTCAGCTGGGTTTTAGAATCTGGTATATCGAATGCTGACACCATGGCCGAGATCCCCTTAGACGTTCTGGAGCACATGACCAAGAAAGACATGGAATCCTTTATTCTTTACTTACGTGAACGTCCTTTACTCAATGCTAATACGACAAAGAATGGTGTCTCCCAAACAACTATTAACCGAACTTTATCAGCACTTTCTAGTCTTTATAAGTATTTGACTGAGGAAGTTGAAAACGATCAGGGGGAACCTTATTTCTATCGTAATGTAATGAAGAAAGTTTCAACAAAGAAAAAGAAAGAAACTTTGGCTGCTAGAGCTGAAAATATCAAACAAAAACTCTTTTTAGGTGATGAAACAGAGGGTTTTTTGAATTATATAGATGAGGAATACCCTAAAACTCTCTCAAATCGCGCCCTATCTTCTTTTAATAAGAATAAAGAGCGAGATTTAGCCATTATAGCACTCCTTCTCGCCTCTGGCGTCCGTCTCTCTGAGGCAGTCAACTTGGACCTTCGAGATCTCAACCTCAAAATGATGGTGATTGATGTAACTCGTAAGGGTGGAAAACGAGATTCGGTCAATGTTGCTGCCTTTGCGAAGCCTTATCTAGAACAATATCTTGCTATAAGAGACAAACGTTATAAGACAGAAAAGACTGATGCAGCTCTCTTTCTGACATTGTATCGAGGTGTTCCAAACCGGATTGATGCTTCAAGTGTTGAAAAAATGGTCGCCAAGTATTCAGAAGACTTCAAAGTCCGCGTAACACCCCATAAACTGCGTCATACACTAGCAACTCGTCTCTATGATGCGACCAAATCACAGGTTCTGGTCAGTCACCAGCTGGGACATGCTAGCACACAAGTTACCGACTTGTATACCCATATCGTTAATGACGAACAGAAAAACGCCTTGGATAGTTTATAATACACATAATATAGATTATGTAATGTTTTAGTGTTAGAAAAAGAGCGTAGGATTTTTTATCGAATCTTACGCTCTTTTATTATTTCTATAAAAATTCGATCCAATAATTACGGTGTGGCTCAATAATGACTGGTTTTCCCCAGAATGATTTTAGATAGGCCAAATTTGCAGGGGTGACAGGTCTTTTTTCACCATTGAACTTCTCTGCACTCTCTTCCGTTAGAAAGCATTTAACTGCTTCATATGGTGTACCATCGCCCGCTATTCGATCAATTCCTAAATAAGCAATTTCATCACCGGCTTTTTGAATATCTGTAAATAGTTTACCAATAAAATAAACCGTCTTATCTTTCATTAATTCGTAAGCCTTACTATTTTCCAGTCTGTTATTCGCTGCAGCGTACATAATACAAAAACTATCCACAATATCTTTCAAAGGCATTAATTCTTCTTTGCTGACTATAATTTCGTCGGGAGCAAGTCCACCAATGATTAAGCTTTTATAATGAGGTTGCTGGATGACATTATCTAATGCCATTCCTAATGGTAGTTGGACAGCTTGATAGCCCAATGGTTCTAACTCTTGTTTTTTCTGGTCAAGGTGTTCTTGTGTAATACTGATATTCAAATCATATGGACTTGAAGGTTGTTGCTTGCTAAAAAAAGCCACTACTATACGATCTAACTGTTCAAATAGACCAAGTTTTTCCACTAGAATTTTCATCATTGAATATAATCCCCTTTTTTGTTCAGATTTCCTCTTTATTCTACTCTCATTATTTTTGAATATCAAGTCCAAAATAAAAGATATCCATGTTAAATGGATATCTTTTACTTTATTCTACAACTGCCTCAGCAATTTCTTCTGCAGTAATTCCTGCGAAATAACGACCTAAGTTAATGGATTGAAGGGCTTTAAGAACATCTTCGCGTTCGTATTTAACACCACGAAGGACATCTTCTACAGCTGCTACATCTTCGATACCAAAGAAGTCACCATAAATCTTAATGTCTTGAATTTTTGACTCGATAACATTAGCAAAGATTTCAACTTTACCGCTTGGGAATTTAGTTCCACGACGGACGTTATACTCTGGTGATTTACCATAGTTCCAATCCCAAGTTCCAAACTTAGTTTCTTTGATACGATTGATTTCAGCCAATTCTTCATCTGAGAACACATATTCAGTCATCTCAGGGTATTCTTTTTTCATGTATTCCAAGAGTAAGTCACGGAATTCTTCAACAGTGATTTTTTCTGGCAATTCATCGATAATATTAGTTACACGAGCACGAACTGATTTAACACCTTTAGACTCAAATTTGTCCTTAGATACTTTAAGCGCGTTAGCAAGGACTGACAAATCCACGTCAAAGAGAAGACAACCATGGTGCATGATACGTCCGTTGATATAGGCTTGCGCATTTCCACAGAATTTCTTACCGTCGATTTCTAAGTCGTTACGGCCTGTAAATTCAGCTTTAACACCAAGTTCAGCCAAGGTATTGATAACCGGAGTAGAGAAGCTCTTGAAGTCAAAGGCCTTGTTTTCATCTTCTTTTGAAATGATGGTATAGTTAAGGTTGTTCAAATCATGGTAAACAGCTCCACCACCACTGATCCGACGGACTACTTCAATACCGTTTTCGCGTACATAGTCACGGTTAATTTCTTCGATGGTGTTTTGGTGACGACCTACAATGATAGATGGTTTGTTGATCCAAAGAAGAAAGATTTGATCTTCATCAAGAAGATACTTAAAAGCGTACTCCTCTAAAGCAATATTAAAGGCAGTGTCGTTTGAATGATTGATAATGTATTTCATAAGATACCTTCTAATACGATAGAGACTGGAAAATAATTCCAGTCTAGTCTATCTATTTTTATTTTTTCTTAGGTGAATGGATAGCCATTCCAAGAACATCAGCAAATGCTTCGTACATAACTTCAGAGTATGTTGGGTGTCCGTGGATTGTCTTAAGCATTTCTTCAACAGTGATTTCCATTTCGATGATACTTGACGCTTCATTGATCAACTCTGCAGCAGCAGGACCAATGATATGAACACCAAGGATTTCACCATATTTCTTGTCTGCAATGACTTTAACAAATCCTTGAGCTGCATCTGATGCAATTGCACGTCCGTTTGCGGCAAAGTTGAATTTACCGATTTGGACATCATATTTCTCACGAGCTTGTTCTTCAGTCAAACCAACTGCTGCTACTTCTGGAAGTGTGTAGATAGCTGCAGGAGTCAAGTTCAATTTGGCAACAGCGTGGTTTCCTTTAAGGGCATTTTCAGCAGCAACTTCACCCATACGGAAGGCAGCGTGAGCCAACATCTTAGTACCGTTGATATCACCTGGTGCATAAATACCAGGAACAGAAGTTTCCATGTACTCGTTAACCTTGATACGACCACGGTCTAACTCAAACTCAACTTCTCCGATACCTTCAAGGTCTGGAACACGACCGATTGAAAGAAGGGCTTTATTCGCGATGATATCATCTTTTCCTTCAACTTTGATACGGAGTTTGCCATCTTCTTCAATGATTTCTTGCAGTTTAGTTCCAGTCAAGATAGTCATACCTTTACGTTCAAGAATCAAGCGAAGGTTCTTAGATACTTCCGCATCCATTGCTGGGACAATGCGATCCATCATTTCGATAACCGTAACTTTTGAACCAAATGTCATGAAGGCTTGTCCGAGTTCGATACCGACAACTCCACCACCAATGATAACGAGGCTCTCTGGTACTTCGTTCATTTCAAGGATGTCATCACTAGTCATCACAAGAGATGATTCCATACCAGGAACGTTGATTTTGCTTACTTTTGAACCACCAGCAAGGATAATCTTCTTAGTTTCAAGCAATTCAGAACCATTTACCAAGACATTCTTATCTTTAGTAATAGTACCGATACCCTTATGCACATCAACTCCATAGCTTCGAAGAAGTCCTGCAACACCACCTACAAGGGTATTGACAACTTTAGATTTTGTTTCTAAAAGTTTGTCCATATCAACTGTAAAGTTAGGGTTTTCAATTACGATACCACGATTTGCTGCATGACCGATATTTTCAATGATTTCAGCGTTGTGAAGGTAAGTCTTAGTTGGGATACATCCACGGTTCAAACAAGTTCCACCAAGTTCAGATTTCTCAACAAGAGCAACTTTACCACCTAATTGTGCCGCTTTGATGGCAGATACATAACCAGCAGGTCCACCACCAATAACAACGATGTCATAAGCATCATCGCTCTTACCATCATCGTTTGAGGCACTTGCTGCATGTGCTGGGCTAGCTTCTGGTGCAGCTGCTCCAGCTGTTGGGATATTTTCCCCTTCTTCACCAAGATAACCGATAACTTCAGTAACAGGGACAGTCTCTCCGTCGCCTTTTAGAATAGCGATTAAGTATCCATCTTCTTCTGCTTCCAATTCCATGCTGACTTTGTCAGTCATGATTTCCAAAAGGATTTCTCCTTCTTTTACAAATTCTCCGACTTTTTTATTCCATTGGACGATTTGTCCTTCTGTCATATCCACGCCGGCTTTTGGCATAATTACTTCTAAGGCCATATCTTACTTCCTTTATCTATATTTCTAATAATAAATACTTTAAACCAACATTGAGATTGGGTTTTCAATCAAAGCTTTCAAGTCTTTCATAAACTTAGCACCAGCCATACCATCTACGACACGGTGGTCAATTGTTAAACCAAGACTCATAATTGGACGAATCACGATTTCACCATTAACAACAACTGGTTTCTCAATTGTTGAGCTAACCCCAAGGATTGCTGAGTTCGGTTGGTTAATGATTGGACCGAATGATTGAACACCAAACATTCCCAAGTTACTGATGGTGAAGGTTGAATTTTGCAATTCGCTAGGAGCTAGTTTACCATCCAAAGTACGTCCGATAACATCTTTGAAGGCAACTACCAACTCAGACAAACTCATTTTTTCAGCATTGTAGACAACTGGTGTCATCAATCCATTATCCATACCAACTGCCATCGCGAGGTTGACATAGTTGTGAGTGATAATTGTCTTACCATCTTCAGTTAATGAAGCGTTAATGTATGGGTGTTTCATAAGAGTTTTAACAACCGCAAGTGAAAGCAAGTCTGTAACAGTGATTTTCTTACCAGTTGCTTCCATGATTGGATCAAGAACTTTCTTACGAAGGGCAAGCATTTCAGACATATCGACATCGTAGTTAAGTGTAAAGGTTGGTGCAGTCAAGTAAGATTCAACCATACGTTGAGCAATAACCTTACGCATCGGTGTCATTGGAATACGCTCGATTTCCCCATAAGGAGTTACGTTTTCTGGGACTTCTTCCACTTTTTCGATTTGAGCAGGTGACTTGATTGTTTCGTTCTCGATATTTTCAGGAAGGAAGGCTAAAACATCCTTCTTCATGATTTTACCACGATGACCAGTTCCTTGAATTTCTTGCCATGCAATGTTATGTTCAAGGGCAATTCGTTTTGCAAGTGGCGAAATGCGAACCACGTTTGTGTCTTTATATGTTTCCACGTCTTCTTTGTGGACACGACCGTTTGCGCCTGAGCCAGAAATATCGTAGAGATTAATTCCTAAATCATCCGCTAATTTTCTAGCTGCAGGAGTCGCTCTTAGCTTATCATCAGCCATGACCTCTCCTATTCTATTTATGATGCAAAGGACGTTTAAAAGCGACCGAAAAATAGGAAATCAACGCAGACTTCGATGAAGTCAAGGAGATTTATCTTTTTTCCGAGCTTTTAGCCCGTGCTCTAATCTAAGATATCAAGGACGTAGAGAACTTTGCATCTATAGATACAAAGCTTCTCGTCTGATTAATTTGTTTACATAATTTATGTTATGTATTATTGTTTGTTGTGAGTTTTACGAATAGCATCTTTGATGCTTTCAACTGTTGGAATCATTGCATTTTCAAGATTTTGTGCGTAAGGCATCGGTACATCCTCACCTGCACAACGGCGAATAGGTGCATCTAAATAATCGAATGCTTCTGATTCTGAGATAATAGCTGAAATTTCACCGATAAAACCACTTGTCTTGTGGGCATCGTTGACAAGAACTACTTTTCCAGTCTTCTTAACTGAGTTAATGATGATGTCTTTATCAAGTGGAACCAAAGTACGTGGGTCTACTACTTCAACTGAAATCCCTTCTTCAGCCAATTCTTCAGCTGCTTGCATGACACGACGAAGCATTTTACCGTATGTTACTACTGTTACATCAGTTCCTTCGCGTTTGATTTCTCCGACACCAAGTGGGATAGTATAGTCTGGATCAACAGGAACTTCACCTTTTTGGTTAAATTCTGATTTGTATTCAAGAATGATAACAGGATTGTTGTCACGGATAGAAGACTTAAGAAGTCCCTTCATATCAGCTGGTGTACCTGGAGCTACAACCTTCAATCCTGGGATATGAGTAAACCAAGATTCCAATGATTGTGAGTGCTGAGCTGCAGAACCTACTCCGTTACCAGCGGCACAGCGGATTGTAATAGGCACTTGACCTTTACCACCAAACATGTAACGAGTTTTAGCTGCTTGGTTGACGATATTATCCATGGCAATAACAGAAAAGTCCATGAAAGTCATGTCAACGATTGGGCGAAGTCCAGTCATAGCAGCACCAGCAGCTGCTCCAGAAATCGCTGCTTCGGAAATCGGACAGTCACGTACACGTTCTGGTCCAAATTCTTCAAGCATACCTACAGATGTACCAAAGTCTCCACCGAAGACACCGACATCTTCACCCATCAAGAGTACATTTTCATCGCGACGCATTTCCTCAGACATTGCAAGGATAATGGTATCGCGGAAAGACATTAATTTAGTTTCCATATTTTCTCTACTTCTCCTTAGTCTGCGTATATATCTTCAAAAGCTGATTCTAGTGGAGGGAATGGACTCTCTTCAGCAAATTTAACAGATGCTTCCACTGCTTCCTTAACTTGTGCTTGAATTTCTTCAAGTTCTTCTGCACTAGCAATTTTATTCTCAACAAGGTACTTGCGAAGGTTTTCGATTGGGTCTTTTTCCTTCCACATATCGACTTCTTCACGTGTACGATATTTACCAGGGTCTGATGATGAGTGTCCAAGCCAACGGTAGGTCACACTTTCGATTAAGACAGGGCCTTTACCAGAACGAACATGGTCGACTGCTTTCTTAAATCCTTCGTAGACATCGATAACATTGTTACCGTCTTCGATAAACATTCCAGGAATACCGTAAGCAGCACTACGCTCATGGATATGCTTGACATTTGTCATTTTCTTAATATCAGCAGAGATTCCATAACCGTTATTGATACAGTAGAAAATTACCGGAAGATTCCAAATTGAAGCCATATTAACAGCTTCGTGGAAAACACCTTCGTTTGTTGCACCGTCACCAAAGAAGCAGACAACGATTTTACCAGTGTTTTTCATTTGTTGAGTAAGGGCTGCACCTACTGCAATCCCCATACCACCACCTACGATACCATTGGCACCAAGGTTACCAGCATCTAGGTCTGCGATATGCATAGATCCACCTTTACCTTTACAAGTTCCAGTGTATTTACCAAGAATTTCAGCCATCATCCCATTGAGGTCGATTCCTTTAGCAATGGCTTGCCCGTGACCACGGTGATTTGAGGTGATGAGGTCATCCTCGTTTAGAGCCAACATAGCCCCAACGTTAGCAGCTTCCTCACCAACAGAAAAGTGCGTCATTCCTGGCACTTTTCCTTTTTTTACTAATTGAGCAATTTTTAAGTCCATACGACGAATTTCTTCCATCTTACGGAACATCTCAAGCAAAAGATTTTTATCTAAAGTTGACATAATCTTGCCTTTCTAAGTTTAAATTCTTATAGTTCTATTTTACTGTATAGGTTAATTTGTGTCAAAAAATATGCCTGCAATTTTTCACAATATAAAAAAAGAAAAGTCAGTAAAATCAAGACTTTTCTTTATATAAAATACAAATTTCACAAGTTATTTTTTCATCATTTTTCAACAAATTATTTGAATCTTTTCATAATAACTTGTAAACGCCACTGATAGAGTAATCCACTGACAACTAAACTTACAATAAGACCTATCCAATATGAATAAGCATCGAGATTTGTTGAATAATCTAGAAACAAACCAAGAGGTATAGCAACTCCCCAGTATCCAAGGAGACCAAGGTAGAAAGGTATGACAGTATCTTTGTAGCCTCGTAAAATACCTTGTAACGGAGCAGCAAATGTATCAGCCAACTGGAAAAACAAGCTATAGGTCATAAAACTAGCAGTTAATTGAATAAACTCTGGATCATGACCATATAGACTGGCAACATTTTCTCTAAAAACATATAGAAAGGAAAGCGTTAAAATTGCGAATGCCATAGCTGATAGTCGTCCGATTTTTATGTATCTCTTAGCGTCCTCTAGACGTTTAGCACCAACTTCGTAGGAAACAACGATAGCCATTGCTGTTGAAATACTCATCGGAAAGGCGTACATGAGTGACGAAAAGTTCATAGCGGACTGATGGCTAGCAATTATCAACGATGAAAATTTTGCCATAATCAAACCAACTGCTGAAAAAATAGCAACCTCTGCAAATACAGTTCCACCTATCGGTAAGCCTAATTTGATTGCTTCTTTTATTTTATCGCCGTCTAAGGGTAATCGTTTCTCTAAATGCAGTTCTTTCAATTTTTCCTGTTTAAGAAGGACTAGGTTTGAAATTACCAATAATGCCCAATAAGCTAAAGATGTACCAAGACCTGCTCCTGCACCTCCTAACTCAGGTAAACCAAAGGCTCCATAGATTAGTAAATAGTTAAAACCACTATTGAGAGGTAGCAATAAAAGCATTAAATACATGGATAGTTTGGTCAGTCCCAGTGCATCAAGTAATGAACGAATAACACTAAAGAGTAAAAGTGGAATAATCCCGATTGCTAAAAACCATAGATAGCGTACTGCTATATCAGCTACTGCTGCTTCTAAACCCATATTGTTTAGAATTAGTGGCGCAGCAAGAAAAACTAAAGCAAATAGAACAATTGATAAACCAAGTGAAAGATAAAGAAATTGATAAAAATCAGAAGCCACTTCATTTTTCTTTCCTCGACCCAAATGATGTCCAACTATAGGAACCAAGGCTGAGACAATACCAGTTAGGAAGGTGAAAAAGGGATTCCATAGACTTGTCGCCATTGATACCCCAGCCAAATCTATAGTATTATACTGGCCAGTCATGGTCGTATCGACAAAAGAAGCGGAATAATTGGCAAATTGATAGACTAGAATTGGAAAGAAAATCTTAAGAAATAAGATAAATTTGTCTTTAAAATGATGTGTTGGGTACATATCGTCTCTCTCTAATTAATGATTCGAAAGAGCAGATTTCACCTAGTTCTTATAGACAATCTGTCCATTACAGATTGTGTATTTGACCTGCCCTTTCAAAGATTCACCGATAAATGGTGAATTCGCTGCTTTGGAAGCAAAATGACTATCCACGATTCGGTCCGCTTTATCATCAAAAATTGTAATATCCGCTGGACCGTTTTCTGATAGATAACCTGCTTCAAAGTTATAAAGTTTAGCTGGGTTGTAGGACATTTTTTCTAATAATTCCATCAAGCTCAGCTCACCAGCTTCGACTAAGTAAGTTAAACCTAGTGACAAAGAAGTTTCCAAACCTGTCATACCTGATGGCGCTTTGGTAATATCCTCAACATTTTTCTCGTCAGCATGGTGAGGCGCGTGGTCAGTCGCAATTACTGAAATGACTCCAGATTTTAAACCTTCAATGACGGCGCGACGGTCTGATTCCAAACGTAAAGGCGGGTTCATTTTTGCATTGCTTCCTTGGGTCAAGAGAAGAGCTTCAGTTTTAGAGAAATGTTGTGGAGCTACTTCTGCCGTCACATTTGCTCCTAAACCTTGAGCAAACTCAACAACTTTGACACTCTCTTCTTTAGACAAGTGCTGAATGTGGACATGAGCCTTAGTTGCATATGCTATCATAACATCACGTGCTATCATTGCATACTCAGCCACTCCTGTTGCCCCACAGATATGGAAGTGTTCTTTAGCAACATTTTCATTGAAACCGAGAATTCCATTCAAGCCTGGATCTTCCTCATGTAAGCTAATAAAGGTGTTAAGTTTTTTAGCCTCTTCCATAGCTTCCTTGACCACTTTACTGCTTTCAAGCGGAATACCGTCATCAGAAAAACCAACTGCCCCTGCTTCTAAAAGGGCTTTAAAATCAGTTAAGTCTTGACCATTAAAATTTTTGGTAATTGTAGCTACAGACTTAACGTTAATCTTTTCCTTAGCTGCAGATTGAAGAACTTCCTCTAAAGTCTCAACATCTGAGATGGTTGGATTGGTATTAGCCATCATAACGACAGTTGTAAAACCACCTGCTGCAGCTGCTAAAGCACCTGTATGAATGTCTTCTTTATGTGTTTGACCTGGTTCACGAAAATGAACATGGATATCTACCAATCCAGGTGCAACCACAAGTCCAGTTGCATCAATGACTTGAGCTTCATCCTTATCAATTTGAGGAGCAATTTGAATGATTTTCCCTTCATCAACCAAAACATCACAAACTTGATCCAAACCAGACTTGGGATCCATGACACGACCATTTTTGATTACTAACATAACTATACTCCTTTATTCGTAGAAATCCACTTGGGTATCCAATAACTTATCACCATCATAGACAAACTTGGCTGAAAAGAAGGGTTTATCTTCTAAAAGCCACTCGACAAAGGTATGGTCACCTTCCCAGGTCGGTTTGCTTAAAACTTCATCGTAAGGAACCCATTCTAAGGTCCCTTCGTTACAGTCAATCAATTCACCCTCAAACTCTGTTACCTTAAAGACGTAGGTGTACCAGTCCAAGTCCGGTGTAAATTCTGGGAAGGTGATAACTCCTTTTAATACTGGTTTTGCTTTTAGACCAGTTTCTTCTAAAATCTCACGAGCAGCACATTCTTGTGGAGTTTCCCCGCGTTCTATCTTTCCACCTACACCGATCCATTTTCCTTCATGGACATCATTAGGCTTTTTATTGCGATGAAGCATGAGCAATTCTTTTCCATTATCAATGTAGCAAATTGTCGCTAACTGAGGCATATTCTCTCCTTATCTAAGCCAATCGATTGGCTTTTGTCCTGTTTCTTTTAAGAATGCATTGGCCTTGGAAAAAGGCTTGGAGCACCAAAATCCTCTGTAAACAGAAAGAGGACTTGGGTGGGCTGATTCGATAATCAAGTGCTGAGGATTTTTAACCAAGAACTTCTTCTTACGTGCATATGCTCCCCAGAGTACAAAGACCACTGACCTATCTAGATTATTGACAACCCGAATCACAGCATCAGTAAAAGGCTCCCATATCTGCCCAGCATGACCATTGGCCTGCCCAGCAGGAACCGTCAAGCAAGCATTGAGAAGTAAGACACCTTGCTCAGCCCAAGACGTTAAATCATGGGACTTCTTAGCTCCGATGTCATCCGACAATTCTTTCAAGATATTTTGCAAGGACGGCGGCGCTGGGATAGCATCGGGTACAGAAAAACTCAAACCCTGCGCTTGATCTGGCCCGTGATAGGGGTCTTGCCCTAGAATCACCACCTTCACTTCTTCAAGCGGTGTTGTCAAGAGAGCCTGAAAAACCTTCTCCTTAGGCGGATAAACAGTTCCCTGAGCATAGACCTGCTCCATAAAATGATTGATTTTCCCAAAATAACCCTCAGGTAATTGCTCTTTAATCAAAGCATGCCAGGATGAGTGTTGCATCTTATTCTCCTTTATAGTATCCATCTAAAAGCACGTTTTAATTCATCCGTACCATTTTTAAAAAAGCATAAACCATGTGCGAGTATGATTTTATCCGGTTTCCAGTTTAACATACGGGAAAAGGAAACCTTTGCTTCCCTTTGTCTTCCTAAAAAAGTCATCCGATAATCGATAGGAGTTTGACCATCAGGGGCTGTTACACGAGCTAAACGATAGAATTTTCTGCGGATTGGACTAGCTATTTTTTCTGGTTCAAAATTCTCTATAAGGTCTGTTACAATAAGTGTTTTAGTTGATTTATGAAAAAACACGACCTCTTCGATAACAGAACTTCCCTTAAAAATAAGCTGTTCAATCTCATCAGACCATAAGTCAGGAGCCTTATCTGTTAAGGAAGCTTCAAATTTCACCTTGACATTCTGACTTTTCGCTCTCTCTTCAACTCCTGGACTAGACCATGCTTGCGCATGAGGATATCTTTTTCTCCAATCTGCAATATAGGCGTAGTGAATCTTATTTGGTGAAATCAGGTAAGCGACTTTGCCCAAAGCGTCTAGTTCAGTAAACAGTCCCTTATTTGGCGCAATCGGAGAGTGAATCCAAAGTTTGCCATCATTTAACTTAACCACCGTCATACGTGTCTGAAAAGGAAGCTTGAAGATCTTCATATCCATTTGAATCAAATCACCATCTACTATCCAGATATTTTGATCAACTTCCTTTAGTGAATACAACGGTTCATAAAGAGAAAGAATTGGCCTAGACATCATGTACTGCTACCGCTCCTTCATTTATACTGCCTCTATTATAGCAAAAAGTGGCTATCTAAACCACTTTTAAAAGTATCTATTAAGATTTGAGAAGTTTTAGAAAGAATTTATACTAAAGAGCCTTTATTCAACCCCATTTCTCATATTAGAAAGGATAAATTCTTTGTCAATTTCATCAATAATCAATTCTGTTCGAGTATTAAGTTTTTCATCAAATCTTTTATTCAATTCCTTTACAACGCTTATCTTAAACTCATCACTTGATTTTTGTTTATAGTAATCAAATCCTCCAGAAGCCGCACTACAGCAACTCCCCCAATCTGAAAGATAGCCTATTATTTCAAAAACACTATCATTGTATTTTTCAAATTTTTTAGTTGCAGAACTTTTTAGATAGCCTGAAATACAATTTACAAAAGAGTAGTAATACTTAGAGTCACGAAATGAATTGTATTCTGCACTATGAAAACTTGGATCGAGAATTCGTGCTGATCGCACATCTTTCATGGTGGGTTTTGTGGTCATTTTAATATCAGTCTGCAGATAAGCATAATAAGTTTCCTTATCAAAGAAAGCTCCATCTACCGCTATCAAAGCACCATACATACCATCTTCATACTGAAACACCATCACAGCACCGTTCCTATATTTGCTTTCTACAGGAACTGGCGGAGCAATTCTCTTTTTGGGCTTTTCTTTTTTTACACTTATCTTTTCTAAAAACTTTTCTAGATTTTCAGCTCTTTGTTCTAAAAATTCACTATCAGCACCTAATTCTTGGGCTAGTTCTAAATCTTCTTTGTTAAGAATGATTTCTTTAATTTCAAGCAAGAATTCATCATCTAATTGCCCAACTTCCCATAAACAGTGTGCTAAGGCGAACAAGACATCATACATATCGTCATCGTATAAATCCGATGTCAGTTCATTTTTGATTGTATTTGCATCTTCTCCTTGATTGTATCTCTCGAAGAATTCTTCTTTAATATCTAAGGAAGTGTCATTTCCAAAAATCGTTGCATCCCATGTTCCCATAATTTATAGACTCCAATCTACTTTTTAACAGTTTTAAATATTTTGTTAGGTTTTGCAAAGAATCTATACAAAAGAGTATTTATTCAATACCCTGTGAAGTATTAGAAAGTATAAAATCTTTGCCAATTTCATAGAAAATCATTTGAATTCGATTATTTAGATTTTCATTAAACTATCTATTCAATTTCTTTGTGACACGGGTCTTAAATTCATCAGTTAATTTTTGTCGATAATACAAAAATCTTACAAAAGCTTCGCTATAACAGTTTCACCAATCAGAAAGATAGCTAATCAATTCAAAAACTATCATATAATCTTAAAAGTCTTTTCCTTGCATAATTTTCTATATCATCTGTAATAAACTAGATTACTAGAATTATACTTAATTAGATCTTTTAGATTAAACTTTTATTTCTAAAACTTTCTAAATAAACTATTTAACAATCAAATAATGCGCGTCTTTTATCTTATATTTTTCTAGATTGATAATGGTTTGTTTCTTATCAACAATATCATATTTAACCAGAGAATCATTAAATAAGAAATAATAGATGTTGTCTTTAAATGTAAAATAAGGTGCAATATATTGCTCTGTACTAAAGCCTTCTAGATGAATAATATCTTCTTCTAAATTGTCTAGATTGACAGTAGTAAAGGAAAATTCGCCATTATACAATCCCTCATTCTCTATAATCAATTGGTTATTTTTAGCATCATAGTGAATATTTGTTGGATACTTATCTGGAATATCGATATAATCCTTGTTTTGACTTTTTATATCAAAAACCAATAATTTATTTCCTGACTTATATTCCCCATTAGAATTACGTCCATCAAGTGCTTCCACAATATACAAGACATCACCTACATTAACCATTCTCATATATGCTGATGTTTCGTCTAGATTGTATTTTTCGACGATGTTAAACTCTTTATCCATTTTCCAAATTTCAGCATTAGGAACTTGAGTTGATAAATCCAATGTGGTTACAAGTAAGTATAAATAATTATCTACAATAACAAACTGTTGACTAGCATTTAGTTGTCCATCATTTTTCATGGTAACATTAGTGACAACTTCTAAATTGTTATCATATTTATAAAATTCAATTCTATCTGTAAAGACAGCAGTTGCATACAAATAATCCCCATCTGTTATGGAGGCATAAGCATCATTTCCTTCTGCTAATTTAAATGTTTCACTTAAAGTTTCCTTATTAATTCTAGATACATATCTTTTTAGACCTGAGGTATCTTTTGTTTTTGCAGTTGAATAGGATCCTGCTTCCGAAAAACTTTCTGCCCAATAGATGTATTTTTCTTTTCTAGATATATTATCCTTGAACTCATTTAAATCATAATCATCAAAGACAGCTATTTTATCGCTATTCCAGATAGCCATTTTATAATCATCTACCGAATTTACCTTATTTGACTGACAGGCACTTAGACAAATAAGGCAGCAACAAGCACTTATAATCATCAACATGAAGTTCATAGCTCTTTTATTTCTTTTCAATATCATACTGATTTACTCCTATATAGCTTTGTTATACCAATTTAAGATGTTCAAACAGATGAATAGCCTAAACCTAATCTCAGGTACCCACATCTACTCCAGTCACAGGTTAATCCCTGTTGCAAGTAACTGAGAAGGGTAAAATTTTTTACTAGTATCACTATTGAAAATTCTTGGTTATATAAGGCTTTCCAATTTGTCTAGCAGCTTAATAGGCAAATGATTGACTAGCTTTGATGCCCCTTTTTTAACATCTATTTGATAAACAGTACTATCGCTTCAATGACTATTGAGAGCTTAACGATACATGACAATCACAATATTCTTGTCATTATATCCTTGTATGATTTATTATATCAAAAAATAAAACGTTTTCAAAATATTATCAAAATTTCTTGCACTTCATGCACCATGTTTTCCAGAACCTTTTATATTTTTTAATTTTTAAAGTTCCCCCAAACAATTCAGCAAATCTTTGTAAGAATGAACTTCATAAGTTGGATGAGCTAGGGTCTTGTTTTCCAGATGATGAGGATTGTACCAGATGGTATCGATGCCAGCATTATTTCCCCCCTGAATATCAGCTGATAAGGAATCACCAATCATAAGGGCATGATTTTTATCAAAGTTAGGAATTCGAGCTCCAATTTTCTCATAAAATGATGCATCTGGTTTTTGAGTATGGAGCTGTTCTGAAATGAAAATCTCCTTGAAAAATGGTGCAATACCAGATTGTTCCAAACGACCTGTCTGAATAAAGGTAATTCCATTTGTAGCAGCATAGAGTTCATAGCCCTGATGTATCAAAGTTTTTAATAAATCTTCCACACCTGGGAAAGTTTGTCCCTGTTTTGATAGGAAAAACTGGTAGCGCTCTGCTAAGTAGGACCCATCTTTTTCAATACCAAAATGAGCAAATAATTTTTCAAAACGAGTGTTAATCAGCTCAGCCTTAGTAATTTTTTTCTGTTCCAAATCCTTCCAAAGTGCTTTGTTCATGGGCACATAATAATCTTTGTAAGTTTGGATATCCTCTACTCCTTCTTCTTCTAAGAGTTGCGTCAGAGCTATATCCTCAGCAGCATCAAAATAGAGTAAGGTGTGATCGAGATCGAATAATAGAAATTTGTATTTCAATTTTAAAAACTTCCTTTCTTGGGGGACAAAGAGTGGGACTAAATGATTCAAAAAAATTTAAAAAATTTTACCTCTACTTATTGAATAACTTAGTCCAATTCTGCTTGGAATTTAAAATTCTGGAGACATAAACCTCATATTTGTCGATATAATAAAAAGCTAAGTAATTTTCAATTGGCATATATCGATAACGTTTTCCGTCATCTGTTAATTCACCATAACCTCGACTTGAAACCAAAGGACATGCTTCTGGAAAGGTTTCTAAAGTTTCTAGTGCCGTTAGAATAAGGTCTAGTTTACTATCGGCAGATTGCTGGCTGTAAAAATTCAGTACAATATAATCATGTATTTCTCTCAAGTCTTTCTTAGCTTGATCCGTAAGAGAAACATGGTAACGCTTATGATTAGTCAAGTCCAAATTCCTTTCTTACATCTGCCAAAGACGTTAGTTTACCTTGCTCAATTTCTTGATGTCCCATCAAGATTTCCTTTTTCAAGTCTTCAAAAGCAACCTGATATTGAGTCTCTTGTAAATCACTAAATACGAACTCTTTGGGATCAACCGCACCTGTCGCAATTTTACGAAGTGCAGCATTAAAAATATCTGATAGGGTTAACTTTTCATCAGCTATGATTTCTTTCGTTTGTTGGTAAAAAGTCGAATCTGCTCTAAAATTAACTGGTTGAGTACTTGCCATGATTAATACCTCTTTGTAAAGATGCTTTGTAAATACATTTTATCATCTTTAGATTTGAAATTCAACGAAAAGCTCCTTTAACAGAAAAGGAGCTATCTTGTATTTTATTGGTGTACAGCTTGTGCTGCTGTGATTAGTGTAAGTTTGAAGACGTCATCTGAGTTACATCCACGAGAAAGGTCATTAACTGGTTTGTTCAAACCTTGCAATACTGGACCAACTGCTGCAAAGCCACCGAGACGTTCTGCCATCTTGTAGCCAATATTTCCTGCTTCGATACCTGGGAAGATAAAGACGTTTGCTTGTCCAGCAACCTTGCTTCCTGGTGCCTTGAGAGCAGCTGTTTCTGGAACGAAGGCAGCATCAAATTGCAATTCCCCATCGATTTCAAGGTCAGGACGAAGATCATGAGCAATCTTAGTTGCTTCAACGACCTTATCAACGCTTTCACCAAAACCAGAACCTTTAGTTGAATAGCTTAGCATAGCAATTTTTGGTTCAATACCAAACATCTTAGCTGTAATTGCAGAGTTAATCGCAATTTCTGCCAAAGCTTCAGCGTCAGGATTGATATTGATGGCACAGTCACCAAAGAGGTAACGTTCAGTACCACGAACCATGAGGAAGGCACCTGAAGTACGGCTAACATTCGGACGAGTTTTAATGATTTGAAGGGCTGGGCGAACAGTTGCCGCAGTAGAGTGAATAGCTCCTGAAACCATTCCATCTACCAAGCCCATGTAAACCAACATAACACCAAAATAGTTCACGTCTTTAACCAAGATTTCACGAGCTTCTTCTTCAGTCATTTTTCCTTTACGACGTTCTACAAGAGATGTTACCATTTCTTCAAATTGAGGATAGTGGGCTGGGTCGATGACTTCATAACCATCCATGATTCCTTCGATTTCAAGATAAATTTTAATTTTGTCAGGATTTCCTAGTAAGACGGGAATAACTTCTGTTTCTTTTACGATGCGTTTTGTAGCTTGAAGAATACGTGGTTCTTCACCTTCTGGCAAGACAATACGTGCATTTTTACCAACTAGGTTGGCTTTTAAACTTTCAAAAACTTCCATGAGTTTTGACTCCTTTTAAGATAAATTATTATTTGATAACTGAGTTATAAGAGTGTTGAAATCATCCGGCAGCGGACTTTCCATCTCCAACTGCTCTTCAAGAAAAGGATGATAAAACGATAAGTAATGGCAATGCAGAGCTTGACGCTCTATGCCATGTTCAAGACTACCACCATAGAGGTCATCGCCAAGCAAAGGGAAACCGATATGGGAGAAATGAACACGAATCTGGTGTGTCCTTCCCGTATGTAGTCGAATATCAACTAGATGAATATTGCCATAAGACTGCACTATGCGATAGGAAGTATGGGCATATTTACCACCTTTTGCCACTCGCCTAGTGATAATGGAATCTTCGTCACGGGCAATCGGGGCAATGATTTCACCTTGAGGTTTCAGAAAACCATCTCCTTTAACGAGTGCAAAATAGCGCTTTTCAATGGCTTTCTTTTGCAACTGCTTGTCTAGTCTAGCATGAGCATAACCATGTTTAGCAAAAAGCATGAGACCCGAAGTATCGCGATCTAGTCTGGTTACAATGTGAACCTGCTGATTTTCATAGTTCTGTTTCACATAGTAGCCCTTGATAAAATTAGCGATGGTATTGGAATGATTGACACTAGGAATCGAGGCCACACCAAAGGGTTTGTTTAGAATTAAGAAATGATCATCTTCAAACAGAATATCCAGTGGATAATCAATTGCTTCCAGTGTCTCAAAACCTTCCTCAGGAGGAATGTCGATGACAACCACATCCCCAATATCTAAGAGATAGGTTGCATTTTGTGGATGACCGTTTACGCGAATATCTCCACCTCGAAACTTGATTTTGGCCAGCAATCCTTTAGAGACTTCATGCTTTTTCAGAAAAGTCTTTACCTTGACGTGTTCGTCAGCAATAAATTCAAACCTCATTCATCCACCTCACCAATAAAGGCATCTTTGACACGATTCCAAAAACTAGTATGGCTTGGTGTTGCTACAAAATGAATCTTATGATGGTCTATCTGGTATTCTATTCTTTCAATATTACGGTAAGAATAAATGCTATTGTCAACAGAAATCGTATGATAGTCATTACGAGTTGGTATCAATTCTATCTTATCCTTCTTAGGCACAATGATAGAAGAACCTAAGGTTCTGTAGACACGATTGTTAAGACTCGCAATTTCTGTCAATTGTAGGGCCTCAATAGTAGGGTGCAAAACAGCTCCACCAAGAGATTTATTATAGGCTGTACTCCCAGTAGGCGTCGATACCGTCAGGCCATCTCCTCTAAAACGTTCAAATGGCACTTGGTTAATGATAATATCGGCAACCATAGTCCTATCAGCTCTCCGAATGCTAGCCTCATTCAAAGCTCGGAAAATTTTCACTTCTCCATTTTCCAAAAATATCTTTACATTTAACAGTGGGTAAGACACACGAGCCCCAGTATCCAACTGTAGATTAGTAAGCAGTTGATCTAGTTCAAAATCACGGTAATCCGTATAGAAGCCTAAATGACCTGTGTGAACACCAACGAAGCGAACCTTATCCAGCTGGTCTTCATACTTGTGAAAAGCAGACAAAAGCATCCCATCCCCACCTATGGAAATCACGATATCGGGATGTTTATCATTTAATATAAAGTTATTCTTTTTTAGTCGATCTCTTAATTCATATAAGACTCTTTGACTTTGAGGTTTGCGATTAGCGATTAGATCAATTCGTTTACCTGTATTCTTCATCGGTATCGTCACTATTACCTACCCCGTCATTTAACTTTCTATGCAATGGATCAAAGAGTGCCTGTGCTTCCTGGATATCATCACGAATTTTACTCATTTCTTCATCCAATTGGTGAGATATCCTTGCTGTGATTTCCAGACGTTTCTTAATTTCTTCTGGAAAATCCCCTTGATATTTATAATTGAGAGAATGCTCGATGGTAGCCCAGAAATTCATAGCCAAGGTACGAATCTGAATCTCCACCAGAATCGTTCTTGCCCCATTGATCGTATCAACTGTATACTCAATAATCAAATGGTAAGAACGATAGCCTGAAGCCTTTCGATGAGTAATGTAGTCACGTTCTTGTACCACTCTCATGTCTTGCCTCTTACGAAGGATGGCAACAACCTCGCTCACGTCATCTACAAATTGAACCATGACGCGTAAACCTGCAATATCTTGCAAGTCCTGTTCCAACGTATCGTATCCAATCCCTCGACGAGCCATTTTTTCTTTTATACTTTCGATCGGTTTGACTCGACCAGTTACAAACTCAATTGGAGAATGTTTATTTTGTTTGCGGTATTGTTTTCGAATACCTCGGAGTTTTATCTTCAGCTCTCCGACAGCCTGAATGTAAGGATCTAAAAATTCTTCCCATTCTGTAATCATATATCTTTTTCATCCAATTCTCTATACACTTCGATTTATCTAGCTTTTGATTTTCTAGGAAAAATCTTATACAATAAATACAATGCTTATTATACCATATAATCGCTTTCAAAGATAAGGAAAAAGTAAAAAAAATGAAACATTTAGAAATTGAAATGAAAACACTCCTAAACCAGGATGAATATAAAAAATTACAAACTCACTTTTCAGGAGTCACACCTATTACACAAAAAAATTACTACCTAGACACGCCTGATTTTTACCTTCGTAAGCATAAAATTGCTATGCGCATTCGTACTTTTGAAAATAGCGCTGAATTGACCATAAAAATTCCACAAAAAGTTGGAAATATGGAGTACAATCAAGATCTAAGTTTAGAGGAAGCAAACCATTGTCTTAAAGAATGTAAACTTCCACAAGGAATGATTCTTGATGAATTGACTAGCCGTGGACTTTCAACCAGTGGCTGGGTAGTTTTAGGTTGCCTAACTACTGTTCGTTACGAAAAGCAAACTCCTATCGGACTCATGGCTCTTGATCAAAGTGAATACTTTGATATTGTTGACTTTGAGCTTGAATTAGAAGTAGAAGATGGTAAGCAAGGTAGTCTTGATTTCCAAGAATTTTTACAAGTCAATGAAATCCATTACAAAAAAGCTCCTTCGAAATTGGTTCGTTTTATAGAAAATATGAAAAAATACTGAAATAATCTTCTTTTTTTGATAAAATAAAAGGGATGAAAAATAATAGAATCTGTTGTAGAGAGCGTTTATCACTAAAAGTGTTTTACTACAAGCGATTCACTTAGTTTAAAGAGGACGGTTTATCGATGTCAGATACAAAAAACATGAAACTTTTCGCACTATCTTCCAACCAGGAAATTGCTCAAAGAATCGCAGATGCTGCAGGTGTTCCACTTGGAAAAGTATCTTCACGCCAATTTTCAGATGGTGAAATCCAAGTTAACATCGAAGAAAGTGTTCGTGGATATGATGTTTATATCATCCAATCAACTAGTTATCCAGTAAATAACCACTTGATGGAACTCTTGATTATGGTTGATGCTTGTGTTCGTGCTAGTGCTAATACCATTAACGTTGTACTTCCATACTTCGGCTACGCTCGCCAAGACCGTATCGCTTCTTCTCGCGAACCACTTACTGCAAAACTGGTTGCAAATATGTTGGTGAAAGCAGGAGTTAGTCGTGTATTGACTCTTGACCTCCATGCCGTTCAGGTTCAAGGATTCTTTGACATTCCTGTAGATAACCTCTATACTATCCCACTTTTTGCAAAACATTACTGCGATAAAGGTTTGACTGGCTCCGATGTGGTTGTTGTTAGTCCTAAAAACTCTGGTGTAAAACGTGCTCGTAGTCTTGCTGAATATCTTGATGCTCCAATTGCCATCATTGATTATGCACAAGATGATTCTGAACGCAGTCAAGGTTACATCATCGGAGATGTCGAAGGTAAAAAGGCAATCTTGATCGATGACATTCTGAACACTGGCCGCACCTTCTCTGAAGCTGCTAAAATTTTGGAACGCGATGGTGCTACTGAAATCTACGCTGTATCCAGTCATGGATTATTCGTTAATGGTGCTACGGAGTTGTTAGATGCAACTAATATCAAGGAAATCCTGGTTACAGATTCTGTATTGACAGAAAGTAGAAAACCTAAAAACGTACAATATATCACTGCTAGCGAATTGATTGGTGATGCTATGGTTCGAATTCATGAAAGAAAACCAGTTAGTCCACTATTTAAATAGAAATTAGGTGAGTTTTTGATTTATTTGGATAATGCTGCAACGACTCCAATGTCTTCAGTAGCTATCTCAGCAATGACTCAAGTCATGCAAGAAACTTATGGCAACCCTTCTAGTATTCATGGACATGGGCGTCAAGCAGGTAAACTATTACGAGAAGCTCGTCAAGAACTAGCAAGTTTACTAGGAACAAAGCCACAACATATATTCTTTACCACTGGTGGTACTGAAAGCAATAATACTGCTATCATCGGCTACTGCCTTCGCCATCAAAATCGTGGAAAGCACATTATCACTACTGCGATTGAGCACCATGCTGTTCTAGAACCCATCAAATACTTGGTTGAAAATTTCGGTTTTGAAGTGACTATTTTACAGCCTGAAAACCAAGAAATTACTGCAGACCAGGTCAAAAATGCACTGCGTGAAGATACCATTCTTGTTTCTACTATGTTTGCAAACAATGAAACTGGTACACTTTTACCTATTGCTAAAATTGGTGAAGTTCTAAAAAATCATCCAGCCGTCTATCATGTCGATGCGGTTCAGGCAGTTGGTAAATTTGAGATTCTTCCCGAAAAATTGGGAATTGATTTTCTTAGCGCTTCTGCACACAAATTTTATGGTCCAAAAGGAGTTGGTTTTCTCTATGCTGCATCTACAGATTTTGACTCCTACCTTCATGGTGGCGATCAAGAGCAGAAAAAAAGAGCAGGAACAGAAAATCTTCCTGCCATTGTGGGAATGGTAGCAGCTCTAAAGGATGATCTTGAAAACCAAGAACAAAACTTTAAAAAGGTTCAAAAACTAAAAGAAACATTCTTAAAGGAAATGGCTGACACAGACTATTATCTCAATCAAGGGAAAGACCAGCTACCTTATGTCCTTAATATTGGATTCCCAGGTCAACGTAATGATCTACTACTCCTTCGTCTAGATCTTGAAGGTATTTCTATTTCAACTGGCTCTGCTTGTACTGCAGGTGTCGTTCAGGTTAGTCATGTTCTTCAGGCTTTCTACGGTGAAGACTCTCCTCGCTTACACGAATCCGTTCGCGTCAGCATTTCACCTCAAAATACAGAGCAAGAAATAATCACTCTCGCACAAACTCTAAAAGAAATCATTGGAGGTTAACTCAATGGCATTCGAAAAAACCATTAGTCTTAAAAATTGCCGTTATGATTACACACTTAGCCCAACCGTCAAAAAGTTCACTCTAAAAGATAACACTTTTTTTGAAACTAAGGTTGGTAACTATGAACTAACACGTCTTCTTGAAAAAGTTCCAAATAGTGGGGAAGGTTTCCAACTTAAGATTATCATCAACAAAGACTTAACAGGTGCAAAAATCAACATCACTGATAAATTTGGTCTACGTTTAGTCGATATCTTTAAGTCAGAAGAAACTCATATCCACCAAGAGAAATTTTACTTCTTGATGGATAGTCTTGTTGAACGTGATGTCTTTACTAAAAGCGAAAGATAGAAGGCAATTATGTTTCGATTAACTTACAAAGACACCTATCAAGTCGATCGCGTTTTAGAATACGAAGATTATGAAGCACTCATGCTATCACTTTCAGGTTGTGTGACTCTTCCAGATACTACTGTCATTACTTCTCTGACCTATAATGGAAAAGAAATCTATCAGGGGCTTCTGGGAAATCTCTATCGTTTTCTATCTCACTATGATTTTACGAAGATAAGCTAAGATTTTTCTTAGTTTTTTCTTGTTTTTGTTGATTTTTTCACAATCTTTCTATAAAATAGTATTTAGAAAGGTTGTGATTTTGTGAAAGAAAAACAGTCTGCTATTCCAAAAGCAACAGCAAAGAGACTTTCTCTTTATTATCGTATCTTTAAAAGATTTCATGCAGAAAAAATTGAAAGAGCCAACTCAAAACAAATTGCCGAGGCCATTGGTATTGACTCTGCTACTGTTAGACGAGATTTTTCCTACTTTGGTGAACTTGGTCGTCGTGGATTTGGCTACGATGTCAAAAAACTAATGACGTTTTTTGCTGATCTTCTAAATGATAATTCTATTACAAATGTTATGTTGGTGGGTATTGGTAATATGGGGCACGCTCTCCTTCACTACCGTTTCCACGAACGAAACAAAATGAAAATCATTATGGCTTTTGATTTGGATGATCATCCTGAAGTTGGGACAAAAACTCCTGATGGAATCCCAATTTATGGAATTTCCCAAATCAAGGATAAAATAAAGAATGCAGATGTTAAAACTGCAATCTTAACAGTTCCGAGTGTCAAATCACAAGAAGTAGCTAATCTCCTTGTCGAAGCAGGTATTAAAGGAATTTTAAGCTTTTCACCCGTTCATCTCCAACTACCAAAAGATGTGGTAGCTCAGTATGTAGATTTAACTAGTGAATTGCAAACTCTCCTCTATTTCATGAGAAAAGAGGATTAGAAAGCGAAAGCATTTATGAAAAAACCAGTTATTGGGATTACAGGAAACGAAAAAGCTCATCCTGATGATGAGCTTATGATGAGCTATGCTGCGAAAGGCTTTGTTGAAGGAGTCAAGGAAGCTGGGGGAATTCCCATTATCCTACCCATTGGTGATCAAGAAATGGCTAGTTACTACATTGGCTTGATTGATAAACTCATTTTAACTGGTGGACAAAATGTCGATCCAAAGTTCTATGGTGAACCTAAAACGATCGATAGCGATGACTACTACCTTCAAAGAGATATTTTTGAGCTAGCTCTTATAAAAGAAGCCATTAAACAGAAGAAACCCATTTTTCTGTTTGTCGAGGCACCCAGCTCTTTAATGTGGCTATGGGAGGAACTCTTTATCAAGATATTGAAGACCATTGGCAGGATACTTCAGCCGAGTATACAACTCAACGTTTAGTCACCGAGCCTGATACTATTCTTCGAGAAATCTATGGAGAAATCTCCCATATCAACTCTTTCCACCATCAGAGTATTAAGGACCTAGCTCCAAATCTCAAGGTTGTAGCTCATGATCCTAAAGATGGAATTATCGAGGCTGTTACAACAACGGATGGTTTCCCTTACCTCGGTGTTCAATGGCATCCAGAATTTCTCTTTGAAAATCGCCCCAAAGATAAAACACTTTTCGACTATGTCGTCAATGAATTGTAAAACCTGTATCACATACAGGTTTTTTATACCAGTTCCGTCTTCTCACGGTAACTAAAATAATCGGAGTGTGAGACAATTAGATGGTCTAATAAGACCAAACCCATTAATTCGCAGGCTTCTTTAACAAGCTTCGTAACATGGTCATCATTTCTACTCGGCATGACAGCACCAGATGGATGATTATGAACCAGAATCACAGATGTTGCCATATGCTTCAAAGCATAGTGGAGAATTTCCCTTGGTTCCGCAATACTTCTAGTAGCTGAGCCGATAAAAATGGTTTGCTGATGAATGATTTGATTTTGAGTATTCAGATAGAGCGCCACTAGGTGCTCTTGTTTTTTATCTCCCAATTCTTGTTGCATCTTTTTAGCCAGTCTTTGACTACTAAGAATGCTCTCTGCCTCAATAGTTTCATGTTTGTGAATACGACTTCCCAGCTCAATCATTGCTTGCAACTCAATAGCTTTTACTCTCCCGATTCCTGATAAACTCTGCAGTTCTTGCAAGGTCATTTTTTTTAACTCAGTTAAACTGCTCAATTGAGACAATACTTTCTGTGCAATTTCAAAAACAGTCGATTGACGAGTCCCTGTTCGTAATAAAATGGCTAGTAATTCCTGATTGCTCAAACTCTCTACTCCTTCTGTCACCAAGCGTTCCCTTGGCAAGAGCGAATCTTCTTGAAATGAAATACTGTACATAAAAATCCTCCTCACATTACTATTCGTGAGAAGGATGCTTAATTCAATAAAAACTAGTTATTTTTAGATTTTTTCAAGCGCTAGTCGTAAATCTTCAACCAAATCATCAACATTTTCAAGACCGATTGAGAGACGAATTTGATTTTTAGTTACTCCTGCTGCTTCTAAATCAGAGTCTGACAACTGAGCATGTGTTGTAGTCGCGGGATGAACGACCAATGATTTTGCATCTGCTACATTGGCTAAGTTTGAAAAGATTTCCAAGTTGTCAATCACCTTACGAGCTTCTGCTTCTCCACCTTTAACGTGGAAGGTAAAGATTGAACCAACACCTTTTGGTAAGTATTTTTCAGCCAAGGCATGGTAAGGACTTTCTGGAAGTTTTGGATAGTTGACTTTTTCAACCTTTGGATGGTTTACAAGGAAATCAACGATTTTCTCAGCATTTTGCACATGACGCTCTACACGGAGAGAAAGTGTTTCAAGACCTTGTAGGAGTAAGAATGAGTTAAACGGTGAAAGGGCAGCTCCCATATCGCGAAGCAATTGCACGCGAGCAGCCACGATAAAAGCTGCAGCACCAACATCACGGGTATAACTGATATTGTGGTAACTTGGATCTTCTTCGACTAATTGAGGAAAGTTCCCTGAAGCAGCCCAATCAAATTTGCCGCTATCAACGATGACACCACCAATAGTTGTACCGTGACCACCGATAAACTTAGTTGCTGAGTGAACCGCAATATCAACACCATAAGAAAAGACATTGATAAGATATGGTGTTGCAAAAGTATTGTCTGCAACCAAAGGAATCTGGTGTTTATGAGCAATTTCAGCGATTTTTTCAATATCTGGAATATTGATAACCGGATTACCCAAGGTTTCAATCAAAACAAGTTTGGTATTATCTCCAATAGCTGCTTCTACTTCTTCAAGATTATCAATATCAACAAAAGTTGTGGTGATTCCATAGCGAGGAAGGGTTTCTTTCAACAGGTTAAAGGTACCACCATATATAGTTGAAGCTGCAACTACATGGTCTCCTGCGTGAGCCAATCCTAAAATTGTGTAGGTAATAGCTGCCATACCTGATGCAGTAGCAAGAGCACCTACACCTCCTTCAAGCGCTGCAATGCGCTCTTCAAAAGCTGATGTTGTTGGGTTAGTGATACGGGTATAGATATTTCCAGCTTTTTGAAGGGCAAAAAGATCTGCACCTTCTTGTGTATCTTCAAATACAAAAGATGTTGTTTGGTAAATTGGAACAGCACGAGACTTGGTAGTAGCATCTACCACTTGACCAGCATGCAATTGAAGAGTTTCAAATTTAAATTCACGAGTCATATTTAGACCTCCAAAGATTTCATTAGGTTCATTGTATCACCTATTTCACTAGGTTACAAATACAACTTTGTTATATCTTGGCATAAGAAATAGCTATGGCTATTATTAGAATTGCAGAACTTTTTTCAGATAGTTTAAAAAGTTTGTATTCACTTCCTTTTTACTTTATAATGAACAGGAAGGAGAAAACTATGTCAGAAATTACACATGAAATTGATGCAAACTTTGCTGGCCGTTTAAATATCTTGCGTGCTGGTGTACTGGGCGCAAATGATGGAATCATCTCTATCGCTGGAGTTGTTATTGGGGTTGCCAGTGCGACTAACAATATCTGGATTATCTTCCTCTCAGGATTGGCTGCTATTCTTGCTGGTGCCTTCTCTATGGCTGGTGGCGAGTATGTATCCGTATCTACTCAAAAAGACACAGAGGAAGCCGCTGTAGCCCGTGAACAACTACTTTTGGATAAAGATATGGATGCTGCCAAGAAATCCCTCTATGCAGCTTATCTACAAAATGGTGAGTGTGAAACTTCAGCTCAGCTCTTAACCAACAAGGCATTTCTTAAAAACCCTCTCAAAGCCTTAGTTGAGGAAAAGTACGGAATCGAGTATGAGGAATTCACTAATCCCTGGCATGCTGCTGCATCTAGCTTTATTGCCTTCGTACTTGGTAGCCTGCCACCAATGCTTTCGATTATTATTTTCCCAAGCGAATACAGAATCCCTGCTACTGTCTTTATCGTAGCGATTTCTCTATTAGTTACCGGCTATACCAGTGCTAAACTTGGAAAAGCCCCAACAAAAACAGCCATGATTCGTAACCTCTGTATCGGTTTGTTGACCATGGGAGTTACCTATCTATTTGGACAGTTGTTTAGTATTTAAAAAAAGATACCACGCGGTATCTTTTTTTGCTTAGTCATGTCTTAGTAACCTGATTATTAATTACTATAGTTCTATATTGGTTAGATCTATATCCTTAGAAAGTTGTTCCTAAGTAAAGCTATGATATACTCCTAATCAACTAATAAAATCTTCTAATTTTAATAATGAAAATTCCTGAGATGAATATTGTTTATTATTATTTAATCGAACAGCTTGATTCAGTATTAAATCTTCATATAGATTTCGAACAAAGCGACCATTAGAAAAATTGGTGAGATTACTTTCTAACTTTTCATTAAAATAATTTAATAATACTTCTTTCAGCTTGCCATCTATATAGTAGTCGTCTTTTCTTGCTAATGTTTCAAAAATATCTAACAATTCTGTAGAAGAATAATTTTCAAAATTAATAAAATAATTAAATCGGGATCTTAGACCAGGATTTGATTCAAAGAAATGATTCATAGGCTCAGTATAACCAGCGACGATGACAATCAAATCATCTCTTGAATCCTCTAATGCTTTTGTAAGTTCAGTTAAACATTCTCTTCCATATGAATCCGTATTATCATTTTCTGTAATACTATAAGCTTCATCAATGAATAAAACGCCACCTTTTGCTTTTTCGATAACATTTTTAACTTTCAAGGCAGTTTGCCCTTGGTATCCTGCAATTAAATCTGTCCTAGAAACTTCTGTGAAATGTCCTTTGGATAAAAGTCCTAATTGGTAGTACATTCGACCAACAATTCTTGCTACTGTTGTCTTGCCAGTTCCAGGGTTTCCCATAAATGCCATATGTAATGTACGTTTTGGTACTTTTAATCCAGATTCTTTTCTTTTTGATTGAATCTTTTGATAGATGACTAATCTACGTACTTCTTCTTTAACTTTTGGTAGACCAACTAACTGATTCAATTCACACATCAGCTCATCTAAGGTTGAGTTTTTTTTCTTATCTGCTTCTTTCTCGAATATTTCGGAAATATAAGAGTAACCCAGATAACAAGCTAAAGTATCAGATAATTCCTTTAGCATTGAAGTTATCTTATTTTTTCTATGTACATGTTGAAGCATATATATATGTTGATATAATTCAGATATTTTCTTCGTGTCATAACGATCGTTTATAATTTCATTAACTTTTTTGAAATAATAGGCATCACCATCTATCTGGCTCTGACGATCTAATTTTTTAGCAGCCTCAATTAGTTTGTCACGAGATGTACTCATAATTTACCTCAAAAACATAAAAAGTAAAGCAATAACTAACATTCCAATCGATACTCCGGATACGATAAAAACTGTAAGGAGGCGATTAGAAATAAATTGAATTTGTTGTTTACTTTCTTTCAACTCTTTTCTGAGCTCTTCAATCTCAGCAGTATGAGAGACAGGTTCCAAAGGAAGCGTGCTTACTGTATTCTCTAAGCTTACGATTCTATCGTCTATTTTAGAAATTCGTTCCTCATGTTCCTCAATTAAATCTTTCTTATTATCTTCATTGAATTTCTCTTTAAATTGCTTAAGAGCTACAAGCGTTGCTTTTTGATTCTCAATAGTTTTTTCAATTCGAGCTTGCTCTTTTAATATCTTTTTATTTGTAATTTCAATTGCAGCTACTGAAGAAAGAATGGCTTGAATATAATCTTTATCTAGTGCCTCTAAAGCTTTATAGACTTGACCAAATTCTTCAATTAGTTTTTGTTGATTATCATAAAATTTTGAAATGTAATTTTGAGTTTGTTCAACTAAAGTATTAAACTCTCTCCCGTTTACTCCATGTTCAGCAAACTCAAAACCAAAGAAATCATCGTGAGTTTTAACCTTATCAAAATACAACTCATCTTGACTCTGTTCAGCAAACTCTTTCAGATGCTCTTTTGCTTCATCAAAATCATGTTGGCTAATATTTATTTCAAATTTTTCCTGTTCTTGTTCAATTACTTCTTGTTCCATATTAATCTCCCTAATCTAATAATTCTTGTAATAATGCATCTATCTCATCAAAGTCACTTTTATCGTCTGTCGTAGACTCAGAAAAAATATCGGATAGTTTTTCTTTCATCATAGTCGCAGCTATATCATGTCTTTCTTTAATGGTATTAATGATTGTATTTTTTTCAACTTCTAATTTAATATTTTTTACGTCTAACAAATGGTCTTGGATAACTAGCATTTCATTTTTTTGATCAATTTTTTTAGAACTTAGGTCCGCAATTTGTTTATCAACAATTTGCTGATCAATCATTTTTAATACAAAAGCGCCAATTATTCCAGATAAAGTTGCTCCCATAAAAGTTCCAATCAGGCCACCGATAGTTCCCAAAAGTGGTATTGAAATAGCTAGGACTGGAAAACTAGCTGTGAGAGAAGCTCCTAAAGTTTCTCCTAGTACAATTGCCCCAGTAGCCGATAAACCAGCAACAACAATTTTTCCAACTTCTAAAATCATAATCTGAACACTTTTTTCTTTAGTGTCCGGATTATTTAGATAATCAATAGCTTCTTTTAGCGATTTCCAACCTTGGTGTATAAATGTCCAAGCTTTAAGAAAAGTATTAATTACAGGTCCAACTATCGCAGAAGCAATCATTGTAACTACAGATTTACCAACGTTTAATAAGTGATTGGATAAGTTGTTTACAAATGAAATGATGGCCTCTTTTATCTTTTCAATAAAAGTCGATAAGTTTCTCTCTGTATCTTTAAGCCAAGATATAAATTTTTTAATTAACTCTCGCAAAAATTCTGAAAGTAACTGTAAAAGTGCTGCTTTTAAAGCTTTTCCGGAAACTTTTAACGCCTCATCACGTCGTGACTTTTTACCAGATTGAATAGCTCGCTTCTCAGCTTCATCTCTTACTCTATCGTATTCCTCGCGTGCCTCTTTATCTTTCTCTCTTAACTGTTTCTCTTCTTTTGAACTAATATTATGGACTTCTTTAGCATATTGCCCTTTAGAATTTGGATTATCTAATAATTCAGTTGTAGATTGATCACCCTTCGCTTGATTAATTTCACTCCTTATTTCGTTAAGATTAGCTTTGCTATTTGCGAAAGCATATTGTTGTTCTTTATCCATAAAGGCATTGGCTTTTGGATCACGTATAATCTCTCCAGCAGAGACTGTGTGATCCATTTGAGTTCCTTTTTCTTTTGAACCTCTTGGCCTATTTTCATCTAAAAATTTTCTGGCATCTTTTTTTATGGTATTCACCATTTTACCTGAACGAGTTGTATGTGTTCGAATATTTCCGAATTCATCTCTCTCAAATTTTTCTTGCCATTCATTATATCTCTTCTCATAGATACTTCTATCTGCATTATGAGTAATAAATTTACCTTTTTCAAAATTTTCAGCAGTTTGAATATGAGCTTCTTTTCGCAAATCTAGAGTTTGACCATTGTTATCTTTAATAAACTCTTCACCTATTTGGGCAGCTAGTTGAAGCTGTACTTGTTCCCAAACAATATTCTCAATAGATTCTTGAAGATATTCGTTGTTTTGTAATTTTTCTCTATCAATATCAAGTTGATCTATATTTTCAATAACATCTTTAAGATTATTCTCTAAAGAACTTTCTAATTGAAGTAATTCTTCATAATCAATATCAAGGTCAGATAATTGTAATTCAAACAAATCGTTTTCGTTTGCCATGATAAAATCCTAACTAATCATTTTTAATATATTATAACATTTTATCTGTCAGTTTAACAATCATAAAAAAAGCTAATCCAATATAGAATTAGCTTATTATTTATTTTACCAAAACCAACCTTCGTCATCATTGATAGGTTGGGCTTCTTTGATCTTGCGTGGGCCTGTTCCATACATTTCAGCTTCGATGTCTTCTTTTGTTGGTAGGATCGAAGCTAAGATAATGTAGATGATGATTCCGAGTCCAAAGTTTGCGATTGTAAAGATTGCAAAAAGGAAACGAACTAGGGTTACATCAAGATTCCACTTATCAGATAGACCTGCAAGTACACCTGATACCATACGATTTCTTCTCATTTTATAAAATTTTGTATTCATAATTTATTCCTCTTTCGGATTTCTTAATCTTAGTATAGCACTAAGCTAAATTTACTACATCAGTCCTTAGGCCGATTTAACAAGAGGAGCTTTCCACGACAGAGACCACAACGATAACGCTTGGTATCGATTTTTCGCTTTCTTTGATAGATTTGCTGACAAGACTGACAAGCATAGACTAAGCTTGGTTTTTGATTGGAACTTGATAAGGGAGGAACAAAGCGGAGCCCATCTACCTCTTTTAAAAGTTGCTTAAAGGCTAAATCTTTATGCTGATAGCCCTTGCCTTCAAAGTAAAGATGGTAATGGCAGAGCTCATGACGAACAATTTTACGAAAAACCTCTAAACCAAGTTCTTGATATACTTTGGGATTGAAATCCAAATGACCATCTTTTGGGAAAAATCGTCCACCTGTCGACCGTAGACGAGTATTCCATTGAGCTTGGTGTTTGAAAGGTTTTCCAAAATCCTCTAAAGAGACCTGTTTAACGTAATCAGTTAGATTCATTTGGTGCAAGAAGCGACAGATTCACTTTTTCTCGGTCAGCATCGATTTTCTTAACCCAAACGGTTACCAAATCGCCGACAGATACTACTTGACTTGGATGTTTGATAAATTTCTTGCTCATGTGAGAGATATGAATGAGACCATCCTCATGGATACCGATATCAACAAAGGCACCGAAGTCAACGACGTTGCGCACAACTCCCTCAAGCTTTTGGCCAACTTGTAAGTCTTTGATATCCAAGACATCCTGACGAAGGACTGGAGCATCAAAAGAATCACGGAAATCACGTCCTGGTTTGAGAAGGTCAGCGATAATATCTTTAAGTGTTTCTTGACCGAGTTCTAGCTCTTGAGCCATTTCTTTGATAGAAACAGATTTGAGTTTTGCTTGCGCTTCTTTAGTTAGGTCTTTAATATCCAAGCGTTTGAAGAGTTCCTTGACCGCAGTATAGTTTTCAGGGTGAACTCCTGTATTGTCAAGGATATTGCTACTTTCAGGGATACGAAGGAAACCTGCAGCCTGCTCAAAAGCTTTTGCTCCCAAGCGAGGGACTTTTTTGATTTGGGCGCGTGAAGTGATTTTACCTTCTTCTTCACGATACTTAACGATATTTTCAGAGATTGTTTTGTTAAGCCCTGCAACATGGGAAAGTAAGGCTGGACTGGCAGTATTGACATTGACACCGACTTGGTTAACGACTGTATCAACAACAAAGTCCAGACTCTCAGATAGTTTTTTCTGACTAACATCGTGCTGATACTGGCCAACACCGATGGATTTAGGGTCAATTTTAACCAATTCAGCAAGGGGATCTTGCAAACGGCGAGCAATAGAGATAGCAGAGCGTTTTTCAACAGTTAACTCTGGAAACTCCTGACGGGCAAGTTCACTAGCGGAGTAGACAGACGCACCACTTTCATTGACAATGACATAGCTAACTTCTGGAAAATCTTTGAGCACTTCGGCGACAAAAGCTTCACTTTCACGACTGGCAGTTCCATTTCCGATAGCTATGATTTCAACACCGTATTGGCCAATCAAATCTGCCAAATCACGCTTAGCTTCTTCAATCTGACGATCTGAAGCTGGTTTAACTGGATAAATGACTTGTGTCGTCAACATTTTCCCAGTCGCATCAACGACCGCAAGCTTGGCACCTGTACGAAAGGCAGGGTCAAATCCAAGAACCACGCGCCCCTTAAGAGGTGCTACCAAAAGAAGATTACGGAGGTTTTCTGAGAAGAGTTGAATAGCTCCTTCTTCTGCCTTCTCAGTTAATTCTGTTCGGATACGACGCTCGATAGCTGGCAGTACCTTCTTCTTAACAGATTGCTGAATAACTTCTTCAATATAGGCATTTTTAACCTTAAAACGAGCAGCAAAGAAGGATTGAATACGTTCAACTGCATGCTCAAAACCAATCTTCAAGATGCCTAACTTCTCACCACGATTAAGGGCAAGAGTACGATATCCCTGCATGTTAGCAACCGTCTCTGAGAAATCGTAATAAATCTGAAAGACTTGCTTTTCATCTAGAGTTTCGTCTTTAAGTTGAGATGTAATTTTAGAATGTCTAAGAACCTCTTGATAAGTCATTGAACGCAAGTTGACATCCTCAGAGAGAGCTTCAACCAAAATATCAACTGCACCTGCTAAAGCATCTTGTGGAGTCTCGAATCCTTCACATACAAATGCTTCTGCTTCCTTTTCTAGATCAGAAACATTCTGTAGGATTAGACGAGCAAGTGGGAAGAGTCCCGCCTCACGCGCAATCGTTGCCTTGGTGCGGCGTTTTTCTTTATAAGGAAGATAGAGTTCTTCAACATCCGCTAGTTTTTCAGCAGCTAAAATGGCTTCTTCTAACTCTTTGGTCAACTTACCTTGCTCTTTGATTTTTGCTAAAACTGCTTCCTTACGGTCATTGAGGTTGGTAAGACTTTTATCAAGGTCGATAATAGCTTTAATAGCCACCTCATCCAAACTACCAGTCATGTCTTTCCGATAACGAGCGATAAAGGGAATGGTTGCTCCTTCTGCTGTCAAAGACAAGACCGTATCAATTTGCTTTAAGCTTACACCCAAATCTTGGGAAATTTTTTCATATTTTTTATCCATGAAACTATTATACCATAAGGAAGAAAGCTTGTTTTCATTAATGTCACAGTTAGATTGGTATTTGTTGAAGATAAAAATTCATTTGTCTTGTCAATTTAAAATTAAACCTTTTGGCTGAAATAATAGTATAATAGAGGAAACAATAAGAATCGAGGTATGCCTTATGGCTGTTAAATTTACAAAAACTGATGACTTAGATAAGATGTTCGAAGAGTTCGCTAAACTACCTGATTTAAAGCAAGTAGCTTTTCCAGATGACAAAGAAAAGAAAGATAAAGCAGAAAAGAAAAAATAGATGACACTCTTTCAAAGTCTACCTTCTAGTGTGTTACAAGCTGGCGCTATCTTTTTATCAATCATCATTGAAGCCCTACCCTTTGTCTTAATTGGTAGCATTATCTCAGGTGCTATTGAAGTCTATGTGACTCCTGAAAAAGTATATAGATTTCTCCCTAAAAATCGTTTGGGGAGGATCTTTTTTGGTACATTTATAGGGTTTCTCTTTCCCTCTTGTGAGTGTGGAATTGTCCCTATCATCAACCGTTTCTTGGAGAAGAAGGTTCCAAGCTATACAGCTGTTCCATTTCTAGTAACCGCTCCTATCATCAATCCCATCGTACTTTTTGCAACTTATTCAGCCTTTGGTAATTCATTTAAAATGGTCTTACTCCGCGCTTTAGGTTCGATTCTTGTTGCTACTATATTGGGTATCTTACTTGGATTTTTCTGGGAAGGATCGATTCAAAAGGAAAATAGATTGGCTTGTCATGAACATGATTTTTCTCACCTGACCAAAGGTCAGAAACTTCTTCAGGTCTTTATCCAAGCTATTGATGAATTCTTTGATATGGGGCGTTACTTGGTTTTTGGCTGTCTTTTTGCAAGTATAGTCCAAGTATATGTACCAACCCGGATCCTGACTTCTATCAGCGCAACACCTCTACTTGCAATCGTTCTCTTGATGGTCTTATCCTTCCTTCTATCACTTTGTAGTGAAGCGGATGCCTTTATTGGCTCTTCGTTGCTCTCTAGTTTCGGATTTGCGCCAGTCCTTGCATTTCTGGTTATTGGACCAATGCTTGATGTCAAGAACTTACTCATGATGAAGAATTATCTTAAAACTTGCTTTATTTGGCAGTACATGACCATTGTGACTCTTGTTGTTCTTGTCTATTCTTATCTAGTCGGGGTGATGCTATGATACGATTTCTTATTTTGATGAGTTATTTTGTCTTAACCCTTTATTTGCACCTATCAGGTAAGCTCAATCAGTATCTAAACCTCCACTACTCTTATCTGGCTTATATAACAATGGTGTTGTCTTTCTTGCTAGCCATTGTTCAAGCCTATATTTGCTTCAAGCGTTTGAAAGAACACAGTCACTTACACAAGTTTTCTGCCAAGCTTGCTAGTTTTGTCCTCCTAAGTTTACCTTTGTTAGTTGGATTTGCCTTTCCAACTGTTGCACTAGACTCACAAACTGTATCTGCAAAAGGCTATTATTTCCCTCTGTCAGAAGGAACGGACAAGGCAATCCAAGCAAGCGAAGGTACGAGCAGTCAGTATCTTAAGCCGGATACCAGTAGGTTTTATTCACACACAGCTTATGTAGACACTGTTCGTAAGATTGCTGATAAATACTTAGCTCAATCTAGTATTGTTATCACCGATGAGAATTACTTGGAAGTCATGGAAGCTATCTATGATTATCCAAATGAATTTGACAGTAAGGAAATCGAGTTTATCGGCTTTGTTTACAACGATCCCAGTCACAGCGATAGCCAATTTGTCTTTCGCTTTGGTATTATGCACTGTATCGCTGATTCAGGAGTTTTTGGCCTCTTGACTACAGGAAGTATCAACCATTATGAGAATAGCACTTGGGTGAGAGTCAAAGGTAAGATTAGCAATCGCTATCACAAAGAACTCAATCAAGTCCTCCCAACTCTTGAGATTCAATCCTTTGTAAAAGTCGATAAACCAGAGAATCCTTATGTTTATAAAGAATTTTAAAAAGTAGCCTGAGTTGGCTACTTTTTCTTGTTTAGTAAGGTTGAATGTTTGACGTATTCAAAAGATTAGTTTTCTGCATTACAGAATTCTAATACTGTCTGTTTATCTATATTTTTACTTTTAGGATTTAAACATCCAAGCTTAATTTTTGCCATTAGCAATAAATGAATGTTCTGAGATCCATTTGGTGTAGCCAGCTAACCGTTCATCTGTTAAAGATTCTACTGCGATAGTAACACACATATCGACCGCTTCTTCAACTGTTACAGAAAAACGATAACCATTCAACTGTAGAAATTTCACCAAAACGAAGAAAGCAGTTCGTTTTTTAGCATTGGCAAAAACATGCTTCTTGATCAATTGGACCAATAGTATCGTTGCCTTATCAAAAATTGTTGGATAAAGAGGTTTGCCAAAAACAAATTGTTCTGGTAAATTGACAATCATATTTAAGGCAGAAGGACTAACCGTCTGAATTTTTTCATTAGGTGGATAACGTTCAATTGATAAAGCATTGATTTTCTCAATTTGCCTTTCTGTAAGATAGACTGTCATTTTTCCACCAAAGCTTTGAAAACATCATCGTATTCATCAAAGATTTTGTCCAAATTTAAGTCAAAGGCATCATCAGATACATAAGAATTCTGATGTCCAGACTCTTCGGGAGTAAAGATAATTTCACCACTTGGTAACAATTTTGCTTCGTATTTAACACCACTTGGAATATTGAATTCACTTGGAATGGTAATGGTGTTTGAATTTCCTTGTTTTCTTATTTTTACTACCATCTGATTTCCTCCTCTGGCGTATTATAATAAATAATTACCGTAATTACAATGACAGAATATCATTTAAAATAATTCAGCTTGAGAAATTTCTGCTAAGAACTTATCCGAATAAACCGAATAAGCATTTGGATCAGGCGCTTGGTGGTCGTTCATTGCTTGACCACATCTACATGTCCATTTTCCCATATCTAACCTCAGCCACGACTTAATTCTTCAAGGAAAAATTGATTGAGATTTTTCCAGTCTCTTTTATCCTTGCTAACACAAAGTCCATTTTATCATTTACTTTATCAAAAATTACTATAGTATCTACAGAAAAAAGCTAGAGTTCAACAATTGGGAACCTCTAGCTTTTTTGTATCTGAGAACTATTTTGTCTCAGACTTTTTATTAACTATTAAAGCTCTGACTTCATCCGCTCCGATCTCATCTCCCGCCTTGTCGAAGAGTTTAATAGCGTGACTAAAATAATCATAGGATTTACTCGAATCAAGTTTTCGATAAATCTCTCCCAATCCTCTATAAGCGCAGGCTTGAGCAATAAGATCATCTGTCTTTAAGGCTGAGTCTAGCGACTGCTGCATATAAAACTCCGCTTCAACTAGTTGATCTAACTTTAATCGTAAATAACCTTGCTCATAGTCATTAACAGAATTTTTGAGAGAATCCCCTGAAAAATCTCGTTCAATAACTTCTCGCTCTTTTTCGATATAGCTAAGAGCTGTCTGAAAATCATTCATTTCACGATAGACCATGGCCAATTGATGATACGCGACATGTTCATTTTCACGATCCTTTTCTGTAATAGCCAAGTGGAGATAACGTTGGTAAACCTCTAAACAGTGTTCATACTTTTTTTCGTACAAATAGATATAGCCCATCAAGTTTAAAAGACTGTAATCTTTACAAGTTGCTAGGCAAAACTCTGCTTGAACTAATTGCTTAGCTTCATTAATTTTTCCCTCAAATAATAATTCCCAAGCTTGATTCATTAAAAGACTCCTATCTATTCTAGAACGATAATTACCTAAACTAAAAATACAAACAATTATCTCACAATATCTTTATACATATCTGGTCTTCTGTCTCTAAACAGACCCCAATTTAGGCGTTCACTTGCTCCCTTGTCCAGGTCATAAGTTGTTAACAAGATAGCTTCGCCTTGTCGTTCTGCTTGGGTCAAGATAGCTCCTGTTTCATCGGTCATAAAGGATGAACCATAGAAGTTAAGACTGGAACTTTGCCCCCCATTTTCTTCACAAGGAGTGACTTTTTCCAAACCATAACGATTAGCAGCAATAACTGGCACAATATTAGCTGCTGAGTGTCCTTGCATGGTACGTTGCCAATGACCACAACTATCTGTATCCAAAATCGGCTCCGAACCAATGGCTGTTGGATAAAAGAGTAATTCTGCACCATTTAGTGCAAGGCAACGGGCTGTTTCTGGGAACCATTGGTCCCAACAGATGCCAATACCAATCTTAGCATAGCGAGTGTCCCAGACCTTGAAACCAGTATTTCCAGGAGTAAAGAAGAATTTCTCCTGATAATAATGGTCATCTGGTATATGAGTTTTACGATAAACTCCTAGTACTTCTCCATCTGCATCAATGACAGCAATAGAATTGTACAAGACATTACCATCTTTTTCATAGAAACTGATCGGTAAAACGACCTTTAGCTCCTTGGCAATCACTTTGAAATGCTGAATAGCCGTATTTTCTGATACCGACTGGGCATACTGGTAGTAGTCATACTGACGCTCCTGACAGAAATAGGGACGTTCAAATAATTCTGGTAAAAGAATGATCTGGGCTCCTTTGTCTGCAGCTTGTCGAACTAAGCGTTCAGCTGTTTGGATATTGGTTTCCACATCCTTAGCGCATTGCATCTGAATAGCTGCAACCGTTACATTTCTCATCTTTTTCTCCTATTCTGGAATTTGTTGGGTAATACAGTGGATATTTCCACCACCTAAAAGAATATCTCTTGCAGGAATTCCTACAACTTCACGGTCTGGAAAACACTGGCTCAGAATATCCAAGGCCACTTGATCGTTTACATCCTGAAATTGTGGTACCAAGACAGATTTATTGGCGATATAAAAATTCACATAGGAAGCTGCTAGTCTTTCACCTGCATAACGCTCCTCTTCGCCTTCTTCATATGTATATCCCGGCAAATCTTCTTCTGTAACTACTTGATGAATAGCTGGGATTGGAAGTTTATGAATAGTGAAACTCCGGCCTTTTGCATCAGTTTCCTTCTCTAAAAGAGCTAGATCTGCTGCAGACATGGCATACTGAGGATCGTCTTGGTCGTCCGTCCAAGCTAAAACAACTTCTGCAGGACCAACAAAGGCTGCAACATTATCGACGTGTTCATTTGTCTCGTCTTGATAAATACCGTAAGGCAACCAAATGACTTTTTCGGCACCAAGGCTTTCTAATAATATCTTTTCAATCTGTTCTTTAGTCAGGTGAGGATTACGACCCGGACTGAGCAAGCAGCTTTCTGTGACAAGAATGGTACCTTGACCGTCACTATGAATAGCTCCGCCTTCCATTACAAAAGGTTTGGCATCATAAACAGGTATATCTAAGACTTCTGCAAAGCTGCTGGCTACTTGGTCATCTGCTTCATAATCTTGGTAAAGACCGTCAACAGCACCACCCCAGGCATTGAAAGACCAATCTACCGCCAACTTTTCTCTTTTATCATTGAGGAGAATAGTTGGACCAGTATCACGTGCCCAGGCATCATTTGTCTGAATATCTAGATAAACAACCTTGTCTCCAAGATAAGATTGTGCTTCAGATAGATAGTCCTCCTCAACCAAAAGGTAGACTGTTTCCCCCTGAGCAATCGTTTTGATAATCTGGCTAAAAGCAGCTTTAGCGGCCTTGCCTTCAAATGGCCAAGACCCTGGTCGAGTAGGCCATATCATGAGAGTCCCATGATGGGGTTCATACTCTGCAGGCATACGATAACCTAATTTCTTTGGGCTGTCCATCATGATAATCTCTCCTTAAAGTCTTGGTAGCCAAAGGCTTTGACTAGACTGCACTCACCCTCTTTATTCATGAGATACAAACTTGGAAGCCCAATGCCATTAAAGGTATTGTTTTTGACAAAGGAGTAGATTGCCATGTCTTCAAAATAGAGGCGATCACCGATTTCAATCGGTTTTTCGAAGCTGTAATCCCCAATGATATCCCCTGTCAGGCAAGTATTTGAAGAGAGTCTATAAGTATAAGGTTTTTCTTGCGCTTCAAATCCATCTCTCAATGGGGGGCGATAAGGCATCTCAAGGACATCTGGCATATGACAACTTGCCGAGGCGTCTAGCACCAAGGTCTCAATCCCGTTTTCAACAATATCCAGGACTTCTGTCGCTAGATAGCCCGCATTAAGGGCAATGGCTTCTCCAGGTTCAATGTAGACGTCAAGGTTATAAGTTTCTCGAATGCGTTTAATCTCAGAAATCAGTAAGTCCACATCATAGTCATCTCTCGTAATATGATGACCACCACCCATATTGAGCCATTTAACTTGGTGCAAATAGGCTCCAAACTGGTCTTCTACTGCTTTCAAAGTCGTTTGTAAATCATCTGCCCCTTGCTCACAGAGGGTATGAAAATGAAGTCCGTCAACCAACTCCAATAAATCACTTGGTATCTTGTCTGAAGTCACTCCAAAACGAGAGCCAGGAGCACAAGGATCATAAAGCGCGTGGTCACCCTGCGTTGAACATTGAGGATTGATGCGAAGACCCACACTGATACCAGCCTCACGACAACGTTGACCATACTTTCGAAGTTGTCTCTCTGAGTTAAAATCAATATGATCAGATATTTGCAGTAGCTCTTCCATATCTGATTCCTTGAAAGCAGGCGCAAATACATGGACTTCCCCCGGAAACTCTTCTCTAGCTAACTTCGCTTCATAGAGTCCACTAGCTGTCGTACCTGATAGATACTGGCTAATTAGGGGATAGGTTTTATAGAGAGAATAAGCCTTTTGAGCTAGCAAAACCTTACAGCCGGCTTTTTCTTGAACCTCTTGTAGAATGCTACAATTTTCTTCTAGTTTTGCTAAATCAATAACATAGGCTGGCGTTGGTACTTGTTCTAACTTCATTAGTCCACCATTTGTGGATCTTCAACCACAACCCATGGCAAACCGTATTTATTTAAAGCTTCCATGAATGGGTCTGGATCCAACTCTTCAAGGTTATAAACTCCTGGTTGTTTCCAAGTGCCATCCATCACTAATTTTGTCCCAATCATAGCTGGAACACCCGTTGTATAAGAAATGGCTTGTGAACCAACTTCTGCGTAGCATTCCTGATGGTCGCAAACATTGTAAATGTAGATTGTCTTTTCAACGCCATCTTTGACACCTGTAAAGATACATCCAATATTAGTTTTACCAACAGTACGTGGGCCAAGGCTTGCAGGATCTGGAAGCAAGGCTTTCAAGAATTGGATTGGTACGATTTCTTGTCCGTTAAAATTAATAGCATCCGTACGAAGGAGACCAACGTTTTCCAAGCATTTCATGTGCGTTAGATAAGATTGGCCAAAAGTCATAAAGAAACGAATGCGTTTAACACCTGGGATGTTTTTGGCCAATGATTCGATTTCTTCATGGTGGAGGAGATACATGTCTTTTTGTCCAACTTGAGGGAAATCATATTCACGCTTGATAGACATAGCTTCGACTTCTACCCATTTTCCATCTTCCCAGTAAGAACCTGGTGCAGAAACCTCACGTAGATTGATTTCTGGGTTAAAGTTTGTCGCAAATGGATAACCGTGGTCACCACCATTACAGTCCAAAATGTCGATATAGTGGATTTCGTCAAAGTAATGTTTGAGTGCATAAGCTGAAAAGACGCTGGTTACACCTGGGTCAAAACCAGAACCAAGAAGAGCTGTCAAGCCTGCTTCCTTGAATTTTTCTTGGTAAGCCCACTGCCATGAGTAGTCAAAGTAAGCTGTAAATCCAAGTTCTTTGCAACGTTTCTCATAAATAGCACGCCATTCAGGGTCTTCTGTATCCTCAGCCTCGTAGTTAGCTGTGTCAATATAGTGCACACCTGTAGCCAAACAAGCATCCATGATGGTCAAGTCTTGATAAGGCAAAGCTACGTTCAAAACAGCTTCTGGTTTGTAGCTTTCAATCAAGGCAATCACTTCTTCTACCTTGTCAGCATCAAGAGCAGCTGTCTCAATCTTAGTATTTGTTTTGCCTTCTAATTTAGCCTTCAAGTCATCACATTTTGACTTGGTACGGCTAGCAATCATAATTTCTTTAAAAGTTTCGCTATCTTGACAAATCTTTGAAATAGCAACTTGGGCAACGCCCCCACATCCAATAACTAGTAAACGACTCATTTTTTTCCTTCCTCTTCTTCTAAAATGTCTTCTACATACTTAGGCAACATAAAGGCACCAATATGTAGGTTTGCAGTGTAGTATTCTGTGAAAAGCTGGCGTTTTTTCCAGCCTTCCTTGTCAAAATCTTTGACAGGGTGATATTTTTTCGATGCAAATCCAAATAACCAATAGCCAGCAGGACTGGTAGGGATATGTGCCTGATAAACTCGGCTAATTGGAAAGGCTTGATTGACCTTGCGATGCATGCTTCGACAAGCAGACTCATCTTCGTCAAAGAAGGGGCTACCATGCTGGTAAATCATGATACCGTCTTCTTTGAGAGCCCTATAACTATTGCCGTAAAATTCCTTGGTAAAGAGCCCTTCCGTATGGCCAAATGGATCTGTCGCATCGTTAATGATAATGTCATAATCATCTTCACAGTTTCTCAAAAATCTCAGTCCATTTTGGTAGTAAATGGTGACGCGAGGGTCATCAAGTCCTGCAGCAAAATCTGGAAAATATTCTCGGCAAACCTCAACCAGCATCTCATCTGGTTCTACAATATCGATTTGTTCCAATTCTGGATAGAGAGTTAATACTTGGGCAACACCACCGTCACCACCCCCAATAACCAAGACTTTCTTTGGATTTGGATGGACAGCCATAGGAACGTGGACGGTCATTTCGTTGTAGACAAAGTCATCTGCATCTGAGAACAAGACATGCCCATTTAAAATCAAAATCTTTCCAAAAGCTGGAGTATCTAATACTTCAATATCCTGCCACTCACTTTTTCCAGCATAGAGTTGTTTAGCAGTTCTAAGAGACAATTTCACATCTGGAGTATGAACTTCAGAAAACCATAAATCCATTTAGTTCTCCTTTCTCTCAATGACATTAATGTGGTTGACCTCTGGATCTTCCGTTCCTTGGAGGGAACAACCACGTTCTTTAGCAAATTTGATATAATCGACAATTTCTCGTGTAATCCGTTCACCTGGCGCTAGGATTGGAATTCCTGGAGGATAACACATGACAAATTCCCCACATACCTGGCCAATGGACTCGTCTAATGTTAAGCTTCTTCTATCTGCATAGAAGGCTTCCTGAGGAGATAGCACCAACTCAGGCTGGATATATTCTCCAGCAATCAAGTCCTTCCCATCTCTTGAGTAAAGTCTCTTGATGTCAGCCAGAGCACCAACCAAGCGTTCAATATCTTGGATACGGTCCCCAATCGAAATGTAGGCCAAGATATTGCCAATATCACCAAACTCAATCTGAATGTCATATTCATCACGTAAGAGGTCATAAACTTCAATACCTGTTAAACCAATTCCCTGAGTGTAGACTGACAGCTTGGTCACGTCAAAATCACAAACGGTCACGCCATCTACTAACTCTTTTGAATAGGCATAGTAGCCACCGATGGCATTGATTTCACGACGAGCATACTCAGATAACTCAATAACTTTCTCAAAGGACTCCTTACCACGAAGGGCTAAGTTTCTACGAGAAACATCTAGACTAGACATTAGCAAGTAGGATGCTGATGTTGACTGTGTCAGATTAATAATCTGACGTACGTACTCAGGATTCATCTGATTGCCAACTAAAAGAAGCGAACTTTGAGTCAAGCTGCCACCAGATTTATGCATGGATACAGCCGACATATCTGCTCCTGCATCCATAGCAGACAGAGGAAGTTTATCTGTAAAGTGCAGATGAGCACCGTGGGCTTCATCTACTAAGACTTTCATTCCTGCAGCGTGTGCCATCTCTGTTAAACCCTTAAGATCTGAACAAATCCCATAGTAGGTTGGGTTGTTAATTAGGATAGCCTTAGCATCCGGATGGTCCTTAATCGCTTGCGCCACACGATCATTTTCAAGCCCCAAAGCAATACCGATTTTAGGTTCCACACTCATCTCGATATAGATGGGGATAGCACCACACAAAACAAGGGCGTTGATAGCTGATTTATGTACGTTGCGCGGAAGAATAATCTTATCTCCAGCTTTACAAGTGGAAAGAATCATGGTTTGAACAGATGATGTTGTCCCACCAATCATTAAAAAGGCATGAGCAGCCCCAAATGCTTCTGCCGCTAACTCTTCCGCTTCTCTAATAATCGAAATGGGATGTCCTAGATTGTCCAAGGGCTTCATAGAATTGACATCGATACCAACACATTTTTCCCCTAAGAGTTCTACTAACTCTGGATTTCCACGGCCACGTTTGTGACCAGGTACATCAAATGGTACAATTCTTTTCTTTCGTAACTTGACCAGTCCCTCATAGATGGGAGCTTGGTTTTGATTTAACATTATAAAGACATACTCCTTTATCGTAGTTTTTTCACCTTGTGTAAGGCTCTAAAGGATACTTATGAAAAAAGAGCAGGTTGACACCTGCTCTACAATCTACTGACGTGTTTATGTTTGTTTCTTTTGAGTATGTCTGTTCCTGATGTTTCCTAACTCTCTAGTAGCAAATATTACGTACTTTATTGATCGTTTCACAAGATGACGTGTGCTTTCACCACACTAACAAATGTATACGAATTAGAACTAGTGTTCTAACATCAACTTATAAAAGTAGGCTTTTAACCCTATCAATAATGTGGCTTTTCAACCACGCTTCGGCATTCAACCCTGCCTGTCCGTAGGCATTTTTTACTCGGGTTTATATTTGCTAGAAAACATCATCTCATTTTCTAAGCTTCATTACTATATCATGTTTTCAGAGACTTGTAAAGTATTTTTAGAAACTTTTTTAAATAAATTCATTTTTTTGTTCGTGAAATTTATTTAACTTAAAAATGGAAATCGTTTTAAATTTAAATCAAAAAACAAAAAAAGAAACTAAAAATATAGATTAGTTCCTTTAATGAATCGTAAGCATAATCAACTATTCAAAATCCTATTTACTCATCTTTCGCTATTTGGCAAGCTAGTTCAAAATCGGTCATCATATAATTTTCATCCAGACGTATGAGGCTATAATACTCATTCCAAAATAGAGAGTCACTGTTACTTGACCACTGTAATCCATACCACAATTGAGTGACATCACTTGTATGTGATGGGGGGATTGACCATAGATGCTTTTTAAAAGTTTCTTGAACAAGTGGAACATCCAGTCGACTAGTCAAGTCGAGTTCATCCAATTTCAAAATTATAGAATGTTCTTTAGCTGCCTCAATACTTTCCTTGTTAAATCGAACCTGAATAATCTTAGAATCTTCTAAAGCCACATCCTGGTCCTCGGCACCATAAAAGGAAATACTGCCCAGTACTATGCCATCTTTTGTCAGGAGATAGGGAGCATAAGGGACTGCATTGCTATCAAGTTTGAAGCCTTTTTCGATAGTGACTGTTTTATCGCCTGGATACTTTTGGAAACTTCCCTCTGTCAAGAGCTCTTCGTAGTCGCTAGCACCATCGCCCTGTCTTACATAGATGTCAAATCCAGCATCCATCAGCTCACTGGCTTTAGTTTCTGCTAAAATGATTTTACTTTCATTAATTTGCAAAATTGGTGCTTGAGGTGGCAAACCAATCGTGAGATTAAACATGACTCCTACCAGAAAGACCATAAAGGGTATAAGGAGGGCAAGTAAAGACTTTCCAGTCCTTTTTCTTGCATTGAAAAGCGCCATTAGAGCAGGTAGAAGGATCATTTTGGCTAAAATAGAATTCCCAACACCACCTCTATTTAAGGTCTGAAAAGCAAAGATCCCGGCGATTGCAATCAGGGACAGGTAGACCAAAATCTCACCTAGACCCAATTTTTCTGTTCGAGTTTGTTGATTTACAGGGGTTTCGTACAATGACTGCCCGTTCTCTCTCCTCTTTTTTAGAAAGAGATAAAAGCCCAGACCGAGTAGCAGATTAAAGATTGCAAAAACTATTAAAGTACCTATTATCGCCGTTCTAGCCATGGCTCTCTACTCCTTTATGTTCTCTCTCAAATCTTATCTTTCTCTTTAGCACCCAATTCCCAATCAATAAGACCAGCAAGAAGAAGGGGCCACCTTCTATGACCACAATGGGCAAAGCCAGTAGAGCAATCATCAAAAAACTAGCTTTCTTTTGACGCCAACTACCGCCCCATTCTCCGTTTATCATTACCCCTAAATAGTCGATGTAGTCAGTAAACCAAGTCAATAAGGGATTTTGAAAATCACTAGCCCTAAGGTAAATGAACGTAGCAGAATTTAGCAAAACATAAAGAATTCCAAGGACTAGAATAATCTTTTGACTAGTTCGAGTAGCCTCTAGAACGATTTTTTCTCTCTTCTCTGGTTTTATTTCCTTGAGACTTGGATTCTTACAAGAGAGTTTTTCAAATCTAAAGGCCAGAAATCGGTAGAGATAATACTTTTTTATATTACGCTTCATAAAAACCTCAATCTAGGAAGGACACTCAAATATAAATCATGGTCTAAACATCTAATTTCAAGGAATTGCCTTCCAAATAGACAGCTTTTGACTTAGTGATTTTGATTTTTTGATCTTCTGAAAAGCCAATGGTTTCACCGTCCTTCAAGGTGACATCACTGCCTAAAACATACTGAAGAATAGACAAGAGGAAATAATATAAGTCGTCGCTATCCATAGGGGAGTCGATAATTTCAATCTCAGTTTTTCCAAACTCTTTCAAACCATAAGTGTAAATACTAGTTTTATCTCCCTGGTTGATAATTCCCATATAAATCCAGAGTTGAAGGGGAAGCAGTTCTTCTTTCAAAAGATCAGCTAAGTCCAGATAAAGATCTTTGGGCAAGAGCAAGGTGGTAGAACCCTGATAAATACCAATAGCTGATTGACTTGTTTTTAGGATAGAGGCATTAACTTTAGTCAATAAGGAATAAGTTTCTACTGGAGAAAGATTGTCAGACAAAATAGAAACAATGGCGTGTTGTGTGTGCTCCTGTGTTTCCTTCTCAACATCCTGCCAGAGGTAAGAATAGACATACAATTCTTCAAATTCTTGACTTGGGATGGGAAGATCCATCAATGCCAAAGCAACGAGAGCACCATCAATCACAAAGGTTGCACTAGAATCATCCCCAGAAACTTCAGAAATTTCAAGCCCCCAGTGAGATTTTAAATCCTGAACGACCTGGTCTAAAGAATAAGCCTGCTTGCCTTTGAAGAGGGGCATGGACAAGGTAAGGGTCTTTTTCTTCTCTGACTTTTCTTTCTTACTAGAAAATAGATTTTTCAAAAATTTCATAGGACTTCTCCTTTTTTTCATATCAGTTGGGAAGCAAAGCTATCTTGCTCAAAGTGAGTCGAGATACCAGGTTTCCTCATCCTCAAAACCGTAGAATTTCTGGTCAAGCAACCAATTTCCATCCACCAATCTAAGTACAAACTGATGCTTCATTTCTAAAGCTTCTTGATAATGGGTGATGACTCTTGCTTCTTCAGCTTTTGTCATGATAAAATCGACAGAAAAATCATTCGTTTGAACATAGTTATACTCACTTGGTGAGCCATAAGAATTCCGAACTCCTCCTTCCAAGTATTTTTGAGTCACTCGTCCAGTTAGAAGTTGCATTTGCCTCTGAAAATAGTCATCCATAAGTTCATTCCACTTGGGATGAACTTGATTTGCTGGGATACCAAGGCCTTCTTTTTCCTTATCCAGTGCTCTGTTACGCTCAAAAATTTCCTCTTCTAACAAGGTTAAACTTTTGAGTAAATTAAGCAAGGGTGGGATGATTATTTCTGCCAGAGTTTGATATTTTTCAGGGGTATTTTTATAGTTCACTCTCATAATAAGCCTCTTAATCATCTTGGATTAATTGCTTTAATTCTAGGTCTGAAAGTTGTCCATCCATGTAGAGTTTTCGAAGTAAATCTTTATCTACGGTAATTTCATAATAGTCAGTCACAAACTCATGAAATCTCTCAAAGCTATCAAAAAGGTAAGAAAGCAACCATTCACCACCATCCTGATCTTGGTAAGTGTATTGATGCTCATGACTGTCATACCAGATAAAGAAGGTTGTTTCATCTTTTTGGTCTTCTGAATAAAGTAGGAGATACTTTTCATCCAGTCCTTTATAAAAACTATCAATGACGTCTTGATTCCACTCGTCAGCAGCAAACTGGCTTAAACTACTTTCATGATCAAAGCCTTTTATAAGGATCATTTTATCAGTCAAAATCACATCTAAAGAATCACCAGAGCCATTATCAATAAGATAGCGGACTCCATAGTCTTCCTCAGTCTTAATCACGAGTCTAAGCCAATCCTCACTCGGATCTGTCAGATATTCGTCAATGACTAGCAAGGCATCTAAGCGAGTCTTTATCTTGTCCCAATCAATCTTTCTCATCTCTAAAAACCTCCATCTTATTCTTGCAATTTCTCAAGATCACAAGCCCTATAACGAGCTGTTAGATAGCCTGAAAAGCTAATCTGAGGGATATTCCACTCATTAGGCAAATAAATCGAACAATCTACCTGATCACCTAGAGGAGAACTTGCTGAGAAGACATATCTTCCCAAATCCTCATTATTAGGATTTCTTTCAACTTGACCCAATCTGCTAGTATTGAACCAGTCTTTAAACAGTAACCAGATTTGCTCGGCATCTTCGTTTAATAGGGAGACTTTCAAGTTGTAGCTGATTCCGACCCTACATCTTTTTTTGAATCCTGACTCATCAGCCTTACAAACTTTTATCGATCCCTTATCATACTGCCAGTTATCACTATCTAATAGGGGAAATTGAACAGATAGATTGTCTTTAAATCCCTGCATAGTATCAAATAAATCTTTGGAGGCAGCTTCGAATAATTCTAGTTCTTCCATAGTTTTCTCTTTAATTTTCATAGCTAATCACATTTCGATTTAATCTGCATCAACCCAAATCTGGTATTTTTGACAGTGGAGGCATCTGAAAAGGTAGCCGCAAAGAGAGCCATCCTTAACCAAGTATTCTTCAATATCTTGATATTCTTCACGCGCTTCATAGTCTGCCAAGACTTGCTCAGCGATTCCCATATCCTTCAATTCTCGAGTTCCAACTGTACCCAAGTAAGCACAATAATCTTGGCAACAAGAAAGCCAATATTCTCCCTGCCAACTAGAGTAGCCTGGGGTCTGACAAAAAAGCAACTGATTCTTTTCTGGATCCAATTCTCCCTGCCACTCGGCATCTTGGATAAATTCTGCATCGAATTTTTTAGCTGCTTGACCGTTTGCAATGCACAATGGGCAAAGGTATTCTATATCCTCGATACAATAAGGGGTCAAGTCATAATAAATATTGCTTTCTTTCCCACAAGATGGACAAAGCTTGGCTTCTCCTTCAATAAATGAACCTGTAGCCAAGGGATCTGGATGATAGATAAAATGTGGCAAAGACTGTAATAGCTTCTGCCTATGCTTCTTCTCTTCTTTTCTTAGAGAACGAGGAAGTGCAAAACGATCGCCATGACTCTGACTCATTTCTTGTAAACGACTCAGTTTCTTTATCTGTTTTCGATCAGGTTTGTCTAAGATTTCGGTAAATAAGCTATAGGCACTAGTGTAGAGATCCAATTGTTCATAGAGGTCAACTAAGACTTTCTTAGCTTCTAAATCCTCAAACTTAGCTAATTCATCAGCCAAATCATAAAGGGCCGCGACACTGGAAGAATTTCCATCTTGTTCCAGGTATTGCTTTTTTAAAGTAATATACTTTTCTAGAAATGGATTCATGGGACTACCTTTCTAATGGAATATAAAAACTTTAACAAATAGTGACCAAGACATTTCCATTGAGCTCCAGAATCTTTTTGTAAAACTCTTTCATATTTACAAAGCTGATTCGGATTTCATCCTTGATTTCTTCCTCTTCCTCAAGATAATCCCAAATATTAGGATACAAGTCAGCCTTCTTACATGCTTCCATACTAAAGTCTTTCAAAGCCTTGTCCATATCAAATTCTTCTAAAGCTTGACTGATAGCCGCAATTCTCGATTTTTCAGTATAAGCAATATATTCAGATACATCCTCTAGAGGAGTCACCCCTAAAACAGCTTCTCTCAAGGGATTGTCATCCAAAAATTCTGAACTACTAAATCCAGTCATGACAAAGACCAAGGCATCCCACATTTTGTCAATATCTAGTAAGATATCATGACTATCAACGGAATCCTCAGCAAAATCTAACAAGTCATCTCCTTGATTGGAAAGACCTTTTATTTGTTTTAATTTATCGTCTGGTAAATATTGATAATTGGCAATCATTCCCATGATTTTACTCCTTTGAATCTATTAGTATCATACGGATATTTCTAGCTCTATTTCCCTAGAAAATGCTATAATGGAGCTAAGAAATTGTTTTATTGAATGTTAAATAGGGGGAAATAGTCATGTTCACTAGTATTGTTTTGGGCTTTTATGCTCTTTTCTTTCTATCCTTATCCTTTACCATCTATCTCTATATTAGACTTGTAGTTGCGGTTAAAAAAGGCAAAGACATTCCCAAATGGATTTATAAACTTGGCCATGCTGTTCAAGGAAGAATTCACATTGACTATGAAGAAATCACTGATGCCAATGCCCTTAAAGAGATTCATTGGTTCTTGCTGATCTATTTAATCGTAAATCTACTCCTATTGGCTGGCTTCTACTATCATGGTAATAGCTTTCCTCAAGCCATTTATGAATGTTTGAAAAAACAATTTTTCATCGTACTTGTTAGTATGATTTTAAAAAGTCTTGGAAAATTTATTGTACTAGCTATAAGAAAAAAATTTCATAACAGTCATACCTATGCATCAACCAACGCTTTTATCGGGACAGCTTTTTTAACGAGTTATGTTTTTATGTTTTGCATCATGATGAGTGGCCTTCCAGCTCAACCTGTTCCAGTAACCATTCAAGATACCACTATCATTATCGGGGAGACCAAGGCTTCCGAACTTTTGGACCAAGGCTTTAGCTTTGAAGATAAAAGTCCAGAGACTTCCATCACAAATCCCAAGAACGACCACTTCTACTACGGTCAGCTTCTTGAAGTCAAGCGGGATGATCAGTCCTATGGCTTTATGAGCCTCACTCCCACAGGAAGAGATACGGATCAGCTCAAAAACTGCATCATTACCTATTACAGAACACCTAAGGATAACAATCAACTAGAAGAAATTTCCATCAATCATGTCAAGCTAGCCAATCTCAAACTTCAAGATTTTCAAACACGAAAATTAATCGATATCTTTGAAGTCAATCCTGCTGATTATAATGTCTCTGATACCGATGCCAACTTCATTCTGACTATTCAAACAGCAGATTACGACCTCTGGAAAAGATACCGGATTGAAGCCAAGTTCAATTCAGATGGTTCCCTAGATAGCTATGGTGTTAGAGCCCAGCACAGCATGTGGGAATGATTCCCCATTTCCCCCTTTATCACATAAGCATTAAACTGGAAAAATATCGTCGACAAGTTTATAGGTTTCGATGAATCGAAGGCCAGAGGAACTTTTATCTCTAGTGATTTCTTCATAAATATCTTCTAAATTTTGGGCAGGTGCCAACATCCAAAGACTAAAAGGTCTAAGTTTCACCTGTCCAATTTTTTCAATATTTTCTAATAATTGCCCTAAATCTTTGTGATTGAACCAGCAGTCTGTAACGAGAGCAAACTTGGTATTGTCCATCTTACAGGAGATTTGACTGGTCAAAAAATCATCGATGGAGGGCTTTTTTGTTTGTAAGAGGCGTGTGCAAGCCAAATGATACTCAAGCTTTCTAGGACTCTGATCAACCATAGATACAAATACAAGACCATACTCATCTTGAAACTTAACAGCAAGGAGATCCCCTTCTTCAAAATAGGGTTTGCGTTTAGTTTTGGCTTTAGGGACCTTTAGAGGCCTAGGATTTTTAGTTTGCAGCTGGAGAGCAAGTTTTTCCAAGACCTTTTGCCTTTGCTTCAAAGCCTTTGGATCTATTTCCAACCAAAATGGATTGGGACCTTTTTTGATAAGCTCTAAGGTTTTATCTCTGATGTCGTCTGTCAGGTGACCAATCTTCCACAGTGAGTAGGCAAGAGCTGTCCAATAAATTTCTGTAAAAAAGTCTGTTTGACAGTAATCTTTCTCTGCATCGAGGATATCCTTGATGATATTGGCCACATGATCACCCTCTCTATAGCGACCAACTACCTCATTGTAAATGTCATACCCTTGATCACTGTCAATGATTTTAACGCCATCAATAGCCATTCTCAACTCCTAATGCTCAATCGACATCTTATCGTTAACTCTCAAAACTTATTTAATCTTATGCTTGTTCATTTTCTCTTGGAAAATATCTGTAAGAATTTGTCGCAATTCTTGAGCTTCCTTTTCAGGAAGTTGGCCTTCTTGTTCAGCTACAGCATACAATTCTGGATACTCAAGTGAAATTCTCTTGACTGTACGTGTAATGGCATGTTTTCTAACAAAAAATGGAATTCGTTTAATCATATCTTGAGGAATTAATGCGATAATCTTATCAGCAGTTTCCTTATCGTTCAGCTTAGAGAAAGTTAGTCCCTTTTTAATCATCTCTTGTTCTTTTTCTGTAAAATCTTTAATATCCATTGTGTCTCCTTATAACTATTTTATTTACTACTATTATACTATTTTTTTAATTGGTCGAATGTAAAATCTCTATAAATCACTTCTTTACCAAGAACGGAATCTGTTGTAACAGGTAGTTTTTTCAGCAACTCTTGAATATCAATATCTTTGGGAAGAGGATTCAATTCTCCCAGACTATTTTCCTGAAGATGTGCTGCAAAGATAAACTCTCCCTTTTCCCAATCCATAGCACAATCATTGATAAGATCTACTGGCGACAGGTCCAGCAGTTCTTGCTCTTGCGCTATAAAAGTTTCGTAGATCAGCTCAAAAATCGCTTCTTTATCAATTTTTACAACTCTTAATGTATATTCATCCATGCTTGCTGTCCTCTAATCATATGAATTTAACTATCATTCGGTTGGTAACTTCTTACCCTACTCTTTAGGCAAGTCATCCGAAAAATACTACTTTTAGAGTTGAACCCACTTATCATTATCCATAATAAAGGGTTTCGCTAAACCTTCTCCTGTATAGTTTTCGTATTTGGTAGATAGGTACTTGTAACAATCTTCCTTGGTCGCAAATTTGATAGCTTGATAAGGCTCCTCAAAGGTCAACTTTTCGACAAAAAGGTAGCCATCCTCACTTGGTACAAGAATTCCAACATGACCGATAAAGAGGGATTGACCATCCAAGTCATCATGTACCACTACGGAGAGCATTCTTGCATTTTCATTAAACTTGAATTGAGAAAGGAATTTTTCCATCTTTGCAGCATGAACTTTGACATCTGTCGTTGCTTCGGTCTTGACTCTTGAGAATAAAATATCAAAAGCATCCTTGTCTTCTGCACCAAAGATTTTGCCCTTATCAATGGCATCATTATCGACAAACAAGAGGGAATCATCTTTTTCCAACTTAGGGATTTCGATAGAATTTTTCAATAAACAATAACTGTTAATACGACAGTTGGTACCGACAAAATCACCTTTTTGGGGAGTCCAAAGATTGCTTATCTTTTCAACATCATAGTCTGTTTTGGTAAATGTAGAAAAATCTCCAGTTAAGCCTGCTGAACCGACAGTTTCATTGTAATCATTGACAAGATTGACAAATGCATCCACACTGTCTTTATCCAAATACGCAGCCAAGGCTTTCCGAACTTCTTCTGCACTTGGTTGACTGTTCATATTGGTATAGCTAGCCTTCCAAGAAACTTGAGCAGACTGTGTTTGAGTTACTGAAGTTTCAGTAGTTCCATCACTCGACTTTTGAGCTTGATTACAAGCCACTAAGGTCAAAAGAAGTGTTGAGCAAAGACCAATAGTCGCTAATCTTTTAATTTTCATAGGCTGTCCTCTTTTAAAAATATCGTTAAAAAGACTTTTTAAAGCTTAATGATATTATTCTTTCGGTTGAGAATAGACTTGAATATGCTGACCTAGTACCTTAATTTCTACTGGTAGGTCATCAGATTTATCACCATCAACATCCGTTTCTAACTCAGTGTCTGAAGAGATTTTGATGCGACGAGCTTTTATGTACTCGATGTGATCATTTTCAACGACATCCCCTTTTAATAAGTCAGGGATTACAGATAATTTAGAAAGAATTGATGCATCCTTAAGAATCAGAACGTTTGCATATCCGTCCTTATCGTCATCAAAAATCTTCTTATCAGCAAAATAATTGGTTAGGAGAACTAAAACGTGACTTGCTTCTCCAATATAGTTTCCATTTTCTGTTTCAACTTGAATGTTAAACGCTTGATCTGTCACGACAGACTTCATGGTGTTAATCGCATAGGCTAGCATACCAAATTTTGTTTTATCTTCTATCCCAACGTTATGGATGGCTTCTGGTAGTGAACCAATACTAAAAATGTATCCGAAATAGTGCCCATTTGATTTTCCGATATCAATCTTATTCGTAGAATTAAAATCGAGTTCGTCAATGGCACCATCAATATCTTGATTGATTTCTAATAGTTTCGTAATGAGATTTCCAGTTCCTCCTGGGATGATCGCAAGTTTAGGAATGTAGTCTTTTTCCGCGATACCAGAAATTACTTCATTTACTGTCCCATCACCACCAAAAACAAGAACAGCATCATAGTGCTCACGAGAAGCTTCTGTGGCCAAGTTGGTTGCGTCTTGCGCTTTTTGTGTAATTCTGGTATCGACTTGCTCGAAGTATTTTTTAGCCTTATTTTCTAACTTTTCCTTATAATCTAAAGCCTTTTCGCCACCAGAGGTTGGATTGATAATCAACATTATTTTTTGCATTCATTTTCTCCTCAATATCTATTTACATCTTTAGGCTATCAATATATCTTTTTTGATACACTTTATTATATAATGAAATTTCTAAAAACAAAAATTGAAAGTAGTAAACTAAAATAGATACAATCATGAACTGTCTAAGAATTATTCTTTCAAAATTGGAAAAATAGATTTGTAGAAAAGATTTTATCAAGTTACAAACTGAAGAAATCATCTCATTCACTCTTTCTTCATATACATCAGTTTTTATTTTACTTTAAAACAAAACCTATGCTTCTATTATTTTTTTAGCCACAAATGTTGTAAAAAACTAATATCTTTATAGGGTTTTAAATCACAAACTGCAAGTTCAATCTTTGTCATTTCTTCTAACCAGTTTTCTTTGCTCTTAAATTCATTTGGTTGCAGACTGTAAAATGTTCGAATCCCCAAATAGTTTTCTAATTTAAGACCAGACAAAACTAATAATTCCTCAATCATATAAGTAGAACCACTTGTAAATGAGAGGCTCTCAAAATTTTCACCATTGAGTAAACTAAATGCTTGATTGATATCATTAGCAAAAACAACACTTTGTAGAACTTTTCCAACGTGATTATGCTTGATAATTGAAATCAAGCCATCATCTTTTAAAATTCTTTTGAACTCCAGAAGATAGTCTTTTCGGTCATTAGGATCTATATATTCTAAAACATTATGGCAAAGGACAAGATCAAAGGATTTATCCGTAAAACGAGCGAGTTTGTCAATACTACCCCACAATTTTTCATAGGATGTGGAAGAGTTGGCATAGAGCATTTCCTCATTAGGTTCAACAGAAATAACTTGATTCTTACGAGAAAGAAATTCACTGACCAAGCCAAATCCAGATCCAAAATCAAGAATTTTCTTACCTTCCAGATGAGCAAGTTGGGCAAAGGTTATTTCATATTGTATCTTTCCCCAAGGTTGTTTTAACATATTTCTATAATGTTCAAGATTAGATTTTTTACTTGTCATGTCTTACCTCATTGGAACTGATATTTTTTTAAAATCATTTCTTCTAAAAGTTTACAGTAAACTCCCGGATTTTCAGTGATCTTACAACAGTGGTCATATCCTTGCCAAATGTGAAATGTGGCATGAGGATACTTTTTGGGGACAACTTTTCTAGCAGCAATCAAGTCGAATTCTTTTGAACCATAAAAGAAAACACAGCTTTTTTGTTCCTCTGGCGTGAGGTTAGGTAAAGCTACGAAGGCACAATCACGGGAAATATGTTTAATACTTTCTTCATCCATAGCAATGAAAGAATCCGCCATCATCTCTCCTTTTTCTCCATAAAGTGCAACCATCTTACGAACAGCTAGATCTCTATTTCGCAGAGCTTTTCTGTGCTTTATTAACAATAAATACCTAGTAAAGACATCAAGCAAGGGCGCATTTGTCCATAAACTAACCCCTTCAAAAACAAGTTTCCCAAACCTGATGTCCTTGTAATTCAACAATTGCAGTAATACAACACCACCCAAGGATGCGCCAAAGGCTAAACACAAGTCTTTTATATGATGAGCCTTTAGATAATCATAAATCATCTGGCTTTCCTTAAGAGACGATTCGTAGATGAGCGAAGCTGATTGCCCATGTGCAGACAAATCCGGAATGATATATCTAAACTCTTGCCCCATCTGGTCTGCAATCAGGGACTTCATCCCTTGAGCCGATGATAACATCGGGTGGATTAACAATATCGTATCTTTCTGATTAGAATTAAGATCAAGAATGTTCATTATCTATCACCAGATTTCTTTCCTTTTTAGCCCTTATCCTTAAAGAACTTATACCATCCATTTATGATTTATCCAGATAAATGCGACAATTATAATAACTTCACTTGAACCCCTTGCATGTCGAATATTTCTTTGACATGTTCAAAATTACTGCTTATGATAGTCGCTTGCTTCAGATTTGGAAACTGTTGCAGTTCTTTAAGACTAACTTCATTTAGATCGAAACTATCATCTTCACCGTCCCACTGAGGTATCAGATTCATATAAATTTCATTTCCTCCATCCATATAGATTTCTTGGACATGCTGGGCGTACTCCTTAGGGATTTGGAGCTTTTCAAAATGGTCTAAAGCAGGTTGAATGATCTCCATACTTTCAGTATCAATATCCAACTCGCTAAACTCTTCCGCAAAGTCAAAAATATCAAAAGCAGGCTTTAGAACTCCTTCCTCTTTAATGACTGCCTAAATGTATCTCACCAATTGATAAAAGATGCTCGCATAGATGATATATTAGCAACAAGTGATGAACTTACTGCGGGACTCATAAAAGGATATTAAGAAAGTGGGAACAAATGTCCCTATATTATTGGTCAGGAACATTTGTTAGTTGGACCACTGTTAAACCTCCCAACCATATACGACAAATCCTATTCATTATGAAAATTAGCTTTTAGACAAGCCTTATCTGAAACAATTAGTCAAGAGGTTTTGATCTCAGAGTTTTTATCTCAAGACAAGTATACTTTCAAAAATTAAACAAAAAACCTTAGAAACAAGGCCTTTTGTTATTCAAGTTTTTAGCAAGATTACTTACTTTTATAAATCAAGTCATCTAGCCCACTTTTGCTGATAGTGACCATTTCCGCCCTATAATGAAAATCCTTTATTAGCTAGATAACATTAAAATCTTTCTAGCTATACATCATTAGCAAAAGAATTCCTGTTGCATTTCCGAGAATATGAGAAAGTGTAGAAATCAAACAATTCCCAGACTTTTTATAAATCATTGCATAGATGATACTATCAACAAAAATCATGAAAATATCGTAGCTTACAAGCCCAACGCTTCCACTAGAAATATGGGCTATCGCGAACAATAAAGAAGATAGAATGGCACAAAGCCAAAATGGTATAATTCTCATTGACTTACCAAGAAAGAAACCTCTCCATGCAATTTCTTCCCCCAAGGCTGCGATTACTATTTGAACCATAAGGAGCGGTATTTTATCGAAGGATAACATACCATCCGTTCTTCCCAAAATATGACTAGCAAAAGCGCCCTTAAATATCATATCGCCGATAAGCAAAGTTGCTGCAGCGGTTCCTACAGGAAGCAAGACCAAAAGAATTACCCCTTGTTTTTTCAGATCATCGAAAAATGATTTAAAGCGCAAACCTGATTCTATATGTGATTTTTTATCAAAATGTTCAAGAACAAAGAAAAAGAGAATACCAATCAGTACAGTGAGACCTGACAAAGAAAGTTCAGGTATTATCTTTGTCAAAGACAATACTGCCATTAGAAACAAACCAATGATCGTAGTATATATCGACTTTTTATCTATTTTAGCAAAATCAAGCATAAATATTTCTCCTCAACGTTAGTAGGGCGACATGGTTATACATTTGTCCTGAATTGTCAAACTAAGTTCACAATTCAAAACTTAAAAAACTTTCGCCAAAAGGTTTCTAGGATTTCACGAGCAAAGTTACACACTCAACAATTCGCTGTTGTCGTTGGTAATCGAATCCAGTTTGCTGAGCTTGAACACCTTGAAAAACGGTCAAGGACATAAAAACCGAGACCATCGCAACAATAACATTTTTCAAAAACCGTTTTGTAACCATGATAAAACTCCCACATTTCTATCTAGTAATATTATAGCAGAAAAAAGCGGTTACAAACATATAAGATCTGTTTAGATTTCGATTTTTTGTTTTATTAAATAAAACGATGGTTCCCCTGTACTAAGTTTTTACAACAACTCTACATCAATGCCAGCTTCATCAAAAACTGCTTTGACATGTTCAAAATTACTGCTTATGATAGTCGCTTGCTTCAGATTTGGAAACTGTTGCAGTTCTTTAAGACTAACTTCATTTAGATCGAAACTATCATCTTCACCGTCCCACTGAGGTATCAAATTCAGATAAATTTCATTTCCTCCATCCATATAGATTTCTTGGACTTGTTCGGCATATTTCTTAGGTATAGGAAGATTTATCATATAATCAAGTGCTGGCTGAATTATCTCCATACTTTCTGTGTCGATGTTCAACTCACTGACCTCCTCTGCAAAATCAAAAATATTAAAAACAGGTTTCAAAACCTCTAAATCATACATTAAAACCTGGATAATGGCTAGTTTAAAATTTATATTGTCAAAGCGTAACACTTCTTCGTCAGTTTCTTTTAACTTGTAACTTTCCCGTTCATGTTTAACCTCTGGAAAGTAGGAAATAGAAAGTGTGTCAGTGATGGTCTCTGCAATTCCATTAAAATTCGTTCCATAAGGAGTCCATAAAATCAGGTTGAAATCACCTACTCTCTGTCTATCAGAAAAGAAATAAGGAGATTTTCCATCTGATAATACCACAGCTTGACATGGTTGCTTTGGCAATTCTTTCTCTCCAGTCATAGATTTTACAACATCGCCATAGTAGAGGAAAACTGTAGAAATCAAATGTTCCTCATCAATGTAGGTTTTAGATTTTTTTAAATGATTTTTAATCGAGAAAGAATGTTCAAATACAATTCCAGCTTTGTCATAAATGTATTTGATAAACTTATTATCTCTTTTGACAACCTGGTCAGGCTTCCCCAATACAGCTTCAATATCTTTCAAGGATAAAGGAAAAGCTAAGCTAGTTCCGTTAATAATCATTGAATTGTTGTGGAGATTGATTTCAAGTTTTTTGTGTGTTTTTTTCTTAAAAAATGAAACATATTACTACCTTTTCTTAAGTTTCTTCCAGATAAATCTTGACAGCTTGGTATTCCTGCTCTTTAGCATAGGCAAACACCTCCGAAGCTCTAATGTAATCAAAGATATTTTCCTCTAAATCTTCATCCCAGATCGATTCATGAAATATTTGATTCTCTTGACATGCTTCATAGAAAATATCAAGGTGAACTTGATAAAACTCTTCATCTTCATTTGGAGCTTGTCTTACTAAGGATAGTTGAAACATTGGCTTATCAGATATAGCTGTAAATGTCCCTGTTTCAAACAAAATCATCTCATCCTCAATAGGCTCACGACACAAGTCTTCAAAGATTGCTACTATATCCTCTAAGGGCATCTTATCGGTGATTCTTTCTCTTAAAAATTCAAGTGATTGCTTCATATTGCTCCTCTTTCTACATGTTTACCATCAGAAACTGACTAAAAATTAAAAGTAACCTATAACTCTAATAATCTCTATAAAGTAGTATATACCTATCGCGATAGCTATCATAATTGCTAGAACAACTAAACCAATGATCATCCTTGCCCAGATATGCCTTTGTGCCTGTTCAATGACAAAAGCACTAAGAGACGCGAACGATAATCCAAAAGCTAGAAAGATAGATATGGTCCAAACAAACGGAATAACTGTCATCCATGGATATGGAAATGGTTGGCCGACTGGATGATTTTCTAAAATAAAATAAGTAATAATCGCAACTAGATACAAAAAAATATTCACGATATATAAATACTTAAAAACCTGACGTCTATGAACGAATACCATCAATCCTAAGACGAAAATCATGATAAGGGGGATGAAAAGACGCCCCCAAATATAACTGTCATTAAACATAGCTAACTCCTATATCTTATGCAAAATCATTTTCAACTACCAATGCTTCAATTTGCTAATCTGGTCTCCCTTATTCCTGATGATTCCAAAGATATTTTTCTGAATGACACCAGCCAGAAATATAGTCTAGCATTTCTGCAAACCACTCTTTTATCATTCCATCTTGTAAGCTGTCATAGTATGTAAAAAATCTCTCGTATACTTGTGTCTCCTTTATACCTAGATGATGGATTTTCCTTAAAAGATTATATCCTAACTCAGCATATTCTTGAAAATTTTCATCTGTAACCTGATTCGAATATTCGATTATTTGAAGAAATAAGCTCTCAAATTCAGTCAACTTTCTCACCTCTGATCTAGCTTTTGACTCCATAAAATAACTAATCTTAACTTAGAAAAATCCTATTAAAAAATAGAATTCCTACACCCTTTATTATACTACATTAACAGAAAAAAAGACTGAACCAGATGGCTTTCAGCTTGGTTTCAGTCTAGATCTTTTTGATAATCGGAATAGCCACTGTAAGGACGTCTATCTCAAAATTAATTCCATGTAAAAGGGTTAATAAATACATATGCTAGGAAGCTATGGAAATCATAAAATCTCCTAAGAACTAACCTGGCTCATCTTTTAATCTAACTTGATAGTTTCAGATAGGATAATTGCCCCAGTACCACTGACATCAAAAAATCCCACATCATGTTTTGAGGCTAACATGAGCATTGTATTATAGGCTGTTTCTGCTTGTGACCATGCAAATCCTGCATAGATAAGATTCTTACCAATACTATAGTCAGTAAAACGACTTTCCAGCTCTTGGTCATTCTCTAAAGCATCATCCATATCAAAGTCACCATTCATAGGTGGAAATAGTTTTATCATGTCCAGAAACCAACTTTTTAGTTTGCTTGAACTAACTTCAATTGAATCATAATCGTGGTCTTCCTTCCACTCCACTTGCTCGTCATACCAATCTAAAAATTCAGCTTTACTAGCTGGTGCGATTGATTTCTCAAATACTACTAAATCATAAGACATAGCTATACCTTTCTCTTTTATTATCATTACGCATATTTTCTCAATATCCTATACAGCTTCTCTCAGCTATGCAAACTTTCAATCATGATTAAAACTAAAGATTGGGGATTGATTTCAAAGCCATCAGCAGTAATTCTGTCATTAAAATACTTGACCGCTTGATCATGATCAAGAAAGCGATTGCTACTAAGATACTGTTCAATCTCATCCAAGAGAAAAGCACTTTCTTTTAAAGATTTATCTTCAAAACCATTCGCATAATGGATGCTCTTCATCATTCGTTTGAGCTTAGTTTTAGGATAGCATTCTTTAAGTTTATCCTTTAAAGAAAGAACAAGATCCTCAAAGGATTGACTATCTATATCATCCTTTAACAAACCTGATATTATATTCTTTTCGTACATATCTTCGATTAGTTCTTTCAAAGCCTGTTTCAGGACAAGGTTGCTTTCTTCAGAATTTGGTGTCATATAAAATTCTTTATCCATTAACTTTCTCACTAAATATATTAAAAATTATGATTTCCCACAAAAATATTTCAGTAAACTTTTTAAAAGCGAGCATTTTCAATTTGCAGCTCACCTTCTTCAGAAATTTTCGTGAGTAACTTCTTCAAGATAGTCATCCAGATGATGGTAAATTTGTATATCTTCTTCTGAACTATCTTGTAAAACTGCAAATACCTTCACTTTCTCATCATTGACAAATACGAAATTATGTTCACCAAAATAAGCCTGATAACCCTTGTCAATTAAGGTCCAAAGTTCATCTTTTTTTAAACCAAAAATATTTTTTTTTACAAGATAGGTTTTCCCGATTTCCATTTTCACAATGTCCTTTCTCCTTAAGAAGCTAGATAGTGCTAGATGTTTCTCTTTACTTCTTAATCCGTTCACGCAAGCAGTGGCATACACAAACAAGGAAATTTGAGTGACTATTGGATATACTCCATCGCTTCTTTAATATATCTTTCTACATCTTCAATCTCTACAAACGTTGGGTCTAAGTGACACAAGAAGTGCCAATCTTTGGAACCTTTCTTTCTGTAGAGAATCGCTTCGCCGTCTTCACTTCCAAAAAAGCTTCTGTCAACTTCATATCCAGTGCGTTCTAAGAAGTCTTTTGCCTTGCGGAAGTTTACTTCTCGTGCTTCGACATAAGCTTTCACTTCATCGTTGTTAACGACATAGGCATCGATTTTTGAATATCCATCGATTACTTTATCGTTTTTAACGGATAAATTCGAAATTTCTTTCCAAATAATGTCCACATTTTCTTCGAGTTCAAACGAAAATCTAGATAAAGGGACAATATTTCCGTTGAAGACAATCTCCATATAATCCGGTAGATTTTTTGGATTAAAATACTCCACTTCAAACCCATCTTCTTTTTCTAAAGTATATCCAGGGATTTGAGTTACAAATTCTCGTCCTTCTTCTAAAGAATCAAAAGCGACTAAATTCTTTGAATAATTGTTTTGGTACAATTCTAATATAACCATCTATCATCCTCTAATCTTAACTGTTTCTATTAATTCTGATCATTTTTACGTTATTACTATCTCAGCCTGTGGTACTTCTGTTGAAAAATAAAAGTAAGACATTAAATTTTGTTAATCTCCTGCTTAAACTTTAATTCAAGTATTTTATTATAACCTTCATGAAAACGATCTCTTGTTACCACTTCGCCTGGATATTTTTCCTCTAGAAGTGCATAAATTTCATTTGATCTAATTCCTATTTCCGCCATATCTTGAAGGAATGGACTGCATAGCTTCATCTCACCTTTACTCGATTGTTTTAATAAAATTCCATATATAGGAATCTTAGTTAATAGATTATAAGTACTCTTTTTCATACTATTATCCTCCCCCACAAATTCGGATTGATGCGCAAACATTCTAGAAAAAATGATGCTATTTAATGCTTCTTTTAATTTTAGAAAAAGAGGTCAGTTCAAATCTGAACTTCAACCTCCTAAATAATTATTTTTCTTTGTTGCAGATAATGTATGCTTTGATGAAATCACTACCCACAACAATGGTTAACGGAACACTCAAAACAACTTCATCAGTTTTGCCATTCTCATACTCTTGTCTTTCTTCAGGAGAGTATAGGTACATAGCTATTGAATAGGTGTTCCCAGCCTCCAAGTCAAGATCCATACTGATATTTTCTGATTTGATATTAATTGTTTGATTCAGTCGAGTCTCAGTCGTTTTATAAACGCCCTCGATTGTATATCTCCCTGGAACTAAAGCAACTACCCTTTCTAGGTTTTCTCCAGTTATTGGATTAAAGTCAGCAAGATTCTGTCCATTAATTTTAGTTTTTGAACAGTATAAATGAACAATAGCTTTATCACTATTATCACTAACAAAGCTAATAGCTTTTTTCTTTCTATTACCATTTGCAATCATAAAAACAACAAATAGCAAGAACCAAAAAACAACAAATCCTACGATAATATACATTGTATTCATCATATATCTCCTATATTTCCTTTACTTTTTAACTACATTATAGCACCAATCATTGAACAAAGCAAAAAGATATACTAAGTCCAAGTAATTGTTTTTGGACTTCTCTTTCATCCCCTTTTTGTCACCTTAAAATAGGTGTTTTCACAAGCATTTTCATTTATATTAAGTAAACGAGATCACTAGAATAAATCTTTAATCAATAATTTTTATAAAGCGCTTGCTCATGACCTTACGTAATGATGTATAATATATATTAGGAGGTGAGAATGATGGCAAAATTCAGAGCAATCCCAGAAGGGTTTATGACAGTTGGGGAAGTTGCCAAGAAAATGGGAGTTACAGTCCGAACTCTACAATACTACGATAAAGAAGGACTACTTTCTCCATCGGCAGAAAGTGAGGGAGGACGTAGGCTTTATACCGATAAAGATTTAGTGTTGCTTCATCAGATTATATCCTTGAAATCACTTGGTTTTTCTCTTAAGGACATAAAGGGACGTTTGAACTCTTTGAAAACTCCATCTGAAGTTGCAAATGCTCTTACAGAGCAAGCAGATGATATTCGCCAAAAAATAGAACAACTTCAGGCTTCATTATCAGAAATAGAGCAGTTAAAAGTTGAAGTTTTACAAATACAGACGGTTGACTTTAAAAAGTATGCAGATATTATTGTCAACCTACAAATGAAGAATGAATCTTACTCTCTGATTAAACGTTTTGATGATGATACGCTGGACCGTATACGCAGTCGATTTGACAAGAAAAGCGGATCAGACTTTCTGGACAGATTTAATCGCCTGAGTGATGAGATTGTGAAGCTCCAAAAAGAAAAGGTGCCAGCTGATAGCGAACAGTGCCAACAAGTTGTACAAGAATACTGGGGCTTGATCATGGAGTTTACAAATGGAGATATGACTATGCTTCCGAAGTTGATGGAAGTCGGTAATATTGATACCGCTACTAACGCTTGGGAGGAAAAGCAAAAAATCGTTAACTCATATTTAGAACCAGCTTTGCAAGTTTATTTTTCAAGACTTGGAACCAATCCCTTTGAGGAGGTGTAGCCATGAAATACGCAATAGAGGTTCGTGAACTAAATAAAAATTACGGTTGTTATGGGGTCCTAAAAGGTCTTAATTTTCAAATCGTAAAGGGAGAAATTTTCGCTTTACTTGGTGTGAATGGTGCTGGGAAAACAACAACGCTTGAATGTATTGAAGGTCTGAGAAAATATGATGGAGGCTCTATTGTTGTAAACGGCAAAATGGGAATTCAATTGCAGTCATCTTCTTTGCCCGCTCATATTAAACCTATGGAAGCGATAAAGCTCTTTGCAAAATGGAATCAAACAAAAATTGATGATAATATGCTTAAAGCTCTGAAAATAAAAGAAATTGAGAAGTCACAATACCTGCAATTATCTACGGGACAAAAAAGAAAACTACATCTCGCCCTTGCACTTATCGGAAATCCCGATATTATTTTCCTCGATGAACCGACAGCGGGACTTGATGTTGAAGCAAGACTATCCCTCCACGAACAAATACGGAATCTCAAATCACAAGGGAAAACAATCATTTTGGCAAGTCATGATATGGCTGAAGTTGAGACCTTATGTGACCGCATTGCTATTTTGAACAGTGGAAAGATTGTCTTTTGTGGCACTCCTTCAGAACTGACAGACAAGGTTGGAAGAAGATACTATATCCATTTAAAGACTCAAGAGGGAGTGAAGTCTTTTGAAACGACTAATATTGAGGATGCCTTAATTTCATTATTGCAAGAATGCAAGCAGAAAAAAATTCAGATATTGGATATTAAGGTTGATCGTGGCACCTTGGAACAGCATTTCATCAAAATGGCAAGGAGGGAATCAGAATGAACTGTTTTCTATATAGTTTAGTATTACAGTGGAAATTAGATATACGAAGCAAATCTCTCTTGGTTACTTTCTATATTGTACCGCTTGTTTTCTTTCTTATCATGGGTGGTATTTTTACTTCCGTTATGCCTGAGATGGGAAGTACGCTCATACAATCTATGATAGTCATGAGTGTCTCAATGGGAGCCTTTCTTGGCTTGCCCCCTTCATTAGTTGAAATTTATGGAAGCGACATTAAAAAAATTTATAAAGCAAATGGAGTACCTATTTATTTAGGATTGCTAACTATGGTTCTCTCGGCTTTTGTCCATTTGATGATGACCAGCATTGTGATCCTGCTACTTGCCCCTATTTTATTTAAAGCAATTCTACCGACTCAACTTGCGATTTTCTTACTTTCACTCACCATATATATTATTGTATCATTGAGTATTGGATGTATACTGGGACTTACTTTAAAAAACCAGGCAAAGCTGACCATGTTAGCTCAACTTGTATTTTTGCCTTCAATTATGCTTTCAGGGATTATGTTTCCAATTAGTTTGCTCCCTGATTTTCTTCAAGTAATAGGCCATGTTTTTCCGGCTTATTGGGGATACCGTTTGATGTTAGATAAAGGGCTTCGACTTGAAAATCTATGGTATTTGATTCTGCTAACTTGTATAGCAGTAATAACATGCATTTTACTAATGAATAAACAAAAATCTGAGTAAATAGCTGAATAAAGCAAAATGGATTAATTACACCATTAATTTAAAAGAAAAAAGTGACGAGTTTATTTATTATCTCGTCGCTTTGCTGTTTTTCAGTGGTCAAGCTCATGACTTGGTTAAGTTTGTTTCTGTCTTTTCTTCTCAAAAGGTGATAACTCTTTACCCTAGTATTTGCTCAACTTCCATAATCTTATCTTTCAGAGTTTGATATTGACTAGTTAGTATCTGTTATGATATTGAAACTTCTTTCTCCCATCGTCTGAGCACATCTTTCAAAGGCTCATCGAGATAGCTATAGGCCTTGTCCTTAATCCACTCAGGAATTCCATAAGCTGCCTCGGCGATACTTCCTGTGATTGCAGCAAGAGTATCACTATCCCCACCAATAGAGATAGCATTTCTGATAGCATCCTCAAAGTCTGTACTTTCAAGAAAGGCAATGATAGCTTGAGGTACCGTATTCTGGCAAGTTTCATTGAAACGATAAGTAGGACGAATTTCATCTAGTGTTTGAGAAAGATTATATCCATACTCTTGCTCTATGTATTCCTTGATGAGTCTCTTGCACTCTGTAGGGTTATCGTTGATCGGTTTTCCATAGTCACCACTGTAACCTCCAAAGTAATAACGACACATAAAGATAGCATCAGATGTCGCCATAGCTCCCTTGACGCCCTCTGGATGGTTATGAGTCACCTCTGCAGAAAGTCGTGCAAGAGCTCTTCTGGACGGCCAGGCTCCCGTTCGTGCACAGAAACTACAATCCATGGTCCAGGCACATGGAGAAACACGCATTGCTGAGCCATTTCCAAAGCTATTATAAGGTTCTCGATCGTCGCCATCAACCCAATTCCCAAATCTTGCACCGTAACCTGCATCGGGATACATCCTACCATATTTTTTCATGGCATCAATAAAGTCATCCTTCTGACCGCCATTCATAATGGCTTCTGCAACAGCACAGGTCATCACCGTATCATCTGTGAAAAAACAATCATCCCTAAACAGGGGAAAATCCTTCGTTTTAATGTTGTCCCATTCATAAACAGAACCTACAATGTCTCCAACTATTGCTCCTAGCATCAGATTCCTCCTTATGATATATCAGATTCATTACACATTTCCAATGAATCGCTCTTTAAAAATGGCACTACCAAATTAATCCACTCTTGAGGCAGGTAAGCTGATAAATAGCCGTGGTTATAGCCCTTAGCTTCATACAAAATCGTATTTGGATGCAGTTGTTGAAATAATTTCGCTGATGCTTTCACACAGTTCAATTCTTTTTCACCATAAATATAAAGAACCTGCGCCTTACCAGAAGAAATCGTATCCTTTAGCTTGTAATGCCCCATATAGGTTTTGTAAATGGTCACCAATGTTTTGATAGGCGTCCTTGGCAGATCCTCCAAATAATAATCTTTTATTTCCTCTGGATAAGCCAGTTTAGGATAGAGTTTGTTCATCATGCTTAATTGAAGTTCACAAGAGAATTTACTAAACATCAGTTTACCAAATAGTGATACTAGAAAGATGCTAATTTTAGCCAAGCTTGGTTGAGGAATACAGGGACTTCCATCTATGATGGCTTTCTCAGCTATCTCGCTGTCTAAGGACAAAAGCTCCATAGCAATTTGACCACCAAGTGAAACACCACCGATTGCAAACAATTTCCCACCACAGTTTGCTTTGATATAGTCTTGAATCTCCAAAGCAGAATCTTCAGTAGAAACATAATCAAGTTGATATTCTTCGCCGTGGCCATTCAAGGTGGGTAGAATGACACGATACTTCTCTGACAAGATCCGTGCTTGACGAAGATAATTCCACCAAGAACTGCCACCGCCATATATCAGCAAGATAGAAGGCAAATTCTTATCACCAAATTCATGGAATTTCATATTTAAACCCCTTACTAAAGGACTTTCAATAGATAAATACTTGTTTAATCAGTTTGAACAAACAGTGATGCCTCATCAAATAGAAAACTCACTAACATTGATTATCTAATTAGCAAATCGTTACTTTCAATAAAGGATATGCTGATTTAAATTTTAAAATGTTGTTTCCTTACTAATTCTATTACTCGCCAATATTGTATAAATTAAATAAGCAATAAAAATGATAATAAAAATAACATTAATTTTTAACACAAAATAGAGATTTAATAAATTTGCGAACGCATGAAATAATATACAGTAACCCACTGATTGAGTTTGACGATAAAGAAGCCCTAAAACAAAACTTAAAAATAATGTATATATAAAAAATAAAATAAAAGGAAATCCTTGATGACTTTCTCCAACTATAAACCATAAAGGTAGATGCCATATTCCCCAAATTGATCCTACAATCAAATTAGATTGCCAATAAGTATATTTTTTATCAAGTAATGGTTGTAATATTCCTCTCCATCCTAATTCTTCATGTCCACCACCAAAAAAAATTAATTGAAAAAAGAATAGTGGCATCAGATAAATTGATACTCCGTTTAGTTCTAAGGAAGATACAGAAAATAATATCAAAATTGCTAACAAATGAATAATGAAATAAATACTACTATTTTTTCTTTTATTAAATACAAAATGTTTAAATTTTATATTATTACTTTTCAAATAAAAGCCACTTGCAATAGCTGGACCAAGTGCACCTACTATATGTAACATTCTCCCTATAAATGTTTCTAATCCCAAAATATGAGATTGAGTAAATACGGCAAGAAGCCCCCAAGCTATATAAGTAATTCCAAATGTACAATAAAGATAATTTTTTAAAATTCTTCTTGTCAATTTCTGTCATTTTATCTTCCTTATTTTGATTATTTTATGAATAATATTTTTTACTGCTTCTTAGTTGCTATCGATTATAACTACCTATATTCTATCACAAAAACACAAAAAAGCCTTACAATCAAGGCTTTTCATTATTGATTCATACCAAGATTTCTATGCTTTTACGAGCAAAGATGCACACTCGGCGGTTCGCTGTTACCGTATCGTTTCGTCGTAAACTCCTTACTCTACGACAGCTATCCCATGGGCAGAACATCTGCTTCTACTTCGCTGATACCTCAGCTCGGACAAGCAGTGGTACGGTCTCAGCATGAAACGAGTGAACACTAATTATGCCAGGTAATCTTGTCTGTTCTATAAACTTTTTAACGATAGCATAAGGTTATCGTTAAATGGTATTACCTAGATAAACTGAGATTTTATTGTTTCTTTTTCTTTTGTTTTGGTGCAGGTAACTCATCATACATTGAATTAAATAAGCCGGTTAAATATTCTTTGTTGTCAACATCATCTACCAATAGCATTTCCTTTGCACCTTCATACGGCAATTCGTATTCTACATTCGGCATATACGCTATTGCAGATTTGACAGGCTTCACTAAAAATCTATCATCATAAATTCCACCCATGATTTTCCCTCGATAATAAATTATATATTCACCCATCATTGCTCTATATGATATTTCTTCCAACTCGGACAATTGTTCTAAAATGAAATCTAAATATTCTTTACTTGAAGCCATAATCTACACCTCGTCAAATTCTAAGTTGTATAGAACAACTAATACTATAGCATTTTAATTCAATTTTAACTTATCAAAAAATCTCATTGTGAACCTCTTTATTAAATTCAAATCTATATAATGACCGTTGTACATATTTTACGCTAAACTAGAATCTATCAAACTGAGTCTGTCCTGCCACCATACTGTTTTTCACTCTATCATTTGCTTCTTCAGTCCAAATATTGGTTTTATCACACTTATGATAAATGTCACTAATTCCTACATTCATATTTCTCTTTTCGATCAATTACCTTCTTAATATATTCCATATCTTAATCATATTGTAGATGCAACATTTAATACATACTCCCTATAGAATATATTGTATCAAGAAAAGCTTTCTACCTGTTCTACTAAATCTAAAACAAGTTCCGAAAAGTTCCCAGCAATTTCCTCAAGGTCAGCATAGTCATTGTTATATCCACGAACCTTACCGCTTTTCAGGTCTATAAATACGATGCTTCCATCACCTAAACCTCCGATAGGAAACACCGGGCCGTGTTCACATTCACTCATATACTCCTCGTATGCCTCTTCAAAGTATGTATAATTTTCCTCCAACTCCTTCAAGTCAAAAATCCATGGTTCTACCAAATAGCAACCACCTAGGTTAAGTAGTAGCCAGCGGTACTCTGCTGGTATGGAGGCATAACTTGCTTCAAACTTTTTTATATCCTCCTCTGACTCCGGTCGAATACCGTCTGTGAAGGCACTCGTTTCATAAGCTATCCCAATTCTATCAAGGTGTTTTTCCAAATCAACATTACACATTTTTCCCTCCTAGTAACTTCAATTTACTTGCTAGAAATCCTTTCATTTCAATATTTTTATAAAGTTGTAAACTCTTTTTTAACAGTAGAACTTCGTCATCCGCAGTAGCCCACTACCAATCTAACTTCACTTTCGCTCATTCTCTTGGGAAGACCTTATATGAACTCTACATCTTCCCACAAAACCTTTCATTTCAATAGATTAATTAAACAATAGGTACAACCCTTGACATCAACACAATTGTCTCACAATGTAGCGCTAGCAAACTTCTATATTATATAACGAAAGTGATAGAGTTGTTGTTTAAAATTAAACTTTAGAATGAAAATATTCTATAGTTAGCATTTTTCAAACTTTATAGCTGATAATTGTCACTTAATAAATTTACTTGCTAACTTGTAAACTTTTTGAATCTCTTTACTCTTAACGTCCCAACTATCAAGTTCTTCTTTGATTAACTCTGGAAATTTTTTGCTAATATCCCTCAAAGCATTGCCAACTGATTTTCTAACATATTCACTAGAATCTTCTTTTAATGTTGCGATTCGTTTAATAGCTTCATCTGGATTATCCTTGAAATATGGTCTACTCGTCCATATTCTCAAACCTTCTGTAACAGCTCTTCTAACATTTGGATTACTGTTTTGTAACCATTCGTCAATAACCGGAAGAGATTTTTCATAACCTGTTTGCTTACAAAATTCATCAAATGCTTTTGCTAATACTTCTTGAACTCTCCAATTTTCATCTTTTGAAACCTCATCCCTCATGAAGATCAAAAATTCTTCATACGATGACAAATGGCCAAAGAGAAATACACTATACATTCTAACTTGATATACATTGGATTTAAAGGCTAAAAAAGCTAATTCTTTAGTATACGCATTATCGTTTGATAGATAGTCAGCAAGAGCTCTTTTCTCTTCTTCTTTAAATCCTTTTTCAATTAAAGAAAATTCTTTTTCTAAATTTAAAATATATTCTTTCATGTAACTTGATCCCAAAACAACATTCCAAGTTTCAAGATAATTCTCGATAGGTATTAATAAAGAATTGAATTCGTTATAATATGAGCAAATAATCTTGACATTTTTTCAAATTGATATTTAAACTCTTTTATTATTAAGCCTTTTTCTCAATCAAGTACCAACTAGGAATGATTTGCTTCATATCATCATACCATTCTAAAATTTCCTTAGCTTGATGTTGCATTACTGCTATTTCTTCGATTCCGTAAGGAACAGACCATGGAAGAGCACCAACTATGTTATTTACAATATAGATAGCAAGAAGTTTCCAAAATAAATCTGGAACCTTATGATCAAAATATCCATCTATCATACCAGAGGCAAAAGAAGGTGAAACTTGAGCAGACCATACAATACGATTGAATTCCTCCCAAGGATCTCCAAGATCAAATCGATCAAAGTCAATGACATAAATTTTGCGATCTTCACCAATCATGAAATTCCCGATATGATAATCTCCATGTTGGAAAACCTGAGGTCTGTCTTTTAACAATTCTCGATTTGCATTTAAAAAATCAATAAAAATCTGACCATTTTCGTATTGAACGGGGCATTCTTTGTATTTTTTGATTTTGTCATCAATTTTACGATTAAAAAAAGGTTCCCAATCTTCACGAACTTCTGTAACAGGAAGTGAATGAATCTTTCGAAGTATACTTCCTGCTTCTACTCCGTAAGTGTATTGTTGTTCTTTTGAAACAGTTAAAATGGTTACTCTAGCATCTTTCCCGTCTATCCATTCGTGTAAAGAATGTACTCCATCATCGCAGAGTTCAATGCTAATTGGTTTACACATCGGAACTCCAAGAGAAGCTACTTTCTCCATCATATCAAATTCAAATTTTTTAGAATCTAACTTCTCCTTATCAGAAACACGCAAGAAATATTTTTGCTGATTTTGATCTGTCACACAATATTTTTTATCATCTGACCAGCCTTTATTTATGGCTATCTTACTACTAAAATCCATCAAGCACTCTCCGATTCATTTCACAACACTTTTTGCAGTTTTCACTAGTAACCTATCCAGTTCCTCTACACTTTAGTTACCTAGATCAAGATTTAGATAATGAAAACTAGTCAATTCTCTCAATAATGTTTCCAAGTTTATCTAATACAAGACAGGAATGATCATTTAGTGGAATTATGGGAACATCAACAAGTTCTTCAGCTCTATCCTTGTTAGCTTTATCATTCCATGAATCATGATGGACACTAATTAAAAACTGACTAAAAAGTCCCAACCCATTTTTAATCTTTATCTGATGATCTGAATTATCATTAGGTGAAACATAGACTTTTTCTCCTAATAATAGGGCTCCTGCAGAAAACCCTATAACTTTTGCCCCTTTATTCAGCATAAGCTCGATATAATTTTTGAACTCCTGATTGACATAAGTAGCTATATATTTTTCCGTATTTTCTCCACCGATGATGATTAGATCAGCATCTAGATAGCTATCAAAAATAATCTGCTCAGTGTCCAAAAGTAAGTATTCAGTGTTTAGATTAGGAAATTGACTTTGGAAAACTTCCGTGTACTTTTTCATATAGGGTTTCCAATTTTCTCGATAAACTGTAAAAATGACAATTCTTTCGATCTTCCTTGATGACACAATTTTATTAACAATCGTATGGTTCTTTATCGGCGGATTTCCACCCATCAAAAAAATTTGTTCGTCCAATCTTTCACACTTTCCATAGATACATAAATTTTGACCACGTTCTGAAATTATAATCTCTTCTTAAAATGAATAATTCTATTTGCCTCCTGAAATCCAATATTGAGATGAAATCTTATAGAATCCGTATTCATTAAAGTACAGTCACTTGCAAATTCCTTACATCCTTTATTTTTCGCCCATTCCTCACATTTTGTACAGAGATTTTTAGCAATATCCTTTAAACGATATTCCTCGTCGACAATAATCCCTTCTAAGAATCCAACAGGACTATATTTACAACCTTCAACATAATCAAATCTGAGTGAACATAGTGCTAGACCTACAATTGTGTCACCTTCAACTTCAGTAAAGATTGCAGTATTTTTGCCATTCGTATATCTTTTTACTTCATCAATAGCTTCTTTATCGGTCAATTGGGGCCATAATTGTTTCATTTGTTTAGCCATTTTTATAGAATCTTTTGTTATTCCATCCATATTGATGTTCCTCCTCAAATTACAAGCAAATGTTTCGAATCACGCTGTTACTTTGTTACTCATTGGTTGATACCAATACCATCCCTTTCTACTTTTCGACTGTCTCAGATTGGAAGAGCAGATCCACATACTCAGCGGTTCGGACTTACCGTATCATTTCGTCGGTTTCCCTCCTCATTCTACGAGTCCTATGCCCAGGGCACCTTCTCAACCTTCAGTCTCACCTTGTCGCATGGGCCAAACATCTACTTCTACTTCGCTGATGACTCAGCTTGTACAAGCAGTGATTTACTTAAATGAAATCCATTCTTCTTTTGATAGACAGGTTACGTGTTCTGTACGAAGAACACCTTCCCATGCACACGGAACGTTCTCTTTTGTATGACGATAACGGAACCCGCATTTTTCCTGAACTCTCTGCGACTTTGTATTGCCGTCAAAATAACCGCACCATAATTTCTCCAGATTCAGGTCATCAAATCCATGTCTCATCATCTCACGAACTGCTTCTGGTATCAGGCCTTGACCCCAATAGGGAACTCCTATCCAGTAACCAATCTCCGCCTCAGTATCCGGAATCCCTTTATCACTTGCAGAGCCAATCATCAGTCCTATGCTACCCACTGGCTGCATCGTTTCTTTTAAAACAATGGCGTATGTCTCAGGTGCTGAAAGATAACTTTTTATAATCTCCCTACTATTTTCAACGCTTGTATGTACTGGCCAACCTGCAATCGGACCCACCTCGGGATTACTGGCATATTGAAATAAATCATTGGCGTCTTTTTCTTCCCATGGGCGAAGAATCAATCTTTCCGTTTCTAAAATCATTTTTCTCTCCTTAAATTCCAACTGTTTATACAATCATTTCAAATGAAGGATTTTTCATGATTTGACTCTTTGTATCAACGCTATACACTCCACATGTGCTGAGAGCTTTCTTCTATACTAATAGACGAAAGGGTGTGAAAATGATTTTTAAATGATACTGTGGAACGGAACAGTAGCCCTAGTATTGACTACTGTCGTTTCTATTCATATTGGCTATTCTAGGACTGAGATGAAAAAATCTATAAATGCTCAGAATAAAATTGAACCCGCAAATCTCCCCAAAACAATGGTGAGTCATGTACTTGTATTATTCCGAAAAAATACACCTCTGGTGCAGTGAGACAAATTGGTGTATCTTATAGTGGCTTCGTAGATGAAAGCTATACTCTACTATCACTCTTTGATGATGTAGAACAAATTGAAAAAGATAATAGACTTCAGACAGCTATTGATGTTGTCAGAGAACAGTTTGGTTTTTTAGCCATACAAAAAGGAACCGTCCTAACTGAAGGTTCCAGAAATATTGAACGCAGTAAACTTATCGGTGGTCATTCCGCGGGTGGATTGGAGGGATTAAAATGAAACAAAAAAAAATACAGTACAATTTTCAGAAATCCGTAGCAAAGGATGTAATGATATTGAAATGCTTGAAAGATTTTTACATGGAATCGTTGAAACAGCAACTTCAAAACTTCGTCAGAGAAAACTCAAAACAACTGAAATATCGATACGACTAGTACATGCTAAATCTGAAAACCGATTACCATTGGAATTTACATTTAGCATTAAGCCAACAAGCTCATCTGTGATAATCTATACTGAGGTAATCAATCGCTTTAAAGAATGTTACACAGGTGGGGGAATTCAAGGTTTTACGATTCAATTTGATAAAAATACCCTTGCCTCTGCATAGAAAGGATTTGATATGATTGACCGTTCATATTTACCATTTCAATCAGCAAGAGAGTACCAGGATACAAAGATGCAAAAATGGATGGGCTTTTTCCTATCTGAACATGCATCAGCACTCTCTGATGATACAAACAAAGTAACGTACATGTCTGACTTATCACTAGAGAAGAAATTATTACTCCTCAGTCAAGTATACGCCGGGCAGCTACGCACACGCATTCAAGTGATTGAAAAAAACAAGCGTGTTTCCTACACTGGAACAATACCAAGTCTGACCAAAGATTTCATTTTGATAAAAACTACAACAGGTCACATCAATTTGAAATTAAAAGACATTATTAGTATTGAACTTGTCGAGGAGGTGCTCTATGAATCAGCTTGAGTTTCAGCGTAATCACCTACAAATGGACTATTATAGCGAGAGCTACCAAGATTTTGAACGTGACTTCTACCGCTACTCTAACATGAATATTCCATTGACCTTCCTAACTGATGATATCCTAAAAACAATGGCGACTTCACGTAAGAATTACTTTGTCCTCAATAAGGAAAAGTCCAGAGATAACCGCGATCACTTCTTCATATTTGAAGTAAGTACCGTAGATGAGAATCCGCTAATCTATCATTATACATATAAGAAAACTACAATATATTTAGCAGAAAAATAGGAGCAGTTCAATTGACTGTTCCTATTTTTAATATTCATAAAATCTAAAGTCTTTATACTCTTTAACAATGGAGTCGCCAACCAGAACAGACTATACTGACCAGCGACTACCTTAAATTTAATGTTTCAGATTTATTTTCTTATCTCTAATTTCATAAACTACATCTGCTACATTTTCGAGTAATCGTTTATCGTGGGTGATAAACACGATAGTTCCGGTGTACTCCTTCATTAGTATTTCCAAAGCCTCTAAACTTGGTATGTCAAGGAAGTTACTGGGTTCATCCATTATTAGGATGTTATATCTACCCATGAGCATTTTAGCAAGCAACAATTTTATAATTTCTCCACCGCTTAAAACAGATAAACTTTTTCCAATATCGTTCTGTTTGAACCCCATAGATGCTAGCACTGAACGAATTTCTGATATATTGTAGTCACAATCCTTCTGCATAAACTCCATAACATTCTGATTACTGTTGTACTTGTAACCATTCTGTGCAAAGTAACCTATTTTTGCCTTAGGCGAAATAGAAATTCCTTCTTCATGGTTTAAGATCATTTGGATTAAAGTTGTTTTTCCGATTCCATTACCACCAGTTAACGCCACTTTTGCTCCTAACGGAATTTGAAAAGATGCATTTTCAAACAGAGCCTTATCCCCAAATACTTTATTAATTTCTGCACCGACTATAGGGTATGGATTATGGAGCTCCAATGCTTTACTTTGCCTGAAACGAATTCTGCGAATGCCTTCCGGAGCTTCTACTTTTCCTAAGGCCGCAATCCTGTGCTCTAGGGTTTTAGCAGCATTATACATCTTTTTTTCCTTACTTCCTATTGATTTTTGATGAGCTAAACGCCCTCCGTCTTCAGTACTTTTTTTCTTTGAAGAACCTTTTGCCTTCTGTTCTATTTTACGAGCCTGTTTTCGCTTTTCCTCCGCAGCCCTTTCCAATCGGGCACGTTCCGCAATAAATTGTTCGTATTCTGCAGCTTGGCTCTTACGTTCTTCCTCTTTCTGACGAAGATAATCAGAATAGTTTCCCCAATACTCAGTGATTTTGCCATCTTTCAGTTCCCATATTTTATCTACTATTTCATCAAGAAAATAGCGGTCATGGCTAATAACTAACAGTGCACCTGTAAAATATTTTAGCTGTCCTATTAGAAAATCAATTCCTTCACGGTCTAAATGGCTCGTAGGTTCATCCGCTAAAATACCATGAACCTGTGCCGATAAGGCCTGTGCTATTTTAAGCCTTGTTTCTTCACCACCGCTCATAGTCTGTATATTTAATTGCTCAACACCTAGCTTGCCTACAAGTGCAAAATCTTTTTCCTCCTGCAGAGTTACTTCGTCCAACTGGGGAATATAGGCAAGTTCACCCAGACGATTCATTTTACATCCTGGGGGAGTTAATTCTCCTAAAAGTACCCTGAGTAAAGTGCTTTTTCCAGCACCATTTGCTCCTACTAAACCAATACGGTCATAATCATATACTTCTAATTCATTTATATCTAAAACATCGCGTCCTTTGAATTCCACACGAATGTCTTTTGCTTTTAATATTAATTCCATAACATTTCCTCCTGTCTATAATCGCATGCTTTCATTTGCTTGTATGCAGGGAAAACCCTGCGATTTTAGCAGGAAGAGTTACATGAAAATAAGATACATAAATATTCCTCCAATATTGTTTATTTTAAATCTAATTTTCTAACCTCAGTTATCATTTGGCAAACTATAGCAATGCCAATAATTAAAATACCTGATAGTAAAAACCAATGATTTACACCGATTTTATCAGCAAAGAATCCAGAAAGAATTAACCCAATTGGCATAGCAAGTGACATGATACTTCCGATCAAAGAAAATACACGTCCTAAATATTCAGGCTTAATTTTCTCCTGAAAAAGAGCTGTTTGCACACCGCTATAAAATGGCACCGAAAGCCCCATTATTGCACAGCAAACTACGAATATTACAAATCCATTTGGAGGAAGTATTCCCGAAACGGCTAAACTGGTCCCCATTATAAAAAATGAACTTGTTATTAGTAATACATGCTTTTCGAAGCCCCCTAATCTTCCTAATAATAAGCCTCCTGCTAGCATCCCAAATGCAAAGGAAATTTCCGTAATAGAAATATGCACAGGCGTTCCATTAAAGTGTTCCATGCTTATTAAAGGAAATAGTGCATTGATTGGCATATAAACAAAAGTATATAGTGTTCCTAAGAGTAATAAGGCAAACAATCCTTTGTTTTGTCTCAGAACCACAACTCCTTCTTTCATCTCCCTTATGAAATTTGGTTCTAAACTTTGCACTTGATTACCCAGCTTAGGTATACGTACAATTGCTACCGTAATAGATGCAATCACAGCACCCAATACGTCGATGGCAATAATAGCATTTAAATCCCAAACGGAGTATAAGAGTGCTGCAACTGCCGGACTAACAATATAGCTTATAGACTGCAAAGACTGACTATAGCCTGCGCATTTCGTTAGCTGTTCTTCTGGTACTAAAAGTGGTGTAACCGCATTGAGTGCTGGGGTATGAAAAGCTGTTCCAATGCTACGGATAAACAATACTATCATAATCATCCAGACAGGTAGCTCCATACAGAATGCAACAATAGCAAGCACTGCACCAGCTGCTGCGATAATTAAATCGGCACCAATCATTATCTTCTTCCTATCATGACGATCCACTAGCACACCAATGGCAGGTCCCAAAATCGCATAGGGTAAAAAACCTACTAATGAAGCCATAGACAAGACCATCGCAGATCCTGTTTTTTCTGTAAGGTAAAAAATAATCGCCATTTGCAGGATGGCACTAGTGATTAATGATACTGCTTGCCCTGCCCATATTGCATAAAATTTTCGTTTCCAATTGTTGTATTTTTCCATTTATATTATCTCCTGCATATTATTTTGCTTGAATTTCTATTTTGAATAGCATTCTAGGCAATAAAAAATGCAGGCCAAACCCCACAATGTGGCTTTTGGTCTGCATACATACAATTTGGAAACATTCATATTAAAGACATAGTTAAATAAAGGTATAGTTAAATAACCAATATCCTCACCGTAACTAATGAATGCTCAATATCGTATAAATAAGCACAACAAAAAAGCCTATCATCGGGTATAGATTCTGCTTTTTTTATTGCCAGCTTATCTTAAACGCATTGAGGCTGTCATAGTTTCGGTTCCTCCTACATCTTTGTTTATATCAATTTATAGTATAACACAACAAGATGATATGTTCAATATAAAAGTTATGGAATGAGACTCATACTTCCAATTCGATGCCAGATTTAAAGGATATGACGAAGTTTTCTTCATAGACTGTAACGCTCTGGATTATCTTCCTTAGTAGCAAGCGATTAGCTTTCACAAAATCTTCTGTTTGTAGTTTTAAAAATTCATCAGGATTTTCTAACTCAACCTCAAAATATTTCATTTTACATTCCCTCATTTCATTTATTGATAAATTGAGTTTGCAAAAAAGAGTGGACAATTTTTGTCTACTCTTAACCTTTAAAATAGTTTTTTTTAATCGATTTGAAGTTGCCTAAATTATTACTTATTCGGTAAAATGAAGTATTGCTTTCAACAGATTTCCTTCAACTACACTTCACTTGATTCAAACAAGGTGGGTACATTTCTATTCCCACAAACTCCTTGTCAATGGAAACAAACACGTACCCACAGGGTAAATGGAAATAGAAACTGATAATTTCTAGCTATCACTTCTACTCATTCCAAAAATTTTCTCACTCTGATACTTACCCACCATAAAGCAAAAAGCCTTGCAATCAAGGCTTTCATTATCCCTTTCGTTCAAAGGTTTCTAAGCTTTTACGAGCAGAGCGACACACTCAGCGGTTCGCTATCTCCGTTCTGTCTGCGTGCTAGCACTTGTCAATCACGGACAGCTATCGCATGGGCGGAAGTAAATGCTAATCTTCGTCGTTTTACTCCTTGACTAGCAAACTTACCGCCTCAACATGTGTTGTCTGTTCCTTTAGGATACAATTTTTTATCCTCATCACTGTTTTGAGGACACAATTTATCTGGTTCTAGTTTAGCATTTTTACGTTTACTTTTAAAATGTTTACCGTCCTTATTTTGTGTTTCTCCTGTTTTGAAAATAATAGTTAACATTGCAGGGTCTATTTCCCCATCACTATTAACACCTCCTACAATAATTTTATCAACAATACTCTCAAAAACCGTACGATCAAACTCGGTGAGTAATTTCTGTGAAGATAGTAACTGTTTAAACTCAGTTAGTCTTTTCTTTACATCAATTTCTGACTTCAAAGTTGTTTCAACATTTACTTTTTCTTCTGAAAGATACTCTTTTTCTGAAGAAATTTCAGTGTATTTTTCATTATAAATGGAATCACTAATCTTCCCTTCTAGTCTTAAATTTACAAGATTCTCCTCTTTTTTTAGTAATGTACGAAGTTTATTAGTTATTTTTTTCAGTTCTTTGTTGAGGCTATTGTCATTCAACTCAGATTCAATCGTTTCAAGTAAGTCTGACACTATATTTTCATTCGAATGATAGAGCTGTCTGTAAGCTTCCATGAAAGCTCCCTCAATAGCTAGTTCTTCTAATCCTTTACTATGTTTACAATATTTTTTCCCTTTTTTTATCGAAGTAACACAGTGCCACACAACTTTGCGATAATCTGAACGACAGTGCCAACTTCTCCTAGACAATAATGAACCACAAAAGCCACATTCTAACATACTACTGAAAGCATACATTTTTGAATAGCGTTCACGTTTTCCATTTACATTTGTAGCTGTCTTTTTATTTCCTGCCCTACGCAACCTAATCGCCTGTGCTTTTTCAAAGTCCTCTTTAGATATTATAGGTTCATGATTATCTTTGATGTAGTACTTATCTTCTTCACCAAAATTACTCAATCGTCTCTTACTTATTGGGTCAACTGTAAAAGTTTTTCCCATTAGGATATCGCCCTTATATTTTTCATTCTTTATGATTCCTAAAACTGTTGTATCATTCCAATGATCTAAGCCTCTCGGAGATTTATAGCCTAGTTCGTCAAGTTCCCTTGCTATGGCCCTCCCTCCAATACCTTCTAGATATCTTTCGAATATGTAACGAACTATTTTTGCTTCTTTTTTATTGATAGAAAGTTGTTTAGTTTCCACATCATAGTCATATCCCAAGCATCCTTGAAATCCTATCAGTTCACCACGTTGCATCTTCATTTTTAATCCCTTTTTCACATGTGCAGAAGTATTTTCTACTTCTTGCTGTGCAACAGAGCTAAGAATAGTTAGAAGTAGTTCTCCATCCATAGTAAGGGTATCTATGTTCTCTTCCTCAAAATAAACTCCAATTTGCATATCCTTTAACATTCTGACATACTTCAAAGTATCTAAGGTGTTTCTTGCAAATCTAGCAATTGCTTTTGTTACAATATAATCAATTTCTCCATTTACACAATCATTGATTAAGCGTTGAAAATCTTGTCTCTTTCCTACTTGAGTTCCTGAAATCCCCTCATCTGCGTAAATATCTGCTAGTTCCCAATCTGAACGCTGAGAAATGTAATCTTTATAATGTCTCACCTGAGATTCATAACTGTTCTTCTGATCATCACTATCAGAACTAACTCGACAATAGGCAGCAACCCTTTTTAAATGTCTTTCTACATTGACACCTCTACGTCGAACTAAAGAATCAGCTTTTATTATTTCAACATTATTTTTTTTCATACTGAAATTCCTCCTTTTGATTCTATATTACCGCGTTCAAATAAAAAGGTCAGCTATTTTGTGTACTTAATACGCAGTCTGCTTCTGATTTTTTCATATTCATTTTTAGATAACAATTCTTTAGAGTATAAAAAATTAAGCATTGATAACTGCAGACTATATTTTACAACTGTTTGTTCCAAAATTTTTCCTCCTGATAAAGTGATACTCTATCATTTCCTCCGTGGGTATGATTGGTTAAATCATTCATGGGCATCTCGCCCGCTGTCCTTTTACGATGGCAGCCTGAACGTTCAGAAGTATCATTGTCCTTATTTGTGGTCATGGCAGATAGAGAACCACTCTATTTTATAGCTAATAATTTTCGCTCTTATCACGGCGTATCTCACTAAATTGCTCGACAAATAAGAAAGTCCCACCTCGGTTTATTCAATTGTCAATGAACAAATCAAGGAGAGACTATTTTATTTTATGTTTTATCCTATCTGGACAATCTGTTAGCCCTAATAGGTAATCCGTACTAACATCATAGAGTTTAGAAAGTTGCACAAGAACATCTGCCGTTAAGGCAACCTCTCCTCTCTCAATTTTTGCATAGTTTGTATGAGAAAAGGAAAGTAAATTTGCAACAAACTTTTGAGTGAAATCGTGATCTTCCCTCAAATCCCTTATCCGTTGGTACATCTAGCTTTCTCCTAAGAAAAGTATATGTCACTTTCAGAAAAAAGCTGGGAAATTGTCATAATATGACAGTAAAATTTGTACTATCTTATTTCAAATTTAAGTAAGTATACTAGTGGTACTTCATACATTATTATCTTGCAAACAGTATATAGAATGCATCCTTAGAATATATAGTCGTCTTTAATTATATTTTTTTATGCTGAGACTAATTATTTTCTTGCATAAATTACTAAAATTTATCCCTTCTGCCTCGGCTTCCTTAGGAAGTAAACTAGTTGGAGTCATACCAGGTATACTGTTCGTTTCGATGAAGTAAATTTCACCATTATCATCAATAATAAAATCTGACCGTGAATATACTTCAAATCCCATTAAGTCATGAACTGTTTTAGCATATATTTCCAACTTTTTCTTTAGCTCTTCAGATATATTTGCAGGACAAATTTCCTTAACAACTCCAGGAGTATATTTTTTTTCATAATCATAAAAACCACCTTCAATAACAATCTCAATAGGTTGCAAAATTTTTTCACCAATAACTCCGATAGAAATCTCTCTTCCATTTATATATTCTTCAATATTATAATTCTCTAAGTCATACTGTTGAAGTTCTTCTTTCGTTTTGATAATTTGAACTCCTATACTTGAACCACTGTCATTCGGTTTTATTACTAATGGAAAAACAAATTTATTTTCCTCAATATACTCATAGGGAGTTTTAATCCCAACTGTACTCACAAGTCTCTTTGATAATTTTTTATCTAAACTTATAGCATTACTTTGATATCCGTTGCCAGTATACTTTATATTACAAATATCCAGTAACGCCTGTAACTTTCCATTCTCACCAATCCCCCCATGTGTAGATAAGAAGACGATATCTGCTAATTTACAAATTTCAATAACTGAATCTGTTATTTCAGCAGATTTATCTATCTCAAATTCTGATAGGCTACCTTCTTGGTACAACTTATATAATTCAGAAAAATGTTTTACCTCTTTATTTTCAAAATTGTATATTCCATTTAAATTTAATCTAATTACATTATCGGTAGTTAGCGCTTCAGCAATTTGTCTTGAAGAAACTTCCGAAATTAAGCGTTCTGGGCTCCTACCACCATATAAAACTACAATATCCATTTGATTTACCTCAATAAAATTAAAAAAACAGTAAAACCCATTATAAAAGTTTTACTGTAATTCACAAATATCTTATATGCGGGGTGAAGGATTTGAACCTCCAATAGACATTTAGTCGAACCTACCTGTATCATAGGCGCGTTTACCAATTTCGCCAACCCCGGATAAATTATTTATGAATTAATTATACCATTACAATAAGTTAGTGTCAATAGTTTTTAGCAAATAATTGTGATATTTTTTTGAATTTATATCTTAGAATTGTCTTTTATAAAGGCTAATACCTAGATTATTCATAATTAAAATAGTAAAATATATTCTCGTATCTTTAGAGAGCAATTCGTTAAGACTAATTTCCTGGATAAACTGTCTAGAGGCATTAGGTTCTAATGTAATCTTATGTAAATCCGAACTAAATTTATCATTTCTTACACAAGTTTTGATATATACTTCCTCAAAATTATTACCATTATTTTTAATTGAAAATTCTACTCTAGCCTCACTACTTGTAAATTTCTCCAATTTATTTATCTTAAGTGAAATATTTTCTTCGCTTAAATCTTCTATAATAGAACAGCAAGGACATATTTTTACAATTCTTTTGTACCTAGAATAATAATCACTAACATTTACCTTTTCAATTGATCTTTCATTACATGTTGAGCAGATTATTTGTTCTTCAGTACATTTTATCCTAAGATTATTTCCATAATGCAGATCATACATTCTATATTTATCCTCAGAAATATTCTTAGCCCAGTAATTCAAAACTTCTCGACTTATCATATCAACACTATCAATTAAATTGTTTATAATTTTTTTAACTTTAAAATTAACTTTAGAATCTTTTCCAAAATCAAATAAATAGTTTTCTAAGTTATTGAATTGCGATATTAAAGTATTAGTGTCTTGCTTAAAGTTCTTATTGCTGTTCGGATGCATATGGGGTATACTGTTATCTCTGTTAAAGTTATATATCATAATAGGTATTTTTTTAATAAAATTCTCGAAGATAGAATTATCCTCTGTCAAAAGTTTATCACCATATACTACTTGATCTGAAAACATTAATCTTTCGCCATCAATCGTATCAAAATAACGAATACTTTTATTTGAAATCAATATTTCATTCCTTTGAAAATTCGACTTTTGTAAAAAATAATTATATAACTTTTCACTATTCTTAAATCGATTGTTTGGATCCCCATATAAAACATAGCACGGAGTTAAATTGTTATAGACACAATATTCATTACACCGCCTAGTTACTGTTCCAAAACTCTCTTCCCTCTCTAATAAACAATCTGATAAAATTAATTCGTTAGCATCAGATAATTTAGTAGAAAAAGGAGCTATAAAAGATACAGCTGAACTATTCAATAATCCAAATGACAAAGTTTCCTTTCCTTCTTTCTCAAATTCTCCCGGTGCTACAACACCAAGAACACAACCATTAATCATTATTAAATCTGAATTAAGTTGTGCTGTATTTAAAACTTCTTTTGATGTTTTTATTTGACTATTACATAATGCTATATTTTTTCCTATCGCTAATTGATCTAGTCTTCCTCCTCCGTAAATAAATAATGCAGATCTTCTTTTACAAAGCAAATCACTTGTAAGATTCGATGAATACATAGAGATCAGAGAATTTATTTCTTTAATCTCAGATTCTCTCCGTGGTACTACATTTAAAGAAGTATAGCTAGATTTCTTTATCATGCTAAAAGTTAAATTTTTAATAGCAAAGTTCACTACATCTTGAAAATTATTTCCTGTAAAATATCCAATGTCAATCCCTCTATTCAAAGAAATTCTAGTAATTCTCCTCAACGATTCATATTCCAAATTATGAGATTCTGAAAAAATTATAATTTTTTTAAAATGTGAGAACTCTAAATATTCAAATATTTCTAAAAATGACTGTAATTCACAGAAATCATACTTACTTTTAGATGAATAAACTTTAGCAATAACATTATATTCGTCATTACTAAATCCAACCACAATTGTACTACTTCTTATATCCGTAGTACTAGAGTGAATCTCTTTTAATAACGATAGGTATTTTTCATTCATCTTATTTATCTCCCTTTATTTTCTTTTCATAACTCTTTATAAGAATAACCAATAAACTACTTAGTAATCCCAAAATAACTAGACTTAATCTCGGGTTTAAAAACCAATTAAAATAAGCAGCCAGTATCCCTCCAAAAGGAGCAAAAATGGTAGCTATTACAAAAGAACTAGAAAGTATTTTACCAATATTATACTCAGTACTTTCTTGTTGCTGTATTGTTGTAATCGAGACAGAAGCTATTGTAATTAGTCCACTCAAAATTGAATAACAAATTCCAAAAAATATCCAATTTTCTACTATTCCGCTTGCCATAATGACAAGTGGGATCGTTACCATTGATATATTCATTAAGATAAAGGTATCCTTCTTATTCAAAAAAGTAGAAAGAAGAGTTACTGCTATCAAACTACCAAATCCAGCAATTGAGTATACAATTCCAACAAGACTATTTGATAACTTTAATTGATCCTGTAAATAATAAATAATTGTTGCATTAAAGCCTAACATAGCGATATTCACAACAATTGTAAAGAGTAAAGAAACTCTCAATTTAATATTTGTGAAATTCTCTTTAAAACCTGCAAACATTTCTTTTATATCATCATTCCCGTTCTCCTTGTGTCCTTGATTTGGAATATATGAGATTAATATTGAAAGAAATAGTAACAAGAACGATGCACTATTTATAAAAAAAATGCTATTAATATTAAACTTTAACATTAATAACCCCGCCAGAGCTGGAGAAACTAATTTTGAAATAGTTCGTACACCTTGAAACTGAGAATTATATTTTTGTAATTCTTCCTTCTCAAATAATGCAGGGGTAATGACTGAGAATCCTGTTTGAAAAAGTGTCGAAAATAAAGGAATCAAAAATGCAATAACATAGTAAAAAAATATAGAAACTGAATATTTAGATAATATAGGTATTACACTACATAATAATGCAGGTATTAATGTAGACCATAATAATATCTTTTTCTTATTGAAATTATCTAATAAATATCCCATAAAAAATCCCAATAAGAGTTGAGGTAACAATTCAATAATTACCATTCCTCCCATTGCAAATGAAGAATGAAATTCTTGGTAAATCAAAATAGGAAAAGCAATCTTTTGAAATCTATCTCCAATATTTGATATAAATTCACCAAAAGTAATTGTATAAAACGTTTTCTTGTTAATATTCATAACTCCCTTTCCTCCTCTCTAAACCACGATAAATATCACTTTTTATTAAATCTGTAAAGTTTATTCCAAAACTCTTTGCAAGAGTAGGCACAACACTATTTTCACTTAAACCGTACATAGTTCCTAACTCAATAAAATATACATCTTCACCACATACTCTGAAATCAAGATAGCATGTGCCATCTATTTCATAATAATCTAATATTTTCTGAGTATATTTTTTTAGTTTAGAATTGATTCCATTTTGTGAATCATCAACAATAAACATATTTTCACCACTATTATATCTTTCTTCAAAATCTATATCTTTATTAATTCTGGCTTTAGAAACACCTACTTTAATCTCATCTCCTTGGAAAATAGCGGCCACTATATAATCATTTCCTTCAATATACTCTTGTATAAGCAAATGTGGATCAATATTCAAAAGATCCGGTAAATTCTCTTGAATATCTTGTAATGAGTTTACTTTTTTAACTCCATGACTTGAACCACTTAAAAACCTTGGTTTAATTACTAACGGGAATCTCATTTGATTCCTAATTATAAATTTTTCTATACTATCAATACTCATTAAACCATCTACCTTAAATGTCTTTGGAGTATTTATATTTAATATTTTTGATAATTTACTAAAAAAATATTTATCTCTACAAACAGCACTTACCGTAGCAGAACATCCCGTGTATGGTATATGGTAAGATTCTAAAATAGATTGTAAAACACCGTTTTCACCAATCCCTCCATAAGATACAATATAAACTAAATCAAAACATTCAATATATTTTAAGACATCATTTAACTTTTCTAGATTTTTCAACTCTACAACTTCATTATAGATATCTAAATTATCCAATTCTTTTGAAACAATCTTTCCAGCTTTTTGGGCTAAATTATACTCATGCGGCAAACTTGACACAGTTACTAAAACTCTCATTTTTCCACCAAATACTTTCTTAAATCATTAATGATTTTTTCACTGTTCTTCTTTATTTTATAAATTGAAAAGCCTTGTTCTGTAGGTAAGATAAAATGGATTTGGTCTGAAGAATTTTTCTTATCTGTTTTTATTATCTCTGCTATCCTGGCTATACTATCATCATTCAAATTTATAAAAGTTGGAAGCGAGTGTTTCTTTAAAGCCGCTAATAATTTATTATATTTTGACTTTGATAATTTCCCTTCGTCCAGTGATAATTTCGCCTCAAAGACCATACCTATTGCAACAGCTTCACCGTGTAAATATTCTAAGTGCCCGTATAAAGTCTCAATAGCATGTCCTAGAGTGTGTCCAAAATTTAAAGATAATCTTTTATGATTTTCAAATTCATCATTCTCTATCACATCTTTTTTAATTTCAATTGATTTAGAAATAATATATTCCATCTTCTCAGATATATTATCTGCTTTAGTCAGTACATTCAATAGAGATGCATTATATATGTAAGCCATTTTAATAACTTCACTCATTCCACAGCAAAATTCTCTTTGAGGTAATGTATCTAAAAATTTTAGGTTAACTATAGTAAATTCCGGTGGGTAGATAGCACCAATCATATTGGTTAACTCATTAAAATGAACGCCAACTTTTCCTCCTATACTACTATCTACTTGACTTAGTAATGTAGTAGGAACTTGAATAAATCTCATTCCTCTATTAAACGTTGCTGCAGTAAATCCACCTAAATCTCCAACTACACCTCCACCTATTGCTAAGAGTATATCACTTTTATTAAAGTTATTCTCAATTAGTATGTCATAAAGTTTTTGAACCTCCGTTAACGATTTAGAGTTTCCCCCTGGTTCTATAATATGTATAAAACAGTTAAATTTCTTCTCAAGATTAAGAAATAGTTGTCTCTGATGGAAGTAAACATTTCTATCCGTTAAAACTAATAATCTTATTTTTGATATATCACATATTTTGGAATTCAATGTTCCTATTACATCCTTAGAAAAAATTACAGAATAGTTCCGTAACCTCGAATGAACTTCAATATCTTTATTCAAAGTAGTATCCCCCATTCACTTTTATAATTTCACCGTTGATAAAGGAAGCTTTGTCTGATGCTAGAAATTGAACTAACTCACTTACTTCCTTAGCACTCCCCATTCTTTTCATACTATTAATATGCGAGTATAACTGCAGTTCAGCATCTTTTTCACTTACATTATTCTCTTTTGAGAAATTAGATATTGCATTATCTGTCATATTTGTTTTTATAGAGCCAGGTGCAACAATATTTATTCTAGTTTTATGTTTAATAAACTCTTTGCTTAAAATCTCTAAATAATATGTCATTGCATTCTTAGTCATTGAATATAGTGGAAATTTACTCCTAGGATATATACCTGCATTTGAAGAAACAAAAATTATACTTGTTCCAAAAATATTATATTGTTGGACTAATTTTAAATGTTGTGTAGCAAGATAAATTTGTGAGATTATATTTACTTTTATTAAATCATCTAAATACTCTGGATCTACATCAAATATATTTGTCTCAGGAATCCCAATCCCTGCATTCAGAATCAATATATCAATTCCATGATATTCCTTAAAAATATCAGAATACCACTTCATAACATTTGATGTATCCCTTAAATCTAAAATTGATTTATTACAATTGAGTTTTTCTAATGAAGAATTTGAACTTCCGTGGTAAATAACAGTATTCCCATTTTTTTCAAAGTCATGAGCAATCTGTTTTCCAATTCCCCTACTGCTTCCCGTTACTAATACTTTCCTAGTTATATTTTTTTGAATATTCATAAAAGCACTCATCTAATCTATTGATAATTTCTAAAATAAAATTCTCTTCAGAGACAAGAGGAGGCATTAATACAATGGTATTATTATATGCTGATCGGCTAAGCATATTCTTTTTCTCAAGTAATTTGTAGAAAAATTCTAACTCTTGCCCATCTTGTTCTACCAATTGAATACCTAACATTAGCCCCCTACCTTTAATTGAATGAATTAGACTACTATACTTCTTTTGCAACTCATTCAATTTCTCCAAAAATAGTGCCGACTGCTTATTAACATTTTCTAAAATATTTTCAGATTCAAAAATATCTAAAACTTTGTTTGCTGCTGCAACTCCCACTACTGAACCAGCATTCGTATAACCATGTAGTAATTTTTTATTTTTAAAGATTGAAACGATTGTATCAGAAAATAAAGTTGCTCCTAGTGGTGCATACCCTGCTGTGATATTTTTAGCAAGAACAAGGATATCAGGAACTATTTCTAATCCTTGATATGCAAACATCGAACCAGTTCTACCGAACCCTGTTACTACTTCATCAAAAATCAATAAAATATCATTATTTTTAGTATATTCTCTTAGCAAAGTTAAAAATTCTTTTGGAAATTCAATTATTCCTCCAGAGCCAATGATTGGTTCAATAATAATAGCAGAAATCTCTTCAGAATTGAGTTTGTCTAACTCTCTAAAGACATTATCCCCGTCATTATTATCCGGTAAAGGAAGTGTAAAATAATTTTCAATATCCAGTACACAACCTTCCCTATTGGGTTCTTCTCCCATAACATTCATTGCACCTAACGATACCCCATGATAACTCATAGCAAAATGTCCTATTTTAACCTTTTTGTATTTTTGTTGCTCATAATAAAATAGTCTCGCTACTTTCAAAGCTGTCTCAACTGAATCTGAACCACCTGTACCATAAAATACTTTGGAAAATTCAGGAGCTAATTTTAATAATTTTTCACTATACTCAATTAACAATGGATATGCTCTTCCAAAAAGTGATGTTAATGGTAACTTATTCATTTGATAGTTCATCTCATCTATAATATCTTGCCGAGAGTAACCTAAACCTGCATTCCAGATTCCTGAAATAATATCAAGATATTTCTTTTTGCTTGTATCATAGACATATGTTCCGTTACCGGAAGCTACGATAAATGGTAATTTATCAAATGTCGTAAAGTTAGTAAAGTTCAACCATAATTTTTCTGTTGTTAATTTTTCCATAATTTTTCTCCCAATTCTTTTAGTTCTTGAAAATCAATTTGTTGCTCTGCATCAGATAATGCAATATCGGGATTAGGATGCACTTCCATCATTATTCCGTTAGCCTTAATTCCTTTCGCAGCATAACTAGCCGGTAGTAACAGTTTTCTTCTACCTGTTGAGTGTGATACATCAACAATTACAGGTAAACCTGTCTCAGATTGCAAAATAGGTACTGCCATAATATCGAGTGTATTTCTAGTTCTATTATCAAAATTTCTGATACCTCTCTCACATAAAATTATATTGGTCTTACCATTTTTTTGTAAATATGACAAAGCTCCTATATACTCATCAATTGTTGACATCAATCCTCGTTTAAACAACACCGGCTTTGTAATTGTAGCTAGCTCTTTAAGTAACTCGAAATTTTGCATATTACGGGAACCTATTTGGATTATGTCTATATAGTCATATGCCTCTTCGAGCTGCTTTATTGACATAATTTCACTAACTGATTTAAGCGAAAATTCTTGACACACCTCATATAGATATTTAATACCTGTTATCCCCAAACCTTGAAACGAATTAGAGGTTGTTCTTGGTTTATAAGCTCCCCCTCTAAGATATTTATAGCCTAATGTTTTAACATGACTTGCAGACTCTCTAATTTGATCATACGACTCTATCGAACAAGGACCTACAATAAAGTTTGAAGGATTACAATTTGTACCTATAAAATCATTCATTATTTCATTCATTCTATTCTGTTTCCTTTCTATATGGTTTACTAATTATAAATAAATTATTTTCATAAAATAAATATACTTTTATAAGATTATGGACTGATATAAGATCAGATTCAAATAAAAATTGTATTTCATCATTTCCCACACATTTTTTAGTAATCACAGGTGGTAGAATACCATTAGTAATTAAACCAATACCACATCTCACTAAACCTTTGAATTCATGTAATTTTATATTAATCTTTAATGTCTTATTATCTTCTATACTATTTTCAATATCAACATTAATTAACTTATCCATATTCCCTAAATCTTGAATTTGCCCACAGTTATTACAAGAAAATATAATTCTCTTATATGAACTATCCATGGTTTTTTTTAATACTTTTCTAGTAATCTCAAAATTGCAGTATGGGCATCTATTCTCAATAGTTGAAATATCTGATACATAAAAATGCATACTGTATTTTTCTGATAATGGTGAATAGGTTGTTTGCTTACTAGTAATTATCTCATTCAAAAAAGATTCTATTAATTCACTTCTTTTTTGTTCTAAATTAGCTAATTTTTTTTGATATTTTTCAGCTTTATCTGTAAAACATAGAAATTCCTCGGTCATTTGCGAGAGCCCTAGAGAAAGATTCTCCACCTCTCCCATTAAATTTTTCAAACTTTTATTAAGACCACCATTCAAAGATAAAGTGTTTGATAGTATACCAAAATCAACAACGCTCTCTTTTGGAATTGTCACTACATCAATCCTTTTAGGAAGAAATGAATTCTCTCCCATTAAATATATATAACCATCTTCAATTATCCAAGATATCCTCTCCTTGTAGGATAGAGCAAATTGTTCATAATTCAAGGGTAGTTTACATTTACCAAAGTAAAATCGATTTGCATTCTCTGTATGACACGATATATGATTGCCTTCAAAACTATACTCACAATATGGAGACACCTTTAATATATTCTCGCTAGAGCCAATTAAGTTATACCTAGGAACATCTACTGTCTTGTTTTTTAAATTTTTGTTAATTATTCTGACTATTTCATCGTATTGAAATCCAAAATAGTTCAATAAAATAAACCACGTACACTCTGAATATCCATTTTCTTTTAGCCCTCTGTAAGTAATAATAGTATCAACATTTGATTTCATTAAATCATCTAAGTATGATTTCCCTGATATCATAGTTCCAAAACAAGACGCCAAGAAAATTACCTTGTTTCTTTTCGAATCTAAAAAATTAGCCAATATGGTATCACCACTATCTATTGCTACAGCTTTTGATACCAATTTTTCTTGACCTAAATATAGTAAATTTCCATTACCATGAACGATTGCAGATAAATAGTTGATTTCTTTTAAATTACACAATTTCTCAAACACATCCCCCTTACGATTTACAATCTGAAAATCTTCTCGAGATATGTCTTTTATTGATGAATCAAGCATATTTAATATCATATTAGTTTTACCTAAAATTTTATTTGGATATAAAAATTTTGCAATTAAAACTGATAATGCCTCTAAATCATAGGCAACTAGGTATGTAATATTATATATTGATAATCTCATAATCAAGCTGTCTAAATTATCTGACATTGCATGTTCACTGATAAATATGTAATGCTTATTCTTATTTAGCAGAGCCTCTGTTTCAATTTTCAAAAATTTTGCTCCCGTACATCGTGATAATGCATATGCAATAGCATAATCTCTAGTATCTGCATACAAAATTTCTAAATCCAAACTAGATATATCTCGCCTCACTCTATCATCTAAATTAAAGTAATCTAACTTTCCAGTTTTCGAGTACAAAATTAAATCTTCACACTCAGCTAATTTTGATAAGTAATCAGTTTTTTTATTTGTGATAATAACTTCTTGCATAATAGATATCCTCTAAGAATTACGTATAAGATTAGTAAGTGTGTTTAGTTATAACTAAACACACTTACCTGTACAGGTAAGTGTGTTTAGTTATAGCAGATTGAACTTAGAATAGTACACTACAAATTCTAAAACATTTTTAGAAATTGATTTGACTTTCCTAATCTCTTTGTTCATATCTTATTTCAATCAACTATATAACTAAACACACTTACCTGTACAGGTAAGATTCAACCTCCGACTATAATGATAATATCCATAATCAATAACAATACTGATGTAAATTTTAAAAGTTTTTTCATACTGAACCTCCCTTTATTTTTTTATTTATTGTATAATAAATAAATAACCTTTGAAATTTTGTTGGGAAAATGGGAAATATGAAATCAAAACTTGGTATAACACTCAGAAAAATTCGAAAAGGAAAGCAAATCAGTTTATGTTCAATTGCTGATAGTAATTTATCTAAATCTCAAATCTCTAGATTTGAACGGGGAGAATCAGAAATCTCTTGTATTCGACTAATCAATATTTTAGATAAATTACATATAACTTTGGATGAATTTATTATTCTTCATGACAATAATTCTACTAAAACTGGATCATTCGCTAACTTGGTGCAATATATTCGAAAACACTACTCCACAAAAAATTTTGATAGTATTATTGAATTACTATCAAAATCTTCAAGTTATAACTTGGGTCCTTATGAAAAGACAATGGTAAAATCGATTCTCTATACGACAAATAAAAATTTTCTCCCCTCGGACGAGGAGTTATTACAGCTAACAGATTATCTTTTTAAAGTTGAAAACTGGGGTTACTATGAAATTATCCTATTAGGTAACTGTGTAAGAACAATTAAATATAACTCCTACTTCCTATTAACTATAGAAATGTTAAAAAATTATATCTATTCAACATTAAATAAGACAAATAAACGGCTTGTTACACAATTAGCAATCAATTGCCTAATTGTTAGTATTGATAATGAAGAATTTCAAAATTGTAGTTTTCTAATCAAAGAAGTAAAAAAATTACTAAATAATGAATTGAACTATTATGAACAAACCGTCTTCTTATATACGTGTGGGTATTTTGAATTTAAGCGCAATCCTGCGAACGGAATCGAAAAGATGAAACAAGCACTTCAGGTATTTGAAATTCTAGGAGAACATAATATAAAAGCACAGTACCAAGAGCACTATAACAAATATATTAATCAATAGCATAAAGATAGTTAATCTTTAACCACCATAGGATTAGTTCTTGTTATTCCAATAGTATTTCTATACTAAATTTTTTATCAAAATCCTTATCATTCAGTACTTTTACAAACATTTTCTAGCTTTTTTACTAATCCCTCATACTCATCAAGATAATGCCCCAGTTCCTCTTGCAATATTCCTATTTCTTCAGTCACTTGTTCTAGTGTAATGTACTCTGTTAAATTCAGTTTTGAAAAGTCATACCTTGCTAGTTTTCGACTACTCAGATCATCACTCTTCAAATTGATAAGCACTTCCGCCATCTTGTTTAAGGTGGCGATTTTTTCATTAGTTTGAGTTAGTTTAATATCTAGCTCTGCTATTTCTGCGACCAGTTCGTTTTTAATGTCCTGATGCTTCTTATCTGTCTCAGTTAACTCAATCAAGAGGTTAATCTCAGTAATCTTTTTCTGTAAACTTTCAACTGTTGGTCTTCTGTATGGTATAGTAGATTGAATTTAAAATAGTACGCCGCGATTGCTAAAATATTTCTAGAAATAAAATTGACTTTCCTAATCTCTTTGTTCACATCTTATTTCAATCCACTATATTTTATAAACTAAGCAACTATATCTCATCAAAAAAAGGACAAATAAAAAAGCCACCCACAAAAAGTGGATGACCCAATAATTATCATATCAATATTTCCATTAAGACGGCCAGTTAACCTTTCTAACTTTAGCCGTCTTAAAGCGTTTCTTGTCAACAAGTTTCAGTTCTATTTCTCTACAATTTGTAATTAAAGTGTCATTGATTTTAAGACTTCTTGGAAAGTATTGATTTCCTTGTTCATGTGATAATTCAATAGTATAACTAATACCATTACTTAATTTGAAGACCACAAAATAAATATTATCTCTTCTAAATCGTGTGCCAACTTTTCTATTCAAAATACCATCCGTTGTATAGAATTTACATTCCATCACATGTAACATTTGATAAAGCAATAATGTCCCAACAATTTTGAATTTATTTTCGTTAAACCATCCATTATCCGCCTTATTTAGACGCTCCAATGTCCAATCATCCTTTAATCCTTCAAAAATAGTCCCTGCATTATTAGTTGGCAAATTAACATGATGACCTCTTGATAATCCTAATAGATGAGGAATAGAAGAATTTGGGACGGAAAGAACAATTTCAGGATAGTCCTCCATATTTGTCTGATAAACGTATTTATACTGAGAAACATATTTCTCAATTGTATTGGCCATGCAAGACATATCGACATTGAGAATATCAATCTCTCCATCAAAGGTCTCGAGCCATTCCAAAGTATATGTCATTCTAATTTTCTCCTAAAAAAGAGAAGGAAGCAGGAGCTTCCTTCTCTTCCACGTATTGAGTTTCACCTCACGCTAGATATGCCCTCTCTATTCCTCAAGGGTAGGCAGTCCTGCTATTCTTTTTCTCAACAAACAGTTTGAACTGAGTGCGGAGCCCACAGGCGGGTGCAGACCATATCCACTAGCCCACAAGTAATTTATAATCTTTACTTACTCCTATTATACGTGATAACTCCTTATTTGTCAACACTTACGTTAGCTCTGTATGCGGTAGAATTTTTTAGAATGCCTAATTCCATATATTTTTCAGGAGAACATCACCGAGTTTAAAAAAAGACTGAGTAAGAAGGACGAGTTCTTACTCGGTAAGGCGAGAAGTGTTAGCGCACTTTTCGTCTTTTTTATTCGATTAATTTAAGTAAATTATAACACATTTTTACATACCGTGCAAGCATTTTATGCTTGATTGTAGCACAAAAAGACCTTTTTTTACAAAGGTTATTGTTACATAACTTTTTGCATACTTTATTATATACTTCTATTGTTTTCTGAAGTAGGATAACCTTTTACTATCATGGTAACATTGATATCTAGATGTATTTTCTTTACCCGTTTTACTCATTCTTTTTTTAATGGTATAAGCAGAAACTTCCTCTAAAGAAATAAATTTTTCATAATCTTCTCTCCAGTTACCAAAGAATAGTTCTCTCAAAGAATCCTCATAATTCAAAACAATTATCCGACTCATTGTTTCAGCTCCAGCAAGTGTCCAGTACATTCCTCTTTTTTTCATTCTATAAGTTACCTTACGATGCTGACTCTCCATTATCCCAATTCCTGCATGACTGAATCCTCTTTGTTCGGCTGGTTTAGTGTATTGGAAATTTCTCAATATTTTACTCTTGAACCTCTCAAATGACTCTTGTTCTTCTTCTGTTTCGATATAACTTTCAGTCGTATCCAGAACAGTTCGCATTAACTGCTTATCATGTTTCTTAATCGCCTGGAAAGCTCTATCTAATAGTTCTTCAGAGTAAAATTTTAAATAATTCTTCAACTCCTTATTTACATGGTACTCATCCCAAAAATGTTCGTGTCGTTTAATTCGCAAAATCTTCGCAATTTCTTTGAAAACATAGGGTGTATATCCATGACCTCCATCAGAGTTCGTAATCAATAAAGTCTGATTCGTAACTTCGTAATTATTTAATAGATAATCAATTACCTGCTCCCTCACTAAGCGATTGTCAAGACCAATAAATTCCTTTTTGTCCTGGAGTTCAAATCGATTGCTGCCAACTTTATGACTTCCTGTATGAACTACAAAATGGGATAAATCGTAATGTTTATTATCCTTCTGTGGATTACGTGCTTTAACCATCACACCGTCGCCCTCAATATAAATAACCTGGGCTTTTCTTTTGATAACTTCTTTCCCCTCTTCGTAATATCGATAGGCTTCTCTTTTCTCTAACAACTTCTCACAAATTTTTACAGCTTTTACTTCAATTGGCTTTGTGATAGAGATGTGATAAGTCAATTGGATTACCTGAGTTACTTTATCATATGGCATTAAAGTAGATAATTTAGCTACCTGATACATAAATTCCCAGGAGAAACGGACATTCTTCTGAAGTCCTAACTTTTCATCAACTGGAATTACCCAATGATCTCCTTTTTTCCAACGTCTTCTTCTGAAAGTAAACTCACCAAATGTGAAAGCGACGGTACGCTCCATAGAATGAATACAGGTATAGCCCTTTGCTTTCATGACTGGAATCATCTTCTCATCATACTTAGAAACAAAGTTATAAAATTCTTTTGCATTTTGAAACAGCAATTGATTTTTTAGTTCTCTCTCATCAAAGAAAGCCATTCAGAATCCTCCCTTATTAAAATTATGATTATTTTAATAAATTTTAACCTAAATGTTCAAATAATCCTTTGTTCTGTCAAAAAAAGAGCCTATCTTTTCAGATAAACTCTTACTTGTCATACCAGGGTATCTCTTTCTTACTAAAACAGGATTTGCTCATTTCAATAGTAGCTATCCCCATAGGAATCAAAATAACACTCCATAAAACCGTCACAATTCCATCTGCAATAAAGGAAAAGTCCCCTGTAAAGTGAAGCCCAAAATACAATAATAATACAACTGGAAGGAAAGCTGGAGCAAATTTTAAAACGGCCAACCCTAAAACAATTATAAACACTATACTAAGCCCAAATGTTTTATAGAACACATAGATTGCTATAGCTCCGATAAAAATAAAGAACAGCTGAACAAGTCTTTTAATATCTACGAAAATCATTTCAATTACATCCTTTTTTGCTATTTTTCCATGCAAAGTTCTTGGTTTTGACTTTTTGAAATCACGTCTTCTTTTAGCTTTTGAAATTTGTTAATTAATTCTTGATCTGTCAACTTTTTCTTTGCCTCTTCCTCTTTCTCTCTCTTTTTCTTCATATCATGATTGTAATCTTTCTCTGATTGTGGTTCTTCATCGTCATTGTCATTTTTCTTCTTTGTTTCTATACTAAAATCTATCATTTAAAATTATCCTTTTCTACTATCTCATTGCTTAATTTTTCTCTGCATCTTTTCCCATTCTCTTATAATCAGATTCTCAAGATAAGATGAAGCTGATTTTTCACCATGATACTCTACTAAAGCATCTAACATATCATATCGAACATTATGGTGCAGAGAGAAAGGAAAACGTTGCTTTTTGTTATAGCTTTCAGGAGACTTTCTGGCCTCCTGATTTTGTTTCCTCGACGAACGAGTCTTTTCTCTCTTTGGTGTACTTTGGAATGTTTGTTTTACTTGTGCGAATCGATTCTCTGTCATGCTACCTCTCCTTCTAACACACTCAAAATATTTTCATATACGTAGTTTATATTATCATAAAACTTTTGATGTGTCTCTTGTTGGTTAGCTGTCATCTCTTCATGCTGCTCAAAGACACTCTGACTGATCACAAGACTTTTGGCCATGAGCTCTTTCTCCTGGATAGAACCCAAGTAAGCCTGATCTTCTTCAACAACTTCTAAAAACTGTTTACAGGTGTCTGTGACATTGTTTCCAACGTACTTAATCTTATTTCCGATAAGATAAGGTTCTGCTTTAACATAGCTTTTCTTAGTAATAACTTCGATAGCTTCACTCTTAATGAAGTCTACAAAATTTTTCAAAGATAACCAAGCACGAAAACCATTAAGAGAGGCATCAGAAACAGCCAAGACAATATCTGACACAGCTATAAAATTTGCTGTAACTAAACTCTCATCATTGTGCGTATCAATCAGAATGACATCAAATTGCGCTTCTAACTCTTCGTAATGTTCGCTAAACCACATAAACAACTGGAGATACTTGTTGTTTCGACTAGCAAGATCTAACTGCTCATCTGTCAAACGCTCATCACCACAAATCAAACTGAGATTTTCTGATATTGGAACAATCTCATACTCTCCAGTCGTAAATATATCATAGACGGTTTTCTCACATTTTACATCAAATGTTCTTGTCAAATTGCATTCCCAAGCTCCATCAATGAGTAGTGTTCTAAGCCCCTTAACACGTGCCAACCAATCCCCTTCATTAAAGGTATCTGTAGTCTTACCACCGCCACCTTTTCCTAAGTTTGTAGTTTGAATCTTCATGATTTCCTCCTTGGATAATTATATATTTTATTATATAACTTTTTATATACTTAATTATACCTAAAACTACTTTTCTTGTCAATATAAAAGCACAAAAAGTTATATAACTTTTTGTGCAACTTGTTATCCGTATGTACCACCTATATTTCCACCAACATAGGCTTTTAGCTGGATTTGTTGAATCGTAGTATTGAAATTTCCAACGAAATAGCTGTTCTCTTCTCCATTTTTAGTTAGAACAACTAAAAATTGAATAACATCATCTGATTCAGTTGGCATCACTTCCAATTGTTCAGGTTGAAAATCATACTGATTCGTCAGAAGAGCCATCGCAAAGGTTTGAACCATCGCATTCTGTGTCATAGATAAATGATTCTCGATTGTTCCCTTGACATTTGGCAGAAACTTCGTCTTTTTTATATCTGCTACTGCTTCTTCAAAGGCTTTTAACACTTCCTTTTTATCTTCCAGTGCTGCCTCTGCATAGGGACGTTCTAGTTTTAGCTTAGCTGTCCGATAATGCTTTTCATCTGCTGTTTCCTCTTTGGAAGACGGTTCGTTTTGAGCAGTTCCTGAAGAACTCACCTGAGCTGTTTCCTCTATTTTGGTTTGTTGAGATGGTCTGAAACTCGACACAATCCCTATTCCTGCCAAAATCAATAGAATGCCTACTACAATCGATACAACCATATTCTCCTTTATCCAATCAATCATCTCATATACTCCTTTTAATTTGAACTTAATTTAGCTTCTCGGTCATCAGGATAAGCAAAAGATATTTCCTGTTCTTGTTGTTGTGATTTAGTCCAAATACGATAATTCCATGTATATGGAGTTTTGAACTGATCCCAACCACTCAGAGGTGTATTTTGCTCTACAAACAAGATGGAGCCATTCTCGAAAACATGACATACAATACCAGTATGACCATATCCTCCGCCCCCTACCTGTGTAGAAAAAATAGCGCCTTTTTTAGGTGTAGTCTTAACTGAGTTTCCAAATATTGCAGCCCACGCTGCTGCCTGATCTTTCCCATCGCCTTGTACGGATCCAGAATGGCCCCATAATTGATTTCCCAAGCTAATTGTAAGATTCACACATTGACCAGCATACTCGTCGCTTCCAGGATTATACCATCCTGTAGACTTAGCATAGTCCATGCCTAAGCTCTTAGGATCAATAATGAATGGTTTCAAGCTATCTGGTAAGTCTTCTGGTTTATACCCCCACGCAGTCGCATCTGAAGGGACAGTTCCCGTTCCATCGGTACTGCTACCTGATTCTCCACATCCACTGTTTTCAGCTGAAGAAGACACCGCACTATCTGAAGAACTGACATCTTGTGTACTGGATCCTTCATAAGGTTTCTCACCATGAGCAGCAATAGCTTCCTTATCAAGCCACTGATACTTCGTACCTAGTTTTTGGTACATATCAGTTAGTTTGCTCTTATAAGTGCCATCTGTAGCCCATCCACCATCTGCTATGGCAGATAGGCTAGCAATACCATTTATATTGTTTATAGCCCCTTTATAAAGTGTCTGGTGAGCCATAAACTCAGCTTTCCCTACAATCCCTGCATCATAGCTAGAGAACCAGGTATAAGCTCCTCCTGTGCCATCTCCTACATTTGCTCCAGGCTTTGTTCCTGTTAAATCAACACTATCTTCACCATACGTCGCAAGAGTAACTGGAAAATTATTTTTGCTCGAGGTTTTAACACCTCCCATATTGTGAGCTTTCCAGAAGGAAGTACCATTAGGATTCGTAAAATTGAACCCATTCTCTATCATTGTTTGAGTGATAGAGGCTGAAGGTAGGAAACCTCCTGCCTTCCAAGACAAGATATAGGCTTCCTTATGCTTTTTTACAAAGTCATCGATGGAACCATCAACTGAAGAAACTGTTGACTCGCTAGTTGAAGATGTTGTTTCTACGGCACCACAATCATTTCTTCCATTATTGCTTACAGCTCCCATTATCCCAACTAACATGGTTATCCCAACATTGACAATTAATAGAAGGACTACAAGAGGGATGAGGATCTTCAGTTTAATTATTTTTTTCATGGATACCTCGCTTATCTACCACAATCCTAATATTGTCCGCAAAATTCCATAAAAAACTAAAAATACAATAAACCCTATACCTATTTTCTTGAGACCGTTCAAAAACTCCTTATCTCGTTCCTTTTGTGCTTCCAGACGTTTTGGATCTGATTCTCCTTCTGAAGCAAAATAATCTCTTTCTTGTTTCATGCGATATTTACGAATCAACACATATTGATCAAATCTCTGCTTAGTCCTTGCAATCATTCCTAGTTTATTTTTTGCCATACTGGTTTACCTTCCTTTCTTATTCAATACCACCATAGCGCTCGACTTCAGGAGCTAACAACTGTTGGTTAAAGACTAGATTTCCAACCCCTGCAATGTTCATGAATAACTGTCCTTTCGCCAGACGAGGCAAAGTCTCTAGTTCAGACTGATTCATTGAACCAGATAAGGCGTTAGCTAGTAGAGGAACACTGGTTTCATCTGTCTGGGCAAAAACTCTATATTGCATCAGACCAAAAATCCTCTGAACAGCAGTCACATACGGATCCTTATGAGTACCGATACCTGTCTCAAACAGAATCCCACGTAGTGAATTAACAGACAATACAACACCAGCAAAGTTTTCCCCCATTGTATCGATCATATCAGCTAGGAGATTCACACTACTTTCATGCTTTGGATTAATGAGTGTCTGTGCCCCACTAATATTAACAATATAGTGTTGCATATCCATCTCCGTTAAGTCAGGCCGTTTCTTCAGTAGTTGCTTACAACGTTTTCCGTTATTAACAATATCAGCAGAGACAAGTGAAAGAACAGAGAATATTTGAACATTTAACAAATGAGGGGCGTTCTTCAACCCTGAGAAGTCAAATGTCACAACTTGCTCTGAAGAGATATCTTGAAACTCTGTTGTTCCCTCGAAAATTTCTGCGTTTGTTGTCAATAGCTCGTTAAATGTATTGTAAATACGCTTAACGGCTTTGATTTCAGCCATATCCATGCTAGAACTTTGTTCCAGTCGACGTTTGTAGGCATCCACAAACAAAATAAAATCAGACAGAATAGGATACTCTTCCTTCACAATATCCGTCGCTTTCAGTTTTTCTGGATTCAACGACGGATTTCGAGCCCACAAATCTTCCTCAATATAAAACTCATTCAGAAGAGTTCCAAATGTGATTAAATCGTCTCCTGTCACTTCATTATTCAAGAGTTTATAGATACTCTTCAGTTTCTCGATATGAAGGTTGTAAGATTTCTTCTTATCGATTTCAGTTCCTGCTTCATTGGTTACTGTTGGAAATACCTGGAAGATATTGATACGGTTAGCCTCACCTGATAAATCAAGAATCAATCCATGTTGTTTTCGTGTATGATCAAGAAACTGGCCAGTAGCATCAAAGTTACGAATATAATGACCCTTTGCATAGAGACCGTCTGTATGTTTCATAAGAAAAGATCGTTGTCCCATCTTTGGATTTCCAGATAGAATCATAAAGGATCGTGTTCTTTTCTCGTCACGTTCTAGAAAATTAAAATTTACTGCTCCGTTCGTTGGAGTCCATCCAAGATAGAAGCCTTTCTCATCTTCTAGCTTCGTATGATTAAAGAAATATCCACCAGCTATTGAGTGAGCTGGAGTAGGTATCCCTCTTCGATGATTGGGCAAATCAATCTGATATTCAGCTGGAATAAATGGGGCGTGGTATTCAAAATCTAATTCTCCTGATAGAATAGTGGATTTGAATTTCGACGTTTTGTCTTTGACTTCTTCAACTCTCTTAAATAATTCTTCTTTTGTTGATGCAAACACAAAGACACGAATATACATCCCATACATAGCTATATTCTGCTTATCAATTTCACGGCTTAGTTTATTAAGATTGTCAATTTCATCTAGTTCTTTCCGATTATTGGTTAGTTTGCTATTGTTTGTAATCCGTGTTGACTTCTCTTCAATAGAGTCCTCAATCTCTTTTTGAAGCTGTCTATTATCCTCCTTGTACAGTGACAGGAAGGAACGTGTCCCAGGAATCAACAACAATTCAGAAAGCCAAAAACGATCCATTCCTTCTGTTGGATATTCATAATAGTGCAAGACTGTGTGATATCCATCTCCACTTATCCAGGAGCGGTCATCCTTTTGAAAATCAATATTTCCTTGCGGTTGAATCTGGCTAAGAAAGGCAAGGTCATATCCTTCATTTTTTAGTTGTCTTTGTCTACGTTTTGATAAATCAGGCATGCTATCCCTCCTACACTTTCTCATTCATATTGTTGTATTGCTTTATAATCTGAATTTTCTTCCTGTAGCTGATATCTTGTGGAACAAAATCATTATTTCCATAGGTTTTTGCCTTACGAACCAATTCGTCCAATTCGCTTGTTGTAGGTGCAAATAGCCACAGTATAAACTCTGTATTATAAACTTCTTGTCGGATGCTTTCTTCAACTTTAATTTGGCTTTGAAGCCAAATTTCACGATCCTTGAGTTGTAAAAAACGTCTATCATTTACTGATAACTTGGACATATTTTGTCGCACTAAATCCAAATGATGACGCAAATCTGAAATTTGAGTGTCTGTATTTGTTGGCAAAGTTGTCGTCTCCACTTGGATATTCGGTCCAAATCGAGTCAACCAGGTTTCAAAATTTTCAATGGTTCTCATAACTTCGTTATAAGACATCGATCCTAAATCTTTACCTGGTATCTCCATCAGCTGCAAGTATCCATAATCTACTAACTGGATATAAGCCTGGCTGTTCGGAATGATTGATTTTACATCTAACAACTCAACGCAAGAATGTAAATCAAAATATTCCTGCGTTTGTTTCTTTGTTTCTTGAATACGTCCCAGAGGGCGTTTCTCGTTTTTTGAGGGTTGAATTTGTTTAATCGCCATTATGGTTTTCTCCTTCTGATATAATTCAAGCTAATATAACGTTTTCTTCTTCGTCTGAAGAAAAGAAACATGCTGTGCCAATTCTTTTTGCCACCGTTGGCAGGCAATACAAGATATAAACTCATAACTGGTGTCAACAAAATGAATGCGAACATCTGTATCCACTGGCTTTTAGGAAAGATCTTTAGGCCAACGCTCAAAGCGATTACTCCAGTAATTCCAACAAAAGCAATATCTAGGATAAGAAGTCCAATAATCTTGATTTTGGCATAGATATCTCTAGGTACACCGTATTTTTCACCGTACATTAATTTCTCCTTTACATTTGTTTTGACACTCACATTATAATGAATAATCGAAAATATCTTTTAAAGGGACAATAGCATTTTTGCCATTATCTTCTAGGAAATAATTGCACAAAAAGTTATATACTTTTTTATACAATAAAAGAAGCCTCAATCTTGAGACTTCTTAACTAAATCAAAGAATGATTCTTCAGAAAGGAAAGTGATAGATTGACCGTCTGATATTCGTCTAAGAGCTGCATCATGCTTTTTAGACCGTTTATCTGGATCAAAAAGATTCAACTGCTTGTGTCCTAAAACCAATATATCTGTCCGAGAAGATACATAGCTTTGCACGACAGCTCCTTTACTTTCCAAAAATTGTATGGCTTCCTCTCGAGTTAGAGGACGTAGACTTCCTGTGATAACAATGTTCTTCCCTGTTAGATCCATAGTTCCGCCTATTCTTCTTCGTCCTCACTCTCAGCACCTGTGATATGACGTCCTCCCTGCATACGCTGTCCTGCTTGTTGCATTTGTTGGTTCATGTAATTCATTTGATTCATACTCTGTTGAAATTTTTGTTGAGAAGAATCAGGCTGTGCTGGTGGTTGTGTCGATTCTGAAACTGGTGCCTCTGCAGGTGGATTTTGATCTTGAATTGGGGACTCCATTCCTTCAGCTGAAGGAGTTGAATCAACAATAGGTGCATCCGTTGTTCCTGGATCGATTGGTGGCTCAGGAATGTCAACTGGTCCAAATTGATCAATTCCAGGAACCGCATCGTTTTTCAAAGCGTTATAGGTCGCATTTTGAGCAGAGGCGGCTTTATCATCCAAGTTATTTAAAGCATTGCCAACTGCACCTTTCGTATTTTGCATGGCTTCAAATGCTTTCCATTCTGCTAAATCAACCATATTACTTACACCACCTTTGGCCGCATTCATCAAGCCCTGGTCTTTTACAGAGTTCAAAGCACCTTGAATACCACCTCCAGTTCTTGCAAGGCTATTCCCCAGAATCTGACTTCCTTTAGACAGGGCATCTGGAGCTTTTTTAGCCATATCCATACCAAATTGACCAAGCGCCATACCCCCATTAAAGACACCTCCTGCTCCAGCCGCAAAGGCATTGCCCATCATCATAGCTCCGAGCAGTTGTTGAGCTGTTTCACTATGACCCGTTGAAACTCCAAGCCAGCGCTCGATCATGGCCACTCCTTGCATGGCTGCAAAGAATACCCCCACATAGACAAAGGCAGCTGCGAGACACTGTTCCCACATGTTCAGCCCATCAAAGAATCCGCCAGAAAGCTTAGATACTGCTGAAACAGATAGGATTGGCAAATCTCTGAAAATCTCAAGTGTTACACGCATAATGATAACTTCAAAGAAAATTCCTGCGAAGGCACCACCAATCGTTCTTAACAACTCTTTGTATTTCTTTGAGTTTGATAGGGAGCTATAACCAAGAATCGGAGAAATCATTGCTTCAATCAGAATATCAAAAACTGATTTGACGAGCTTAATGATCATGCTGACCAATAGAACAACAAGGATAATATACTGGAGGAACATCCCTATCCAGTTGACTTTATAGCGCATATAAACGGATTCAAAAGCACTCAATTGATTAATGACTCGGTGTTCTGTAATACTTTCAACTCCAGTATTATTGGAATTTAACTTATGTAGGAACAATCCTTTAATTCCTGCTACTTTGTCGTTTTTCTGTATATCATCTAACATTTTTGGATTTGTCGTACCATAGTTTGCTCCAAAATCAATCTTGGTCGCAAAATCTGCCGTATCACGTTGGTCAGAATTATCCGTGATATTATTGACAGGGGTAGAACCCTCCTGAACAGGCTTGATATAGCCATAATCATCCATTGGAAACAACTCTGTAGAAAAATCTTTGTATATTAAGACTTTTAGGTCTACCACATTATTTTTCATAGGTTGAAGAGCCAAGGAGGAAGTTGGTTGACTACCAGATGGCGCTTCACTGGAGACTGTCTGGATAGACATGGCATCCTGTGCCACTGCTGTTGCGATGGTGGTCAAAGCTAAAGGCAAAACCGAGGTTACTGCAGTTACCAAAAGGAAATTAATAATCACCCCCTTATACTTTACTGGCTTAGTAAAGACTCCTACGACGATCGACACAACCAAAATCAGAGTAAACAAGGACGTTCCTAATATCTGAAACCAGTAGAAAAATTGACCAATGACTGTCTTCTGATCCCCCAAATATCCGAAAAGCCCAAAGAGCTTGAACATATTATTAAAAACATGTTCTAGGCTGGAAGTGATTTGATAAAGAGCCTTGGCAATCCCTCCTGGCAAATAGGCTAGAAATGCCATAAATGCAGGAGTCGGTTCTAAATAGTTTCCCCAGTAGGAATAGAATTCCGCCAGTTTTTTTGCATTCTCGCCTGTGATTTCACCATTGAGATCCTTGACCTCATTCATCAAATCTGAAAAGGTTTGATAGTGCACTAAAGGTACCTTCTTTCTTTTTAAGATACCCCTATCATATTCGATAATAACAAAATCGTTTTTAAAGGGACAATGAAATTCTGACAATAAAAAAGCCTCAAGTAATTGAGACTTTTCTGTAAGTTAATCTGCTGTTCCATTAAAATCATAGAAAGCATTGTCTTCTTTATAGCCACGACGTAGCTCAATGATTCGGATTTTTTTACCACCCTCGGTCAAGACGACTTGATAATAAGCCTCTGCTTCTTCAGGCTTACCTATATCCCTATAATCAACAGCGATTGTAAAAGTGTCTTTTCCTTTCAGTTGACTTTCTAAACTAACAATAGTTCCCCTGAAAGAGGCTGGAATCGACTTTACTTGTTCTTCTGAAAGCACACTGTAGTTAATACTTTCACCGTCGTTATTTGAAATAGTTCGCTTTTCTTTGTCAAATTTTAAGGTAGTTCCTACTCCACCTTTAAAATCAAGACTCTCATAACCATCTTCTTGTGAAAAGCCTGTATAGCTATCTTTTAGCACATTTTTAGCAATAGAATCAGGTGATTTTTGACCACAAGCTCCAAGTATAATCAAGGCTAAACCTACTAAAACAATTCTTAAAAAGTACTTTGCTTTCATCATTTATCTCCTAACCATTGTTTATTTTATTATAGCAAACAGCTTTTTTTCTTGCAAGTGTTTATATAACTTATTGTATATCTTTTTAGATAACTTCATCCGCAAAGAAGTCGTCTCCATCATCATAATAATCATAGTCGCCTTGAATGACATTAGCTACAGTTGCCTGAAATAGTTCATCTGTGGAAGTAAATGATTGGGATTGTACCTTTTGTCCTTTACTATGACGACCTGATAGTTTAGGAGTTTCTCCATTGTTGCTGAGGAGAGGCATGGTCAAACGTTGCCTCCAGTCTATGATGTTGTTGAAGGCTATACCTGCATCAACTGCGATCTCCTGAAGTTCTAGCTCACGGTGCGCACTTTCGACTGGAATATCCGCAAGAGTCATCGATGTATCAAACTCCTCTTGTAAAAACATGTACTTGTAAGGGAAGCTCGTCTTATCATGTGCGAAGATTGGATCCGTTGTGACCTTACGTCCAACATTATCCCTTCCCTTGACTCCACGTAAGATAACCGCTTCTCCTTCCTGGAGCTTGGCCAATTGCGTTGGTGTCAACAACTCTTGTTTTGGATTCTCGACAGCTACATTTGGATTGGCTTCGTCTAGGATATTGCTGGAGCGCCGTCTTCTGGTGATGGTACGTGTACCTAGGTCAGCACTAAATTTCTTATTGGTATCTGAAGATGTTGTTTTAACATAAACCTTCAATGAACAGTTGTCCATAATGGTTCGAGCAACATTTTGGCCGTATTTATCATCCAATTGCTCCAGATTTTGAATCCATAGGTAATAGAGAATGTTTTGTCCCAATCCAATAGATATTTTTGTATCCATGTGAGGAATCGCAGGGATATTTGTAAACTCATCTAAGATATGGAGAATCCGATTAATACATTTACGACCACTTGAGAGAGCAAGCTCATAGTTAGCATTGAATAGCTGATCTAAGAATAACGAAACAATCCCATTATACTCTGTTCGGTTTGGCGGTGTTACCAGGTAAATGACTTTCGGTTTATCTGAATAGACCAGTTCAATATCCGACTCCTGAAGAAGATTTTGGGTATCTTCTTTATTCTTAAGGACGGTTATATCGATATGATCTAAAATCGGCTTCTTGGTATACTCATCTAGTTCTAGACTATCTCCGTTTCTTCGATAGACTTTTTCAGCTGAAAATTGAAAGATTTGATCTCGAACAGGGGAATGCCCATTGTTCTTATGATTGAAATCAATCGTTACCGTAAACTGATCTGGAAGTTTAGGCTCAATGGCATAAGTAAGATAGCCTTCCCCGTCAACTAAAGCCGTCGCTTGCTTTATATAATCGACTTGCTTTTCGACTTTACCCCACTTCTTCAAGCCTGTAATGGTTACTTTAGCAGTTTTGTGCTTGAACTCATTTTTAAGTTGACTATTGGTGCTTGATCTCAACTTGACAGACAATCGACGTGGGAAGCCAACAGACTCTAAATCAATAGAGTTTTTAGAAGTCAGTTTGGCCACGTTGTCTTGCAAGAACAGGTTGATTCCTGTCATCATGCTAGAGTAGACATTCCCTTTAGTTTCGTCACCACCAAAGTCCGAAGCACGAAATTCGATATCAGCCATTTGTCTAAATTTCGAGAATTGTTGTTGATTGACTTGTCTCAAATTATCAAAATAGACTGTGATTTTTGACTTTTTCGATACTTGTTGTTCTCTGCTTGGATTCTCGACGATTTCTCCAGCACCATCTACAAAGACTTCTTCAGACCCCATTGTCGCCAAGAATTTCGCAACGTTAGGGATCGTAATGGTATCCCAGGCATCGTCTTCACCATTTTGAACAGTTTCATTAGCTCGATCCATCAAAGCCATTGTAAGAGCATTAAACAGGGATATAGAAGACTTACGGAAGTATTCAGCATTTCCCTTCTCTCCACCTTTTTGTTTCGGATAAATGGATTCTGCGACTGCATTGACATAGGTTTGAGTTTTCTCATAGTAGCCCTTCTTTGCGGCAGCGATGGCTAGAGCTAGCGGATTGAAGGACATAGACCAATCCATATTTTGGAAAGAAAGAACATTGACATCATAGTCACGTTGCCTCATGAGTTTGTAGGAGGCTTGATAATGTTCCCCTTTCGGGTCTGCTAGTACCATCGATGGCTGCAATTCAGCACGACTGTTGATTTCAATTGCTGGAGTAATATGACCTTCACCCTTACCTGAACGAGTCATCCCAATTCCTAACAGATTCGTCGGCTTATCTTCAATGTAATAATATCCAGAAGGAAAAGCTAACATGCCTAAAATCCGCTCCGCATTTGTCACGTATCGGCTCATTTTTCTATTTTGCCATAACATTTGAGTTCTCAGTGTTTGTCCTGCTAAATCATGAGTCAGTTCATGAAGTACAGGAGCTCCACCTTCACCTGGATAAGTTAAATCTTTATTGGGGATCTTTTTGTATTGACGACGAATTTCATCAATCGTCACAAAACGGTCATCTCCTTCTTCATTGTTGTTATAGTCTCGAAACTGCTCGAAGTTCACCCAGGCAGATTTCCAGGCAATCACTAAGCCCAATAAAAAGATTGGAAATGCTAAAATAGGTGCTATCAAGAAGACTTTAGCATTCAATAAACTTTGAAATAAGAGGCTGTTTAAGTCAAAGTTTACGGCCTTACTAGCATCTTTAAAGGACCAGGCACTAAAATAGAGAAAGCGAATTGTGGCTCTCAAAATAGTAACTAGGTAATTGGTTAAGATAAAAGCAATAAAGCTAAAACCTAATCCCATATAAACGAAGCTGCGATAACTTTTAAAATAAAGAATCGGTTTCATTTCTTTATCAAATCGTTTCCGTTCTCGTTTAACAAAAGGGAGAGTGTAGAACATCCTGAAGAAAATATTCCAAAGGATGAGAGAGACAAGCGCCAAGAGTTTAGGTATGAATGACTTCATCCAATTGAACAACCCTCTAATTGATTTGAACCATACTTGTTTCCAATCAATTTCTTTACGATTTTTCCAACCTCTTTTTATTGTCTGGCTTAAACTAGTCTTACCTGCTAATAACCTTTGATAATGTCTTAAAAAATACGGCTGGAAGAGTTTAAATAGGTAATAACCTGTGCCTCCTAGAAAAAAGAAGGTATTGATCCAACTAGCTCGAATCAGTTGGATAAGGGTATAAAATACTACTTCAAATAACTCAAACAAACTACTACCCCCTTACACCTTCCAAAAACCATTCTATTTTTCGAGTATAAAAGCTCGAAAAGAGAAATATGTGAAACTGTAGCCTTGGAGAGGCTTTCTCATAACGGTTAAAATAGTCTTCCAACCATTTCTCTCCATCCAACTGAAGAATATTCAATCGACTGGATCGACTTTGTTCTAAGTAATTGGTCACCTGAAGAGATTCCGCAATCAATTCATCAGACAGATAATTGTATTTTTGTCTTGCCATTGTTGCACTCCTTTCTTATTATCTCTTAATTCCTCTCTATTCTAAAGGATAATATCAAATTCTTTGTTAAAGGGACAAAAGATATTGTTGTACCATAAGTTATATAACTTTTTATACAATAAATAAACCACAAAAAAAGCACACAAGTGTCCTTGTATGCTTTCAATCCCTTTAGAACGGGGAATCCACATCTATTGGTTCAGGATAGGATGGAGGATTAGAACTTGGTGTCGGCTGAGAAAAGCCCTGTTGTTCTTGCTTACGTCGGTTAGATGCCTCCTTATTTTCAAGGAAAGTGATTCCTCCTTGTTGGTTTGGTGAAATAAACTGATACGTCCGACGTTGATCTTGTTCATCGTTATATGGTCGTTGGATAATTTCTCCTTTTAAGAGAATTGGAGAGCCCTTAGATAGGCTCTGAGCCATCAATTCCGCTTGTTTTCCATAAACTTGTACATGGAAGAAACTAGAGATTGGTTTATTTGTATCATCAGTCATGCTCGAATCACAAACAAATTCAAATTTGAAACTGACGTGACCGTTTGGAGTTCGGCCCACTGCATCATTTGGAATGAATGCAACACGTCCAGAAGCGATAAATACTTGCATTTTTTCTCCTTTCGATAAAGACCACAAGAGAGTTATACCCCAGCTTGTGGTCATTCTTCCATTTTAATTCATCAAATTAGTTTTCTTTCGACTTACGAAGACCTGCAAGACTCAATAATCCCAAAATCATTCCCACAACTGGAAGCATGCTTGCTGCTGATCCAGTGTTTGGTAGTGATTGTTTTGGTTTGCCCGGTTCTTCAGGTTTTGGTGGTTCTGGAGTATGAGTTGTTACTTTCGCTACCATTTCTTGTCCATTTACGATATTAACAAAAGTATTCTCAACTTCTCCAGCCGCAATACGCTCAACTTCGATGTAGAAGTCTGCATCAAAAGTACCTTTAACTCCCAGAGAGTTTAGGAAATCTTGATTGATAACGTAAGACCATTGACCACCTTTGGCATCCCACTTAACAGTCACAAGTTTCTTGATAAACTCTGAATTAGTACCTTGGTTGAACTCAAATGTAAAGGCATAAGAGCTACCTTTGGCAATCTTATCTCCTGCCTTAATCACTTTACCATTCTTCAATGTCACATCATAAGGTAACACAAGCTCTTTTTCTGCTGTGTATTCTGTACCCTTGATGATACCCTTCCAATTACCAGTATATCTGTCATGCTTAGTATCAAGCTTATCCAAACCGTCATATTGGTACAACATATGGTGTCTTTCTGGAATAGTTGCACCATCAAGAAGGTACTGAACAAAATCACCTAGCTGGACTTCTTTGCCATCAAGGACTTTCTTGCCAGTTCTATCAAGTGCATGTTTTTCTGGGTGTTTTGGTTTAGGTGGCTCTGGTGTACGAGTAATAACCTTGGCAGTCATTTCTTGTTTATTGACAATATTGATGAAAGTATTCTCAATCTTATCACCAGTTTCAATACGCTCCGCCTCGATGTAGAAATCTGCATCAAAGGTTCCTTTAACCCCTAGAGAGTTTAGGAAGTCTTGATTGATAACGTAAGACCATTGGCCACCTTTGGCATCCCACTTAACAGTCACAAGTTTCTTGATAAACTCTGAATTGGTATCTTGGTTGAACTCAAAGGTAAAGGCATAAGAGCTACCTTTGGCAATCTTATCTCCTGCCTTGATCACTTTACCATTCTTCAGGATAACATCGTATGGCAACGTTAGCTCTTTTTCTGCTGTGTATTCTGTACCCTTGATGATACCCTTCCAATTACCAGTATATCTGTCATGCTTAGTATCAAGCTTATCCAAACCGTCATATTGGTACAATGTATCATGTTTTTCTGGAACAGTTACTCCATCAAGAAGGTACTGAACAAAATCACCTAGCTGAACTTCTTTGCCATCAAGGACTTTCTTGCCAGTTCTATCAAGTACATGTTTTTCTGGCTTAACATTTGGAACTTCAACTGTTACAAGATTCGACTGATAGCTATTCCCAAAATCGATCTGTTTAAAATCGTTCTTCACGATTTCTCCCTCTTTTACTAAGAGTTTCGCTGAAAGATCAATCGTCACATTTTTATTTTGCTTCACGTAATTGTTGTAGAAGCTCGCAGAGTCTTTCGCAACCCAAAGATAGAATTCACCTTTAGGTACCAAGTTCAATTCTTTCAAAATATTATTGATAGCATCCGTACGCCCAGCATCTGAAAGAACATGATACATATCAAATAGGTTTTTTACGTCTTGTCCTACAGCAGTCATCTTGATTTTACTGTGGTCAACTGTGAAGGCTTTGTCTTGAACATCATCCAGGATTCCAAACTTCTTACCAAGTGCCTGCGCTGAAGCAAGAGTTTTGGTGTATGGACTGTAATCTGTTGTCAAACGGAAGGTCACGTTGCGGTCAAATGTTTTAGCTCCATTGATATCCTTGCCAGAATGATCTAACACAGATTTGACTGGTTTTGGAGGTCTTGGAGTGTAGTTCGTAACAGTATTTGAGAAAACTTCATAGTTATTCACTAACACTTTATAAGTGTTGTCATAGAAGCCCTTGTCATAGATTGGTTTCCAGGTAATCACAGGAGCTTCTAAGTGCTTCCCTTCGTAGGTTACAGTAAAGGTATAAGTGTTCTTTCCTGTATCATAGGCAACGCCCCATCCTGCTTTCTCTGCAGCTGCCTTTGTGACAGCTACATCAGGAACAGCACCAGCTTCGAGTGGATCAATGATGGTAATCTTGTCTCCCTTTTTAAGGTTAGCATAGATATTATCATGATGCAATGTATAAAGCTGAGTAGCATTTTTAGCTACTGTTTGCCCATCTGTATTCGTTTTATCTGTATCAGATACAGACTTGCGGACAGTAGGTTTATACTGCAATTTATAACCGTGATAGCTTGCGGATAACTTCTGATTTTTAGTTTCAGATAGAGTTTTAAGAGTCAATGTTGGTTTGACTGGATTCTTTGTATCAACCAATTCAGCTGATACAGGTTCAGTTTTGACAGGTTTCACAGTTGTTTTTGTGATAATTGCAGTAGCTGGAACTTCAACAACTGGAGCTACAACCTTAGTATTCAAAGCAAACCAGTATGTCTGTCCTGCTGGTGTTGCAGAGCCATCCCATTGAGCAAAATCAGTAGTGAAATTAGTACCTTCAGTAAAGACACCGAGTGCTGCTCCCTTATATTGATAAGGAGAGTCAGAAGTATCCCATGTAACTCCTACATTTTCCTCTGTATTGTAGTTATCAGCATAGTTGTAACCATCGTTTTTATGGTATGTTACAGTTGAACCGTTAATCTCAACATTTTTACCATTAACTGCTCCAGCACCTTCCCAACCAATTTTGTTATAGTTAAGAGATGAATAAGTTATACTTGCTGGAGTTTTTTCTGAAGCAGTGAACACTACTTCTTTACCATCAACATTGTAATAATAAGTATCAGTTACTCTAAACTTCATGTAATCAGAAGTATCACCAATACCATCATTACGAGCTACAACAAAGCCTTCTGTTGGATCGTTCAAGACGTATACATCATTCAATCCTGTCTTTCCTTGATTAAGGATTTCAAATTTTCGATGAATACGAGAAATAGAATGTTTTGAACCATCTGCAGTTGAAACAGTTAAACCTTTTAAACCTGTATAGTCAATTTCAGTTTTCCAGCCGTTACCAACATCCTTATATTTTAAAACTTTGGTAGAATCAAGAATACGACCATATCCTGAAGAACCACTTGAGGAAGAAATATAACTTGTCGTTACTACTGTTGAACCTGAAGCAGATGACTTCACTGTTGCTTCAGGATTAGCTGTTGCAAGACTGAGAGCCTGTAAGACAACCTCTTTTGTGAACCCTTCCGTACTTGTTTTAGATTGAAGTTCATTGTATTTCTTCTGCCAGTCTGCTTGTGCTTTCTTAGCTTTATCATAAGCTTCTTGGTTTTGTTTCCCAATTTGCTTCGCTTCATCAGCTGAAGAAACTTCCTGTTTTTTAGAAGTTAAAAGTACGCCAGAATTTTTCAAATCAGCTGATTTGCGATCAGCATCTTGATTGACTTGATCACTAGCTTTCTTCTTCTCTGTGTAGGCAGCCATGATGGCTTTGTTAAGCTCCACTTTGCCTTTTGCAGTTGCAATAGCTTGGTCATTTAGTTTCTTCAGTGCTTCTACTTCTGCAACTGATGTTACTGTACGTGTTGCTACACTAACAGTAACATCGTTCTTTTTCAATTCAGCAGTTGCAGTGTCTACTGCTTTGTTTAAAGAAGTAGCCTGCTGGACAGTAGCATCATACTTAGATTTTTCACCCAGGTATTTTGTTACTGCTTGTTGGTTATCTGACAAGACCTGTTTAGCTGTTTGAGTAGCTTTCTTGTTTTGGTCTGCTGAACCATCTGTGGCAGTCGAACCGTCATTCGTCACTGTGACAGTTGTTGCCCCTTCATGCTTGGCTTTTTCATCAGCTACAAATTGATTGTTAGCGTGAATAGCTTCCTGTGCTTCCTTGAAAGCTTCGTTGTTTTGAACTTGTTTTGTAGTTGTGGCTTCAAGTTCCTGAACTTGCTTATCCTGATCATCTTTGATTTCAGACTTAGATTGTTCAAGACTAGATGAAGTAGTGTCTGTACCTTTGTCAACATTTGGTGTTTCAGATACAACTACTCCAGCTTTTTTAGCCTTGTCAGCAGCCTTTGTGACTGCTCCATTATCAATCGCTACAGACTGGCTTCCTGTTGTTTTACCAGCTTGTGTAGCGTATGCGTTGTTGTCGTTTTTGCTTTCAGGCTGTACTGCTTCATCCGCAAATGCTGAACCTGCAGAGAAGGCTACAAAACCTGCGATTGCAATACCTGATGCTAAACCTTTAGCCCATTTTTTCTTACGGAAATATCCGTGTCCTTTTGTTTTTTCTGTCATATTTCTTTCTCCTTCACTTAATTAAAATAATTTCTTCTTGTAGAAGTAGCCAATTGCTGTCAATAACATTCCACCGATTGCAGCTAGGAAACTTTTTTCTGTTCCTGTGTTTGGTAAAGTCACCATTTTACCATCTGCAGTTGAAACACTGATGGTCTTGTCTTCATTCGTAACACCTCCAAGTGCTTCAGGAGCAACTACAGAGCCATCTGAAAGGACAAGATTTCCATCTTTAGTGCTGACAATGGAATCACCTGTACTGGTTTGAACAGGTGCTTTTGTCACATCATGAACCACCTGACCTGTTGAGCTTGAAGTGGTTCCAATTTGTGACTTCCCTTGCTGATTCGCTTGATCAGTAGTTTTTGGCTGTTCATCTGGAACACCATCTAGGCTACCTGCGTTATCCTTATCTTGCGCCTTATCTGAAGGCGCTGGTTTATCAGCTGGCACTCCGTCAAGACTTCCTGCGTTGTCTTTGTCTTGTGGTTTATCTGATGGTGTTGGAACACCATCGAGACTACCTGCATTATCCTTGTCTTGCGCCTTATCTGAAGGTGCTGGTTTATCAGCTGGCACTCCGTCAAGACTTCCTGCGTTATCCTTGTCTGAAGGAGCTGTCGGATCAACTGGAGTAACTGAAGGCTCTGTTAACTGATTTGCTGGAGCCTCTGTTTCTGTTGAAGCGCTTGGTGCTGTCGGCGTAACAACTTCTGTCGCTGGAGCAGAAGAATCGATTGGTGCAATTTCGTCTGCTGATACATAACCAGCTTGTGCAAGTACGATTGTTGAAAGAGCTAGTGTAGCTAATACTTGTTTCTTGTTCATTGTAATTTTTCCTTTTCTAATTTTTAAGATAATTTGATTCCTTTGGTTCTGTTTCTACAACAAATCCATATTTTGAAGAATCAGAAGCTTTTACATCAAAAGTTAATCTAACGCTAGATGATTTATCCCCTCTTTTGACAGACAGGATATAGGAAACCGTATATCTTTGAGTTTCTGAATCATAATTCAATTTCTCTAAAATAACGGACTGTAAAATACCTTCTTTTGGTTTGGTAAATTTTGCATCACCTTCAGAAAGAAAAGCTACTAGGTTTTCTTTTTTGCCCGAGTAATAAGAAGGTAAGAAATAACGGCTAAAGACATCAACTTCATTTTTCGTTGAAATGATTAGTTGAGTATTTTTTTGTTCCTGATATAATAAATTTACTTTTTCTGACTGGTTTGACAGTTGAGCGAAAGCAAAAAATACGCAAATGATATTTATTACTGACAACACTCCCAAAACACCTAAAAATAGATAAAATTTCTTCAGAGAAGTTGACCGCTTTTGAGATACGGGAGCCACAACATCTGTTTGATCCCTTGCATTTGGAACAGGCGGCAAGCGATTTGGTTGTGAAACAGCCTCTGTCTCACCTTCAGCTGGAAAAAGCGGAAGAGAAGAATCGGATAATCCCAAACTTTGTTTATATACAGGATAAATCTGGTTCTCAAAATACTCCCTTTTTTCTTGATAGCTATAATTCGCAAATTCAGAGCGAGTAAGTATCGCTTGAATGAGAGGAAGCAAGAGGTTTTCATAGTCTTCAGTAATGAGGAATGGACTAGCATAAACCTCCCCTTCTGTCACCACGCTTTTTCCTTCCAGATGGGCAATTGCTACTTGTTTCAGCTGAAACCGACCATACACCTGTTTCAACTCTCTAAATAACAACTCGGCTTGTTGAAATGTTAGGTAGGGCAAACTTTTTGCAATCGGCTGAGAAAAATCAGAAAGATGATCCAATCCCTCGATGATATCAAGCAACTCAATATCATCCTCTGGACCTCTTCCATCTTCCCAGGTGATTTCTAGAAATAAGTCATCTGTAATCGTACAGCGACCTTGATTAAAGAGCGCAAAAGCCATATATCACCACCCCTTAATTTTTCACAAAATCAAAAATCCATTCAATGATACTTGGACCTGCAGAAACACCAATAATTGCAATTGCAATTGAAATCCAATTTTTTTTCATTGAGGCTTTTAACTCCCGTCCACCAAACGCATAAATGAGCGAAGTGACAACGGCAGCTAGACCAAATAGCGCAACACTGACTAGCTGAACTTTTGTGATTCCTTGTTTTGCCAAGTTATCCGACTTAGCAAATGGATCGTCCGCATAGACTGTAGATCCTGTTAGGAATAGGGAAAGGCTCAATAAAAACATCTGTGATTTTGTTTTTACTTGCTGAAGTTGTCTTGTCAAATAATTTTTCATAGAAATCCTCCTTTGTTATTTTGACAATATTAGTGTAATAGATAATTGAAAAAAATTTTTTAAAGGGACAATCATTTTTTTATTGTTAGTTTTAAGAAAATAATACTTCACCGAATGACTTCTTTTCAGCTTCGACGTCGAACAATATTTTTCTTTTATCTTCACGGTGATGCTCATCTGGCGCATCACCTTCTACCCAAAGATGAAAATGATACTCTTGGTTGTGATCGGATAAGTTCAGAAACTCTTTAGAAATTAAAGGAAGGAGCTTATGCTTAATCACTCTTTCCAGAGGTCGTGCACCATCCTTTATATTGGTTCCTACATCCAATAAATAAGTAACCAAACTTTCTTCATAAGAGAGAGTCAACTTCTGATTCTTCATTCTTTCTTTAATTTCTGATAGTTGTTTGACAATAATTTCTTTATTCACTTTCTCGTCTAACATGTTGAAAATCACTTTATATTCAATTCGATTGAGAAATTCTGGTCTGAATCTAGTTTCTAACTCCAACGTCATGCTCTTTTCAAACTGAACTTTATCCCTATCTGTTAATTTTTTAAAATTCCCTTTCAATTCATACTGCTTGATAATTTTTTCAGCACCAATATTCGTAGTAATAATGACGATCGTATTCTTAAAGCTCACTTGCCTTCCAGTTGAATCAGTCAAGCGCCCTGCATCAAGCACTTGCAAAAATAAATCTACAACTTCTGAATGTGCTTTCTCCACCTCATCTATCAGAATAACGCTATAAGGTTTTTGTTTAACCTTCTCAGTCAATTGTCCTTTTGTTCTAGTTTGACGATCGCCAATCAGCTTTGTGATATCTCCCTTTTGTTTATACTCAGACATATCAAAGCGAATGATTGCCTCTTCATCATCAAACATTCCCTCTGCTAATGCCAATGCAAGCTCCGTTTTTCCAACCCCAGAAGTTCCTAGAAACATAAAGGAGGATAGGGGCTTTCTTTGATCCTGTAAACCAGCTTGTGCAACAGTTATAGCATCCACAACAGCCTCTACAGCCTCATCTTGGCCTTTAACACGTCGTAACAGCTTTTCTTTTAAACCGTCAAGTCTTTCCTTGTCACCTTTCAAAATCGTCGTGACAGGAATACCTATTTTATTTTTCAGCACCTCTGCAATTTCTTGCTTCCTGACATGACCTAATCCATTTGTAGAACAAATTGTCGCTGCTTCATCTATTAAGTCGAAGGCTTTATCAGGTAAAAATTGATCAGGTATGTAGCGGACAGATAAAAGTACAGCTTGTTTTACAGCATCAGAACTAATAGACACCTGGTGAAAGTTTTCGTAAATAGTTTTAGCTTGTTCAAGAATTTCAATCGCTTGAGTAGTTGTTGGTTCAGAAACCCTAATTGGTTGCATCCTTCGCTCTAGCGCTCGATCCTGTTCGACATACTCATGAAATTCATCCAATGTAGTTGCGCCAATCAATTGCATCTCGCCACGTGACAAAACTGGCTTAATAATATTTCCAGCATCCAAAGCGCCCTTATCTGAACCACCAGCACCAACAATAGTATGAAATTCATCAATAAAGAGAAGATTCTCTCCTTTGGTTTCTACCATCTCCTCAATAATTTTTTTAAACTTAACAATAAACCCTCCATCCTCATCTGACATTAAACTAGATAGTTCCAGAGAGCGCACGGTCAAGTTTTTTAATTTTGGAGATACCTGGTTTCTTAAAATGGCTAAAGCAAATCCTTCAACAATAGCTGTTTTTCCAACCCCAGCTTCTCCTACCAAAATAGGATTATTCTTAGTTCGTCTGAGAAGAGTGGTCTGAACAGCTTCTACTTCTTTATCACGTCCGTACACCTGATAATCTTCTGCTTTTTTTGAAACTTTTTCTGTCAAATTATCTGTATAACAATCTAAATAGGGTGTTTTTTTCTTTTCTTCAGTAGTCACACTTAATCACCTCTTTCTTTTACTCCCTTGATTTGAAGAGTGAGCTTATCTTTTATCGCATCCACAAATTCTCGTGGATTGATTGTCCCTTCTCCAATCTGAGATAGAAACATTTCCCAGCCTCCTGTTGTCTCTGGATCAGAGAATTCATTGTCATAGAGATAATTGATAAGTAGATAGGCCTTATTGGTGGGAGTTAGTTGACCTGTTTTTTTATCTTTAACAACATAACCCTTACTTTGAATTTTTTTAATGATTTCTCCTCTAGTGGCTTGTGTTCCCAAGCCATATTTAGGAAATATTTGGCCAATCAATTGGCTTTCAGTTAGTCTTTTAGGTGGTTTCGTTTCACCCCCTACAATCTGAACTTGCGTATCAATTTTATCTCCCACTTGATAATCCGGAACTTCAACTGGACCTCGTACCTTTCGTGAACTCCATTCAGTCCATCCTAATTTATTAAGCGTTCTACCCTTTGTTTTAAAAACAAGACCATTATTTTCTACTTCAATTGTTTTGGTTGAATAATAACAATCATCCGCAAACATCAAGATTGCCTGCTTCACAACTGCTTCATAAATCAGTCGTTGGTCAGTTTTTAAATTTGAAAGGTTTGGAATTCTTTCAGTCGGAATCAAGGCTGAGTGGCTTGTACCAGATACTTTTTCATCATTGACATAATCTTCTCTAGGCTCCAAAAACGCTGGCTGAAAATGACAATTAATAGCTTTTTGATAGGCAGATAGATTATCTTTTAAATCGTCAAATTCAAAATGATTGATGTATTCTGAGTCTGGTCGTGGATAGGAGAGAAAACCTTCCAAATACAGTCCCTCAACAATGCTCTCCGTTTTACTTGAGTCAAATTTCCAGGCGCTTGCTGCAAAACTTTGTAATTCAGACAAGGTAAATAGTTGTGGAGCTGATTTCTGATGTTCTTCTACCTCAACTGAAGAAACAACAGAGGTAGTTGATAATCCCCTTGAAGAGGCTAAAATAGCTTCACTATCTTTAGTTTTATCTTTGGTCGTAAAGAACACCCCATTTTTAATATCCTCCAGCTGAAGCTTCCAATATTTTTCTGGGGTAAAGTTGCGGATTTCTAAATCATTTTCACAAACTAGTCTGACCGCTGGTGTTTGAACTCGGCCAACCGATAGATGGCTACCTTTTGTTCGAGGGAGTTGTCCTCTTGCTTGAAGATCAAGAGTTGCAAGAGGTGATAAGTTCATTCCTACCAACCAATCACTTTGTGCACGTGCTTCAGCTTCCAAATAGTAATTATAGGTTTCTGAAGGTTCCTTCAATTCCTGAAAAGCTTTTTGAAGAGCTTTCTTTGTCATGGAGCTTGCCCAAAGACGTTTCCAAATTTTCTCCTTCCCCCCTGGTATGTGCGATAAAATAGAGTACGCAATCCGCTCTCCTTCTCTATCAGCATCCGTCCCAATAATCACTTGATCCGCTGCTACCACTTCATCATAGATTCTCTTAAATTTTTCTCTCGAATCCTTGTCCTCTTTCAGATGTTGCTTAAATGAAACATTTGTAAGAGGTAATTTATCAAGCGACCAATTGTCTGGTTCACTATATTCAAATAGGTGCCCTTCAGCAGCCACCACATGTACTTCAACTGGAAAATAGGGTGACTGCCTAATGACATAGACACCTTTCTTTTTTCTAAATTGTCCCAAAGCTGTAGCGTAAGCTTCTGCCTGTTTCTCTTTTTCAGCCAGAACAACTATAACCATATCATTCTCCTTCGACTTCATTTTCTGTCATTGTAATCTATAATTAAAAAATATTTTGTAAAGGGACATTGACACAGAATACAACGAGTTCATATCAAAAAAACAACACAAAAAGTTATACAACTTTTTACACAAAAAAGAGGCTCAAAAAGAGCACTCTTTCTAGACTTTAAGCCCCTTCTTTGGGCTTTGGATAAAATTTTGATTCTGTACCACCTGTCTGTTTAACTGGTAAGGTTTTGTATGTTGTTCAACACTTTTTACAATCTTAGATACTGTTCCATGAATCCGTTTCATAGATTGCGCTAGTTGTTGATCATCAAGAGATGTCAAATTATCAGTCCAAATTGCCATATAGCGAATAGCTTTCTCAGAGGTATCTAAGCCAAAATGCTTAGAAACGAGATAACTTGTCATCTCAGCTTCAAGTTCTCTACGATCTTTTGAGACATCCTCCTTATACGAGTTAGCAAATTTAGGATTATGTAAAGTAGCATGCGCTAACTCGTGAATAGTGGTTGCAACAACTTCTCCAGGAGTATTATCTGGATTCAAAAGTATTTTTTGTTCATCTGAATAAAAAGCTCCCTTCGCACTCCTCAACTCTTTTGCATCGTCTTGATAGATTGTTACCCCAATATTCTTAGCATAGTCTGAAAGTCCTTCAAGCACCTCTTTCGTACGAATATGATCCATATTAAAATCATAGTGACGATTTGGCATCGCTTTTGGATAAAATTCAGGCTTCAAGGTTGTTTGAGACAACTCAAATACTTTATACGTAGCGAATTTAGCTAAGCCTGTATTTGAATCTCTTTCCTGGAAGAAGCGAGATTTCAATTTTCCTTCTTTCTTTAACGCCTTTTCTTCAGGTGTCGCTTCAGAAAGTCTTTTATATTTTGGATTGCCTTTTCCATTTTTTACCTGGTTTCCATTTTCATCCAATACAGGAATCATTTCAACCATCATAGGTCTAAACAAGATAATATGTGATTTTTCTCCTGTCTTGACCGAAAGATTATTATGGACAACTTCTCTTGTTCGACCTGTTTTTTTATTTGTATAGGTATTTCTAGTTTCAAATACCTGATCTGAAGTAATCCCAAGAACTTCCCGCATCGATTGCCATTGATTATAGGTTGCGACTGCACTTGCTCCTGGCCACTGTTCCTGAATCAAAGCGACATTTCTAGGAGAAAGTTCTGGAAACTTACTCATAAAATTCAGATACTCTTCTAACCGTTCTGGTGTTTCTGTGTACTCTCTCACTTTTTGAAAAGCAACTTCACTCAATTCGTGAGGTGTTAAAGTCGCATAATCAATACTACTTGGGTTTACTTCAGGAGTCTCCAAATCCAAAATAGGTTCCTCTTTCAGAATCTCCTCTACACGCTGAAGAAAATTAGTTTTAATTTCTTGTTTAGAAGATTGAAAAGCTACCGTTTCTCTTGTATCAGGAGTTTGACCTTCTCCTTCTTCCATCAATCGAGACGATTCATTTGCTTCCTGGGAAATTTCCTTGTTCACTACTCTATTTTCCAGTTGAGAAAGAATTTCTTCATCCATCGATGCTAGTTCAGATTGACCGTTGAGTCGACGATATCCTAATCCTAGCATTTGTGAAATTGGTGTAGTCTCATCTCCAATATCATAACGAATTCCCTCTTTGATCATTTCACCCCCTGGAGCATAGATATCAAACTTAATTTTGGTAGGAGGGATATAACCTTCAGTATTGCCTGCTGTTACTTGTTTCATTCCTTCTTGATGAATTGGATAAAAGTCCTGATTGGCCTTATATAGCTCCCTAGCGAAATCTTGATAAGATATCAGCTCTGTCTCTTTAAAGGGCAATCTAGGCCCATTTGGGCGCTCCTCAGACCATTGAAGGCGTACATGGTAGTGTTCCTTATAGATATAATCTTGTTTCCATTCCTTATAAAAATCTGAATTTGTATCTAGGAGATGATCTTCTCCAGCTACAGCAACAATCTGATCAAATTTATCATTGTGCTGTTTCGCATAGTCAAGATACTGATTCCAGGCCTGATGAAATTCTTCTGGAGTTTTCGAGATGTCATCTGGCACACCTAAATTATAGACAGTATCTAAGACTTGAGTGAACGTAGCCGAATCAAGTGAAGTTTGATTTAAATGATTTTCTTGCTCTGCAATTCCCCTTGATTCTGCAAGATCAATGAGCTGTTCCTCATAGTGAAGTTCTTCTTCTGCTGAAACTCCTGAAGATAAGTTTAGCAGTTCATCATCAATTCTTTTAATCACTTCATTATCCAAATATTTACCATCATCTCTTAGAGCATCATAATAATCCATACCTGGTAATAATTCATAACCATTTACCCTCACTGAGCCTAACTCACTCATAACAGCAAGTTTTTGTTTTGGTGTGCTTACCTTGCTTTCAAAACTCTTCAACAAAATATCTTGATGATACTCTTTGTCTTCCAACAACCATGCTTTCCCTTCTGGAGTCTGCAAATAGCTTGCTCCTGCCTGTAACATAGATTCTAAATCAGAGTATTCTTGATTATTAAAGTTATAAGAGCTAATCTTAACCTGATGATCTACGTTCATTGTCGGTTTAATCTCTTCAAACTGCCTATTTTTTAAGACAGATAGCATTTCCTCGCCACCATCTTTAACATATTCATCATTAATCGATAGCTGTTCAAGCTGGCCATCTCTTTCTCTATAGACACCGAGAATTGTGCCAGTATCTATATCTTCCAGTTGTTTACTTAAATCCCCCTTCACTCTCATTAAAGATGCAGGGACATGAGTAAATTCCTTTTCTTTGAATAACAATAACAAATCAGTATCTTCAGGTCTAATTGCTTTTGAAAGATCCAGATTATTAAATTTCTTTACAGATGAAAGATCGTTAAACACAAAGGAGTCTGACTCTATCACCTCAGGTAATAAGTTCAAAACTTTTAGTTTATCCGACATTCCATTCGTAAATTTTAAATCTTTGAAATGCCCTTTTCCAGCTGCAACATCTTCAACGAATGACTCAGACAAATGTTCTACCCACTCATTATATACAGGTGTTACTCCAGTTAAGTGCATCCAATTTTTCTTGTCAAATTTAACATTTAGAATTTGGAATTGCTTTTCTTCTGGATTCTTATAAACATAATGGATACTTGTCCCTGACATTTCTTTTAGATACCATTGAGCCGAGTCCCTCATTGCGTTTGCATATAAATTTAACGTACGCATGTTTTTCCTGAATTTTTTATTTGACATTCGATCCTCATCGATGGTAAAATGAAGATGAACATTGGTAGGAAAATCAGGTTGAGAATTTTTCTCAACGGGCTGCGGTGCTGTCCCTGGAGTTTCTACTCCTAAAGAACTGGAATTGCGATTCAATAGTTCGCCCCCAGTGTTAGTCTCTTGATAATTATCAAGGGACTTTTCTTTTTCTTCTGGGACTTCAATTATCTTAATGGGGTGAGTATCAAGACGTGATATCAAGTTATCCAATAATTCTCGATTTAAAATCACTTCTCCCTCTTGTTCTTCCAGATAGTGGAACAATGTATTTGGTGTTGTCACAAAACCATAGGGAAAGTCTCTTGTTCCCGATTCAATCAATGGATACTCCAGCATTCGCTCAACCGATTGTGATAGATTATCAAGGGTTCTTTCACCAAAATAGACGCCAAAACTGTCACTTGAGAGGCTTTCTATCTGCTTGTTGGTACTGTAGGCTGCTATTGCAAGTTCACCAATAAATCGGGTTGAAATATCTACTCCCAAAGTTCTCTGATGAGGTTTCAATGCTTGATACAAGGAATCTTGCTCAGGAGTACCTTTTTTCTTGTATAAATCAATCGTTTGATCATCAATAGAGGTCAAAAGTGAATGAATGGGAGACAACACTTCCATTTTTTTATCGCTGAGATATTTTGTAGGATGGCTATTTCCTAACTTTGCAAAGACATCATACAGATAGAAATCTGGTGCAAATTCGATTGATAATTCTCCAGATTGAATCCGATTATTTAATTTCTTAGTTAATACTTCGTTTTCCCGTTTTACCTCTTCATAGCTCATCAATCTCACAGCATTCTCCTCTGTATTGGCAATAGATTCTTGATCGCCTGGAGTATGTTTTGCTTCTGATTCAACTAACTCTAATTGAATATTTTCCTCAGCTGAAATCTGAGACTGATATTCATAATCTGCCATTTGTGCCTGTTCTAAGTAAGGACTTGGAAGAACTTCTCCCAATTGTGTTGAAAGATCATTTTTTTCACTACCAATGTCATATCGTAAATCATCTGTCAGACGATTCCCCTCCTCATCTTGCAATGCAAAATAAGTTTTATCATATCCCAGACTAAGCATTCTCAAATTATTCTCTTCATACAATTGAGCTATAAAATCCTTATATGGAATCACATCTCCTGATGAGAATTTCTGAGACAGATTTGGATTTTCTGTAAAATCAAAGGCTACAGATAACTCTGGAGGTACTGAGCTTCGCTCTTCCTCTATCATCTGTTTTACTCCAGCATTTCCTTGCGCTTGTTTGGCAAGCAATTCATCCACCTTCAATCTTTCCTCATCTCTTTTCGGATGATACTTGATTTGTGAAGATAATTGAAACTCTCCTTCTTCAGTCAACTCCAGGGCAACTCTTCGTAACCCTTTTACAAAATAAGTATTTGGTTGTTTTTGCCACTGATTCACTAAGCCCTCATCAATTAAGGCTTGAGTTGCTGGTTGAATACTAGTTTTACCCATTTGTTCAGATATGCCCTCAAGTCTAGTCAACTCTTCTTGATAGCGTTTAAGAGTAGCTTTGGTAAAGAACGACTCCCCACGTTCAGCTTTTTCTAGTTCTTCACGAATTCGAGGTATATTTTGAACACTCATCTCCAGACCACTTCCCTGACGATTCAACCCCATTTCTTTCAAATGTTGTTGATGCTCCAGGCGCTCTACTCGCTCTTCCTGTTGCCTAATCTCATCCATCTTTGAGAAGACTTGACCTTCTATTTGTTCTTGCTTACGCATAAAGCTAGCACCGCCTCGCTTATCATTCATGGGTTGTCCATTTGTTAGCGCTTGGTGGGAATACGCTCTTGAAATAGCATCGTCTTGTTCACCTTTTAGTCGTTCCAGTTTTCTACGCGCTTGGGCAAGACGACTGTTGTCAGTTTTATCTTCCTGTCGATTCTTTAAAACATCATTCCAGTCCGTTTTATCTTGCCCTGGTCTTAGTTCTGGTAGATCCGAATTGATAACAGCTCCTTTGGCTTCCAATTCTTGAATGAATGTTCTACCTGCGTTATCATTATCTAAAGCTAGAGTGATTAAATCCGCATTTTCCTCATTTTCAAAAAAGTGATGATCAATAGCTACTTGAAGTCCATCTGCCAATTGTTCAGGTGTCCATATTAGCGCTTTTCCTGACATTTCAGCCTTAATTTGAGATAGATGACGGCCAATAGTAGATTCTTTCAAACCATCCATAGAAACTAATCTGACATCCTGAAGACTATCCTTATGCAATTCATAGTAGGACATTAAATCAATTGGACTCTCAGTAAAAATCAATCGTTTTGGACTGCCAATATCAACATGAATACCAGTCATAGGATCGGAGTTTTTCATAATCACTTTAGCATATCCATGTTTTGGCCACTTCTCCCAATTCTCATGGATTCCCTGTAAAGAGGCTCCAACAACTTCACCTGAAGAAGAAAGGGACTTGAAGACAATAACTGGCTCAATCGCATTTATTGTGACTCCACCAGTGCCTTCCGCAAAGTAGTCAAGTTTGGCGTTAGCTTGGGCTAAAACACCCTGTTCCAAAAAATAATCAATTGTTTCATCTGATAGTCCACGTTGATTCCGCAAGTAATCTCGTCCAGCTGAAAACGGCTGCTCGTATTTCTCAAGATAGTATTTAAAATCTTCTTGAGGCCTTTCAACCATTTGAAACTCTTTAAAATTTCCATCATTTAAAAAATCTACAGATTGATTAAAATCTACTTCCTTTATCGTTTCAACTAAAGAAATCGAATCTCCACCTGTATTTCTAGAGAACCATTTCCATAAATTTTTAACAGGTGAAATAACTAGGCTATCATGTTCTTTCCATCGATAGTCTCGTCCAGAACGAACCAGCTCCATCTGAAGCTCGTTTGCAACATCCAAAATATCTCTAGAACGTGCAAATTCAACACGCTCTCTACGACTTTTCCCACGTCTTGATTCTTGTTCTGTCATATAAAATCTCCTTAAAATCCTTCATACTGTGTTTTATACGGCTCTTTCTCTGCTTGTAGAAACGTTTCTGGATCTAAGTGAACCAATTCCCCTACTGAAAAAGATTCAAATAGCTCAGAATTTCCCTTAAAATCTAGAACCATTTCTAAATCAGAATTTCTTCCTTGACCCTCAAAATACACTTGCTTGTTATCGGCATTCATTGCCGTAATTAACCATTCGGCTGAAAAGTCAAAGTCTTCAACTGCAACATCTGGAAATACTAGCTCCATTTTTCTACTCCTTTCTCTTTTATCCTTTTATTCTACGTAATAACTGAGGAATCACAGTTAAAGGGACAATAGATTTCCATTTTCAACAAAAAAAGCCATTGATTTTACAATGACTCTTACATACTGTGTCCTTTCTCCTCAAATTCTTGTCTCTCATCACTTCTCTCACGTTCCATGAGAGCTTTTTTATTTGCACGTTGGGCCCTTTGAAGAGAATTCGTCAAATTTCTCATGAAATCTGTATTGATGATTGCTTTACCTTGGGATTGTTGGACGTTTTTTCTTTGCAAGTTCTTTCTTTCTTGCATTTTATGTGAAACAGCTTGAGCTAACTGACTTTTCTGATTACTTTCTTCCTCTGGCAATATTTTTTGATAGAGTGATTTGAGTTCAGAAAATCCTTTCGCATTCTCCTGTTTTAATTTTTGAATAATCGCTTGATCAGTCGTTTGTGAAATTTCCTTGTTTCGACTGAAAATCTGATGTTTCAGCTGAAAAATTGAGATATGGGTCTGTAGCTCTTCTATATAGCTAGCTTTCGTCACAGGATAGCCCTTTAGAATAGTCAGGACTCCTTCATCTTGAAGAGGTTGAACTGTCTCTAATTCTCCCTTCAAACGTTTGATAGGTGCTTGAATTGCTAATGAATCAGCCTTTTCTACTGAAAATGAAACACTATCTTCAAACTGGTTAGCAAGAGATTGTTTTAGAGATTGGTCTGCTTCACCTAGTTTATAATTTGGGGTCAGCTGCAATTCAGTCAGCTTCAGTCTTTGAAGAATCTCCTTCTTTTTTAATTCAACAAATGGCTTATCAGTTTCAAGTGGTTGAATTTGATCAAAAAGAGTTTTACGAACTAATAAACTACTTTGTTTTTCTTCCAATAGACTCAATTTTAATGCATAGCGAAATGTTCCTAACTCTTGGCGTTCTTTCAATGATCGATCGCTTTTCTTTTTGGCCGCTTCTACAAGTTCTTTCAAATCAGCTGAAGAAAATAGTGATAAGTCCCTTAAACTAAGTTGCTTCTGTAGTAAGTCTTCTTTCATCTGACTCACATCATAAACTAATTCCGTAACATATTCAGGACGTCCCAAACCTGTTCCATGTTTGTCATAAGCAGCATAGACTGGTTTTGTGATTTCAATAGGTTTTGCCCCATCTTTTAGATCATAACCCAGTTTTTTCCAGGCATCTAGTGTTTTGATAACACTTGCGTTAGGATCCTGGGCTAAAATTAATTTTTGATTCTTTACTGAGAAATTGGCCAAATTTTTTTCCAGCCGAACGTCACCTATTTCAGGAGCATTCTCACGAAATAGGTGCAAGATTTTATTTGCTAATCGTTCTCTCAACTCCTTCTCTCGATTCGCTATTAATTGCTGCAGATGATAGCCTGCAGCCTCCTGTTGTTTTTTCTCAACACGACCATCAAGTTTCCGAATCTTCTCGTAGGTTGATTTTCCCCCAGCTGAATAAGCTCCTCTATAGGTTTCTAGGAAGTCCTTCGTTTCTTTCAGAAATTCTTGATAGAGTTCTTTCCCATCATTTTCTAAATAGGAATCCAGATAGCGATCAAGGAAGAATTTACTGACTGCAAAATCTCTTGCATTTGAGCCATAGCGCCATTTTTTATCCATTGGTAAATGGTTGTAAGCCTGTTCCAAAAAATTTTTTTCAGCCGAAGAACGAACCTTCTGATTTCTAAATACAGAATTGATCAACTCACTTCTGATATTGGCCAATATTTGTTCTCGTCGAACAATCATTCCTCTAGTCTGTTCATTTAACAAGCCATGAAAAACATCACTTTTAAAACGCTCAATGGTTTTCTGAGAAAAATTACCTCTATATTCCATTCGTCCACGAGGCCGATAGAAAATTTTTTCTCTTGCAGACTCGACTTCTGATAAGCCAAAATGCACATGAATATTATCCGTATTCAAGTGAATGTTAGCCCACCAAAATGATGAGTCGGATAAGCCTTCTTTTTCAATCAATCTTGGCAATGCTTCACGTATGACCGACTTGATAGCTTGCTGATCGACTTTCCCAGTTTCCAGATCATATAATCCTTCTTTGGCCAAGAAATCATTATCAAAAGAGATAACACCCTGCCATAGAAGAGAGCCATTTTGATAAGCCTGTTCTAACTTACTTTTCAATTCAGTTACTTTGCTACGCTGCAAGTAATTGGCTTCTTTTGTAAAAATCGCTGTCATTTCTTCATTTTGATTTTCAGTAGCATAAGAACGATTCATATAATCGATGTACTCCTGGAAATTAAGTTTTGTTTCTGGGACTTCAGCTTGGATTTTTTGTAGTTCATCTTCAGTTAGAGACTCGATATTTTGTCTATGTGTTTCTAAATTTAATTCGTTATCAACCTCAACAGCTTCGTCTCTATTAGTGTAGTCTACAAAGCCACTATTTGCTTCAGTGTATTGCAGCATGAAGGTAATACTTGGACTAGACTCACTCACGAGTAAGGTCTCCTTTCAATTAATGAGAATGTTTAATTGTTTGACCACGTGCAACATCTTCTTGAATGACATCGTTGATTCTTGCCATTAATTCATGCTGTGTAGGATCCAGTCGTGAATGAATAGATTCTAAATCTTGAACATCAAAATCATCTTTCGTAATAGCATGAAAGTTGGTTAGTGTTAAATAGAGAATTTGATCAAGTTGACGATGAATTGCCTTGTTGTCATTTCCAGAATCAAAGCTACCTCCCAAATTTTTTTCCAGCTGAGTCAGTCGCTCATAAAAATTTTTTCCTTCTCCTAATTCAATAAAGAGTTTATAAAAAACTTCAATCAAAGTGACAAGCGTTGCTGAATTATTTCGATACTGTTTCTGCAAAGCAGACGATTCTTTCAAGTAGGATTTTATTTCCTTAAATTTTTCATGTGTTTCTTCGCTAAAGTATAAGCTAAGTCTTGGATTCATTTTTCCCTCCTCAATTTTTCTGAGATGATCCTGTCAAATAATTGATTTTATATCCTGGTTGAATATTAAAGATATATACATCAAATGAGATCTCATCATCTTCAATACTCTGTGCTTCCATACGAACTCCTCTAGCAACTAATTCCACATTTCTAAAAATGGGAGTTACTCGATAGCGAACATGGTGGTTCGTATTTTTTATGTAGTTAGCAATTTTATTTTCATAGTAAACCATCGATGATTGTTCATCTTCAAAATTTGCATTTAAAGCACGTGTACCTGTAAATAAATTTTTAGCATTCGCATTCTCTCCACTTAATTGAAAACCGATTAAGTGAGAACGATTATATAAATAATCTTCTTTCTCGTTGAAAATTATTTTTTTATTTTTCCATCCTGTTGGTGTGATAGAGGAAATAGATTCTCTATCTTCAGTTGGCATCAATTCTTTTCCCAACATCGCTTCAGCAATTCCTACACGATTTAAAAAATCTAGATCAGAATATTTTTCCCAGCTGCCACTTTCTAAACTCAATTCGCTTTTTGTAAATTGTGATTTTTCATTGACGACAATCACTTGATTTTTTCCGTCATACTCCTTTGATTTCAAATCATCATTTTTCAGAGTAGGATTCAAATTAGAGTCGGAATTTTTTTCTTCAGCTGAATCGGCTATGTTCAGTTGAGTCGGGATATCATTTTGTGTCAAGCCAGATTTGATAGCATTAAAATTGTTAGGTTGTACGATAAAGATCGCAAGAAAAATGAGAATGATGAACAGAGATTTATTCTTCTTCATTTCTAAACACCACCTGACCGTCGTTCAGCTTCAAGTGCAGATACATCATCCATAAAATGTAACCATTTTGTAGTTAGATCATTTACAATATCTTGTTTAACATTTAAAGCTGAAAGAGAAATTTCATTCTTCAACATCAATTGTAAAATCTGACTCTGTTGTTCTTTGATATCAGATAATGTTTCCGCAAATTGGTTATTGTACAAATTCAATCCGTCATTCATTACGATATTTTGAACTTGCGATAACATAAACTCATTGAAACTTGGATAGTTATATTTTTTTGAAATATCTCGAAGTTGTTCAAACATATCATCAGGTATATTTCTGATTTTGATTTCTTTAGTCATCACTTTCTACCTCTCCTTCATACTCTAACCAACGTGAAATATGATCGCCATAACAATCCATTTTTTCTTCAAATTCAGATAGTATTCTGGTCTGTTTTTTCATTTGGTTCAAAACATGGTCAGAAGCTAATTTCATATTTTCTAAATGAGCCACATACAAATCTTGAGCACGATTAAATTTTCCGTGCTCAATTTTTTCACGACAAATTGAGAGCAGAAAATCATTAAATGACTTAGCTTTATTTTTTTTAGCAAGAGCTTTTAGATAGCTAACCTCTTCCTGTGTTAATCCTCTAATGAGAATGTCCATCTGTATCCTCCATCTTATTATTTATGGTCCCCAAAAACAGGACTTCTTTTTTCTTTTGTCGAAGCAAAAGCAAAAAGAAGCAAAAAAGAAAACTTCAACCTCGCAACATCACGAACCGATACGGTTCTATTTTTGCGGTTTTTCAACACACTAACACACACAGAGGGACTAAGGTCCTTTTTAGGTGTGTTGTGGTAGAAAAGAGCATAAGGGAAACTGTCCCCACGTAACGTGTGGAGTTGATAGTATCAACGTTTCCAATGATATCAATTTTCTCGGTTTCACCTACTTACACACACATGCCATACTTACCTTTACACACTTTATAGGTGTTATACTTACACTGTTTTTCCTTTTTACACACTTTTGCTTACACCGTTTTTGACTTCATTTAGAAGTTCAAAACTCAAAAATTAAGACTGATTTTCAGCTGGAAGAGAACCTTCTTCACGATTTTTCTTCGCTGCTAAACGTTGTTCTTTTTCCTCTTCTTTGATGAGACCTAGTTCCATTTTTAACTCTTCAAAAATCGATTCATACGACTGATTTTTATTTTTCTTCAATTGAATTTGAACATAGATTTTACCAATTTGTTTTTGAAGATTCTCTTCTGCTTCTTTACGTTCCTTTTCCAAAAGGACAACTTTTTTCCTTGCTTCTTCTAGTTGATTATCAATTTTTGTTAAATTATTTTTGGCCATATTCTTTCTCCTTTTTCTAATTTCGTATTTCTTAATCCTTTAATTTATTTCCTGCAAAGCTGTTAATTTTTTCTTTTACAATTTGGAAGTTGCTCCACAAATCACCATCTAGTTTTTTCAAATCAATCACATAAACTTCATGATCATTTTTCTTGATGGTTAGTGTGAAAGAACGTTCATCAATTTTAATTTCCTGTAGAACGAGGTACATTGAAGAAAACATTTCTCCTTTATATCCTGGATTACTATGATAGGTTATTCCATATTCATCAATATCCAGCACAACCCATTTTTGTTTTTTAAACACCCCTTTTGTACTTGTGAATACAGTACGATGCTTTCTAACTGGCTGATTTTCCTTCGGTGCTAATTTAAGCTGTTCTTTTATTTTTCTGCCTTTCTTTTTTTGATTGATTCTAGTATAAAAGATAACTAAAAAAAATTTTTTAAAGGGACAATCATAAAAAATAAATCCCCTTAATTCAAAAATTAAGGAGATTTTTGACTACTATTTATTGGTAAACACAAACTCGCTTATCATCGAAAATGAGCTCTTTGTTTCACTTTTTTAATTCATTTCTACAGTTTCAATAGGATTTGAAAATTCAAATGTTCCATCTTTGACTGCTTGTTTTTTCTTATCCAAAGACTCCAATTTAGCCTTCAACTTTTCAATGTTTTTATAGGTTGTTTCAATGGTTCTATTCTTCGTTTCGATATTTGTATCCAGCGTAGTAATATTCTTTTGATTGGCTTCGAGATCATCACCTGTTAGATATTTTGCTTCTGCTTGAAGACTCGCTTTTCGTGAGTTATCATCTTCAATAGATTCCTTCAATTGAGAAATTGATGTTGTCAATTTTTGAGACTGTTCATTCTGGAAATTGATCTCTTTTTCGATTTCCTGAAGAGTAAATTCTTCTCTGGAGAAAACATCAATGGCTTTGATTTCAAGCTGAGGATTTTGAGGAGTTACAAAGAATTGTACAGTGTCCTCTTCTCCCGATTTCTTCTGAGAAACCTTTTTAGAATCACTGGATGGTGATGAAATATTCACATCAATTGAGCTAGAAGAGACTGTCTGATTCGTCACATCGATCGCAAATGCACCAAAATTTTTCGGAACTCCTTTAATAATAACTGATACTTTATTATCAATGATTGGCACAACATCCATCTCTATTTTTGAGTCTTTATGCTGCGCATAGAGTTTCCATTTCAATCGTTTGGCATCGATGCCCCGATCTATCGAAGTCGTAGCATCTTTCGTCTCAAATTGTAAAACAATAATTCCAGTATCTGGTGAATATTCCTGACTGACTAGTTTCATCTCACCACTGCCATTCGCAAAAAACTGCTTTGTTTTGAGTTGTTCTGAGGTATATGTTTGTCTTTGTGGTGAGAAAATCGCTCCCATCAAAAGGCTTAACCAGGTCAAAAATAACATTGAGAAAATAACTAGTTTTCTCTTAATAATATTCTCTTGAAACCAAACTTTAGTCTTAATGAATGGCTTCAAAATTGGGCTAGATTTTATCTTTTCAATCCAGCGTTTGATTATCTCTATCATAGTGGATATATCCTTTCTATTTTATTGGAAATAATGATAAAATAAAATAAAAGTTATAGCGAGGTAATTATTTATGTCTTTTCAATCTGCTTATAGTTTAGAATTAAAACAATATGTAACTCCAAAAGAAGCCTTTGATTTTTCTTGCTCCCCAATTGGAACTCCTAATCATCTAACCGATGCAAAAATGTTTCAATGTGGAGAAAAATGTTCATTCAAATTAACCTTAGCAAACTTCAACAATCCGGGCTTTAATAAAACTCCTTATTTTACTCCTGGAGCAAGAAATCAAAGACATGACCCTAATTATTGTCAACGCATGATTGAACATTATCAACAAAGAGAACAAGAAGTAACGTCTGAAAATCATATCTCTTTTTACCGTGAGAAAAACAAACTGATTATTGACTTAGACCTTATTAAAGGAGTATTGGCTACTGTAACTAAACCTAGACAGAAAGACGAAGCCAATCTTTCTTCTGAGCCAAATAGAGCAGAACTACATCATCAAAGCTCTCATTCCTCTTGTACTGATAAGGATAATAAGACTTTCCGTAGCCATGTGAAACAACTCAGAGATTTAGTCAATTATTTTTTAGAATACCAGTCCGGAGAGAAATATACATTCTATGATAAACATAAAATAGAAATCCAACTCGAAAAACACTTTGTCAATCTAAAAGAAGCTAATCAAAGAGGAATAAACTTAGAAGAGGTTAACATCTATTATGATACTGCAACAGTAATGTCTATTGACAATGAAGAGAAACCTGAAAAAAGTTATTTTTTAGTTAGATTCGACAGTAGATGCACAATTGGTGACGTCTCTAATTGTCCATCTATCTTAATTAACAAAAACACTGCTAGCCATCACGGAGTCAAGGGAAAGCTAAAAATATTGGAAAAAGCAGCAAAAGATAAACAACCCCTTAAATTATTTTACTTTGGCAAATTTGTTAGACATAGCTCCAATAAATACATCAATCCAGATGTGAGCCAGGAAGCTATTTTGGACTATTTAGTCATCAGTTAATATTTCAAAATCCAATAGTTCTTGATGAGTGAACTCTATAATTTTGTATGAACCAATAAAGTCAAAATTTTCTAGGAAATGATTTTCAACGATTTGCTTAGCTCCCTCATAACTATTAAAAACCCTTGTCCCACTAATTTCATCTGACCAAGCTAGTTTCCCACTTTTTTGTGGGACTAACCAGACACTTTTCCCAATATTTATTTGCATAAGAACAGCGTAATATTTTTGTTCCATATTCTTATTTTCACCTTTCTAATTATTCATAGTACCTACTTATATTTTTATACCAATGGCTTATCTCTGATCCTCATGCTTCTTATATCCTTTCCAAATAAATGAAACCTTACTTTTCGGCCAAACACTTTTTAGTAACATTAAGAACGCTAATGGCAACCTTTTCGTTTTGATTTCATTTCCAAAGTTATCACATATAGTTATCTTAAAGAGTGGTACGAACCAGATTGCAATCAAGAAAGTTCCAACCACGCCATGCGCAATAGCATTTAAAATTTGACACATACTACCTCCTTAAATACAGCCTAACTTTTCAGGTACCAAATCCAATGTTAGCCAAAGAGCTTCATCATGCGAAATATGTGTTAGTTGTCCCCCCTCATCATTAAAACGATGTAGGGTAAACGTTCCATCTGATAATTTTCCTAAAACAACCATTCCTTCATTTGTCCTAGTACGCCACAGTTCCCAATCATTTTGAAAAGCTGTCTCGGCCCATTTACTTAGCTTTACCCTTTTAGTCATTTATGGCCTCCTGGATCCCTTTCTCATCTGCTACAATCTTTTCCTCGGAATCTCTTGAAGCATATAGATATTTCTTTATTTTTCCCTTACGAATCTTGATGATAGTTGCAGCTTTTTCAACCTGGTATTTTTCTACCAACTTTTGACCTTCTTCTGTCTGAGTATCAATGTAAAATGTTGGGTAGGAACCTTTATTGGCTGCATCTTCAACTACACTTTTCCCAACCTGACAGTAAGGACAATTTTTTTTATAAAATACCAAATTTACATTTTGATCTAGTACAGTATTCTGGTATTCCTTCTGAGTAAGGTGAGGATCATAATCTAAGATAAAATAATCTTTATGCAGCCTATATCCTCCTAAAACTGCGAGAGTCACAAGTACAATGACAAGAATAATCCCTAGAACTAACTTAACGTGTGTAAAAAGTTCTCTCATCCTATTTCCTCCTCATCCATAAAATCAAATATGGAACCTTGAACATAATCAATCTTGGCTAATTCTTTTATTTCTGATTTTAAGTTAGTGAACGTTGTCATCACTTCTTGAAAGAGTAAAGGATCAAATTCCTCAGAATCTAATACACGGACAATTGGCAACATTGGATAGTGATCTCTTAACTCCTCCTGCAGATAATCTGAAATCATTTTATCATTTGAGATAACACTATCTACTCTAACAATCGCTGGAATGCTAGTAATACTCTCCTCGTTTTGATAAAAAGTTAAAGCTACATCCCCTGCAGAAACCGACTCAAATTTTAAGTTATCCGATGAAAGTTTGAAATAATAAGCCAATGGTTCCTGTCCAACTCCTGTTAGGTAGTATCCACGAATAATTTTGAATAACTCTGACATTGACCTGTCTCCTTCCTAACAAACTTTTAGAAGTCTAAACGGAGCTTGATACACATCTGGATAGTGAATCAAGCTCTTTTTTCTTTGTTCAGGAAGTGGTTTTCGGTAATGCTTTTGAAGATACTGAAAAGCTAGTCCCAAGGTATCAAAAACTAAAACTTTATTCTCCCCATTACAAATATAATCTCCTAATTCAAAACTGAAAATTACGTACTTCATTCTTCTTCTCACTTTCTATTTTGGCCAATCATTGCCAATCGATCTGTCTCTAATTCAGAATCATATCCGTTTTCAAAACGAACTTGTTGACGAATCCCTATAAGTGAGAGAACTAAAACTAAGAAAAATCCTCCTACAAATATAAGACTAAATAATCCAACTAAAATCAAAATCATATCATTCCTCCATAAGTTATTTTATAACTGTATATGCTTGTAATAATCGTAGATATAAATGTAAGGCAGTTTACGGGTTTTTAAAATTATCCAATATCAAGTTCAAATAGAGATAGTTGTTGTGTTTGTTTGAACCCATCTTTAACCCTTTCTATCACTCTCTGAGTGAACTCTATACTTTCTTCAAAGAAAGTGGCAATGTTGTCCATATAAGCTTCCTGACGTTCTTTCTTTACCTGGATAAGGGAAAGTAAGATTTCTTTGATAGAGGCTAACCTGATGCCTCCTCCACGGCCATGTTTGACTGTGAAGAAGATCTTTTGTTCTGTTTTGAGAACCTTCAATACTTTGTCTAATGAACGCTCAGGAATGTTCAACTTCTCTCGTATCTCTTTTTTTGTCGTCTGGATAAATGGATCCTCAGATTGATAGAAGCCTTCTAAATAGGCCATTACGTCTGTTTTCCATTCATGAAGATGACTATTCTTTCTGTCAGCACGTTTCTTCTTAAACTTGTACCAACGTTGCTTCACAAAGAGATCTGAAGCCTTTAGTTCCTGGTTAACCCATGCTTTACATAAAGTCATTACATAGTCACGACTAGCAGCTTCATATTTTCCTGAGTAGGCACTTGTGATAATCTTATGATATTCAGCTGAAGAGAGTGCTTCGTCTAGATTTTCATTAAAGCTAGAAAGAACCTCCTCACACTCCTTCTGATCGATTCCTGAAGAGAAGTTCGCTAAAGCCAGCGTGAAAAGAACGTTGTTTCTTCCCATCAAGGATTTTCCACCTTTGATTTTCCCCTCTCTCATCAGCAATGATACCAAGGTTCATCAATCTATTTCACCCCTTCAGAGCCTGAAATAACCGTCAAATTGGGCTTTTTACTTGGGAAAGGAAGTTCTGATTGCTTCATCGACCAATCTAACCACTCCTGGAACGAATAGGTATAGTCAGCATCAAAAAATTCAACATTATCAGTTCTAGGAATCCGAGCAATTCTAAAATGGTTACAGGTCATATCTACTGGTAAAGTTTGAGCAAAGTAATTTCTCAAATTTTGAGAGATTGCTTTGGCCACCTTTACCACTCTAAATTGGGAATGTGCTGTGACGTAGGTCGATTCTGACAAGACAAAATAGGCTTGAAATCCCTTATCAGATTTTAGAATCAACGTCGGCATAAAACCTAGCTCCAGGGAAGCAGTTAAAATATCTCCTGTCGTCATTTCTTCAGCTACAGAGGTAATATCGAAGTCAATGTAGAATGTGTTAATCTGTCTAAGATTATCTTCAGAGTGGCCACGTGTAATCCGTCGACCAGCATCATTATAGCTTCCGTAGCAATATACGTAAGGAGTCCAGTGCGTAAACTGATCCTGGTTCTCCAGCAATGATTCGACAGAGGTTAAAACAACACCACGTGCTTTAACCATATTCGCTTTTAAACGATAAGCAAATACAGAGCCTCATCTTCCTTCTTCAGCTGAAGAGATGAACTGTAGATGGCTATTATTAAATTTTTGTGTTCTTAATCCGTCCTTTGTAATGATAGATAAGCATTTTAATAAATCAATCTTTTTCATGTTTTTTAATTTCTACAAATCAACTATAAGAATCTCTTGTTTTTTTAATCCACAAAATGAGCAATACCCATATTCAGTAGTACTTGTATTGTGCTGATTTTCAACACTTGCTTCTGCTATCCAGAAATACTCTTTTCTACAAGATGTTTTAATTGGAATTAAATCAATTTCATCCTTCTCCACTTTTGTTTCGTTTTGTAATAGTTCATCTAGAAGACGTTCCCAAGTACAAACACGCCCCTTTAATACTGCTTATTCCATGATAATTACTCCTTGATTTCAGGCGTTTTTGGGAAACTCATCCAATAAATAACATTACTACTTGTATTTTCAAAACCAATGCCATCATTAAAATCAACCCAGATATCTGTATACACTTCTTCGCTTTCACTTGTGTAAACAAGAACCTCTTCATCTAATTCAGGAGTTTTCCCATCCTACATGAATTCAATTTTATCTCCGTATTCTTTTTTTTCTTCGATAGTAAGGGGGCTTTGTGTAATTTTTTTCCAGTCTGTATGTTTCATATTTCTTTCCTCTGAATTATTTATTTGTAGAGTTTGTTCATAGGTTTTCCAAAAATCTTCTATTTTCCCATTTAGCGGCAATTCCCCGTAGTCAATATAGCATTGGATAGCTTCATATAAATTACTAGAATTAGATCCTGAAAATGGCACTGTTTCTAGATCGACTGCTGTATTGTTAAGTATAGATGACTTTAGTCGCTCCAATAGGATAACTCTGCTTCTCGCATTTCTTAACGTTTGTAAGAATACTTTTCTTTCTGTAATAGCCATATCATCCTGTCTCCTCCCTTCATTTTTTAAACAACTTCAGATAGATATACTTATCCCAATCAGGTCTAAGATAGAAATCATCAGCAAAAGCATATAATCTTAAAATACTTTCCTTCGATAGCCCTTTTTTCTTCCAATGCCTATTATTCTTCCAGCATTTCTTAAACCTATTATGAGCTTCTACTCGCTGTATCTCTTCTAAAATCAAGCGTCTTGCCTTTTTATAAAACGGATCTCTTAAACCATGCTTTGCAATGAGTAATTGATTATCGACTTCAAACTCGTATAATTCCAAATAGCTATTGCGGATATTGCTAAAATTAAGCTCATCAATCAATAATTGTGAAGATACTTCAATAGCGATGTCATAAGTAATATCGAGAATATTTGCCAAGTAATTAGGTAAACCTCTTAGTTTAGACGTTCTATAAAATAGTTTAAAATCATTATTCGCATGTTCGCATTGAATAACATCAGTTAGGTTAACTCTAATAATAGCTCCAGAAGTTTTAAAATCCTTCGGCAAATCCTTATCTGGAATAATGTAGTTACAGACTCCTATTGTTCCATAGCGTTCCTTAGCAAATGTCAAATCATTTTCTATCTGTCTTTTTCTAATTTGTTCCTCTTGTTCTCTTTTTTTCTGCTGAATTTTATGACATTCTTTCTTCTCTTCCTTAGTTTCAGAACGTCCTTTCCAGCTTGAATAAGACAGTCTAGTATATACCATAGTTCCTCCTATTTCTTCAGCAAAACCCAATAATTAAAGATTACATAAAACGATACTAGCGCATTTATCTCTCCTCTGGTAAGTTGTACAAGGACATTTCAGTATCACCATTCCAGCTGTAGTAACAATGGCTACACAGCGTTCTGTTTTTATCTATCCACCAACAAGGACCATACTTTTCATTGATGCAAGGTGTAACCCAGTTGCAAGCACATCGTCTACAAATTCCAGTTTCCATTTTCTATCCCTCATTGATTCTCATACTTTTAGGTAGCTTTTTACTCGGTAAACAGTAACCTTCTGATAAGTCCCCTTTTCTATAAAATTCAGGACTATTTGTCATTATGTGATCACTTCTTTTCCACCCTCGACGAAGTTGTTTGTAAGATAAAGAAACACGCTTCTCAATTTCTTTAAAACTAAATCCCAACTTCAAATATGTTGTTACAATAGTAGTAGCATGTTCTTTGGACTCTTCGCTTCTTGTTCTTCGCTGAAAGTTAATCTGCTTATCTTCTTCATTTAATGCTATCTGATAATCAATAAACAACTTCCGCATTTCCAGAATTTTATGTTGCCATGCCAAGCTGTAAGGTTTTCCTGAATATCGATTCACTAGCTCTTTGACAGGCTGTTTAAATTTCAGCTGAAGAGGATCAAATTCGCCAAGGTCAGAAAAAGGATCAATGAAACCTAATGGTTCACTTTGAATTAATTCATTGTATAGCGCTTCTCTGTCCATCCTAATTTATCTCCTTCTGTCAAATGCACGTCATTGAGTCAAATAAGCTTAATTGGATTGTTGTAGGCTCTTGTTCGCTGTTTCCCTTCTTATCATGATCGATAACGTCAAAGATTTCTAACGTGTCTATATTCATTACAATCTCTAATCCTACCATCGATGAATGGCTTCTTCCAGTTCTGTGCACTCCCTAATACTCTTCGTGTGTAATAATTTCATGTTCTTCTTCCTCTTCAATCTTTCTAAATTCTCTAGCAATAGCTTCAATAACGGTGACGGTCACGCTATTTCCGGCCTGTTTGTATAACTGACTTTTACTGGATACAGTCTCTGCCCTTTCATAAGCCCAATCAGGAAATCCTTGAAGCCTAAAACACTCTCTAGGTGTTAGGCGTCTGATTCTCAAACGATAAAGTTTTCCGTCTAAGACAAGCCCAGTCACTTCATACCACTTGTCCTTACGGTACTCTAAAGCAGCTACGACCACTCCCATGTTATCAGAGGTGGTCAAGGTATTTGATATTCCCTTTCCTACTCGCCCTCTACGTTTGGTAGACTCTGGGTAAGCAAGGTTGACAGAATCTCCAATGGTTGCCTTGGCATAGCCTAGTTTGGTGGCTTCCCTAATTTTTAAATGCGGTGCTTCTTCACGATAAAGAATCTTAGGAACTTTATCACCTCCCTGCATGGTAGTCAGTGTTGGAGAAATCCCTGAAAGGTCATAGACTCGTCCAGTTTGCACAAAAGACGTTGGTAAGGTTCCTGCGACGACCACTCCATGTCTATCTTGGCTAGTTAAGGTAAACATAGGCTCTTGATTGTCCTTAAAGCGTCTGCCATGTTGGCGTTTTTCTAACCTATCTGGGGTTAATACTGGAATGGCAATTTTAGTCCCTTCTCCTTTTCCTCTTGTTAGGGTTGGTGCTAAACCGCTGGTTAGATAAACCTCCCCATTCATGCCTTTTCCTGACGGATTGATATTACCTAATCGCTCAAGACCAGTTGAGCTACTTTCTCTTCTGAGAGGAAATAAGAATCGGGAACAGTATCTTCTAGAATGTCCGATAATAAAAACTCTTTCACGGTTTTGTGGCACTTGGAAATCTTTACTGTTAAGCACCTGCCATTCGACATCATACCCCAACTCATCCAATGTGGTGAGGATTGTTCGAAATGTCTCTCCCTTGTCGTGACTGAGTAAGCCTTTGACGTTTTCCAAAAATAGAAAACGTGGTTGGATCTGTTTGGCCGCTCGAGCAATCTCAAAGAACAGAGTTCCTCTAGTATCCTCAAATCCCAATCGTCTGCCTGCGAGTGAAAATGCTTGGCAAGGGAAGCCCCCACAGATGATGTCCACTTGCCCTCTAAGTTGTCTAAAGTCTTGGTCTGTAACTTGTCTAATATCATGAAATTCTATTTCTCCTTCGGTCTTATAGATGGCCTTGTAAGATTTCCTCGCAAACTTGTCAATTTCACAAAAGCCAATACACTCATGGCCCTGATTAGTTAAACCCAATCGAAAGCCTCCAATTCCTGCAAACAAATCTAAAAACTTCATTTCTCTCATTCCTTTCTGGCAAAAATAAAAGGACATTACTTCTTCTGTAACGCCCTTGCTTAATAATGATCTTCCATTTCTGGGGCAGTGATGACCTCAATAATGAGCCAAATCATTCCTAGTCTCAAAATCCCTAATAAAATTCACCAAAACATCTACTCACCTCCTTTTAGTTCGTTTAAGCGTTGTCCCTTGGTCCATTCGGCTAATATGCCATTAAAAACGTATTCCGCTATCGTTTCTGCCCTAGCCGCAAACCTCATGTGTTCCAAAGCATATTTGTATCGGTGGTTAAAATGAATCATGGCATAGTCACTAGCTGCTTGTGATAATCCAACTTGTCTCAACTGCTCATGAACCAGTCCCCAAATGTAATCTCTGTCATATCTTGTGACTTGCTCCACCTTACGATGAAAATGTTCATTTTCGCTTTTCTTACTTGTTAGATTTTCTGTCTCCTCCTCGTCCTCAATGACAGACTCACTCCCTTTAGTTTCACTATTATTAGTCTCACTAACTTCAGTCTCACTAGTGGCTGAATTTAAGACCAGCCCCGGCTGATTTTGACACCCCCCTAGTGTTTTTTGAACACTACCCCCGTCTGAATTTAAGACGGGGGTAGGTTCATGTTCTAGCTCCCCTAAGTAAATCTTATTGGCCAAGCGTCCTTTTTCACTGGAAGACTGTTGGACTTCATCTATCAAGCCATACTCACGTAATGTTTTCTTTATCGTCAGCAATTTTGACTTGGAACAACCAAGAAGTGTCATAAGTTTTGAGTTGGAATAAACCAAATAGATGGCCCCATCCTCATCTATCCAACCTCTACTCAAAGATAACTCCAAACGGTCTTTTAAGACAGCATAAGCTACTTTAACTTCAAGTTTCATGTCCTTATATCGGTCACTTTCAAATAAGAGTTTTGGGAGCTTATAATAACGCTCTGATGTTTGGTAATGATTTGCGGTGATACGTTTCATGATTGTCCCTCCAACACTAATAAACCAACATTTCCTAACTCATCAAATTGAATTAGCCCTGACTCTTCCATTTCAGCAATTAACTGAGTTGCTTTCTCAATATTTATTCCCATGATAGCCATGAGATGGCACATCACGATTTGCCGTGATGACTGTTCTTCCTTTTGCATGCTTTTCCTCCTGAAAATAAAAAAGCGAGAACACTTATTAAAATGTTCTCGTTGAGTTAATTTATTACTGACGTATCTCTTTTTTGTCTACGCAGTCGACATCCAAACATACGTTCACATCAATATACTTTTTTTGCACCTTTTTTATGTCAAAATCACTCTTTTCAATAAAGACAAAATGCTTGAAAGAGTGCTTAAAATAAAGGATTTTTACCCTTTTCTTCGTTGTAGCAACACTACGCACTCCACGTGCGCAGTCATTGGAAACATATCCACATCCTTAGCATTTCCCGTCTTCGAAATAAGTAAGTGTCTTAAACAGTTTAATATTCAGTTAGACAAACTGGGATTTAGAAAGATCTCCGCAAATAAACCATGTCTACCAACTGAATGCCACCTTCATATATTGGATGGTCATAATTGTCTGTAAAGAAGTTCGGGGCGATATGTGATCGCACAAACCCACACTTTTCATAAAACGGAATCGTCATTGGACTATCGCCCGTTCCTACCTGCAGAGTAGAATACTCTTCTCTGTATTTCGTGATAATAAAATCAATCATGGCTTTCGCGTAACCTTTGCCTTGATATTCCGGCACTGTCGCAATATTCTTAATTTCAAGTACGCCATTTCCCACATCGATTACAACACACTCACATTTAATACCATTATCATCAAGTACATACATTTTACCCTTATCAATATAACGGTCTATCATATCCTCCTGCTCATCTGCCAATAATAGCAACTCAATATAATTTTTCCTGTTTTCCATAACCTCTAGTATTTCCATCAACAACCCACTTCTTAAAATATTTATTGTTATTATTGTTTCGCAAATAATTTATAAACTCGATTTTAGCATCCCACGGGTTCAATGATTTGTAATCAAATCCAATGATTTCAAAGCTGTCATCAAAAATTGTTTATAGTGATTAGCTTCTTCTGCATTACCACCCTTACCATGAACATATATAACGGCATTTTTCATTCAAATCCTCTCCACAAATTCGAATTTGATTATTTCTTTTTCTTCGGTTTTGGTGCAGGTAACTCATCATAAATTGAATTGAATAAGCCGGTTAAAAATTCTTTGTTGTCAACATCATCTACCAATAGCATTTCCTTTGCTCCATCATACGGCAACTCATATTTTGCATTTGGCATATATGCTATTGCAGATTTAACAGGCTTCACTAAAAACCTATCATCATAAATCCCACCAACAATTTTCCCGCGATAATAAATAATATATTCACCCATCATTGCTTTATATGTTATTTCTTCCAACTCAGATAGTTGTTCTAAAATGAAATCTAAATACTCTTTACTTGAAGCCATAATCTATACCTCCAAAATTTGCATTTGTCTACACCGTTTTAATACTTATATTAGATTAATATGTTGGGCATTCCTTTTGCACTAGCACGCAGCTAATCACACTTCACCTTACTCGTTTTCTTGGGTGTACAATTCATGGGCCGAACATCTATTTCTACTTCGCTGATGCCTCAGCTCTCACAAGCAATGCCACACACTCAACGTGTGGTAATATTCTGCTTTTATACTAATAAACAAAAGGCAATGAAAATCATTTTAAAATGATACTGTAGAATGGAAAGATTATCACCACTTCCAAAAGAAACGACATCCATTCTATAATTTAAATTCCTTTTCTTTACTAATTCTATTACTCGCCAATATAGTATAAATTAAATAACCAATAAAAATAAAAAAGCAACCAGTCTTACAACTTACTACTTTTCATATGATAATTTACAAATGTCTTTCCAGCCACTCGATCTTTTTAAAATCCTTATTGTTATTGTGATCATTTCGATAGGAGTCTTGAGAAGAAGCTTTGTAAATACTTAGATACTGCTCCAGACTTGGAAGACGAAAAGTGATGCCTTCAATCTGAATAAGCTCTATATCCGATTCCGAAACTCCTGCAAAATCAGATAAGGTATCGATACTTCCAAATTCAACACTCACTCTATCCTTTTGGAATTCATGCTCATGAATATCTATTAAGACGTAGCCTAAGTCTTTCATCACTTTCATTATCTTGTCCCAGTCATAAATTCTGAGATGATCAGGTGCTTCCCAACCTCTAGGGTCACCAGGCACATGAATGTCAATGTCAGACGGCCCCCAATTTTCTTTCGTTCTAAACTCCAATCCCAAAGAACCCATCAGTGTCGGTGTAATTCCGACTCGATTTAAATGGAAACAAATGGTTTTAAATTCTTTAAATAAGATACTCATGTTAACTCTAAACCTTTCATATAAATGTTCGTTATTTCTATTTTATTACCTTGAATAAAATCATCTTCATTTTCTAGAGTATATCCAGTTATTTTGGATACGAATTCTTTTCCTTCTTTTAAGGACCCAAATGCCACTAGATCTTTATAAGAAGGATTTTGATATAATTCCAACATATACATCTCTAGTCCTTCTGATTTTTGAACGATTATTCACATTTCACTAACAAACTTACACACTCGGCGGTTCGCTGTTACCGTATCGTTTCGTCGTAAACTCCTTACTCTACGACAGCTATCCCATGGGCAGAACATCTGCTTCTACTTCGCTGATGCCTCAGCTCGTACAAGCCGTGATACTGCCTCAACATGTGGTGTTAGCAAACTTCTATATTATAGAACGAAAGGGATAGTGTGTTTTATAAAATTATACTATAAAATGAAAGAGAATTACACACTCAACTCAAACAACTTATAAAACTCACCTCTCCTATCCATCAAGTCACAAAAAGAACCATCTTCAACAATGACGCCTGCTTTCATAAAGAGAATTCTATCGTATCTTTTCAAAATGTTTTCATTCAACTTGTGGGTTACTACAAGTGCAGTCAAATTTTGAATATCCAAGATTGAACTTTCAATTTCAGTAGTTACTTGATTATCCAAAGATGAGGTTGCCTCGTCCAATAATAAGATTGGTGTTTTTCGAATCAAAGCACGCGCAATACTAACTCTTTGTTTTTGTCCGCCAGATAAATTTGATCCATTCTCTCCACATAAAGCTTGTAGACCAGATTCATTTTCTAAAACATAACTTTCTAAACCTGACTGCTGTACAGCTTTCTTAATTTCCTCATCAGTGAAGAATTGATTAAGAGTAATATTTGCTCTTAAAGTATCATCAAAGATATAAACGTCTTGTTGAACAATCGTCATTAAGTTATAAAGGCTCCCTGCTGAAATAGCTTGCAAATCTATATTATCAATGGAGATGTGCCCACTTGTTACATCGTAAAAACGTAGTAATAGATTGAGCAAAGTTGATTTCCCACTCCCTGACATTCCTACAATTGCAATTTTTTCTCCTTTTTTAATCTTCAAAGATAAATGATTAAAAATTTTTTCTTCAGCATTAGGGTAAGAAAAGTCTATATTTGAAAAAGAAATAACATCATCGAAATATTCTTTCGTTTCACCAGTCTGAAGTTCGGTTACATCTTTTACCTCAAATGCATCTAGTGTTGCCTGACCTTCACGGAATTTACTCATTCCCATACCAATTTCATTTAGTGGCATTACTACAAAATTGACTAGTTGAACAATAGCTGTTACACTCCCAATTGTGGTATAGCCATTAAATACGAGATACATCCCTCCACCAAAAGCTACCAAAAAAACAATCATCCCTGAAAGCTGTGAAATAACATTAGCTAAAACATCAAATTTCCCTTTTATAAAATTTATTTCATCAAATTTTTCACTTTCATGACTATAATCCTCACAGATAGCATCTTTTACATTAAAACTTTTAATAACCAGAAATCCTGCTAAAATATCTTTAACCTTAGCTAAATACTTCTGATCGGCAATCATAGCTCTTTTTTGAAGTGAAGCTGATTTTTGTCCAATAAATCCTGATATCATCATTGGAATAATGCTAGCAATGATTACTAATAAGGTTAAAAACCAATTACCTATAAACATAGCTAGGAGTGAAAAAATCATTAAGGAAAGGTTTTTTGAAATATTAAAATACTGGTGTAGATAATCTTGCTCGATTTTCTTCATATTTTCGGTTAATACAGAAATAAACTTCCCTGATTTTTCTTTAGAAAAGTCTCTATAATCCCTATCTAAAATAGATTGGAACACCTTGTTTTTGTATCTTGACATGATTTGCCTAACAAGTTTATTTCTCAATCGAAGAGATATAAAGTTAAGTCCTGCATATATGAAAATAACACTAGCTCCTACTAGTACCGCTTGAGTTAAGGCATCTTCATTTTGGGACATACCACTATCAATAATACCTTTAATAGAATAAGCAAAAGCAATATTAGTTAAAGGGACCAGTATATTAAATATCATGAAAGCATAAAAAGCCTTCTGATGATTCTTTATCAATTGTTTCATCCTTAATCTACCTCATAATTCTTAATTTCATTTAGAAAATGAGACATAAAATATTCTTCTAAGTTAATATTCTCTCTCCTAATCTCTTTCATAGAGACCTGTTCTACAATTTCTCCATTTTTGATAAAACCAATTTTATCTGCTATCTGTGAAATTTCCGATAATATATGACTCGATATTAGTATTGTAATTCCATGCTCCTTAGAAAGCGACAACAAAAGATTTCGAATTTCTTGAATTCCTATTGGATCTAGACCATTGATTGGCTCATCTAAAATCAACAATTTAGGTTTTGTTAGAAAAGCACGAGCTAAACCAAGCCTTTGCCTCATTCCTAAAGAAAAATCTTTTACTTTTTTAGTCGTATTCTTTAATCCGACCATTCTTAAAGATCTTATTATATCTGATTCAGTAATATTTTTCCCCATATACTGTGCGTGAATTTCCAAAATTTCTTTTGCAGTGCAATTATCATAAAAAATTGGTGATTCAATAATACTTCCAATCTGACTTAGGATTTCTTCTCTGTTTTCTTGTAGATTTTTCCCAAAAATTTCAATACTACCTGATGTAATTGTTGATAAGGATAACATACATTTCATTAACGTTGTTTTTCCAGCACCATTCGGTCCTAAAAAACCATAGATTTCTCCTTCAGCAATTTGAAGGTTAATACCACTTAAAATTTCTTCTTTATCAATTGTTTTAAAAACTTCTTTTATTTCAACAATATTTCTCATTTCTATCTCTCTTTCTATATCCAGCTTTAAATGCAAGAATTTTTCTCCCGGAGCATAAATACTAACTTATACAGTCTCTTTTTTTATAGAAATCATCAAGGAATTATCACTTTCCTTCAAAAAAACTCAGGTATGCTACTTGATACTAATATCTTGTCTTGAAATATTAAAAATTGAAAATGAAGTAATCATTAAACTTATGAAACTTGTAAATATCAAAAAGAATAAAATATCAGCAATATTATTAGATAAACTTCCTGGACTTACATTTGAAAGTAATGCTGCTAAACCAAGTCCTGAAAGCATTGTTATAGCTGTTGAATGCTTAATCATACCTAAAACAAATGGTAGTAACCCTATTAGTACTGTTGCAAACGTTATTCCAGCTAAGTTAATTAATTGACTAGCTACAGGGATATAACTAGATTCAGTTACAACAGCCATGAATCTAATGAATAATTGAATCACTAAATGTGCAGAAAAATGGGCAATAAATGCTATTAGAATGACTGAAAGAATTTTCCCCCATAGTAACTTTATTTTAGAAATAGGGTAAGAAAACAACTGAAAAATTGTTCTTCGTTTAAATTCATCAATAATAATCGTAGACAATAAATAAGATTCGAAAATCAAAAATGCTGCTTTTGTAAATAAAGATGAAAACAATGAAGCTACAATTGCCCAACCTTCCCATTTACCAGTAACTCTAATAACATTAGAATCCTGTCCAGTGAATTCTCCTAGTTTATTGTCAGTACCTAATCCCATAATAATAATTGCTGTAATACCTAACACTATAAATATAGTACACAACCAGGCTAAAAATAATTTAGATTTAGAAACTTTATTTAATTCAATTTTAATAAGCGACAACATAGATTCTTTCCTCCAAAGCGTAAATAAAGAATAAACTATTCAGACTAATCTCGACAAATATTTAAAAATAAGCTTATTCTTCAGACAATGCCACTATACATACTATCGGTATGTATACACTAAAAACAAACATACCTACGGTATGTAAAATAGATTTTTAATAACACACTTAAAGTATGTTATTTTTTAATTATAAATTATGTAAGATAATTCATTCAATTGATAATACATAAATAGAAATGAGTATTAACAAAAATGTCATGCGATGACTTATTTACTATTTTTTTAAGTGATCGAATAAGTTGAAAATCACCTCCATCATTTCATCAGAAATTAACTGTACCCCTAGACCTTCAAAAGTAAGTTTAATGAAATTCATTTTTCGCTTTAATTCTACTAATGAAAAAACAGAAATTTGAAAACCGATCCAAATATTTAGAGTTAAAACAATTAAATCTGCTAGCTCTTCTGGATATTCTGTTTTAATAGACCCATCTTCAACTCCTTCGTAAACTTTTTCTGTAATTTCGGGTAAAAAATCAGAAAATAGACCTAGATACTGCTCCCCTAACAAACGTGGACTTCTTAGCATGATTGAGGCAGAGTATACGAGCCTTTGGTGTTCAAAATTAGAGAAAGAGTCCATCAAAGAATTTTGTATCTTTTCTAATCCAGTATTTCCTCTCCAATTATAATTTAAAATTTCTTGATTATTTTCGCTAATGATCGTTTGCAGTATATCATATTTGGACTCAAAATGATGATAAATGACACCTTTCGTTAATCCACCTAAGCCATCTATGATATCTTGTATTGACGTATTATCAAATCCTTTTTCTAAAAATAAGTTTTTAGAGACCTCTAGTATTTTTTTTCTAGTTTCATGTGAGTTTCTATTCCTTGCCATTTAAGTCCCTTTCTATCATACCGACGGTATGTACTTCCATTGTAGTGAAAGAAACTAATAATGTCAAGTTCTTTATTGGAAAATGCAAAAAAAGCCTTATAATCAAGGCTTTTCTTAACCCCTTTCGTTACAAGGTTTCTAGGCTTTTACCAGCAAAGCTACACACTCAACATGTCGTGATAGCAAACTTCTATATTATAGAACGAAAGTGACTGAGTTGTTGTTTAAAATTATACTATAGAATGAAAATATTTTATAGTTACCATTTTCTCAACTTTATAGTTAATAACTATCATTTAATAAATTTACTTGCTAACTTGTAAACTTGTTGAGTCTCTTTACTCCTAACGTCCCAACTACCAAGTTCTTTTTTAATCAACTCTGGAAATTTTTTGCTAATATCCCTCAAAGAATTACCAACTGATTTTCTAACATATTCACTGGAATCATCTTTTAATGCTGCAATTCGTTTAATAGCTTCATCTGGATTATCCTTGAAATATGGTCTACTCGTCCATATTCTCAAACCTTCTGTAACAGCTCTTCTAACGTTTGGATTAGTGTTTTGTAACCATTCGTCAATAACCGGAAGTGATTTTTCATAACCTGTTTGCTTACAAAATTCATCAAATGCTTTTGCTAATACTTCTTGAACTCTCTAATTGTCATCCTTTGAAACCTCATCCCTCATGAAGATCAAAATTTCTTCATACGATGACAAATATCCAAAGAGAAATACACTGTACATTCTAACTTGATATACATTGGATTTGAAGGCTAAAAATGCTAATTCTTTGGTATACGCATTATCGTTTGATTGATAGTCAGCAAGAGCTCTTTTCTCTTCTTCTTTAAATCCATTTTCAATTACAGAAAATTCTTTTTCTAAATTTAAAATATATTCTTTCATGCTACTTGCCCCTGTCACTGAATTTTAATTATTTTTCTATTTTCGATTCAATCCTTTTTAAATAATTTTTTATCTCATGAACTAATCTTTTCTTTGAAAATAAATCCATTCTACCACCTGAAAGCATTCCACCAAAGAAAACAGGAATTTTCCTATCTCCGAAAACTGTAAATGTCTTTATAGCACCATCACACAACCATTGAGAAACTTGTGAATTATTTATGTATACAAATTTTATACTTTTATCAGCTTCTATAAGAGACTCAATGTGAAGTTCCAACATTTTTTTGCAGTATTCAGGGTAAGATTTTGATTTTATTAGTGGAAGTTTTTTAGAACTTGTTTGATGATAGTAGAACATATCTCCAATATAGATTGTTACTTTACTATTTTGGTGATTTAAATACTCTTCATGTATCATATCTAAAAAATCTTTGTCCTCAGAATGTTCTATTTCTTTACTCAAAATATCCCATGATTTATTACACCAATGCCATTTAGCTTTATTATCAAAAATATCATTCATTAAATCATAAATAGGTTTATAGTATTTATTATAAACATAATTACTTTTAATGCTGTTTTTCAAACTATACAGATATGTCCTGTTATTTTTCTCATTGTTTGCATCGTCATCATTTCCTGCAGGATTTAGACCAATAACCAAAACACAATCTTTTTCAGATGTTGAGTTATCAAATTCAAAGCCTCTAACTCCAAGTCTTGGATCATCTTCATCTAAATCTAAACCAACTTTTGTTTTATCTATAAACTCATTATTTTCTAGACTAGTTGTCATAATTAAAACTCCTTTATTTACAATTGTCTTTATAAAACATAAGAAAAATAAAGTTACCAGTAGTACCTTTTCTCACTTAGATATTGTTCTTTTTGTTCTCTAGAATTTTCATGATTTCTGATTCCTAATAATTCGTCTGTTGAAGAAACTATTGGGTCGATCCAGTCAGCTTTGGATCTAATCCAATCAATTTCCTCTTTACTAAGTTTCCCTACTATCTCCAGTTTATCAGCCATCAGTCTTAAATCATTTGCTGTTTGAAAATCTTCTAGCATATTCAGAAGAGACATTGTCCGCTTCTTCTCTTCTTCGATTCTATTTTGTAATTTTCTTTTTCGCTCCTGCTCCTCTTCGTATTGTCTTGCTCTCTCTTCACGTTCAAGTCGTAAGTTCTTAACTTTATAATACTCTTGGTAAATTAAAACGATTATTTCTGGGATTGATTGTTCAAGTGTGAATTCTTTAGTATCTTTAATGTATTTACCATCTATTATCTTAAATCGAAATTTTCCATTTGGAATATAGTCATACCTCTTTATTCTTGGTTTAAAAGCATATCTATTAAACTTAACGCTATCATTGTACTCTGCTAGTTCTTTAGCTTCTTCTTTTGTTAATTCATGACTTACTTTGTCTGTTGATTCTATAACTTCAAAACGAACAATATCCTTTTCAATTTGAATATCCCAATTTGAAGTTACATTATCACCGATTTTTTCAATAACAGTAACTAGTGAATCTAAAAAGCGATATAAACGTGGAAGAGAATTTAGTGAAATACTTTTTACAAATTTAGGTTCTTTCAAATTATTATATCTGTGTCTAGAATCAAAGTAAGGATAGGAAGCAGCTTTTTCCCTCTTATTCCACTCTGCGATTTTATCTCTTAGATTAGCTACAGATTTATGTAATCTCTTATTTGAAGACTGGTTTAGGTTTGAAACGGCTTCGATAATAAGCTCTATTTTATCGTCCTCTAAAAATGATAATGAACTTCTTATACTAGTTGTATCAAGCTTAAAAATATCTTTATTTTTATCTTCCGAACTCTCTTCTTTATGTTTACTAGGTTTTATTCTATTGTTCTTTAGACTTTTTCTATCAATATGTACTTCATTTACGTCATTTTGTGGTAATGAAATAATAAGTTCACTTAAATCTTGTCCAGTATTCTTACGATACCAATAACTACCATTTGGAATTGGAATTTCAAATTCTTTGCATTTCTTGAGTAAGTCTGAATAGCTTAAATCATATTTCAATGCAACTTGTTTTGCACTTATCTCCCAGATTTCTTCATAGAGTTCTTCTCTAGAAAAGGTCTTTATCATCTTCATTTGAAACACCTTTATCCTTATATTTTACATCACCGTTTTTATATTTACCAAGCGAAAATGCAAATTCAAAGACTTCTAATTCTTCACTTCTGCATTTTCGCTTAATATAAAAAGTAAATCTTGTTTTAAACCGTTAAATTCCTCTATAATTTTATCTAAACTAGTTTCAATATTCTCAACACGAATCTCTGATAGTTTTCCGTGGTTGTAAGATATCATTCTTTCAGCGATAATATGATATGACCAACTCTCAGTGAAACGTCTGTCTCTTTCTTCGTTATGAATAGCAAAACCAATTGGAAGAAGATTATTTCTAAGACCTATAGCAACTGCCTGTGAACTTATACCTAAATAATCACCAGCAATTTTTAATGTGATTTTATTTAATTTTCTAATATCTTCGTCGGTATATTTCGGCATGTTAGTACTCCTTTGTTATAATACAAAATGCAATATCATCTATGTAAAAATAGATTAATACGATGCTATCTAGTCACTTTCCCTAATAATAAAATTAATATGTAGCATACCATACTCTAAAAGCTAATTATCTAAAAGCTATTCATTGAAAAATGATTCTCAATCAAAAACAATCTCTTCAAATTCATAGTTACGATGTTTTCTATGAATTCCATAAATCTTTTTCGGTAAATTACCTTTTACTATTGTTCTTTACTTTTTCTGTAAGGTTAAACACACCATTTAAAAGTAAATCCATTTATCAATTCCAGATATAGTCGTAAATAGTTATTTACTATCTAGGTCAAAACCAATCTGCCAAAATCCCATATCAAGTATTTTCATTTGAGGATATAGCATATCAGCAACAATAAAATTCTTTTGAACTGAATCTAACTGTTCTATGTTTTTTTCATAAAAATCTACTAGTTGTAAAATAGATTTAATGTTATAGGTTCCACTTGCAATCTTTCGTGATCTTATCCCAGAAACAAAATATCTATCATATGCCGGAACACAACCGAGTGTGCCCATCAGTATCTTTGTGATTAGTGTTTCTGATAAGTTGTTTTTTAGTGCTGAACCTCTCACTTCACGCCTGATTTCATCATAATAATTAGCAATAAATTCATTTATTTCCTTTAGCAATTTTTGGTTAGTTTCATTTTTAAAATCTTTACATTCTATTCCTGCTAGAGTATCATATTTGTTGCTTAAAATCTCACTCACAACAGGGATGTGTACTCTATAATCCTTTTGTAATAGAAATGAAGAACCTCGATACATCCCCCAACTTGCCAAATAAAATGCAAGTTGTAAACTCAGGTAATCAAGATTCACATCATTCTCTTTTCGAGCTATCATAAAATGTGAATAGCAATGTTCCCATGAACGATATCTGTCATGTTCATCAGCTTTTAAATCGTTATAAAATTCAGTTGATGATTTAATAATCATATCTATTGTTTCCATACTTCCTGCTTTCCTAATCAATTTTCAAATATATAGCGTTTTCATTATTGTTTTAACCTATTATATCATTATTCAAAACAAATAACTGCAACTTACTTGTTGCAGTTACACACAGATTTACTTCTGTTTCTTTTAAAAACTTATATTTTCATTTTCAGGCATGGTAAAAACATCGTTTTTTTCAAAATAAGGTTTTACCATTTCTTTCCATCTAGCCTTGTTAAATTTGATTGATTTTAAAGGAGATAGGCCATAATTTCCCAATGCATAATCAGCTGTCGCTTTCTTAACTTCCGAGACCTGCTTATCAGAGTCAGTCTGTTCTTTGGAAAGAGCGATGCTTGTTTCCACTGCTGTTTTTGTAGCCAGATTGACTTCCTTATCTGTGACAACTTGAACGCCTTCAGCCTTAGCTACTTGTTCTACTTTATCTAATTCCTCGTCTAGAACGGTAAAGGGCAATTCGCCACTTGCCTGACCACTTAATTTGGCTTAGTTTATGTGTTCAGCACTATCAGCTGGCTTTGCTTGGATAAGATTGGTGGCAGGATTTTCAGTTCTCACAACCTCATCTGCATGAACAAGTTGTCCACCTAGACCAACAACTGCGATCATCAGTGTTCCAATCGCCACTGAACAAAATCAAGAGACTTGAATATAAAAAACGGGAGAACTGACGCATCAGTCCTCCCAGACATAAACAAGTATGCCACATTCCAATATACCTATGTTACTACAATTATTTTAACTATCTAAAAAATCTTTCAAAATTTCAAAAACTTCATTCCGATTCAATAAAATATCATCATTTTGAGGAATAGTTGATATCACAGACTCAAGTTCTATCACAAAACGGTTCATATCTGCTTTCACCGTGTCACTAGAGGTTATATTTGATAGCTTTTCACTCCCTACTAATAAAGCTGTTAATCGAGTAATGTCGTTCAAATGTTTTTTAATGGCTTTACTTAAACCTTGAGTACCTGTGGCAGAGCGTTCTCTCGTATCCAACCAAGCTTTAGCCTTGAAAATAATTAAACCACGATTACTTAAAACCGAGTATCCCTGAATGGATTCTTTTTCATGCACCAATATATTATAATAATCCTTATCCAATAATAAGGCCGACAAACTAGCATCTTCATCAAAATGTAAGGGTGTTTCTCTCCCCTCCTTCTTTAATGGGTATTCTGGTAAAATGCTAAATAGTTCAATCATAGAAGGAAACTCAGGTTTATTTGTTGTAAATCGAAATAGCTGTGCTTTTTCATCCTTCTGACTTCCTTGATATTCTCCCAATTCTAAAAAGTGATTCAAGGTATCATAAAATTCCTTATTTTTTAATTCATCTATGATGACCATATCATAATCTTTTGTTGTCCGACTTTTAAATCCTTGCGAGTCCAATACAATAGATGTTGCAGTCCCTCCAATCAAAACATAATAGTCTTGAAAATTCTCAAACATTTCTTGAAAAATAGCTTTCGTATTAGCTGACATCATCTTCTCCTAGATACTGTAATATATTATTTTTTAGTGCTTCAATCTCTTCCTCCACACGTGGATCATCATCATCTTTTAAGGTCAAATAAAGAGAAATAGGATCTACAAACTGTCTATCTTTATTTTCTTTAAAATCGTTCCAAAATTCAGATACAAAAGGGCGATATCGCCATATTTCTAATACCTTGCCTTCTAAAACATGCTGAGATAATGGCAAGGATAATTTATTGAATTGTCTCTGTGATATGACATAGCTACTATTTTCATACGATTCAGCTAAAAAAGTCAAATAAGATAAAGCATAAGTACCACCGTATAGAAGCCTAGAAGCAGATTTTATATTCTCTAGATCTACATTGGGCAATAAGAGCCGTTTTTTGATGGGATTAAATAAATAGGACTCTGATTTTAAGAATAATTCTTTCTTTGATGCTGTATAAGTGTAAAGTTTATTTGGCTTATTTAACCAATCTAAAGTTTTAAAAGTCCTCAAACATCTATAAATCGTTGAGTTTGGAAGCCCAGTTACCTGTGAAAGCATATCAACATCTACTTCTTTTTGACCTTTTGTCAATAAAAAGGCAATCCAAGTTAATTGTTCACTAGGTGTTAATTCTTTAGATGCTACAACATCATCATTAGCATTCAATACTAATCCCAATGGAGGAAAAAAGAGATTTCCCTTGAAGTCTACAAAAGGAACTCTAGCTTGAAGGAGTTGTTTTTTTTCAATGTCAGATAGCTTTGAAAATACCAAAATAACGTCCATGCTAGCCTTTTCACCCATATTACGAGCTTGAGTAACAAATGAGTCTAAACTTCCTCTTCTCTTTTCTTTAATCAATAAAAATGACTCCTTATGAAACTTCATTTGAGCATATTGAAATCTTTTTTCAAAACTAATTGGTAAAGTTAAAGCTATTTTTTCAACACTTACATTAATATAAAACGATTGAAAAATAGAAATTATCTTTTGAACATTCATTGTTTTTCCTTTTTATCATTTTGTACGTATTTTATCATTTTAAATGATAAAATGCAAGTTTTTTGATAACAAAAAGTGACTTACAAAAGATAAAAAAAGCGAGAACACTTATCAAAATGTTCTCGCTGGATTCATTTATTACTGACGTATCTATTTTTTGTCTACGCAGTCGACATTCAAACAGACGTTCACATCAATGTTTTTTTTTGCACCTTTTTTATGTCAAAATCACTCTTTTCAATAAAGACAAAATGCTTGAAAAAGTGCTTAAAATCAAGAATTTTCACCCTTTTAGTCGTTGTAGCAACACTACACACTCCACGTGGTGCGTCTGCGGAAAAAGATCCACTGGCTGGACTTTCTTCAATTCGTATCCTAGCTCTTGGTAGAGTTTGATATCACGCGCCATAGTAGCCACATTGCATGAGATATAGGCGATACGGTCAGCTCCTGTTTGAGCGCTTGCTTTGATAAAGCTTTCAGTCAAGCCCTTGCGTGGTGGGTCGACTAGGATGGCAGTTGGTTGGATACCCTCCTTGAGCCAATTCTTCATGGCATTTTCAGCAGTATCACAGACATAGTGAGCATTGGTGATACTGTTTAAGGCAGCATTCTTCTGGCTATTCTCTACTGCTTCTGAGATAACCTCTACGCCATAAACTTCCTTGACATGTTTAGCGACAGATAGTCCAATGGTCCCAATTCCTGAGTAGGCATCAATGACCACATCCTCTGCTCTTAACTCCGCAAAGTCAATGGCTGTTTGATAAAGCTTCTCTGCCATTTCAGTATTAACTTGATAAAAGGCTGGTCCAGAGATTTGGAAATCATTGCCCAACATTTGGTCGGTAATGTAGTCTTGACCATAAAGTGTATGCCATTCTTTCCCAAAAATTGCATTAGTATTCTGGTCATTGATATTCTGCATAACAGACACAATTTCTGGAAATTGCTTGATCAGTTGTTCAATTACCTGTTCAACTCGGAAAACTTTAGGACGAGTTGTCACCAAAATAACCATGATTTGTCCTGAATGGTGTCCACGACGTACAACAAGGTTACGAATCAAGCCTGACTGTTCCTTCTCATCATAAGGCTTCAAATCATATCGACGAAGCAAATCACGAAGAGCCAAGACCACTTGGTCAATAACTGGATCCTGAATGTAAAAATCTTCCAATGGCATAAGGTCATGAGAATTTTTACGGAAAAAACCAGTTTCTAAAACACCATTAACGCGACGAACAGGAACCTGAGCCTTGTTACGATACTTGATAGGATTTTCCATACCAAGAGTATCAGCAACCTCTACATCTGAAATTCCAGCAATCTTATAAAGACTGTCTTTCACTTGCTTGGTTTTAAACTTGAGTTGCTCTGGATAAGCTAGATGACCTAGGTCGGCGATTCCAGAACGCAAGTAAGCCAAATCTAAGTCTTGGTTGCGATGTGGTGATTGCGTAAGGTATTCCTCGACTTTACCAAAACCAATCTTCTTGTTGACTTTAAGGACACGCATAAGGATCTTCTCAGTCGGTAGAGCATTCTCAACAAAAAATACCAAGCCATCTACCTTGGCAACACCTGCTCCTTCATGTGTCAAATCGACAATCTCTACTTCTACAATATCATTTTTCTTTAACATATTTTTCACTTTCTATCAGCCTACAAAAAAAGACGGCAACTGTTCTGTTACCATCTATTATACCATGAATTAGCCTAAGCACCAAAACTCTTGAAAAAGTTTACAATGGCTTGCCAAATAGCACTGAGGATATTGCCACCGTCTTGAATAGCTTTATTAGCATCAAAGTTAAGGTCGATATTGCTAAAACTATCTCCTGCTTGCGCTACGATACTTTGTTTCAAATCCTTTAGAGTCTTTGTAAAATCTTCGTTATTCAAAATATCGCTCTTAGAAAGATTGAAGGCAAAGTTGATGATGACATTGATCTGGTTTCCTGTTATAACCTGATCCAGCTTATAATTTTTCAATGTATCTTCAACGATCTTACGAACATCATCCTCAGTAAGCTCACCCTTGGACTCTTTAGCTTTAGCGATAGCAGATTTGATATCGGCAAGGGCTACATTGAGTTTATTGGCATCATAGCCTGATTTATCCTTGTTTTCATCGTTGATGTCTGACAAGGCTTTTAGTTCTTCCTGAGCTAGGTCTTTATTTTCTTGAGGAAGTTGAACACCATTAGCTTCTAGTGAATAGTAAATACCTGCTAGGGCACTTTCCCCAGTAACTGGAATTGGAGCTGCAACTGTGATACGTGCGTGCTCGACACCCAAGGTAACGGCCGCATTACGGTACATGTCTTGGGTCACTTTAGTGATATTTTCAGGGGTTTCAATCTTCACTTCAAGTGGAGATTTTTCACCTAATTTTTGAATTTTGGCAGACGAATAGAGCTGGAGACTAGAGTCATTGGCGACATTCATAATCTTTGAGTAGACATCTGGCGTCATAGTCTTGAGTTCTTTGGTATCTGTAGAGGCGTTATAGCCGAGTTTTTTTAATGTTTGATTTTTTTGATCTTCAGTAAGAGAAGAACCCAAGACGTACTCAGGTTGAACATAAGTTTCATCAATTACTTTTTGAACATCAGTGGCTGCTTGAGCGCTTTGCAAAGTTGCAACTGCTAAAAGAACTGCAGCACTAGTCAGAAAGAATTTCTTTCGCATGAGACGTTCCTCCTTTTCCTATCTAGGATAGTCGATTAGCCTTAAAGAAAGCTTATAAAAGCACCTAGAATTTTCTAAGTGCTTAAAATAGATTAAAAAATTTAATAATGTAGAGATTTAGTTGAACCTGTCTAGAGTAATAATAGTTTCCACCATCCACATAGAGTTCTCCACCTTGAAAGATGGAAATTGGATTGACGTAGCGATAGGTTTTTCCAGTTGTATTTCCTAAAGTTGGAGCAACGGTATCTCTTGAGTATTTCTTGGCTAGTGCAAGGGTATTTTCTTTCCCGTTTTGGGCGATAAAATCAATATATGCAGGCCCAAAGTTATAGGCCTGTACGGCAGTCCAAACATCTACACCCTTTTCTTGTGCTAAATAAAGATTCTCTGTCAAGGTTTGAATTCCCTGACGAATACTACTCCTATTGTCAGAAATTGTATTTGTAGTTCCGCTAGCAGACTCACTTGACTGCATCACGTCACTTTCTTTACCTTTGGTTTCGGTATAAATCATGGCCAGGACTAGTTCTTCATTTGCTGGCGTATCTTGCTCACTTAGAACCTCTCGTACCAAGGATTGATAAGTCATGACCTGCTTAACATCCTGATACATGTGAAAAAGTTTATAGCCAGTAAATAATACAAGAACAAGTAGCAAGACCCTTCTTATAAATTTAAACATTATTTGCTTTGTATATCCTCGATGTTTTTGATTAAGATAGAGTAGGTTCCGTTGTCATTTTGGATAAATTCGACCGACTCAGCATCTTGATAAATATTATTGGGTACAATTAACTCAATACCATTTGATAGGGAAAGTTTTTGGTTTTCAAATTTCTTTAATTGGCGACTAGCATCGATTTCATCAAACTGAACTGGCTCTGGCACTGCTTCCTTGACTTGGTCAATAAAGCTAAGACGTGCAGTGAGATTGTTGTCAAAAAGGTCATTGGCCAATTTTTCTGGAGACAATTCATTGCTTTCTTCAAGATTGTTGAAAATAGCAGACTTGACCTTAGATTGAAACTGGAAATCGTCTGTGTTGAATGTCTCTGCAATTCTCTGAGCTGTTTTTTCCAGCTCCTTGATTGACTTCTTAGGTGAAATCTTTGGCTGAGCCTGAATCAAATTCTCAGAAAAATAGTTCAAAAAAGTCCCGTTATACTTGATTCGTTTCTCAATCAAGTGATATTTTCGGCTTTGAAGATTGACCACCAAGGCTTCGTCAGCCCCTGTACCAAATCCAGGAAGATTGTTTTGAGTCAGCTTGATTGGATTATCAACCTCTCCTCCAAGGTGAGTCAAGGTCTCACGCAGGGCAATTCGCAAGAAAGCGAAATGCTCTACTCCTTCTTTTGAAAATTGCACAAAAACTAAGTCATTGGTCTTAAGATTTTCGGAAATGCTGAATTCCTCTTTCCAGAGGTTAGCCAGTGTCACCGATGTCTCCAATAAATCGTCTGTAATGTGATTGAAGAAGGGATTTTCTTCTTCGAAAATCCCAGTCTTGGCTTCATCTGAATACACACGTTCGATTTTCTTGCGTAGGTATTCTTCGATTTTTGGAGTGATATTGAGAAATTTATCCGCTAGAAACAAGTCCGTATCATCCGGACTGAACTGATGGATAATAGCTTTCTTAATATAAATGTCCATAAAAATTTTAGTCCTCGTATAATGGGAAAGCATCTGTCAAGGCTTTGACTTCGCTTCTCACTTCTTCTAAAACAGCCTCATTTTCTGCATTCTTAAGGGTTTTAATGATAAGTTCAGCCACTTTACGGCTCTCTGCTTCACCAAAACCACGTGCAGTTGTTGCTGCTGCACCGATACGAATACCACTTGTCTTGAATGGTGACAAGGTTTCGTAAGGGATTGAGTTTTTATTTAGGGTAATGTTGACTTCATCCAGCAAGTTTTGTGCAACTTTTCCATTTTCTACAACCTTGGTTACATCAACAAGGAAGAGATGGTTTTCAGTCCCTCCAGAGATGATACGGAAATCAGGGTCTTGCAAGAAGACATCTGCCATAGCCTTGCTATTCTTGATGACATTAACAGCATATTCCTTGAAAGCTGGATCCAAAACTTCTTTGAAGGCAACAGCCTTAGCAGCAACAACGTGCTCTAAAGGTCCACCTTGAATACCTGGGAAAATAGCTGAATTGATTTTCTTAGCTAGGTCTTCATCATTGGTCAAAATCAAACCACCACGTGGCCCACGAAGGGTTTTGTGGGTCGTTGTTGTAGTGATATGAGCGTATGGAACTGGGCTTGGGTGAAGACCAGCAGCTACAAGACCAGCGATGTGGGCCATATCAACCATGAGTTTAGCACCGACAGCATCAGCAATTTCACGGAATTTTGAGAAGTCGATAATTTGAGAATAGGCTGAAGCACCAGCTACGATGAGTTTAGGTTTTACTTCTTGGGCTTGTTTTAAGATAGCATCAAAGTCCAAGAGCTCTGATTCTGGATCTACGCTATAAGAAACAAAGTTGTAGGTCTGACCAGAGAAGCTGACAGGAGCTCCGTGAGTCAAGTGCCCACCTGCTGCCAAATCCATCCCCATGACCGTATCACCTGGCTCAATCAAGGCCATGTATGCTGCACAGTTGGCTTGACTTCCTGAGTGAGGTTGGACATTGGCAAACTTTGCCCCGAAGATTTCTTTTGCGCGTTCAATGGCCAGAGTTTCTACCACGTCTACTACGTCAGTCCCACCGTAATAACGACGTCCTGGGTATCCTTCGGCGTATTTATTGGTCAAGATAGACCCTTGAGCAGCCATAACAGCCTTAGAAACGACGTTTTCAGACGCGATTAGCTCAATATTGTTTTGTTGGCGTTCCTCTTCTTTGGCAATAGCATTCCAGAGATCTGCATCATATGCTTTAAAATCATCTTTGTCAAAAATCATAGGTCTTCTCCTTTATAGTGTGACAGGTCTTTAGTTTGTTTTTACAACAAGAATATAAAATCCAAACTAAAAAATGCGAATAAACCGTTTCTGCGTCTTATCGCAGGTATAACCAACTTTTTCATAGAAAGCATGCGCACCTAAACGATGGTCTGCAGAATTTAAGCGAATAAAGTTATAGCCTCTTTTTTTTGCTTCATGTTCCAAGCCTTGGAGTAAAGTTTTTCCGATACCCTGACCCTGTGTTTGAGGCAAAACAGCTAAAGCTAGGATATTAAAACCTGGTTTTGAATAAAGGGATTCATAAACCTCGGCATGGACATAACCAAGTAAGTCATGGCTGGTCGAATCCTCGAAACCCAGTAGGTAGTGATGTGAGTCTTGAGATAACTTAGCTAGTTGACTAGCCGTTTCCTCTAAACTAAACGAATAGCCTAAAGCTTCTTTATTAATCTCACAAATAGATGCAACATCTGTTGTTTTCAAATCACGTAGCATTTCATACCTCCTCAAAAGGAATTGTTGGTATCTTGGCAAGGATATCTTCTCGTGTAATCGCTCCTTGACGTAGAATCTTCACCTTATCGCCAGATAAGTCTAAAATAGTCGAATCCTGACCTGTTAAAAATGCATCGTCTTCAAGTCCCAAGACCTCTTGGTCAAAATCATGAAGAATCTTGTGAAAATTTACTCCACTTGATTGACCTGAGATATTGGCAGAAGGTCCGATTAAGGGGCCAAATTCACGAATCAACTCCAGAGTTACAGGATGACTCGGCATGCGAAATCCAACAGTCGTCAAATCTGAATTGACCCAGTAGGGAACCTTGTCATTAGCTTCTAAGATAATGGTCAAAGGGCCTGGTAAAAAACTTTCAACCAGTTTTTGGAGATAAGCTGGCTGATTCTTAGAAAAGTTCAAGATATCGTCTAAACTTGCGACATTGAGATTAAGTGCTTTGTCTCTTGGACGACGTTTAAGTTGATAGACATGATCAACTGCTTTTTCGTCTAGCGCCTTGGCAAAAAGACCATAAACTGTTTCTGTCGGCAGAACAACAGCTCCACCTTTTTCAAGCTCTTTCTTAATTTTCTCCATCATCAATGACAACCATCCTATCTTGGCCAAATTGGTCTTTGAGCGTTCGAACTCTCTTCTCGGAAAAATTCTCCTTGAAAAGAGCTGGAACGCTTTGTCCTTGTTTGTAGCCAATTTCAAGATAAATCTTACCACCATCATTTAGATAGTCCTTTGATTCTTCCGCAATTCTGCGATAGATCGCTAGACCATCCTCATCTGCAAAGAGGGCTAAATGTGGCTCTGAATGGAGAACATTCAAACCAACTTCTTCCTCATCTGCTCGAGAAATGTATGGTGGATTGGATACAATTATATCATATTTTGAAGAAATTTCGGAGAAACAGTCAGATTTAATAAAGGATAATGTTAGACCTTGATTATTAGCGTTTTCCATCGCCAAATCCAAAGCATCCTGAGAAATATCAGCAGCTGTGACTGACCAATCTGCTCTATTTTTAGATAAGGCAAGAGCGATAGCACCACTCCCTGTTCCGATATCCAGGACTTTGAGGTTTTCCTTTGGATTCTCAGCCAAAATGAGTTCCACCAACTCTTCTGTCTCCGGTCGAGGAATCAAGACCCGCTTATCTACTTTCAACTGCATCCCAAAGAATTCAGCATGACCGATAATATACTGGGCGGGTATATGATTTGCCAATTTCCTGTAAATGTCCTCTACAAACTGTCTTTCTTCCTCTGAAATTTCTTGCTGAAGAGCAAAGACGAAGTCTGTAAAAGATAGATTTTTCAGGCTACGATAGACAAAGGAGAGGCTTTCTGCTTCCTCTCCCTGTGCTATCAACTTTTCCTCAAAATCCTTAAAAATTTGAGCTAATTTCATTATTTGTTTAATTCTTCCAATTTTTGCGTTTGGTCGTAAAGAACCAAGGCATCCACAACTTCATCGAGTTTACCAGACAAGATAGTATCAAGTTTTTGAAGAGTCAAGCCGATACGGTGGTCTGTCACACGGTTTTGTGGGAAGTTATAAGTACGGATACGTTCTGAACGGTCACCAGTACCGATAGTAGACTTACGCTCTGCGTCCTGCTCATCTTGGGCAATCTGTGCAAAGTGGTCAGCAACACGCGCACGGATAATCTTCATAGCCTTCTCACGGTTCTTTTGCTGGGTACGTTCTTCCTGCATTTCAACCTTGATATTGGTTGGCAAGTGAACGATACGAACGGCAGTCGCAACCTTGTTGACGTTCTGTCCACCAGCACCAGAAGCGTGGTAGATATCGACACGAAGGTCTTTAGGATCAATATCGTATTCTACTTCTTCGACTTCAGGCATGACAAGAACTGTTGCAGTCGATGTATGGACACGCCCTTGGCTTTCTGTCACAGGGACACGCTGTACACGGTGAGCACCAGACTCATACTTGAGTTTAGAGTAAACAGATTGACCAGAAACCATAGCAACCACTTCCTTGAAACCACCAACACCGTTCATTGAGGCTTCCATGACTTCAAAGCGCCAGCCTTGGGCTTCAGCGTACTTTTGGTACATGGTTAGCAAATCACCAGCGAAAAGTGCTGCTTCATCACCACCAGCTGCTCCTCGGATTTCAAGGATGATGTTCTTGTCATCGTTTGGATCTTTAGGAAGGAGCAAGATCTTCAGTTTTTCTTCGTACTCTTCTTTTTCAGCCTTAGCATCTTTCAATTCTTGTTTGGCCATTTCTTCCAAGTCAGCATCTCCGCCTGATTCTTTAATCATCTCTTCGGCATCGATAATGTTTTGAAGGACTTGTTTGTATTCGCGGTAGGCAGTTACGGTATCACGAGTAGAAGCTTCCTCTTTTGAAAGCTCCATGAAACGCTTGGTATCAGAGACCACATCTGGGTCGCTCAACAATTCTCCCAACTCTTCATAACGGTCTTCTACAGCTTGTAGTTGATCATAGATGTTCATTTTTCTTCATTCTCCTTATTGATTTCAGGGGCAAAATAATGTTTACGGCAAACCGAAATATAGGTTTCATTGCCACCTATCTGGATCTGCTCACCATCATAGACTGGCAGACCATTCTGCGTACGCAACACCATGGTCGCTTTTTTCTTGCAATACTGGCAAATGGTCTTGATTTCGTCAATCTTATCTGCTAAGAGCAGAAGATATTTTGAACCTTCGAATAGTTCGTTGCGAAAATCATTTTTTAAACCAAATGCCATGACAGGTATGTCTAACTCATCCACAACACGAGCTAGGTCGTAAACATGGTGACGCTTTAAAAACTGGGCTTCATCGACAAGTACACAATAGGGCTTTTCAGGTAAATCTCGGATGAACCCAAAGATATCCGTCGTTTCCTCAATAGCAACTGCTGGTCTTTTCATCCCAATTCGACTTGAAACATAGCCAACACCGTCACGCGTATCCAGAGCCGAAGTCATAATCACAACTCCCTTTCCTTGCTCCTCATAGTTATAGGCTACCTTGAGAATCTCAATCGTTTTTCCTGAGTTCATGGTCCCATAACGATAATACAACTGTGCCATGCTTCTATTTCACGTCCATTTCTAAATTTTTGCTACATTCTAGTATACCATATTTTCTCAAAGCTTTAAATGGCAAATTGTGGTAAAATAGAAGAAATCAAATAACTAGTGGAGGACGCAATTATGCCATTTGTACGCATCGATTTATTTGAAGGACGCACGTTAGAGCAAAAGAAAGCCCTAGCCAAGGAAGTAACGGAGGCTGTGGTTCGCAACACTGGTGCACCTCAATCTGCTGTTCATGTCATTATCAACGATATGCCTGAAGGAACCTATTTCCCACAAGGCGAAATGCGCACTAAGTAAAGCTTAAGCAATCTGCTTAGGCTTTTCTTTATAAGTGCCATTCGTTGAATAAAACACTATATTTTGTTACAATTTTAAGAGATATTAGTCAATACAAACAAATAAACTATAAAGGAATTGAAATGATTACACGGGAATTTGATACCATTGCAGCAATCTCCACTCCACTTGGTGAAGGGGCTATTGGGATTGTTCGTTTAAGCGGAACAGATAGCTTTGCTATCGCCCAGAAAATCTTTAAAGGCAAGGACTTGAGTAAGGTTGACAGCCATACACTTAACTACGGCCACATTGTTGATCCTCAGTCAGGCAAGGTCATGGATGAGGTCATGGTTGGAGCTATGAAGTCTCCAAAGACCTTCACTCGTGAGGATATCATCGAGATCAATACCCACGGTGGAATCGCCGTAACCAATGAAATTCTTCAACTGGCTATCCGTGAAGGGGCTCGTATGGCAGAGCCTGGTGAATTTACTAAGCGTGCCTTCCTTAACGGTCGTGTAGACTTGACTCAGGCCGAGGCTGTTATGGATATCATCCGTGCCAAGACAGACAAGGCCATGAATATTGCAGTCAAGCAACTAGACGGTTCTCTATCAGACTTGATTAATAATACTCGTCAGGAGATCCTCAATACACTAGCACAAGTAGAGGTTAATATCGACTATCCTGAATACGACGATGTTGAAGAAGCCACTACTGCTGTTGTCCGTGAAAAGACCTTGGAGTTTGAGCAACTCTTAACCAATCTCTTAAAAACGGCACGTCGCGGTAAAATCCTACGTGAAGGGATTTCAACAGCTATCATTGGTCGTCCCAACGTTGGGAAGTCTAGCCTTCTCAATAACCTCCTGCGCGAAGATAAAGCCATTGTAACGGATATTGCAGGAACTACTCGAGATGTCATCGAAGAATACGTCAACATCAACGGTGTTCCACTGAAATTGATTGATACTGCAGGTATCCGTGAAACAGATGACATCGTCGAACAAATCGGTGTCGAGCGGTCCAAAAAAGCTCTCAAGGAAGCTGATTTGGTTTTACTTGTCTTAAACGCCAGCGAACCTCTGACTGCTCAAGACCGACAACTTCTTGAAATTAGTCAAGATACTAATCGAATCATTCTTCTTAACAAAACTGACCTACCTGAGGCTATTGAAACTCAGGAACTTCCTGAAGATGTCATCCGTATTTCAGTCCTAAAAAATCAAAACATTGATAAGATTGAAGAACGGATTAACAACCTCTTCTTTGAAAATGCTGGCTTGGTCGAACAAGATGCTACTTACTTGTCCAATGCTCGCCACATTTCTTTGATTGAGAAAGCAGTTGAAAGCTTACAAGCAGTTAACGAAGGTCTTGAGCTGGGCATGCCAGTTGATCTGCTTCAAGTTGATTTAACTCGAACCTGGGAAATTCTTGGAGAAATTACAGGAGATGCTGCTCCAGATGAACTCATTACACAGTTGTTCAGCCAATTTTGTCTGGGTAAATAAGAAAAAACTAGGTCAAAAAATGCTAGTCACCTAAAAAGAGGTTGGGACAAAAAGATCCCGACCTCACTTTTTATTATCAATTATAATTTGACGCGGTAGCTGATTGAACTTTTTGTTCGTCTTTTAGACTTCAAAAAGCTCCTAATCATCCTCGCGGGGCTGGGACTACGAAATCAAGACTTTGTCTATCGATTTCTGTCCCACCGCCTTTTCTTTCACCTTCTAAGTTATAACCTACCTTAGCAGAAATCTGAAACAAACCTTATACTCAATGAAAATCAAAGAGCAAACTAGGAAACTAGCCGCAGGCTGTACTTGAGTACGGCAAGGCGACGTTGACGCAGTTTGAATTTGATTTTCGAAGAGTATTACCAGTTCTTTTCTATTTTCACTTAGTCTTTAGGTAATTTGCCAGCTTTTTCAAGCATTTTTTTGATTAAATAAGGCATCTTGACATTTTCACGACCTTTTTTCTCAATTAATTTTTTAACAAATTCTGGCATTTGTAAGTCTTTTGATTCATCTAAAATATTCTTAGTTTCATCCGAAGGGACTAATTCATCAAAGGTTTCTTCTTCTGGGAGGAATTCTCTAAATTCTTTATGTTCGTTAGCTCGGACAATATTGACCAAGGCATCAATCAAACGAGAATCTGTATTTGGCATTGGTGGACGATGGTAGTTGACCCCAAATTCCTGACATAAGTCATAACATTCCACATCGTTGTCAAACAAGACTTCAATATGCTCACTGATAAAACTAATAGGCACAAAAATATAATGCTCTGGATGTTCTTCCTGTTCTCTAAGATACTCCAATACATCTGGTTTAATCCAAGGAATACCAATATCACTTTCGCTCTGCCAAGTGTTGGTATATTGCTCTGGTTTCAAGCCTAATTTCTCAGCAATTAACTTGCTATTTTCGAAAATCTGGTCGATATAGGGATCACCAAAATCCAAAGCAAAAATGGGTACACTGTGGGCAGAAAAGATGACTTTAAAGCTATCCTGTTTCACCTTTTCTTTTAAAATTTTAGCAATTTCAGCTGTCCAATAGTTTAATAGTGCTTCTTCTTGATACCAGTCCTTAATAACTAAAAACTGAATTTGTTTGCTTTCCAGAAACTTTTCGTACCCCATGACAGAGTAAAAGGAATAGTGTGGCTCCAAAATCAAGCAAATACACTTTTTAATTCCATCTGCTTCCATTTGCCGAATCACATCTGGAATAAAAGGGGTTGAAAATTTATTGGCAAAATAAACACTATATTCATTTCCCAATCTAGCAGCTACTAAGGCAACTTCTTCACGGGTAATTTTTTGTAGCGGAGTTCCTCCAATTCGAACATAATTATCATAAAGTGTTTGAATCTCGTGATCTTGAGGTCGAACTCCACGACGAATGTTAGTAAAAAAGTCAGCTACTCCTTCAAAGGTAATCTCTTCTGGTGAACCAAATGTCATCATTAAAATTGCTTTTTTCATCTCTGCATCCTTGTGATATTTTTATCTTTTTTATTGTATCACTAAAACAGCCATAAGTAAACGCTAACATAAGAATGTTACCTCCCTTCTGACTTTTGTTTTTCTCTTCTTTCTATGATACAATGGTTTTAAAAGAAGGAAAAAAGGAGTTACGATGAAATATCCAACATTGTTGGAGCGTTTTTTGACTTATGTCAAAGTCAATACACGTTCTGACGAACATTCAACCACTACACCAAGTACCCAAAGTCAAGTAGACTTCGCAACCAATGTCCTCATCCCTGAGATGAAACGTGTTGGTTTGCAAAATGTCTACTATCTACCAAACGGTTTTGCTATCGGAACCTTACCAGCCAACGACCCAAGTTTGACTCGTAAGATCGGTTTTATCTCCCACATGGATACAGCTGATTTTAATGCTGAAGGTGTCAATCCACAAGTTATTGAAAACTACGACGGTGGTGTTATCGAGCTTGGCAATTCTGGTTTCAAGCTTGATCCAGCAGATTTTAAGAGCTTAGAGAAATATCCAGGGCAAACCTTGATCACTACTGATGGAACTACTTTGCTCGGGGCTGATGACAAATCTGGTATCGCTGAAATCATGACAGCTATCGAATACTTGAACGCTCATCCTGAGATTAAACACTGTGAAATTCGTGTTGGCTTTGGACCTGATGAAGAAATCGGTGTTGGTGCCAATAAATTTGATGCAGAGGACTTCAATGTTGACTTTGCTTATACAGTCGACGGTGGACCTCTTGGAGAATTGCAATACGAAACCTTCTCTGCTGCAGGTGCTGAACTTCACTTCCAAGGCCGTAATGTCCACCCAGGAACAGCTAAAGGACAAATGGTTAACGCCCTTCAATTAGCCATTGACTTCCACAATCAACTCCCAGCAGGTGACCGACCTGAGTTGACTGAGGGTTACCAAGGATTCTACCATCTCATGGATGTAACAGGAACTGTTGAGGAAGCGCGTGCTAGCTACATCATTCGTGACTTCGAAAAAGAAAACTTCGAAGCGCGTAAAGTTGCCATGCAAGCTATTGCTGATAAGATGAATCAAGAACTTGGTAGCGATCGGGTAACCTTGACTTTGACAGACCAGTATTACAACATGAAGGTAGTCATTGAAAAGGATATGACTCCAATCACCATCGCTAAATCAGTAATGGAAAGTCTTGATATTACACCAATTATCGAACCTATCCGTGGAGGAACGGACGGTTCTAAAATTTCCTTTATGGGAATTCCAACGCCAAATATCTTCGCTGGTGGCGAAAACATGCATGGTCGTTTTGAATACGTTAGCCTACAAACAATGGAACGTGCAGTCGACACCATTATTGGGATTGTGGCTTATAAAGACTAAAGAGATCGGGAAAGAATTCCCGACCTCTTTTTTATCAGAAACCTACTTTTAACACGGTAGCTGTCTGAACTTTTTATTATTCTGCTACTTTTTCTCTCGTTTCTGGAGAGCTAGTTGCAGGAGTTAAGTTTGACTCAGCTTGTTTATCGTTTGTTTCTGTATTGGCTGTTTCTGTGCTAGCTTCAGCTGGCTTGACTTTGGAGTGAAATTCTTGGTTTAACAAAACGATTTCTTGAGCAAGAGCTAAAAGAGCTTGCTTGTCTTTGCTTGCTGCACTAAGCTTATCAAATAAGGCGTCCACTTTTTCAAAATCAGCATCAGAACCATTATTCATTTCTAAATAAGTATGAAGGGCAATGACACCATTATAAAGTTTTTGGTAGAGAACTAAAACTTCTGGGTCTTGTTTGACATTCTCACGTTCATTCTGAATGGTTAGTGAAATACGCTTCAGAAGATCTTGGACTTGCGTGTTTAATTCATCAAGGTCTGCATCATCTTTATCTAGAGCAGCTTTCAGATTTTTAACTTCGTCAGCAAGTGAAGCTTTAACTCCCTCTTCTTTGACTTGAGCCACTAACTCTTCAGCTTTTGTTAAAAGTTCTTCTACTTGACCTTTTCGAACATGATTGCTTTGTTCCTCAGGCTTAATATCATCATACAAACCTTTCAAAAATTCATAGACTGCCGTTTTAGCACTGTGACCATCCACTTTTTCAGTATCTAGGATCGTTTCAGAAGGCTTACTTGTAACAGATTCATTCTTCAGAGCTTCTTCAACTTCCAGTTTTGTTTGATAGATTTCTGGGAATAGTTTGTTCAAGTCAGTCGCCTTAAGGAAGGATTGCGACTGATAAAGGGTCCAAGTTAAGTTGGCAACCTTATTTCTAAGAGTGTCATTTAAACGACCATCTGACAGATGTTGATAGAAATACTTAATGTACTCGACTGTTGTAACTCCAGTACGATCATTAAAGTCTTGAAGAGCTTCTAGTTTAGCTTCAACAGCATCTAAACCAGCTTCATCTTGAGCCAATTTATTTTCTTGGAGTTGAGCCAAGAGATTCTTTTTAGGAAGTCCATAAGCATCCGTATCCAAGGTATTAATCTTATCTACTAAAGCTTGATATTTCTTATCTAAAGGACTGATTTCTGTTGGTTTTACGCTAGAGTCAACGTGGATATACTGCTTGTCAAAGAGATCTAAAGCAGCCAGATAACCAGCTGTAGAGTTTGTTGAGAGCTTCTTCATATTTTCAGAGAATTGTCCCAAGGCAAGCTCAATTTGTCTTTGTTGAATTGGTTTATCCTTGTAAACTTCACGACTTTCTGCTAGAAGTTGATCAACCTTATTTTGAACAGTAGCTTCATCAAAGGCTCCTGGTTGGTAGTTAGATTGCAAGGCAGGAATCTTATGTTTCAAAGCCACTTCATAACCTTTAGTTTGTACTTTAATGTAGTGGTTATGGTCACCGTGAGGAATGACAAAGCTACCATTTTCCACCTGCAAACTATATGGAGAGACACCATCACGAAGTGCAGTTGTATAGAGTTCGTTTAGGAAATCAAGCTCTGCATCTCCTGTTTGAAGCGGAATACGAACGTGTTCTTTTCGAACTGCGTAAGGGTGAATGTGAGTTGGGTCGTAAGCCTGGTCTGGATTTCCAAATACAAAGAATCCATTTGAAATTCGGATAGCTTCAAGCGGAACACCATAGGTTTTAGAGATATAAGCTATCTTTTCTTCATCGCTGGCATCTCGAGAGAAACTTTCTACAGTCTTGGCAAGAGGTTTAATAGGTTCTGCCTGATGTTGACCATGCAAATGCTCTTGAGCTGCCTTTATCTGCTCTGCTGACAAATCTTTTTTAAAGAAATAGTGGGCATGATCTCCATGTGAAACCACAAAACCTTGCTCATCCTCACTAATCACTCGCTCAGCTGCAAAGCCATGATCATGTTCATCTTCATGATGCTCGTGTTTCACTTCATTCTCTTTAGGAGTGTTATGATTATCTTTTGGAACTTCTGTTTGGCTATGCCCATGTAAATGTTCTTGCGCTGCCTTTATCTGCTCTGCTGACAAATCTTTTTTAAAGAAATAATGTGCATGGTCTCCATGTGAAACCACAAAACCTTGCTCATCTTCTCTAATCACACGCTCAGCTGAAAAGCCATGATCATGTTCATCTTCATGATGCTCGTGTTTCACTTCATTCTCTTTAGGAGTGTTTTGATTATCTTTTGGAACTTCTGTTCGGCCATGACCATGCAAATGCTCTTGCGCCGCCTTAATCTGTTCTGCTGTCAAATCTTTTTTGAAGAAATAGTGGGCATGGTCCCCATGTGAAACTACAAAACCTTGCTCATCTTCTCTAATCACACACCCAGCGGCAAAGCCATGATCATGTTCATCCTCATGATGGTTCTTATGAGTTACATTTTCATGATCACGCTGAACTGTTGGTTTATTTTGATTTTCTAACGGCTTTGTTAGTGTTAGGGCACCGCCAAGTGGTATCAAACGAGCAATTTTTTGCTCCAAAGCAGACATACTACTATAAGGAATGAAATGGTAGTGATTGCCGTGTGGAATCGCAACTCCTGATGGTGTTCGACTGGTAATTTTAGCTGGGTCAAATACCAAACCATCAGATTCTTGATAGCGTTGACTAACTGGTAAAGCATATAACTGAGCAAGAAGACTTTGGAGGCTATCCTCCTGATCTACTGGGATGCTTGTTGCTGGGCTATCGGCTTGAGAACTTGGTGTAACACTTGGATTTGGTTTATAATCCGTCAGGCTTGGTTGACTTCCTCTTCCAGCTAGATAGGCTTGAGCTGCTGCTAATTCACTTGAAGATAGGGCACTCTTTGGAACGTAGTGATAATGCCCACCGTGAGGAACGATATAAGCATCCCCTGTATCTTCAATAATATCTGCAGCATTAAAGACATAACCATCATCCGTTGTATATCGACCTTGTGCTCTGGCAGTAAGAACTTCCTCACTTGCACTACCACTATCTGATATGTGTTCTTGTTTTTGCTGCTCGATTTGTTCTTTGGTGCGAATATTATCAGCGTGACTCGCATCTTTTAGATAGACATAGTATTTACCGTCCACTTTGATGATATAGCCACCTTTAATCTCATTGACAATATCTTGATCACGCAACTGATAGTTCGGATCTTTCATGACCAGTTCTTCGCTAAAGATAGCATCATAAGGCACCTTACCATTATAGTAATGGAAATGGTCACCGTGGGAAGTCACATAACCTTGATCAGTGATCTTGGTAACAATCTGTTCAGCTTCTATTCCTTCCTTCTTGCTAACTTGGTCTGGTGTCAGAGATTCATTCTTCTTAGCTTCAGATCCTTTACCGTCAACATAGGATACACGATTATCATCTTTTTTCTCAGGTGCTTGATGTTGATTTAAAGCGTAAGCGCAGACACTTAAAGCAAGGACCACTGCAGATCCTGCTAGATATTTTTTATTAATCTTCATAATCTCCTCATTTCAATTCTTCAGCTAAGATAGCCATATTTTCTTCTAGGTTTTCTAAGTAGGACTTGTCATTTTGTGGGTCTGCCTCTAAAGGATTGAGGGTTTTCAGACTCACACCTGTTGATTTGACAAGTGTATCAGCTACCTTTGATGAAGCGTTACTCTCTGTAAAGATGGTTTTGACCTTATAAGTCTTTACAAATTCCTGAATTTCAGTCAATTGTCTTGGACTTGGTTCTTGATCAGGAGATATTCCTGCAATCCCAAGCTGATTGAGTCCAAATCGTTTTGCCAAATATGAAAAGGCTGTGTGTTGGGTCACAAATGTCTTTTGATTTGCTTTTTCAAAGATGGGTTGGTATTTCTTAGTTAATTCATGAGCCTTGGCACTAAGGATCTGTGCATTTTTCTGATAGGTATCCTTGTTGGCACTGTCCAGTTCGGATAACTTATCAGCAATTATTTGTGCTTCTTCTGCAACCTTTTCAGGATCTAACCATGTGTGAGGATCGTACAAGGTCTTCTCATCAATCCCATCTCCTGCCTGCATATCTTCTAAGCCAGGCACGCGCTCTAAGGTCATACCTTCTGATGCTTCCAACACCTTTACCTTGGACTTTTGTAGGCTTGGATCCAAACTTCCCGCCCATGATTCTAATGTATGAGAATGATAAACAAAAACATCTGCATCATAGATGGCTGCAATATCATTTGCAGAAGGTTCGAAGGAATGGATACCAGAACTAGACTGAATCATCCGAACATCATTTAGATCACCTGAAACCTCTTTGACCATAGCATAGACAGGATAAAAACTGGTCACAATCTTCATCCCCTTAGTTTCATCACTCTTGTCTTGACTGGTCTTTTGTCCACAAGCTCCTAAAACGAGAGCAAAGAAGGCAATCATGAGCCATAGGATAGTTCTTTTTTTCATAACAACTCCTTAACTAGTATTTAACCGTTTAATTAACTAGTAAACATTTTACTCCTAAAAATTTAAAATGTCAATATTTTTTTGCATTTTCATGAAAAAAGTGAGAACTAGATTTCATTCTCTGTTCTCACTGCTTATTTTTAACATTTGACTTTTAATTGTTTTAGAACTCCTTGATTCATTTTTTAAGACAGCAAATTTCAGTTTTTTAACAAAGAAAAGGACATTATTCAATCAAAAATCGAACAATATCCTTTCGAATAGATTATAACTAATAAATATCTTTTAAGGTTTTATTTGTTTTAGTGTCTTAATGTCATACATCACTAATTCACCGTTTTTATTGTAAAACTGAACCCCTTCTGGCTGAAAAATTAGAAACTTAGGATCGATTTGGGCAATTTTTGCTAACTTCTCTATATGTTCATTTAAAGTTACTTTATCCAATCCGTAGTCTGGTAAATCATCGTCACTTTCTTCTTTGGAGTTTTCTTTATCTTCAACCTTGTTTTCTGAAGGAATTTCGTTGGTTGTACCAGTCTCATTTACGCCTATATTATTATTCTTCGGTTGCTCCTCAGTTTTATCTACAGCAGTCTTATTCTTATCACTATTTTCAGTATTGTTTGAATCAGCTTTTAATTCTTTATTAGGATGTGTAGACGTTTCAGTTTTGGATTCTTTTTCTTTCATTCTTTTGGCAATTAAGTCTTGCGCTTGTTTCCATTCTACTTCTGATAAGTCGGATTTAGTGATACTTCTCAATGAACCACCTCCCGCTCTTGGAATACTAAATGATTTGTCTTCCCATACAAAAGTTTCTTTTGCCAATACATCTTTCGGATCAAAAATATAACCATCTGGAGTTGCAAATCGACCTTCTGCAAGAGCTTTCTGAACTTCTTCAGCAGAATGGATAATTTGCCAATTCTGCATTCCAGCGCGTTTTTCAAGAGGAGTCACATTAGCAATAGCAGATCCAGCATCATCATGACCTGGTTTTGACCAAACTTCAGGACGCACATCAGGATGTTGCATTACATATTTTATAGTTGCTATTTGCTCACTATTTAACCAAGAATAAGGCACAACGTGAATATGATCAATGTGTGGAATAATGAATGAACTTCCAGTATCATAGGTAGTATTGGCTGCATGCATCGGCAAACTTGAGACATCTACAGCTAATCTTGGTTTAATCCCTGTGTCTACTATATCATAACGATAATGGTCTCGATCCTTAAGCATGAGTTCTTGTTCAGAAAAAGCAATTTGAGTAAGATCAAGTTCGTCTCGAGAATAGAAGTATTCTTTCCCGTCTTCTTTAAGAACATAACCAACTTTACCATCTTTGGTAACTTTGCTAGTTACTTTTTTTGAATCAAATTTTGGTTTTTCCTTCTCATCTGAGTGAACTGAAGAAAAGATGGAATCTGGATTTTTACCAGTTTCTTGAATCCATTTAGCAACTTCATCCAATTCGAATTGTTCTAATTCACCATATCCCATATAATGGAAATGATCTCCGTGTTTGGCAATAACACCTGATTTATCAACAGAATCGATTGAATCTTTGGTAAATATATATCCATCGCTCGTATCATAAGGTTTGCCATCTAAACCTTTTCCATAAGCTTTGATTGGTTGTCCTAAGAACTTATGAACTACTTCTTTTGATGCTAAAGGTTTAATATCTGTAACAATTTCGTTTAATCCATTTTGCCCTTTTAACGGAATCATTCTTGCAATCTTCTGCTCTAAATCAGACATTTGTGAATAAGGAATAAAGTGATAATGGTCTCCGTGAGGCACTGCTACACCGTTAGCTGTTCTTTTCGTGATTTGAGCAGGGTCAAAAATCAAACCATCCGATTCCACATGGCGTTCTGATAAAGATTTTGCATACAATTCACGTAAAAGTGTTGGAATATCTTCCCCTTGGTCTTGATGATAAGTTGGTGTGACAGTCAGATTAGGAGTCTCTGTCAGACTTGGTTGAGCTGGTTTAACATTGTTACTACTTGGTTTACTTGAACTTGTAGAGGAATGTGCGCCTTGTTTACCATTCCAATAAGCTTGGGCAGCAGCCAATTCTCCTGCTGACAAATCACTCTTAGGGATATAGTGGAAATGATTGCCGTGCGGTACAACAAAAGCGTCTCCTGTATCTTCAATCACATCTGTCGGACTAAAGACATACCCATCATCCGTTGTATAGGCTCCTCCAGTTCCTCGATTCGGTGCCGGCGTATTGAGATTAAAGTTTGGTTTAATGGTTGAACTTGGTTTCTCAGAACTGCTTGGTTTCGGATTATCAGCATGACTTTGAATTGGCTGACCTCCAATTGGCAGATTTCGAGCCAATTTTTCTTCCAAAGCAGACATTTGCGAATACGGAATGAAATGGAAATGATCCCCGTGAGGAACTGCCACACCATTTGCAGTACGTTTTGTAATCTGTGCTGGGTCAAATACTAATCCATCAGACTCCACATGACGTTGGCTAAGTGGCAAAGCGTACAATTCTTGAAGGAGACTAGCTAAATCCTCATTTTGGCTTTCCGGAGCTGTTGCAGGATTTTGAGGAGTTTCAGATGGACTAGTTCTCACACTAGATCTTGTTTCTCCTCTGCTTGAACGATATTCAACGGTACTTAATTGACTACCTTTACCAGATAAGAAGGCTTGAGCAGCAGCTAATTCACTGGCAGACAAATCACTCTTAGGAATATAGTGGAAGTGATTGCCATGTGGAACGATATAAGCATCACCAGTATCTTCTATGATATCAGAGGCATTAAAGATATACCCATCATCCGTTGTATAGCGTCCTTGAGCTCTGGCTGCAACTACTGCTTGATCGTTAGAACCACCCCCATGATTACTACTATGTTCCTGCTTCTGACGTTTAATCTCTTCTTTTGTACGAATATTGTCCGCATGAGCCGCATCCTTAAGGTAAACATAGTATTTCCCGTCTACCTTAATCACATAGCCACCCTTGATTTCATTGACAATGTCTGAATCCTTCAACTGATAATTCGGATCTTTCATCAAGAGTTCCTCGCTAATAATAGCATCATAAGGAACCTTGCCATTAAAGTAATGATAATGGTCCCCATGTGAAGTCACGTAACCTTGATCGGTAATTTTAACAACAATTTGTTCAGCATTGATCCCCTCTCGCCGACTAACTTCATCAGGCGTCAGATTTTCAGTCTTAGTACTAGCCTGATTTTCTTCTATATATGCCACACGATTAGGCTCTTTGCTAGTCTGTACCGCTTGGAAACGCCCCAGTTCATAACTTGAAAGGCTTAATGCTAAAAGAGCTACCGAACCAAGAACATATTTTTTATTGATTTTCATCTAAACACACTTCCTATTTCATTTATTCGTTAAATAAAGAACTACACTTTTTCCTAAAGAACTTCCTTAACTGGTTAAGCACATAACTGAAAAACGAAATCACTTTTAAAACTCCTCCTTCTATTTTCTATTTATCAAACAAGATTTGAGCGAGTGAGTTACCTCTTTATATACTTAACCAGTTATTTAACTAGTTAATAGTTTACTCCTATCACATAAATCTGTCAAGAATTTTTTTGTCTTTCAGGTAAAATCTAGATAAAAAAGAGGAATATCCCCTAGTATGAGATAGATTCCTCTTTTTACTATATTAGTGTTGAAATGGCATAAAATCCGATTCAAAGCAAATGTTATCCTTATCTTCTGCGTTGACAAAATTTAAAAACAGCTTTTGAAATTCTTCAAATTCATAGTCTGAATGACAAATCCACTCCTTACCCGTCGAGACATACCATTTTCCAAGACTTGCAAGTTGCTCCTTGGTCAAGGATGGTACATGAGAGCAATGTTCAAAGTTAATAATATAAACTTTTTCATAGACTGATTTAATAAAATTTTTCAGCATAAACTTTCCTCGCTTGAACTCTATACCTAATAACTAGTTGTACTATTCAATCACTTGGGTCTCAGCTAGTTTTTTGTACCAATGTGCAGATTTCTTAGGATAGCGTTCTTGTGTATCGAAGTCAACATAGAAGAGTCCATAACGTTTTTCATAACCATTAGACCATGAAAAGACGTCCATCAATGACCAGATGAAGTATCCTTTAACGTTTGCACCATCTGCAATCGCATCAGACAATACCTCCAAGTGTTGTTTCACATAATCAATACGGCCATCATCGTAAACAGTGTTGTCCACAAATTCATCTTTGTATCCAAGTCCGTTTTCAGTGATGTAGATCTTCTTGTAGTTTGGATAATCTTTCTTAACACGCATGATTTGGTCGTATAATCCTTGAGGATAGATAATCCAGTCCCAGTCAGTACGAGGTACATAGTCAGGAGCTACACGACGACCAACACCCTTGATCTGGTATTTAGAGCTTCCTTTTTCACCTTTACCGTTGTGGATGATCTCAGTTTCACCATCAAAGGCTTCCATCCAATCGCTCATATAGTAGTTAATTCCGAGGAAGTCATTCAAATCTTTAGCTGCTTCAAGCGCTACAAAGTCTTCTTCACGAAGATCTAGGCTACCACCATTGACTGCTAAGATATGGTTGACACCTTCCATTGTTGCATCTGAATAGTGTCCAAGGTATGTAGCATCCAAGATAAATTTGTTGTGGATGATATCTTCCAACTCAGCAGCACGAACGTCTGCTGGATTTTCAGGATCTAATGGATACTTAGTTGGAAGGGCATGAACGACACCAATCTCACCTTTATAGCCTTTATCCTTGTAGAGTTTGACAGCTCGAGCATGAGACACCATCATATTGTGGTGGGATTGGAAGACTTTGGCAAGGTCATATTGAATACCTGGTGGAAATTTACCTACCAAGTATTGACCATCACCGATTGGACCAATTTCATTAAAGGTTGTCCAATAGTTGACTTCTGGGAATTCTTCAAAACAGAAGGCAGCATAATTTACAAAGTGTTCGATATTCTCACGATTCAAGAAGTCTCCATTTGAGTGAAGAGCTTCGGGTGTATCAAAGTGGTGAAGAGTTACGAACGGTTCTACATGACGTTTATGACATTCTGCAAATAAGTTATGATAGAATTCTACCCCTTTTGGGTTTACTTCACCATAACCAGTCGGAAAAATACGTGACCAAGCAATTGAAATACGAATACCGTTTACCCCATATTCCTCAGCCAACTTTAAGTCCACTGGATATTTATGGTAGAAATCACTCGCTGGTTCAGCTGTATACCAATAGTTATCAGCTAGGTATTTGTCCCATGCAACTGGTCCTTTACCATCTGTATGTGTAGCTCCTTCTGCTTGATAAGCAGCTGTTGCGCCACCAAAAATAAAATCTTTAGGAAGTGTTTTTGTCATTTTTTCACCTATTTCTTGATTGGATAAAATGAAAAGCGAGCGGAGAGGAGCTAGTGAGCTATCCATCTCCGTCTCACTTCTTGTACAAAGTCACCAAATAGTGACATAAAGGGGGAAAACAAATATATAATCCGGAGACTCTTTTACAGTCCTCAAGGTCAGTAGAATTGTGACATGAGGAGGTAAAAACGATATTTTTTTACCGACGAATTAACAAGGCGATTAGGAAAATCGCCATAGCGATTTCCGTAATGATAGGAGACTGTTTCACAGTACCTAGGGTTAGTCGAATTGTGACATGAGGAGGTAAAAACGATATTTTTTTACCGACGAATTAACAAGACGATTAGGAAATCCGCCATAGCGATTTCCGTAATGATAGGAGACTGTTTCACAGTACCTAGGGTTAGTCGAATTGTGACATGAGGAGGTAAA
>NZ_CAXSLF010000001.1:234511-719211 GCF_964238205.1 Streptococcus oralis
GTTAAAAACGATATTTTTTTACCGACGAATTAACAAGGCGATTAGGAAATTCGCCATAGCGATTTCCGTGATGATAGGAGACTGTTTTACAGTCCCTATCATCAATCGAATTGAGCTTGAACAAATGCAAGAGCACCTTTACCATCACGAGTCAACTTGATGTATTGAGCTCCTTCAGTCTTAGCCAATTTGATTCCAAGTTTATCTGTTTCAGCCTTCATGTCCTCATAGTTTGAAGCAACTTGTGGTGCTAAGATAACCAAATCAAACTCTGGTAACATTTCACGGTGAGCTCCATAGCCACCAGCGGCTGCCTTAACTGGCACCTTGTATTCTGCTGCCGCTTTATTCAAGGCATTTGCAAGAAGACCACTTGTTCCTCCACCCGCACAAAGAACGAGCACGTTTGTTTCTTCAGTAATTGTATTTTGTGCTGATTCTACTTCAGCTTTTTCAAGGATAGCATCTGCTTTAGCAGTATTGAAGTTTGCGGCTACTTTTTCTTTTAATTCATCGTTGGCTTTACCAGAACGTTCTTCTTCAAGAATTTGTTCGTCATAAACTTTAAGGAATGGATAGTAGATAGCAATATCCACTACGATTAACAATGCTGCAAGAGCAAATGACAAGAACTGGAAGTTTGTACCAAGAACAATACCTAGAGGCCCAGGTGTAGTCCATGGAAGGTTGGCAGTAAATGAGTTCATGCCGAGAGTTTCGATAAAGAACTTAAAGATCCATACGTTTGCAATAGGTGCGAAGATAAATGGAATAAAGAAGATTGGGTTCAAAACAAGTGGTGCACCAAACAAGATTGGTTCATTTACACCGAAGAATGTAGGAACTACTGAAGCACGTCCGATTGCACGATTACGCTTAGACTTACACAACCACATAAACATGAATGGAACTACAAGAGTTGCTCCTGTACCACCCATGGTAACGATAAACATTTGTGTACCAGATGTAAGGATCTTATCAGCGTGCATACCTTGTTGAAGAAGGTTCAAGTTGACTTCGGCATTTGCATAAGTAATCGCTGCAATGGCAGGTTCAACGATAGATGGGCCGTGAATACCGACAAACCAGAAGAAGGCAAAAGCACCAAAGATAATAGTAATACCAAGATAACCGTCTGCTGCTGAGAAAAGAGGTGCAAAGAACTTACCGATTGATTCTGCAACGCTTGTACCAACAAAATGACGTGCAAGCAAGTCAAGGGCATAAAGAGAAACAACGGAAAGTGTAAAAGGAATAACGTCTTTAAAGACTTGTGAGATATTCGGTGGAACTTCGTCAGGCATGCGAATAGTAACGTTGTTCTTCACACAAACCTTATAGATAGCTACAGTTACAAAAGCTGCCAGGAAGGCTGAAAGCAACCCTTTTGTTCCTAGGAAACCAGTTGCAAAGCCACCCTCGATTGGGTCAGCTGCTAACATCAGTAAACCAACAATAGCCGCCAATAGCGTTGACATATAGTTGATTTGGTTGGTTTTCTCCATACTACGATTGACGGAGTCTGTTAAAGATTTAGCAGTGGTACCAGCTACCAAGACTGCTAGAATCCCCATAGAGTAGCTGTAAGGTTTCATCAAAAGTGCTACTACTTCATCAGACCATTTAAAGCCCCAAGAGTTTGGAACAAAAGCAATCAAGATAAAAATACTTGAGAAGAGAATGACAGGCATTCCAGCGATAAATCCATCTCGAATAGCACGAAGATAGATATTTCGAGATAGTTTTTCAAAGAAAGGCTTCCCTTTCTCGATATAGGCAATTAACTTATTCATTATTTAGCTCCTCTTTTATAAAGTTCAATTAAATGATGCACCAAATCTTTTAGCAAGATTGTTGTCATCAGGTGATCTTGTCCGTGCATCATTGTGATGCTGTATGGAATTTCTTCCCCTGCAGCTTCTTGAGCAAGCATAGATGTTTGCGCTTTGTGAGCTTCCGCAATGCAACCTGCTGCTTCTTCAACAAGAGCTTCTGCTTTAGCAAAATCGCTAGCTTCAGCAGCCTTCAAAGCTTCTAATAATTTTGAACGAGCATCACCTGCATAGGCAACGATTTCAAAACCTAACAATGTTACTTCTTCCCTATTCATGATAGAATTCTCCTTATATATTTTTTAGTAAAGCGTTATGACAATAAACGTTGGATGTGTAGAACAAGATAAACTCGTTCACTCTTGTAGAGGTCAAGACCAGTTTCCTGAGCAATGACCTCATAAATTTTGCTACCAATCTCGAATGCTTCTGGATAGGTATTCTTTATATGTTCTTCCATATCGAGCAAGGATTGATTATCATCGCGACTACGATCCAGATAATCCAAGAAATAATTGAGATGAATCATAAAGCGGTCGTAGAAATTATTATTTTCAGGTGTTCGCTGGATTTTATAACTCTTCAAAACGCTTTCGACCCTCTTTAAAATTTCCTTTCTCTTATCAATCGACTCAACAACTTCGACTTCACTCTCACCTTCGGCGTTGATGAAATGATAAGCGATACGAATGATTTCGTCTTCAGGAAAATTTTCTGTCAGTTTTTGACGATAAATTTCAAAAGCTTCTTGTGCAATTTGAAAAGCGATAGGATATTTGGCAGAAATGTCAGGCAAGTTACTATCCTTATAGCGTCCTTGGCTAATAGCCTGATAAGAACAATAGATATGGTCTGTCAGAGTGACGTATAGATACTCTTGGACAGGATATTGATATTTTTTAGAAAGATTATCAATAATCTCATAAGTGACCGTAATAAAATCAAGCGGTACATCCTTTAGAAGAGCCATAAAGTTTTCTCGCGACTCTTCTGTTTTCATCCGAAAAACTTTTTCAACCTGATCCTCAGAAATCAAATCTCCTTTCTTCTTACCGAACGAAATACCCTTACCAATTACGATCAACTCCTCTCCCTTGCTATTCCGCACGAGAGAAACATTGTTATTCATTGGATTTAATATCCGATACATGGCAACCTCCTTGCCCTATTATTTAAGTTTTGTGAGCATAAAAAATGACCACAAATGAACTCAAAAAATATACATCTGAGTCATCTGTGATCATGCCTAATATTACTTAGTAACACTCACTTTGTATTAACTTGTGATTTAAGTATAGCACAAGATTTTTATTTTGTAAACCTTTACATACAACTTTTTTTAAAAGTTTTTTTGCTAGGTTTTAGGACATAAAAGGGGGGGGAATTTAGACACGTTCAGTCCATGAAGTAGCTGTTGTTTGAAGTACTTTATTGAGTTCATCAATGTTTTCAAATCCAGTTGTACGAAGCCATTCGCGAGCTGCTGCTTCTCCATCTTTGATATAAGGTTCAACTGAACCCGCCCAAGTAGCACGACCACAAAGTACACCGTTGAAACGAGCACCTGAATCATGAGCAAATTGCAATGTTTCTTGGAATAATTTAGCTGATACACCTGCACTCAAGTAGATGTATGGCAAGTTAGTAGCTTCGTCTTGAGCTTTGAAGAATGCTGCTGCTTCTTCACGGCTGTAAACGACTTCTCCATCACCAAATCCTTCAACATATTTCACGTTTACTGGAACTTCAACTTTCAATACGTCGATGTTGAAACGTGGATCAGAGAATACTTTCATAGCTTCGATAACTTTACGAGGTTTTACTTTCGCATATTCTACAGAACCTGCATCAGCAATCTTTTCATCGTAAGCCAAGATTTCCAAGAAGAAAGGAATATCTTCGGCAACACATTCAGAACCAACACGTTCGATGTAGGCTTGTTTTTGTTGGTTCAATTCATCTGAACTATCTACATCGTAGTAAAGCAAGAATTTAACTGCATCTGCACCTTGTTCTTTGATACGTTTTGCAGACCAAACATCCAAACAGTCAGGCAAACGTTTTGTACTTGAAGTATCATATCCTGTTTTTTCATATGCAAGAAGAAGACCAGCTTCTTTATCCAAAGCTTTTGTTGCAGGAAGTCCGTATTCAGGGTCAAGAAGCATAGATGAAGCGTATTTTGTCAATTCATCCGCTACCAAGACTTTAAGTTCTTCCATTTGAGCTACTGTTGGCTCTTCTGTTTGGTATTGAGCCATAAGGCGTTTCAAAGCACCACGTTGGTCAAAAGCAAGAGCTGAGATGATACCATTCTCATTAGAGAGTTTTTGCATACAAGCGCGTTTATTTTCTGTTAAAACCATTTTATACCTCTTTCACTACTAGTTGGTCATATAGGCCTTGATAGTTTGCCATATTGACATGACCAGTCATTTTTTCTTGAGCATTTAGCATACCAAGGACATTCGCCTTAGTCAGTAATTCTTGATCAGATTCTTTATGGAACAATCCTGAAGCAATACCTGCTACTGTAGAATCACCAGATCCAACTGGGTTTACAACTTGGATTCTTGGAATATCTACTTTGTAGAAAGTGTTATCGTGTTTAGCGAATGCTCCGTTAGCACCTAAAGAAACGATGATCCACTCGATTCCATCAAATAGTGGTTCTTGAAGGACTTCTTTTAATTCATCCAAGTCTTTAGAAATTTCTCTTCCTAAAAGTTGAGATAATTCTTCATTATTTGGTTTGATAACTGTTGGCTTATGTGAAGATTCAAGAACCGCCTGAAGTGAAGCTCCTGAACAGTCCAAGACAACAGGTTTACCAGCTTGGTTAGCAAGTTCAACCAGACTAGCATAATAATCCACTGGAAGTCCTGCTGGTAGACTACCTGAAATGGCTACTACCTCTACAGTCTCTAAAAGTTCCTTGAAATGAGCCAAGAAATCTTGACCTTCTTGTTCTTGAACTTCAGGACCTTTTTCTAGGATTTCTGTTTGATTTTCTCCATGTAAAATTGCGATACAGTTACGAGTTTCCCCTTGGATAGAAAAGAAACGTTTGCTTACTTTATTATCAATGTTTTCTACAAGAAATTCTCCAAGCTTACCACCGACAAGCCCAGTTGCAACTACAGAATCACCAAGTTCTGATAGAACTCGTGTAACATTAAGACCTTTACCACCCGCTGTTTTCGTAACATCGACAACACGGTTGACAGTGTCGATTTTCAATTCATCCAAAGGATAGGAAATATCAATGGATGGGTTCATTGTGACTGTTAAAATCATGAGTCACCTCTTAGTCGTGGTATTCACCGCGATCCCATTTTTCAAGGAATTCTGTAAAGAAGTTGGCATCTGTTTGATGATCGTTATGAGTTTCAACGTGTTGGATTTTAGCGATCAATTTTTTATTTTCTTCAGATGGTTTGTATTCAGCGTTGATGAAAGCTTCAATGATATCGCACATAAGCAATTCACCAGTGATTTTACCACCAAATCCGATAACGTTGGCATTCAATTGTTCTTTAGCGTAAAGAGCTGTTGTCATATCACGAACCAAAGCAGAACGAACACCTGGAACTTTGTTAACAGCGTTATTGATACCTACACCAGTACCACAGATACATACACCAAGATCAGCTTGGCCACTAACTACTGCTTCACCAACTTTTTTACCAAAGATTGGGTAGTGAGTACGAGCGTGGTCATAAGTACCAAAGTCGATGACTTCATGTCCTTTTGATTTCAAAAATTCTGAAACCGCCATTTTTTCATTAGTTACGATGTGGTCACATCCAATTGCAATTCTCATTTTTATCTTACCTTTCTTTCGTTATAAAAATTAGCACATTTTGTTCAACATATCGACACGAATTTGGTGACGACCGCCGTCATACTTACCATTTACAAAGCCTTTAGCAATGTTTTTAGCCAATTCGTCACCAACAAGTTGAGCACCCATAGTAATCATACGTGAGTTGTTGTGACCACGAGTCATATAAGCTGAACGTTCGTCAGATACTTCTGCAGCAACCATTCCTTTGATTTTAGTTGCAACCATAAATGGACCTGCACCATAAGCATCAATGGCAATACCAAGGTTTTGTTCTTCTTTTTTAACTTCTTCAGCAACTGCAAGAGTTACATCAACGAAGTCTTGACCTTCAGCTGTAACATCCACAACGTGGAAGTTTTCTTTTTCCAAGAAATCTTTAACGACTTCTTTCAATCTCAAACCTGCAGCATCTGCACCAATAACAATAGACATATTGTATACTCCTTTTTTATAATAGACCAGTAAAAATTTTTTTGTTCTGGAAAGAAAATGACCATCACCAAATAGTTACTAGTAGTTTTGTTGACTATTTTAGATTAAGAATGAATCATCTATTCACTCTTAGTAACTTCTCCTTGGAGAAATTGGAAGAATAACTTGTCAAAACAAACACAAATTGTTCTTTCTAAACATAATATACTACTATTGTTTAAAAAAGTCAACAGTTTATGTTTGTTTTTGTTTATTTTTTAGAAAATTTCTATATCAAAACCAATTTGATCACTTTGAGCTGGATTTAAGATTCGAACATTTTTCTTATCTTCTAGATGATCGCCCTCTTCGAGTGAAGTTGACAAACCTGACCAAGGTTCCAGAGCAAGGAAAGGACCTTTATTAAGCGTTGACCAAACGATGAGGTTTGGAAACTCTTCAAAGTCCAGTTTTAATCCCTTATCATGCTTACGTGACCGTAAGGAAACAGAGCGAGAGGTTAATTCATCTAAAGTCACAGCATCATAGCTAAAGAAATCATAGTTTAGATCCAATTCTTTTTGGTCTTTTAACCAGCTACTTCTATCTTGAAAATCTAACATCCCTGTTTCTGGGAATGGTTTAGGAACTGTACAAGTTTCTGGCTTTTCAAATTCAAGATAGTAGTCTTCATAAGCTTCATCATCAAATAAAGGACAGTTAAAGCCTGGATGTCCACCAATAAAATATGGCATTTTCTTATCTGTTTCCTTATTGGTAACTTGATACTGTGTTCGAATAGTCTTTCCAGTAACAGTATAAGTTATTTCTAGTCGAAAATGATAGGGATAATTCTCATACATGTCTTGGTCATCTTCGATAGCAAAGGTGACAGAATTCTCTGTTTGTTCTACTAATTCAAATTCTTTTTTTCGAACCAAACCATGACGCGGAATTTTTCCTGCTACTTGACTACCATCTTCTTGCTCATACAAGACAGTATCATTTCTAACAGATCCACAAATTGGAAATAGAACCGGTGCTTGTCCACTCCAGTAAGTTGGATCTCCCTGCCACAAATACTCAATTCCATCTTTGTCTTTTATTGAAGAAAGTGCACCACCAAAAGTTTGAAACTGTACACTTAACTGTTCTGTTTTTAATTCAATCATTAGAATTACCTCCATTTATTTAAGGCCTAAAAAAACTAGGCTGTCGACTCCAGATTTGGAAACTGACAACCTAGTTTTTACAATTTACATTTTTAGGAGCGAATTATTTTGCGTTTGCTGCGTATTCTTCATTACGTTTGATCATTTGTTTTCTGTACCATGCAAAGATACCAACGTAGAATACTAGGAATACTAATGCGCCAAGGATAGCTTTGATATCACCAGTTGTAGCGTTACCAATTGCCCAACCAAATAGTTTTTCGATTGGTCCTTCAAGAGTTGAGTGAGTAATCAATTGAGTTTGGCTTACACCTTCTGGGAAGGCACCTACACCTTTAGCAAGTTCTGTTGCAAATGGTGCGATAAGTGTACCTGAAAGAAGGAAGAGTGGCAACAAGAGTGTTCCGAAGATAATCATACGGAGCAATTTACCACGAGTAACTACCAAGAGAGCTGGAGTTACACCCATTGCGATGATACCAGCAAGTGGCAAGATACCATTTCCGACATTTGAAAGAAGCACAGCTTCAACCAACATGATTGGTGCAAGTACGTTGGCACAAGCCCAGATTTCAGCACGACCAGCGATAAATGGCCAGTCAAGACCGATGTTGAATTTACGTCCTTGAAGACGTTTAGTAGCAACGTTTGTAATACCTTGTGAAAGTGGTTCTACGGCTGCGATGAACCATGAACCGATCAATGAGAAGAGCTCCAAGCAGACACCGGCAGTCAAACCAAGTGACAACCAACCTTTAATAACAAGTTCCCATGAAGATGCATCTTCTACTCCAGCAACTGGATGTGGAGTTCCCATCAAACCGATAACGATACCAAGGATGAATCCGATGAAGAATTTAGATCCCCAGAAACCGATTCTCTTGTTCAATTTAGCAGCGTCAAAGTCAAATTTATCAAGACCTGGGAAGAGTTTATCAAAAATCTTATCCAAAACCATGATAACTGGGTTCATCATGTAGTTCATGTGAGTTGAAGTCATTGGTGATGAACTTGGTGCGTTAAGAAGGTCATCAAATGTTGGTTTCATCAAGTCAGAGTTGATGATTTTAAGAACCCCAACAAGAACAACTGCTGCAGTCGCGATGAAGAGTGAAACTCCTTGGCTAACTCCATTGTTGTCAGCATACCATTTAATCAAAAGACCAGTGATAGACAAGTGCCAGATATCAAAGATATCGACGTCAAGTGTATCAGTTTTCTTCATTGCAAGCATTACAATGTTGACAATCAACATCACAAGCAAGAAGTAAAGTGTCCAGGCAGAACCCCAAGTGATTGTAGCAAGTGGTGCCCAACCAACGTCGGTGATGTTCAATTGAATACCAGTATTTTCAACGAATTTTGCAAGAGAAGCTGAGAAAGCTCCGTTAAGCATTCCGATGATCGCACCGATACCAGTAAGCGCGATGGCAAGTTTAATACCACCTTCAAGTGCTTTGGAGAATTTCACTCCGAAAAGCAAGGCCAATACTGTCAAAATGATCAGCATGATGATTGGGCCACCCATAGCCAAGATAGGTTTAAAGAAATCGTTGGCCAGATTGATAATGAAATCCATAATTTTCCTCCCTTTATTTTTATGGAATATTTACAAATTAATGATTAGCTTAAACCATGTTCTTTGATAGCTGCTTCAATATTGTCATAGACTGGAGCGCTCATAGCTGGAATACGGAACAAGATTGGTCCTGCTTCAACAACTGGAATACCTGGTTCAAAACCTAAATCTGTAGCAGCGATTGGTGTGAAGATATCATAACCTTTAATCAAGTCTTCATTGACATCTTTTACCATAACGGCATCACATTGAACATCGTACCCACGGTTAGAAAGTTCTTCTTCAAGAGCACTTTTAATTTGGTGGCTTGAGTTAACACCTGCACCACAAGCAGCAAGAATTTTAATCATTTGGATTTCCTCCGTTTTTATATAAAAATTATTAACAAATTAAGCAGTCGCTTCTGAGATATATTGGAACAAGGCTTCAGGTTCCGTAATCTTAGACAGCGCTTCAAGATGACCATTGCCTGTAAAGAAGTCCATCAACTGTGCAAGAATATTTGTTTGACTTGAACTTGAATTGTTGATGATAAAGAACAACAATGAAACTTCTACTTCCTTATCAGGAGCAATCATATTGTGGAATGTTACTGGTTTTTCCAGACGAACCACGACAACATTTTCAGTTAGATTATGAATTGTATCAGTATGAGGGATAGCTACGTTAGGCAAATCCTTCCCTAAAAACTCCATATCCAAACCAGTTGGGAACGATTTTTCACGTTCAATCAAGGCCGATCGATAGGTCTCTGTAACAACTTTCTTTTCTTCCAGTAGGGTTGCAACTTGATCGAAAAGTTGCTCTTGATTATCTGCTTCTAAGCAAAAGACTAAGTCTTTGTCAAAGAAATGATCTAATCCCATGACCTTCTCCCTTCATATTTAACTTTTATGGTACAAGTATAACACTATATGAAACCGTTGTCAATGTTTTTTTGTTGTATTTTGTTTGATATTTATTTTTTTTGTTTACGAATTAAACATTTAATGATTTCAAACATATTTTTTATAAATTTCTTAATAAGTAAAACAAAAAAACAGGAAGTACTCCTGTTTTCACGATGTTAACTCTTTTTATTGGTCCAACTTTCTTCCACCATTGGAAGAAGATTTTTTAATACCTCTGGAACACCTTCCAGAGAAACATATCTAAACTTACCATCATCAGATTTAAATACCCAGATAATTAAGTGTTTACCATTTTTAGCAATACAGTTTACTACATAGGCCTCATAGCCACCGATAGTTGATTTTGACCCCCATACCTTGGAAAAGTCTTGACTTTTCTGTTTAGATTCATAAATACTAGTTGAGATTTGAACAGTTTCAAGCGCAGCGTACTCACTTTCACTAATACCAAACTGCTCTGGTTTAAAGGTATTGAGAGTTACAATATTGACATCCGTCCCATCACAATACTGAATGTCATCTCCACCTTCAATTTCTTTGAAATGAACCCATGATTTAGGAATTTTCACATATCCATAATCATCAGATCCAACTATTTGAGTTTCTTCCGTCTGCTTTTGCGATGAACTAGGCTCTTGACTTGAAACTTCTTGAACACTAGAAGAGGCTTCTGTCTTTACTTCATTTGTCTTCTCTGAATTGCTACAAGCAATTAGACTAAGACTACAAAGTAAAAGTGTAGATAAAGTTATTATTTTTTTCATGATAACTCTCCTTTCACTTCTATTTTAAAGTATGAAGAGAAAAGTGTCAAAAAATTACTGTATTTTGACACTTTACAAAATCAATTGAGTGATTCAAAAGAAAGAAAAAGATTGAAGAAAATTGTCCAAAATGGACTTTTCTTCAATCTAAATCAACTGATCGATTTATTACAATCTATGCTATTCTCACATAGCGACTATTCTTCATCCATGCTCAATACGCTGAGAAAGGCTTCTTGTGGGACTTCTACTGAACCGATGGCTTTCATGCGTTTCTTACCAGCTTTTTGTTTTTCAAGGAGTTTACGTTTACGAGAAACGTCACCACCGTAACATTTAGCAAGCACATTTTTACGAAGAGCTTTAATATCTGTACGCGCGACAATCTTGTGCCCAATAGCTGCTTGGATCGGAACTTCAAACTGTTGACGAGGAATGATTTTCTTGAGCTTATCAACGATGAGTTTCCCACGTTCGTAGGCAAAGTCCTTGTGAACGATAAAGCTAAGAGCATCCACCTTATCACCATTAAGAAGGATATCCATTTTCACCAGCTTAGATGGACGATACTCTGACAATTCGTAATCAAAGCTTGCATAACCGCGTGTCGAAGATTTTAGTTTATCGAAGAAGTCAAAGACAATTTCAGCTAGTGGGATTTGATAGATAATATTAACACGATTGTCATCAATATAATCCATGGTCACAAAGTCACCACGTTTGCGCTGAGCTAATTCCATTACTGCTCCGACGAATTCTTGCGGTACCATGATTTGTGCCTTAACATAAGGTTCTTCGATAGTTGCAATCTTTGTAGGATCTGGGAACTCGGATGGGTTAGACACATCCATAGACTCACCATCAGTCTGATTAACCTTGTAGATAACTGATGGTGCAGTCATAATAAGGTCGATGTTAAACTCACGTTCCAAACGTTCCTGAATAACATCCATATGAAGAAGTCCAAGGAAACCACAACGGAAACCAAATCCAAGAGCTTGAGAAGTTTCAGGTTCAAACTGAAGACTAGCATCGTTGAGTTGCAATTTTTCAAGAGCTTCACGAAGGTCATTGTATTTATTTGACTCGATTGGATAGAGACCTGCGAAAACCATTGGATTCATCTGCTTGTATCCTGAAAGTGGTTCGGTCGCTGGATTTGTCGCCAAGGTTACTGTATCACCGACACGTGTGTCCTGAACAGTCTTGATAGAAGCCGCGATATAACCAACGTCACCTGTCGCAAGGAATTCTCGTCCTACAGCTTTAGGTGTGAAGATTCCGACTTCAGTAACATCGAAGGTCTTACCATTGCTCATGAGCTGAATCTTATCACCAGGTTTGACTACTCCATCCATGACACGAACTTGGAGGATAACACCACGATAGGCATCATAAACTGAGTCAAAAATCAAAGCTTTCAATGGTGCTGACACGTCACCAGTTGGTGATGGAACTTTTTCTACGATTTGCTCGAGAATTTCTTCGATACCGATACCCGCCTTAGCTGAAGCCAATACTGCTTCGCTAGCATCTAGACCAATGACATCTTCGATTTCTGTTCGCACGCGCTCTGGATCTGCTGCTGGTAGGTCAATCTTATTGATAACTGGAAGGATTTCCAAATCATTATCTAAGGCAAGGTAAACGTTTGCTAGAGTTTGAGCCTCAATCCCTTGGGCAGCATCAACGACCAAAATAGCACCTTCACAGGCAGCTAGGGAACGTGAAACCTCATAGGTAAAGTCCACGTGTCCAGGTGTGTCAATCAAGTGGAAGATATAAGTCTCACCATCTTTAGCCGTATAATTAAGCTCGATAGCATTAAGCTTGATAGTAATTCCACGCTCACGCTCTAAATCCATACTATCAAGAAGTTGGGCCTGCATTTCACGACTGGAAACTGTCTCTGTCTTTTCCAAAATACGGTCTGCTAGTGTTGACTTTCCATGGTCAATATGGGCGATAATAGAGAAGTTACGAATCTTCTCCTGTCGTTTTTTCAATTCTTCTAAGTTCATCATTCTCTTCCTTTCAGGGTATCTATTAATTATAAATTGTTTTTAACATTTTGACAAGACCATACCCTGTTAGGAGTACTAATCTTCAGCAACAAAGCCGTCATTTTCAATGAAGTAATGTTCTGTCATACCTTGGTCGGTAAAGACAATACCGTGAAGGACACCACCGTAAACAGCTCCTCCATCCATTCCAATCTTACCGTCTTCTGTCATCCAAAGTTCAGATGTACCAGGTTTTTGATCCAACAAACCATAGACTGGTGTATGTCCAAAGACAATGGTTTTTCCAGTATGATTGGCTGCTTCGTGGAATGGTTTTCTGAGCCATACCTTCTTATAGTCAGTAGTATCGTGCCAATCCTCCAAAGTCAAATCAATACCGGCATGAACAAAGATATACTTTTCCGTTTCAATGACAAAAGGCATCTGACGGATAAACTCCACTAAGTCTGCTGCTTCTGTCTCAACACGCTTTGCATCTGCTACTCCATCTACTGGTGCATCCAGTGGGCGTCCCAAAATAGAATTAATAGTTGTATCCCCACCATTTCGACGATAGTGGTCATAACTTTCTTCAGGATTATCCAACCAAGTTAAAAACATATACTCGTGGTTCCCTGATAAGCAGATGGCTCCTTGGTTATCTACCAAATCCTTGACCATTTCAAGAACACGGCGACTATCTTCTCCTCTATCAATCAAATCTCCAAGAAAAAGTAATTGAGTCTTGCCATCCCATGTTTTAAGTAAATCTTCTAACATTCCAGCTTTTCCGTGGACATCACCAATTACATAATAGTCTGTCATTTATTTCTCCTTACTTTGTAATAATTCTCTTGCTTGAGTCAATGCTGCTTCTGTTACATTCTCTCCAGCCAACATCTTAGCGACTTCTTCAATCCTTTCTTCAACTGTCAACAAGCGAACTGTTGAAACGGTTGAATATTCATTGCTAATCTTTTCGATGAAGAACTGATAATCTGCAATCGCAATAACTTGCGGAAGGTGAGAAATCGCCAATACTTGTCCGTTCTGACCAATTTTGTGAATCTTTTGTGCAATGGCTTGAGCTACACGACCTGAAACTCCCGTATCCACCTCATCAAAGACGATACTGGTCTTGCCTTCCTTACGAGAAAAAGCAGACTTGATAGCCAACATCAAACGAGACAACTCTCCTCCAGAAGCTACTTTTACTAATGGTTTAAAATCTTCTCCAGGGTTGGTTGAAATGTAAAATTCAACACTCTCATTACCTTCGCGACTGAATTTTCCTTGACTAAAACGAACTTGAAATTGTGCTTTCTCCATGTATAGGTCTTGCAATTCTTGCTTGATTTCAGCTTCTAAGTCCTGCGCTATTTTATGGCGAGCTTGAGCAACTTGACCCGCTAGATCCACAAGATTTTTTTCAAGTTTCTTGAGTTCGATTTCCATATCTTCAGAAGATAGATTATTTCCTGTTAGAAGATTGTATTCATCTGTAATCTTGGCAAAGTATTCAAGGACATCATCCACACTACCACCATACTTACGGGTAATGGTGTGAATTAAATCTAGTCGGCTTTCAACCTGCATCAAACGATTACCATCAAAATCTAAATCATCAATAATGGATTCCAAGCGCTTGGTGATATCTTCTAGAACATAATAGGATTCAGAAAGGGAGTTTGAAATCTCACGATACTCTGGATCGAACTCTTCAAGACTTTCCATATCATTCATGGCCGAACGAACATTTGCAAGGCTTGAAAATTCTTCATTATCCAACATACTATAAGCATTTGTTAAAGTATCGGCGATATGTTTATGGTTCAGTAGTCTGTCTCTTTCTTGATTAAGGGCAATATCTTCACCAGCTTTCAAATTAGCTGCTTCAATCTCAGCCATCTGAAATTCCAACATTTCAATTCGAGCCTTGTGTTCCTGCTGATTTTTTTTGATGTCAAGCACTTGCTTGCGCATACGGCGGTAGTTATCGAAGCTCGTCTGATAGGCTTCTTTTAATTCAAAGAAAGAGGCATCCCCAAACTCATCCAACATCTGGATATGTCGATGTGGGCGCATTAACTCCTCTTGGTCATGTTGACCATGGATATCAACTAGCTGTTGACCAATCGTCCTTAATACTGAAAGATTAACCATCTGTCCATTGACACGACTGATGCTCCGACCGTTTTGTAAAATTTCGCGACGAATAATGATTTCATCACTTAATTCTAATCCTTGTTCATCAAAAATTTCTTCTAGCGCACGATTACTTTCAATTGAAAAAAGACCTTCAATTTCCGCTTTTGGTGCCCCATGACGAATGACTTCTGTTGTAGCTCGAGCTCCTAACATCATATTCATAGCGTCAATAATGATTGATTTACCCGCACCTGTTTCACCAGTTAAAACAGTCATCCCTTGTTCAAAGTTCAAAGAAATTGATTCGATGATAGCAAAATTTTTAATCGAAATTTCCAGTAACATATAATCCTACCAATTTTTAACTTGCTCAAAAATATCTTTGGCTGTTTCTTCACTTCTCAATACCATCAAGATGGAATTATCATCAGCAATACAGCTAAAAATTTGGTCAGAAAAAACAGTCATCAACTGACTCTTGACGAAAATAGTATTTCCTGGAATGACTTGCAAATTGATCATATTTCCCATGCGTTCAGCATGAACAATATTGTTTTCTGCCAATTGCAAGCTTCTAACGATTGATTTTGGTAATTCATAAATGTAAGTATTGTCTTTCAATGGAATTTTTACAATACCCAATTCTTTAATATCTCGGGAGACTGTTGCTTGAGTAGCAGAGATACCTGCTTCTCTCAAGTGTTCAACGATTTCTTCCTGTGTGCCGATTTGATAATCAGTCACAAATCTTCTAATCTTCTCAAGTCTCTCTTTTTTATTCATCTTTAAATTCTCTATGTGCTTTCTCCACTATTTTTTCTATTTCAGAAGTAACCTGATTGATTGCGTGATCTTCTTTTCGCAAATAGGCTAAAAACTCGATATTCCCATGACCACCTTGAATAGGAGAATAATCCAATCCTAAGACTGAAAATCCTTCATCAACTGCCATTTTAGTAACTGATTCTAAAACATTTTGGTGAATTTTGGCATCTCTGATAATTCCATTTTTACCAATCTGTTCTCGACCAGCCTCAAATTGAGGTTTAACTAGAGCTACAACCTGACCTTGATCAGCTAAAATACGGTGCAAAGCCGGCAAAATAAGGCCTAAGGAAATAAAACTGACATCGATACTTGCGAAACTTGGTTCCTGTTCAAAATCAATTTTTTCCGCATAACGAAAATTAAACTGCTCCATACTGACAACACGAGGGTCTTGGCGTAATTTCCATGCCAGTTGGTTAGTACCAACATCAACTGCAAAAACTAGTTTAGCACCATTTTGCAACATGACGTCCGTAAAACCACCTGTTGAAGCTCCGATATCAATGGTCGTTTGTCCCTCAACTGATAGATCAAAAATATCTAGTGCCTTCTCAAGTTTCAAGCCACCACGACTGACATACTTAAGTTTCTCACCCTTGAGTTTCAACTCTGTATCATCAGGAATTTTTTCTCCTGGTTTATCAAATCGTTCGCCATTTAAAACAGCGACTACCAAACCTGCCATAACACCTCGTTTGGCTTGTTCTCTCGTTTCAAATAAACCTTGTTTGTAAGCTAGTACATCTACTCTTTCCTTAGCCATTGATTCTCAAACTTTCTACTATTTTCACAATTGGCTCCTTATCAAAACTCACAACTTGACTAATCTCTTCTAGTTTCGCAGTAGCTTGATCCAAAGTTTGATTGCAAAACGCTATCGCCTGGTCTAATCCCAACAATGCAGGATATGTTGACTTCTCGGCTTGCAAATCTTTCTGGGGTGTCTTTCCTATTTCCTCAAAACTTGCTGTTACATCAAGGACATCATCTCTCACTTGGAAAGCCAGGCCAATCAATTCGCCAACTGTTTTAAGCTGTTTTTGAAGATTTTCATCCAATCCAGCAATGATACCAGCAGCTTGGAAAGGAAAGGCTAATAGTTTACCGGTCTTATTAGCATGAATGGTCTGAAGTTCTTCTAGACTTAACTGTTTTCCTTCACCTTCCATATCTAACACTTGACCAGCTACCATTCCCATACTTCCAGAAGCAAGTGATAAATTAGCTATTAAATCAACCTTTGTTTGACTCGGTAAATCAGCTTGAGCAATTAAAGCATAGGGATCCAAAAAAAGCGCATCCCCTGCTAAAATAGCTAGAGCTTCACCATACACCTTATGATTGGTCAAACGTCCTCGGCGATAATCATCATTATCCATAGCAGGTAGATCATCATGGATCAAACTTCCTGTATGAATCATTTCTAGTGCCGCTGCAACTTGAGCATGTTCCTGAGTGATAGGCACTTGCAAGGAGTCCAAAACTTCTAAAAGTAAATATGGACGAATCCGTTTACCTCCAGCATGTATGGAATAAAGAACAGCTTCTCTTAAACTGGACGCAAATTGTTGGTTGCCATAAAAGTCTTCAAGAGCTGACTCGACCAAAGCTAGTTTTTCCTGCTTGTTCATACCAGTTCACTTTCTGTTCCATCTACTTGCATCACCTTGACCAAGGTCTTTTCAGCCTTATCAAGTGTTGCCTGCAATTCTTTGGATAAGAGCATTCCTTTTTGAAATGCAGAAATAGCATCTTCCAAAGCAATTTCACCATTTTCTAAGCTTTGAACAATCGTTTCAAGTTCTGCTAGATTTTCCTCAAATTTCTTTTGTTTTGACATCTCTTACCTCTAAATCTACTTGACCGTCTCGCATCAACAGTGATACTTGGTCATTTTCTTTCAAATCTTTCGCGGAAGCCACTACAACTTCTCCTTTTTTGACAATTGCATAACCTCTGGCTACAATTCGACTAGTATCTAGCATAAGGAGAGCTTCTGATAGGCGTTTTACTTCTGCTACTTTTGCATCATAGGTCACAGCCATCTGGCTTCGCAGCAGTTTCTTTAATTGCTGGATACGATCCTGATAACGCTGGATTTTGATGATTGGTGATAATTGTTCCAAACGGTGGATTTGTTCTTGAACCTTTTGTTGATTTCGAACCAATTCAGCATTCAGTCCTTGCTTCAGTCGTAGCTGTAACTGATCCAAGCGTTGTAGATAACCGTCATATAAACGCTCTGGTTGTCTGAAGATGACCGATTGACTGAGGATTCTCAAAGCTTCTTGTTTCTTTGACAAACTATACTTAACCGCTGTAGTCATACGTTTTTCTTGATTCTGAAGATAGGTCAAAAGATCTAACTTAGTTACTGGTGTAGCGAGTTCAGCAGCAGCTGTCGGTGTTGCTGCTCTCTTGTCAGCAACAAAATCAGCCAAGGTGACATCTGTTTCATGACCTACACTCGAAATAATCGGTAAACGAGATTCAAAAATTGCTCGAACTACAATTTCTTCGTTAAAGGCCCAAAGATCTTCAATGGAACCTCCCCCACGACCAATAATCAGAACATCTAAGTCATCGCGTTCATTGGCTCGAGTTATATTACGAGCGATTTCCTCTGCAGCACCCTCACCTTGAACTTTAGTAGGATATAAGACAATTTCCACACCAGGGAAGCGTCTACTGACTGTAGTGATGATATCTTGAATCACAGCACCACTTCGACTGGTCACCACCCCTATTTTTTTTGAAAATTGTGGTAAAGATTGTTTAAAGCGTTCTTGAAACAAACCTTCTTCTGCCAGTTTCTTCTTAAGTTGTTCAAATTGGATAGCTAAGGCACCGACACCATCTGGTTCAGCTTTTTCAATGATAATCGAATAACTTCCACTTGGCTCATAGACCTGGACACGACCAACCACATTGATCTTCATACCTTCTTCCAAATCAAAACCTAGTTTCTGATAAATACCTGACCAAATGGTTGCTTGAATAACTGCACGATCATCCTTAAGAGAAAAATACTGATGCGTTGGACGCTTGCGGAAGTTAGAGACTTGACCAGTTAAATAGACCCGTTCCAAGTAGGGGTCTTTATCGAATTTCATTTTTAAATACTTGGTCAAAGTTGTAACCGATAAATACTTTTCCATCTCTACCTCCTTCTTTTCTCTAGTTTTTCCTGGGTATTATTATACCAAAAATATGCTTAAAAATCTTGAATTTCCACCTAGAATAGTGAAAATACAGGGAATTTATGTGTGAATTGATTTCTTAATATTTTTGCCCCTTTTATGCCCCCTGAACAGAAAAAAAGCCCTTCGGATAAAATCCGAGGGGCTTAAAACGTTGTTAAATCAACGACCGAACTTTTGAGTTTCAAGGTTCGGGATAAAATAGTTCACTGAACTATTTTATTTCTTAAGGTTGTAGAATGATTTCAATCCACGGTATTCAGCTACTTCACCAAGTTGATCTTCGATGCGAAGCAATTGGTTGTATTTAGCGATACGGTCAGTACGTGAAAGTGAACCAGTCTTGATTTGTCCTGCGTTAGTTGCAACTGCGATGTCAGCGATTGTTGAATCTTCAGTTTCACCTGAACGGTGTGATACAACGGCAGTGTAACCAGCTTCTTTAGCCATTTCGATAGCGTCGAATGTTTCAGTAAGAGTACCGATTTGGTTAACTTTGATAAGGATTGAGTTAGCAGCGCCTTCAGCGATACCTCTTTCAAGGTAAGCAGTGTTTGTTACGAAGAAGTCGTCACCAACCAATTGAACTTTACCACCAAGACGTTCAGTAAGAGCTTTCCATCCATCCCAGTCGTTTTCGTCCATACCATCTTCGATAGTGATGATTGGGTATTTGTTTACCAATTCTTCAAGGTAGTCGATTTGTTCTGCAGAAGTACGAACAGCAGCTCCTTCACCTTCGAATTTAGTGTAGTCGTATACTTTACGTTCTTTATCGTAGAATTCTGATGATGCACAGTCAAATCCAATAAATACGTCTTTACCTGGAACATAACCAGCAGCTTCGATAGCAGCAAGGATAGTTTCAACACCGTCTTCAGTTCCTTCGAAACGAGGAGCGAATCCACCTTCGTCACCTACGGCTGTTTCAAGACCACGAGATTTAAGGATTTTCTTAAGAGCGTGGAAGATTTCAGCACCCCAACGAAGAGCTTCTTTGAATGTTGGTGCACCAGCAGGTACGATCATGAATTCTTGGAAAGCGATTGGAGCATCTGAGTGAGAACCACCATTGATGATGTTCATCATTGGAGTTGGAAGAACTTTAGTGTTGAATCCACCAAGGTAGCTGTAAAGTGGGATTTCAAGGTAGTCAGCAGCAGCACGAGCTACAGCGATTGACACACCAAGGATTGCGTTAGCACCCAATTTACCTTTGTTAGGAGTTCCGTCAAGTGCGATCATAGCACGGTCGATAGCTTGTTGGTCACGTACATCGTAGCCGATGATTGCTTCAGCGATGATGTTGTTTACGTTGTCAACAGCTTTTTGTGTACCAAGACCACCGTAACGAGATTTGTCACCATCACGAAGTTCAACTGCTTCGTGTTCACCAGTAGAAGCTCCTGATGGAACCATACCACGTCCGAAAGCACCTGATTCAGTGTAAACTTCTACTTCAAGTGTTGGGTTACCGCGTGAGTCTAGGACTTCGCGAGCGTAAACATCAGTAATAATTGACATTTTTTACTCTCCTTATTGAGTTAAATTTTTTACACCTCTATGATACCTTAAAAAGACTCCTTTTTCAAGGAAAAACGTTATCTTTGTGCAAATTTTCCTTAAGTTTATAAAGTAATCGCTTTCTTTTATCTGTTTTCTCCTTTATTTTATGATATACTATTTTTATGACTGATCTATCTAAACAAATCCTAGAAAAGGCCAATGGTGGTCTTAAACTAAATCCTGATGAACAAAGACGTTTTCTCGGAACATTTGAAGAACGTGTCCTTGGCTACGCAGACCTTGAAACAGCTGATGATGATAAATTTAAAAATGGATTTTTAACAATTATAGAAACCTTTAAAAAAGAGACTCAACCTCTATTTGTCAAAATTTCTCCTCAGGTAGAGTTTGATAAACAAGTTTTTTATCTAAAACAATCCAAAGATGCTGACTGCCAAGCGACCATCGTTTCTGAAGATCATAACTCTTCTCCTTTTGGCCTAGTTATCCATAGCGATGCCCCTGTTCAAACAAGTGAAAAAGACCTCAGAAAGGCCTTTTCAGACTTATGGCAGGAAAAAGAGATGAAAAAAGCTCCTACTTCTCTTTGGAAAAAGTGGTTTGGTTAATTTTTCTTCAAAGCTAAAATTTGACCAATGTTTGCAGCTGTATCTTCTAAATAGATAGCGGCATTTTTTAGACTATCTTCCAGTGGTTCACTTTTTTCTAATATAGAAAAGGCTGCAACGATATTTTCAAATGGTAAGGGTGGTAAATCCTCTGACAGACTCCCACAAATAGCAATAACTGGAACACCATTTGGTGTTCTTTTTGCTACCCCGATTGGCGCCTTGCCTGAAAAACTTTGAGCATCCAATCTACCTTCACCAACGATAACTAGATCTGCATCTACAACCTGTTCATCAAAGTTTATCAAATCCAAACAAGTTTGGATACCAGATACGATCTCTGCTCCAGCAAAAGCACATAAGCCCGCTGCAATACCACCACCTGCTCCAGCACCATCCAATTTTAACATTTCAGGTGCAACTTTGTGGTAAAAGTTTTCAATAGCATCATCAACTTTTTGAAATTGAGCTGGATCTAATCCTTTTTGCTTTCCAAATGTATAGGTAGCACCGTGAGTTCCACAGAGTGGATTGGTAACATCTGCTAAGATTTTAATTCGCACATCAGAAGGAATAGATATAACTTTCTCCTTTGAGATATCAGTAATTTCAAACAAGTATTGACCCGTAGCTAGAAGTTCATCTCCATTTTTGTCATAGAACTGGTAACCAATTCCTGAAGCAATACCAATCCCACCATCGTTACTGGATGTCCCACCAACTCCGATATAGATTTCTTTCATTCCTTGCTCTATTAAATGCAGGATTAGTTGGCCAATCCCCTTTGTTTGAATCTTCAGGGGATTTCGTTTTTCAATGGGAATTTTAGCAAGACCTATCAAATCCGCAACTTCAAATAAAGCGAGAGTTTCTTTATAAACATAAGGCATTTGTACCTTATCACCAAATGGACCTGTTACCTGAGTTGTATGTTCTTCAAGACCTAAAGCACTTTTTATAGCGTCTACTGTTCCTTCTCCTCCATCTCCAACAGGTAAGAGCAAACATTCCGATTCAGGTAGAGCCTTTTGAAGGCCTCGTTTGATAGCTTTAGCTACTTCACTTGCAGGGAGACTCTCCTTAAAAGAGTCAGGTGCGATAACAATTTTCATACACTCTCCTTTCTAATCAAAATAAATCTATCAGCTTCAATACTCTTGAGAAGTCTCTTTCTTCAATTTGAAGGGGAATTTCCTCTTTCACGATTGCTTTGGCACAGAAGCCAATGCCGATTCCAGCTCTCTTCAACATTGCTAAATCATTAGCTCCATCTCCAATAGCAATGGTCCTCTCAATAGGAAGGTCTAATTCTTTGCCCCATCTTACTAGAGTTTCTTCCTTGACTTCCCTAGTAATGATCTCTCCTTCAAGTTTTCCTGTCAAAAATCCATCCTTTACTTCAAGACGATTTGCAGCAATAAGCCTAATACCAAGTTCGGTCGCCAGTCTTTCGACAATAGGTACAAAACCACCCGAAACTAGACCGACCTCAATATCATGTTTTTGAAGAATTTTAACGAACTCTTGGGCATTCTTGCTAAAATGAACCTGTGTATAAAGATGTTCAAATTTATCGACAGATAGTCCTTGTAATAAAGAAACACGTTTTCTCAGGCTTTCTTCAAAATCTAGTTCTCCCCTCATAGCTTGGGCAGTCAGTAGAGCTACTTCATTTTCACACTCTGCTTCTTTCCCCAACAAATCAATAATTTCCTCTTCTATTAGTGTCCCATCAACATCCAGTACACAGAGTCCTTTAATTTTTTTCATATAATTGCCTTACTTTCAGAATCTCAAAAAATCGTATGAAGGTATCATACGATTTTAACTATTTAGTTTGCTAAGCTATGATACAAATCAAGATATGACTTGCAGGCTGTATCCCAAGAGAAATCACATTCCATAGCTTGAACTTGCATGTTCTTCCAAACATCAGGATGGTTGTGATAAACATCCAGAGCTGTTTGCAAGGCCCAGTTGAGCCAGTATGGAGTTAGGTTATTAAAACTAAAGCCTGTACCTGTTCCATCAATTGGATTAAAGGCTTGAACAGTATCTCTAAGACCACCAACCTCATTTACCAAAGGAAGCGTACCATATCTCATGGCCATCATTTGTGAAAGGCCACACGGTTCAAAGCGACTTGGCATGAGGAAAATATCACATGCTGCATAGATTTCTTGTGCCAATTTCACATCGAAAGTGATATTGGCAGAAAGTTTTTCTGGGAATACTTGACTAAACCAAGAGAAGGCTTGTTCAAATCCTGGATCTCCAGTTCCCAAAACAACGATTTGAATATCCTCTTGAAGCATTCGATGCAAGCTCTCAACTACCACATCAAAACCTTTTTGACGAGTTAAGCGAGATACAATACCAATCATTGGTACATCAGAACGTACTGGAAGACCAACTTTTTCTTGAAGTTTTGCTTTATTTTGAGCCTTTCCTGACAGATCATTTTTATTAAAATGATAGTCAAGTAAAGCATCCGTCTCTGGGTTGTACAAATCTGTATCTATACCATTAACAATACCTGAAACCTTACCAGATTCCATACGAAGAATTTGATCAATACCGCAACCAAACTCTGTAGTCATGATCTCATAAGCATAACTCGGTGACACGGTTGATACACGATCTGCATAGAGAATACCTGCCTTCATCCAGTTAAGACAATCATTCCAACGAACTGTTCCATCAGCGTAGCGCTCAAATCCAACCCTGAACAAGTCCCAAAGCATGCTTTCAGAGAATTGACCTTGAAATTCCAAGTTATGAATGGTCAAAACAGTCTTGATTCCTTGGTAGGCTTGAATCCATCTGTATTTTTCTTTTAACAAGAACGGAATCATTGCTGTATGATAATCATGAGCATGTAGAACATCAGGGATAAATCCAATACGCTCCATAGCTTCAAGGGCTGCAAGTTGGAAGAAGGCAAAGCGTTCACCATCATCAAAATCTCCATACACATGTCCGCGGAAGAAATAATATTGATTGTCAATAAAGTAGAAAGTAACACCGTTTAAAACAGTTTTCTTAATTCCACAAAATTGTCTGCGCCAACCAACATAGACTTCGAATTGAAGGACATCTTCGATCTGATCACCAAACTTGGCTTCAACCATGTCATAGTAGGGTAAGATAACAGCAACTTCATGCCCAGCTTTTACTAATGATTTTGGAAGTGCTCCGATAACGTCTCCCAATCCACCAGTTTTTGAAAAGGGAGCGCCCTCTGCTGCTACAAATAAAATTTTCATGAAAGGACATCCTCTGTTACTTTTTCGCCTTTTTTGATGACAACAGGGTTTTCTGCTGTACCTCGAATGACAACTCCCTCAGCTATTTCAGCACCCTTATCAACGATTGCATACTCGACTTGTGCACCTTTACCAACGATAACGCGAGGGAAAATAAGAGACTCTTTAACCAAGCTATCTTTATTGATTCGAACATTACGCGAAATAACAGATTTATCCACTTCACCTTCAATGATACTACCTGAAGCAAATTGAGATGTGTTTACTTTAGAACCAGGTGCATAGTAGGTAGGTTCTTCGTTTTTAACTTTAGTATGAATTTTTTGATTTGGTGAGAACAAAGAGTAGAATTTATGCTGATCAAGCATATCTAGGTTCGCTTGGTAGTAGGTTTCTACTGAATGAATATTTGCTAGGTAACCAGTATATTCGTAGGCAAAAGCACCTTCTTTTGCTGCCAAATCACGAAGAACATAACGTAATTTTTCTGGATATTCTTTTTGAGCTTCTTCTTCTAAACGTTTAATCAACCATTGAGTGTCTACAACAAAGATATCTGTCGACATGTTGTAGTATTCTTGGTTTGATTTTTTATCAAAGAGTTTGTGAGAAAGCACGTGGTCAGTTTCATCGATACCAAGGATTGCATTTACTTCTGAAATGTCATTCTTAGGCAATTTCTTATAAACAACTGTAATTGGTGATTTTGTTGTATTATGCAAATGGAAAACTTGATTGAGATCGATATTCACCAAAACATCACAGTTCAAGGAAACTGTTTGGTCAGACCCAGAACGTTTTAAGTAAGTTAAGAGTTGTTGATAGTACTCTTTACCAACTGTACTGCTTTCTACACGAGTATTGTAGATTCCAAGATAGTAGTGGCTAAGAAGGGTATTCAAGCCCCACTCACGTCCTGAACGAATATGGTCAAAAACAGAGCTGATATTGTCTTGTTGGAAAATTCCGAAGATACTACGAACGCCTGCATTAGCTAAACTTGAAAGTGGGAAGTCAATCAAACGATACTTTCCTCCAAATGGCAAACTTGCCACTGGACGGTTACTTGTCAAGGTTGACATATCATGGAAACCAACGGTATTTCCTAAAATCGCTGAATATTTATCAATCTTCATCTGTTACTACCCCCACTACTTCGTTATATCCGACTACTTGTACTTCTTCTGTACCATCAATTTCCACGCCATCAGCAATGATTGCTCCTTCACCGATGATTGCACGTGTAATTTTAGCACCTCTACCGATAACTGCTCCACTCATGACGACAGAATCAACAACTTCTGCTCCCTTACGAACTTGAGCAGTTGTAGAAAGAATAGAGTGTTTCACTGTACCATTTACGTAACAGCCGTCCACTACAAGAGAGTCTTCTACTTGAGCGAATTCTCCAAGGAAGTTTGGTGGAGCGATAAGGTTACGAGAATAAATTTTCCATTGACGGTTACGGCTATCTAGAGCATTTTCTGGAGAGATGTATTCCATATTTGCTTCCCAGAGTGATTCGATAGTACCAACGTCCTTCCAGTATCCATTGAACTCATAAGCATAGACACTTTCACCAGTTTCAAGATAATTTGGAATAACGTTTTTACCAAAATCTGACATATCAATATTAGCCTTTTCAGCTGCAACTAGCATATTGCGAAGTCGTTTCCAATCAAAGATATAAATACCCATTGAGGCCTTAGTTGATTTTGGTTCAGCTGGTTTTTCTTCAAATTCGACAATACGATTATTAGCATCTGTATTCATGATACCAAAACGGCTAGCTTCTTTAAGTGGCACATCCAAGACAGCGACTGTCAAGCTGGCATTATTGTCCTTGTGTGATTGGAGCATATCATCGTAGTCCATCTTGTAGATATGGTCACCCGAAAGAATCAAAACATACTCAGGATTGATGCTGTCGATATAGTCGATGTTTTGGTAAATGGCATGACTTGTACCTTCAAACCAACGGTTCCCCTCACTTGCAGAGTAGGGTTGAAGGATAGAAACTCCGGTGTCAATACCATCTAGACCCCAACTAGAACCATTACCAATGTGGCTATTGAGAGCTAGTGGTTGATACTGTGTGATAACCCCAACATTATGGATACCAGAGTTGGCACAGTTTGAAAGAGCGAAGTCAATGATACGGTAGCGCCCACCAAATTGCACGGCAGGTTTAGCAATGCTTTGAGTGAGTTTACCGAGACGAGTTCCTTGCCCACCAGCAAGGATTAAAGCTAGCATTTCATTCTTCATTTTCTACTCCTTTTTGAGTTTTATTAGCGACTTTCTTAGTAGGTTTTATGCGACGTTTGATTTTCCAAATACTTGCTCCCATAGCTGGCAAGGTAAATGTCAAAGTCTGCTCATAATCCTTCCACAATCCTTCTTGAGTTTGAACAGTTTGGTTATGCTCTTTCCACACACCACCCCATTGTTCTAACTCTGTATTCCAAATTTCTTCATAAATACCTGCAACAGGAAGACCGATTGTGAAATCAGGTCGTTCAACCGGTGCCATATTGAAGATACAGACTAGCATCTCGCCTTTCTTGCCTTTTCGGATAAAGGAAAGAACACTCTGATCTCTGTTATCCGCATCAATAATTTCAATACCATCATAGCTTGTATCAATTTCCCAAAGACAACGGTGGTCTTTATAAAGCTGATTCAACTGTGATGTAAAGTACTTCATCTTGGCATTCATCGGATCTTCTAGGTTAGACCACTCTAATTGCTCTTCGGATTTCCACTCTAGGAATTGACCAAACTCACTACCCATGAAGAGTAATTTCTTACCAGGGTGACAAATTTGATAAGTGTAGAGGTTTCTCAAACCAGCGAACTGATTGTAACGATCACCCCACATCTTATGCATCATACTTTTCTTACCATGTACAACCTCATCATGTGAGAATGGTAGGAGATAATTTTCATTAAAGACATACATGAAGCTGAAAGTTACAAGATTAAAGTCATACTTGCGGTAAATTGGATCTTCTTCGTAGAAACGTAGGATATCATTCATCCACCCCATGTTCCACTTGTAGTCAAATCCAAGTCCACCCATTTCCTTCATGCCAGTAATCTTGGTACCTGAAGAAGACTCCTCTGCAATCATCATAACATCCGGATGAGCTAGCTTAATAACATCGTTCAAACGTTGTAGGAAATAATATCCCTCATAGTTGAGATTGCCACCGTCTTTATTTGGTGTCCATGGAGCATTGTCATAATCTAGATAGAGAATATTACTTACGGCATCAACACGAATACCATCTAGGTGATAGAAATCGATCCAAAACTTAATGCTAGAAATCAAGAAAGATTGGACTTCATTTTTTCCAAGGTCGAAGTTGAGTGCTCCCCAACCGTAGTTGTTAGCCTTATTATGATCTTGGTATTCAAAAGTCGGTGTGCCGTCGTAGTATGCCAAAGCATCATCATTGATTGTAAAGTGTCCAGGTACCCAGTCCACAATTACACCGATATTGTTGATGTGACATTCCTCAACGAAGTTTTGAAACTCTTCTGGACGACCATAGGCATGCTCTAAAGCGAAGTAGCCCATGAGCTGGTAGCCCCAACTCAAACCAAGTGGGTGAGACATCAAAGGCATAAACTCGATATGAGTATAGTTCATCTCAACAAGATAGGGGATGAGCTCTTCTTTGAGTTGAGCAAAGCTATAAGGTGTTCCATCAGGATTTCTCTTCCAAGATCCTGCATGCGCCTCATAGATATTGACTGGTCGTTCGAAAAATCCCCAACGTTTTCTGCGAGCTAACCAGAGACCGTCCTTCCATTTTTTCTCAGGAATTTCTGTTAAAACTGCCCCTGTTCCTGGACGAGCTTCATAGCGTACTGCCAAGGGATCAATCTTCATAAGCTGATGACCATTAGCACGAGTAATATGATATTTATAAATATGCCCCTCTTGAGCTAAAGTTGTAAAAACTTCCCAAACTCCAGATTCATTACGAACCATGGGGATTTGATTTTCAACCCAGTTAGTAAAATCACCAACTAGATGGACAGCCTGCGCATTTGGCGCCCAGACACGGAATGTATAACCATACTCACCGTCTCTTTCTTCACGATGCGCTCCTAAATAGTGTTGAAGATGGAAATTTTCACCACTGGTAAAAGTTCTTAAAGCCTCAAATTTATCCATTGAATCCCCCTTTTAATTGAAAGCGTTTTCTTGTTTTTTATTATACTACCTTTTAAGAGAAGTTTCAAGTAAATTACTATATTTTTAAAAATTATTTCGAAAATCTGAAAATAATTCTCTGATGTGTCCTGGGAAAATCATTTTAATTTTCTGATTTATCTTCGCCTCTTTTCATTTTCTTACATTTTTATATAATAGTAACAAAATATTCGGATTTAAGCAATTTTTAGCCTTATATTTTTGAAAAATATATTGAAAATCCGTAAATATTGAGTTTATAACATTTAATTTAGATTGCAACTATTCAGAAACAAGGAATTTCTCCCAAAAAATAGAGCATATCTTCCAATCTGCTCTTTCTTTATTTACTATTCTTTACGATTTATCTGCACTTCCATGAAAAATGAATTTCTCGGGATATTTTTTGATAAAACTTAGTTCATTCTCATTTCCATCATAATCATAGATAAAATCATCTGCTTCATCCAATTTCTCATAAAAAGCATCACCATACTCTTCTTCCATCTGTGCTAGCATCTCCGATCTCTCTTCTCTAACAAAGGAGATAGCTCCACCAAAGTATGCAAGAAGATTTTTGAAATTAGCAGCATGCTCCTTCATTCCAAACAGTTCGAAGCCCTTTAAAGTATCTTCCCAGACAATCCCTGTAGAATTATCGAAAAATTGATAGTGGCCTCCATTGTTTACTTCGATAAAATACCAGATAATCGCTAGAAGGTATCTTTGTTCTGAAGTAAAGATTTTTGCAGAATCGAGATAGTCTTCATAGGTGTTATAGATGTTAACAGTTTCGTATACTGGTTTAATAATATCCCATGAGTCTTTTGCCTTTTGAACGTCTTCTACCGTAATATTCTTGTATAATTTCTTATTCTGCGCAATTGTCATTTCTTGATTAGTTTCATTAACATCTTCAAAATAGTATTTTTCTAGCAAGGGATAATCTGCTGGATTAGCTTCAAGAACTTCCTTTAGAGAACCTACTTTAACCAACTCAATACACCATTCAATGACTGGATTTGTTGAGGAATCAGCATTTTTGATAGCATTTTCTAATAAGGCTAGAGCCTGATTAGCTTCAGTTTCAAAGTCATTGTTCGGGTCACTAGATAAACGCCAATGGGTAAAACCATTTCGATAATACCAAATAGCATCCCTATCTTCTTCATAAACCATCTCTAAAACTGTTTTTGCCTCTTCGAATTGACTCCAATTATTACAAACTTTGGCTAGTTCACTAAGTACTTGGCCACTTAAATTTTCTAACCCAAGCTCTGAGAGGATTTCCTTTATCTTTTCGAATTGGTAGGTATGCTTAATGTCTTTGAGACATTGAAGTTTCTCCTCTTCATTTAAGGTGATGAATTTTTCCAGAGTAATTGTATTGATATCCATAGGTATCTCCCACTAAAAGTAATGAACTTTTCTAATTTTAATTCAATTAGTAATGAAACTTCTGTTTTTTTTCTATCTGTCTACGACTTGAAAATGAACTACTATTTCTGAAAATTTTAGTTTTACTTAGGACTTCAACGGAGACTGTCTAGAATTATAGGCCGGGATCAAAAATCCCGACCTCGTATTTTTAGTAGAAATGAGCCGTTGAAACATTTTTGTTCATTCATTGGACTCTACAAAATAGCTTTGCCCTACATTTCATTGACTCCGTCTTCAATTTAAGACTTACGATAAAACATTCAAGACTGCCACACTGACGTCGTCAATAACATTTTCTTGATTAGAACGGCTATTAGTTACCAACATTTCAAGGTTCCCTGCATTTTCATAGTAATATGAAGCCCCTTTGGCATTGAAAACAACCAAGAAATGCTCTTCAATTCCCTGAATCTCGTAAACAATCCAACCACTATTTTCAATAGCTGTGTGAACAAAGACATGACGGTAGACTTCTTCATAGGTAGGGTATGAAAAGGCACTAGTTTGTGTTTTAAGACGGATAATCTGACGGACAAACTCGATGCTATCTTGACGCTCATTGATCAAATCCCAGTTGACTTGGTTGACACTATCAGGAGCATTGTAACTGTTCATTGCTCGCTCACGATCTGCGTGAGTCAACTCTCCATTTTCGCCTGTAGCTACGAGTTTAGTACGGCCAAACTCTTGCCCCAGTTCCATGAAGGCCATCCCTTGCATGAGGAGGTTCATAGCCGTTGCTGTTTCTACTTTCTTCATGATGCGTTTATCACTCTCCGATGGATGAAGGGTTCTAAGTAAATCATGCAAATTGTAGTTATCGTGGGCTTCTACATAGTTAAGAACCTGATTGGGGCTGAGATAAGAACCGAGCTCACGACTTCCAAGAATAGCCTTTGCGAGGATCGGCTCAGTACCTGCTCCACTGACGAAGCCAGATTTGATAGAGCCATAGACTTCACAACCTTTGATCGCATCACGTTGATTATCATTAAAGAATCCAATGTTTGGCAACTGGTAGGCATTGTCTTTCTTAGCCTTGTCATAAGGAGCAAGACCTGTTCCCATATCCCAACCTTCTCCATACAGGATGATTTTCGGATCGACTTCGTCCATAGCCCAACGAATCATCTGCATGGTTTTGACGTCATGAATTCCCATTAAATCAAAGCGGAAACCGTCAATATTGTATTCTTTTACCCAGTAGAGAAGAGAATCAATCATATATTTACGGAACATTTCATGCTCACTGGCAGTTTCGTTACCGACTCCTGTTCCATTTTGGTAGGTCCCATCATGGTTCATTCGATAGTAATAATCAGGAACCGTTGTTTGGAATGGTGCATCAACAGTTGAGTAGGTATGATTGTAAACAACGTCCATAATAACACCGATACCAGCATCGTGATAAGCTTGGACCATGGCTTTCAAATCACGGATAGCTTGACCTGGATCATTTGGATTTGTAGACATGCTAATTTCTGGAGCATTGTAGTTTTGTGGATCATATCCCCAGTTATAAGTTACATTTCCATCAGCATCGTATTCTTTATGACGGTCAGCAATTGGTTGCAACTGAACATAGTTGACACCAAGTTCTTTGATGTAATCAAACGCAGTCGATTGACCATATTGGTTAACTGTTCCAGTTTGCGCTGCACCTAAGAAGGTTCCTCTTAATTCTGGCGCAACACCAGATGTTTCAGACTTAGTCAAATCACGGATATGCATTTCATACACAACTGCCTGGCAAGGATTTTCCAAACGCCAAGTTGCTTCTGTACCATGCTTAACCTCAAAACCTTCGACCTGACGATCTTGGTTTGAGACAATGGCTGAACGTTTTCCATCAGGACTTGTCGCTATTGTATATGGATCACGAGTTAATGACTGGTGATGAGGAAAGTCAATTTGGTAGTGGTAAGCACAACCTGCTAAGCTTTCTGGAACTGATAAACTCCAAACACCAATTGTATTATACTTGTGACTATAGGAGTAACTATTTCCTCGCTCCATTTCAAAGGTTTTAAGGATAGGTGCGTCGTTACTTGCAGATTCATAGACTACTACTTGGACAGATGTAGCTGTTGGTGCCCATAGGCTAAATCTTGTTTCAGTTTCAGAAACTTGACATCCCAACTCTCCTTGATAACCCCAGTGGTGGTCAAAACTAGCGCTATTGATTGCCTTGTCGAAGGCAAAAGGATTTTGGTCTTTATAATGAGTACTTGCAATAGCTGGATTTTCAGAATAATAAACTGTATCATCTCCATCCAAAATCCAAACCTCTGTCAAAAGTGGATAATAATTGAAGCGAATAGGATATTCTTTGCTGACACCATCTTTTTCAACAGTAAAAGTCATGGTCTCAAGAGCTACTTCACTCGATTGAGTCAGTGAGAATTTTGCTCCAAAATATTCTTCTTCTTTGATAAGTTCTGCTGAATCTAGAGGCTTTTTGCTGAAACTGCAAGCCTCGTAAGCTTCATCTTTACGATGATAATGAATAAGTACAGGATAATTGTACATGTTTCTCCCTAATTTCTAAATAAATTTGATTTTATATGTGACTAATAATTTATTGATTAAGTGCCTCACGATTCACAAAAAATTCAATGTGATTATGGCACACTTCCAAATCTACTGGTGTGTCGCCACCGTATTCTCCATCAAGATTGAGCATAAAAGGCTCTTCATGATCCAAAGTTTCAATTCGGAGTTTACTCGTTTTAAGGTATTCAACATTGATATCTGAAACGTGTTGGCCTCCGTTCATGGCCTGAACTAGCAGACTCAACATATCTAGTATTTTATCCGTCTTTACTAGAATAAGCGTGAAATTGCCATCATCCAGTTTGGTATCAGGTGCAAATTGCTCAAATCCACCAATAGAATTGGTCAAGGCAACAAAGACAAGAGAAACTTCTCCTGTAAAAATTCCCCAATCATGGTAAATACGAACAGGACGGGCTTTGGATTTTGGAAACATCTCGAAGCCTTTAGCAACGTAAGCCAGATAACCTAAACGCGTCTTTAGTTCACTCGGAACGCTAAAAGTTAACTCCGTAAGAGTTCCTGCCGCAGCAATATTGATGAAATACTTATCACCATAAGCACGACCAATATCAATTTGCTTGGTTTCATTTTTAGCAATGATTTTCGCTGCAGCAACTGGATCTCCCATAGGTATTTTCAATGCTCTTGCATAGTCATTGGTAGTTCCAGTAGGAATGATGGCTATCTTTGGACGATGTTCCAGAGGTGCAATTCCATTAACCACTTCATTGATAGTACCATCGCCACCAGCTACCAAAACCAAATCAAATCCAGCTTTTGCAGCTCTTTCTGCTTCTTTCTGGGCTGATAAGTGTTCAGTTTTGGTCTGAAAAGCACTTGTTTCATAGCCTATGCTCTCTAACACTTCTAGAACTTCTGCGATATTTTGCTTGATAATTTCCTGGCCTGAGGTCGGATTATAAATGAGACGTGCGCGTTTTTTTACTTCTTTCATAGCTTACAAACTCTCAAGCCAAGCTTCATCACGAATCTCTATTCCCAGTTCTTGTGCTTTTTGGAGCTTGCTTCCTGCATCTGCTCCTGCTACAACAAGGTCTGTTTTTTTCGACACACTACCAGTAACCTTGGCTCCTAGACTTTCTAATTTATTTTTAGCTTCTGAGCGATTCAAACGCTCTAGCTTTCCTGTCAATACGACAGTTAAACCAGACAAGGCTGCATTTGCTGCAACTGTCTGTCCTTTGTAGTCTAGATTAACACCTGATTCTTTCAATTCCCTTAAAAGGATTTCAGAACCCTCTGTAGCAAAATAGGTCTGTAGGCTTTGAGCAATGACACTCCCCAAACTTTCAATATTTGCAATTTCTTCAGGATTGGCTTGTGCTAGCGATTCGATTGAGTGGAAGTTTTGTAAAAGCAACTGACTTGCCTTACTTCCTACATGACGAATCCCCAAACCAAACAAGAGTTTTTCAGCAGAATTTTCTTTGGATGCTTGAATAGCCTGGTAGAGCTTGTGAGCAGATTTTTCCTTGATACCATCTAGCAAGAGCAAATCTTCCACAGTCAAGCGATAAATATCTGCAACATCCTTAACCAAATTAGCAGCAAATAATTTCTCCACGATTGATGGACCAAGGCCAGAGATATTCATGGCGTCACGAGATGCAAAGTGAATCAACCCTTCCTTGATTTGAGCTGGACAACGTGGGTTTATACAACGAAGAGCCACCTCATCTTCAAAGTGTAACAGCTTACTCTCACAACTTGGACAGTTTGTTGGGATATCTAGTTTTTCCTCCGATACACGTTTAGACTCCACCACTCGTAGAACGGCTGGTATGATATCACCCGCTTTGTAGACAATGACTGTGTCATCCTTACGGATATCCTTTTCAGCGATATAGTCGACATTATGAAGAGTTGCACGACTTACAGTTGTACCTGCAAGTTGCACTGGAGTAAGGTTAGCAGTCGGAGTTACAACACCAGTTCTTCCTACTGTCCAGTCAACAGAAAGCAATTTTGCTTCTTTTTCTTCTGCAGGGAACTTATAAGCGACTGCCCATTTGGGTGCTTTGACTGTAAATCCTAGTTGCTCCTGACCAGCTAGGTCGTTGACCTTAATCACGACACCGTCGATATCATATGGCAATTGGTCTCTTTCTTGACCTACTTCTTGAATAAACGCCCAAATCTCATCCATACTATGAGCTAATAGACGTCTTTGATTAACTACAAAGCCTAATTGTTCTAAATGTTTCAAAACCTTCTCTTGACTATCCCGAGTTGAAGGACTAGCTTCCTGATAAAGGAAGGTTGCAAGATTACGTTTGGCTACTACTGCTGTATCTAACTGGCGAAGTGTTCCTGCAGCGGCATTTCTTGGATTGGCAAATTCTGGCTCCCCGTTTTCTTGACGAGATTGATTGACCTGGTCAAAAGAAGCTCTCGGCATATAACATTCACCACGAACTGTTATATCTATTTTTTCAGATAATGATAAAGGAATGTCTTTCACTCGTTTAAGATTTTCAGTGATGTTTTCACCAATGGAGCCATCACCTCGAGTTGCTCCAGCAACAAAAATTCCCTGCTCATAAGTCAAGGAAATCGATAAACCATCAATCTTCAACTCACAAATATAAGTGACATCATCCAATTCTTTACGAACACGCACATCAAAGGAGTCGAGTTCTTCACGTGAAAAAGCATCCTGCAAACTATAAAGAGGATACTGATGACTATATTTCTCAAATCCATCAAGAATCTTTCCACCAACACGATGTGTCGGACTTTCTGGCAAGACTTGGTCAGGATGAGCTTTTTCTAACTCTACCAGTTCACGATAAAGACGGTCATACTCACTATCAGATACAGATGGATTATCACTTGTATAATACTCTGTCGCATAGTGATTGAGCAGTTCAACGAGCTCTTTCATTCTTTCATTCATAGAACCATTTTACCATAAAAAGGACTCTATAAACAATACTCAAGCTCTAAAAAAGAAAATGAGAAGGATATTTCTATCACTTCTCATTTATTTTTATTTTTTACGATTCAAAATAGCATTCAAGACGATGGCTACTGTACTTGCAATAACAATACCATTTGAAAAGAACATTTGTAATTCAGTCGGTAAAGTATTGAAGAGATTGCTTCCGTTCAATCCCACCCCAGCAGAAATAGAAACTGCTGCAATGAGGAAGTTGTGTTCATTGTGCTCAAAGTCTACACGCGCCAAGATTTGCATCCCTTGAAGAGATACAAAACCAAACATGACAAGCATTGCTCCACCAAGAACAGGGCTCGGAATAATCTGAGCCAAGGCACCAAACTTAGGCAAGAGACCAAGTAAGATAAGGAAACCAGCTGCATAGTAGATTGGCAAACGAGTACGAATACCTGAAAGTTTCACCAAACCAACGTTTTGTGAAAATCCTGTATATGGGAAGGTGTTGAAAAGTCCACCAAGCAGAACAGCGAGACCTTCTGCACGATAACCATTGCGAAGACGAGTGCTATCGATTGGATCTTTAGTAATATCAGAAAGGGCAAGATAAACACCAGTTGATTCTACCATAGATACAGTAGCGATAATACACATCATGACAATAGAAGAAATCTCAAATTGCGGAGCACCGAAGTAAAATGGAGTTGGGATATGAACGAGTGGAGCTTCTGCTACTGGTGAGAAATCAACCAAGCCCATTGTAGCAGCGATAATTGTACCTGCAATCAAACCAATCAAAATTGAAATAGATTTGATAAATCCTTTTGTAAAGATATTGACCAAAAGAATAATGAGGACTGTAATCATGGCCAAGGCTAAACTTTGTCCAGTTGGTTTTTCAACGTTATTTCCCATATTTCCGATGGCAACAGGAATCAAGGTCAAACCAATCGTCGTAATGACAGATCCAGTTACGATTGCAGGGAAAAGATTGGCAACCTTAGAGAAGATACCTGAAATCAGGATAACATAAATCCCTGAAGCAATCAAAGCTCCGAACATAGCACCGCTACCATGACTCTGACCGATCATGATAAGAGGAGCAACAGACTGGAAGGCTACCCCAAGAACAATAGGTAAACCAACACCAAAATGTTTATTGAGTTGCAATTGTAAGAGAGTTGCAACCCCACACATAAAGATATCTGTTGAAATAAGGTAGGTCAACTGTTGAGCTGAATACCCTAAAGCACTTGCAATCATGATTGGTACCAGGATTGAACCTGAGTACATGGCTAGCAAGTGTTGCAAACCAAGAACGGCTGCCTGTGAGTGGTTTTCCTGTTGTTTCATTAGATGTCTGCCTCCTTAAATATAACTTTTCCATTTTCAAAACGCTCTAATCGCGCGAGTGATACTACTTGATGACCTGATTTTTCTAGCAGTTCACGACCATCTTGGAAGGATTTTTCTATCACAATTCCGATAGCTTCAATTGTAGCACCAGCCTGTTCAATTATCTGAATCAAACCTTTAGCTGCTTGACCATTAGCCAAGAAATCATCAATAATTAATACTTTATCTTGAGGAGATAAGAACTTACCTGCAATAGATACGGTACTAGTTACTTGTTTAGTAAAAGAATAAACTTCAGCAGTCAAAATTCCTTCATTCATAGTAATATTTTTTGCCTTCTTAGCAAAAATCATGGGTACATCTAACTGTTCAGCCACATAAAGGGCTGGGGCAATTCCAGATGCCTCAATGGTTACGACTTTGGTAATACCAGCATTTTTAAAATGCTCTGCAAAAGTACGACCAACCTCGCGCATCAAGGAATAATCAACTTGGTGGGTTAAGAAGGAATCCACCTTAAGAATATTCTCACCAAGAACGTTTCCGTCCTTTAAAATTCGTTCTTCTAATAATTTCACAATAACCTCCGAAATAAAAAGAGACTTACCAAGTAAGCCTCTAGGAAATAAAGAAATAGATTTAACACCTATCCTTATATCTCTGCAGCTTACTCATTGTTAGGTATTTACGGTACCTTGTAGAAACGCCACGCCAATTCGCGACATAAATAAGTAATCATATTTTTAGTGAGCATCTCCATTCCAGATAGAGTTCTTCACAATGACATAGTCAACGTGACGAAGATCAGCAACCTTACGACCTCCAGCATAAGAAATCGAACTTTGCAAATCCTGTTCCATCTCAGTTAAGGTATCCTGTAAATGCCCTTTGGCAGGAAGAAGGATTTTTTTACCTTCGACATTCTTATAGGCACCTTTTTGGTATTCTGAAGCCGAACCATAGTATTCTTTGAATTGTTTACCATCAACTTCAACTGTTTTACCAGGACTTTCGATATGACCTGCAAATAGTGAACCAATCATAACCATACTTGCACCAAAGCGGATTGATTTGGCGATATCACCGTGTGTACGGATACCACCATCGGCAATAATCGGTTTACGCGCAGCTTTAGCACACCAACGAAGGGCTGCTAACTGCCAACCACCAGTACCAAAACCAGTTTTGACCTTAGTAATACATACCTTACCTGGACCGATCCCGACCTTAGTAGCGTCTGCTCCAGCATTTTCAAGTTCACGCACGGCTTCTGGAGTTCCAACGTTTCCAGCGATGACAAACGTATCTGGCAATTCTTTCTTGATGTGCTGAATCATTGAAATAACGCTATCAGCATGACCATGAGCAATATCAATGGTAATGTACTCTGGAGCATCTTCCTTTAATTGACTAACAAAGTCATACTCGTAGTCTTTAACACCTACTGAGATTGAAGCAATCAAGCCCTGATCGTGCATACGTTTGACAAAAGGAATGCGTCCCTCTTCATCAAAACGGTGCATGATGTAAAAATAGCCACCCTTGGCAAGCTGTTCAGCAACATCTTCATCCAAGATAGTCTGCATATTAGAAGGAACAACTGGCAACTTAAAGGTATGTTTCCCCAAGGTCACATGTGTGTCAGCTTCTGCTCGACTTTGAAGGACACACTTATTTGGGATTAGCTGAATATCTTCATAGTCAAAGATTGGAAATTCGTTTAACATATATCTCTCATTTCTCTTCTTTAGACTTTCCTAAAGTTAGGAATAGCCTCGTCTTTTCCAGACAATTACTCTAACAAGTTTACAATAATGTCCGTTTTTTGTCAATTATTATAACTGAAAACAAATAATGTTCGTGTTTGTAATTATTGATTTAGACAATAAGTAGACATTGAGATGTCTTATGTCTGAAATTGCAATGCCTTAATGATGCTTGCTATAAAACGTTTTTGAAGATAAATTTTTGAAGATAAAAAAGAAAAAGCCTAGTGTAGGGTGGGGTATTCCCTCATAACACTAGACTTCTTTTTTATCTTAATAATACTCGCCCTGACGATAGTCCCATGAGTTAAAAGTGTCTGACAGGTGCATCATAATCTTATCAATGTCAAGCCCTTTGCGGATTACAACTGGAGCTGGTGAAGTTGAGCGTGCTCCTCCTTGTTCTGGGATGAGTTTACCATCTTTATCGACCATAGACACCATCACACCTTGCTCGTAGCGAGTTTCAATCGTTTTGTCAGGCTGGATAGATGCGACATAGTCGTCTGCTTCGATGACAAGGTCCACTGCCCCTTCGATGCGTTCTCCGATACCTTCTACCTTACCACGGTTTCCTTTTCCAGATGGGTTAGCTGATGACGCATAAACCATCTTGCCTTCTTCCCAAAGTTTGGCAGCTAATTGTTCACCAGCTTTCCCAAATTTGATAACAAAACAGCTAGTACCACGTACGTCAGTCATGAGTTCTTCACGGCCATCACCGTATGCTTTTAGTTTTTCAAAAGCTTCTGGTTTCCAAGGAAGGATACAACCAAGAAGAATATCTTCGTTCCAATGTTTTTGGTAGAAGGTTTCAATTTCTGGGTTGAGTTGTGCTAAAGCACGAAGCTCGTCCATGCTACCGCAGAGAACAACACCTGGTTTGTTACGGTTACGCTCTTTGGCTTCAAACTTGCGTTCAAGACCTGCCTTATCACTAGTCATGATGATGTAACCAACTTTTGTAGGACAAACGATACATCCGCCCTCACCTTTTAAAATGTCATATCCTTCTTGTGAAAGTGTTCCGTTCCATTGAATGTGTTTTGTCATAGTTCTATTTCCTTTTCTATTTTTCTTCTAATCCTAATCCTGCCAATAGGCTGGGCGTTGTTTTTCATAAGCAGCAATCAAATCTTCATACTGCAAGGTAATACCGATATCATCCAAACCATTTAAGAGCTTGTGTTTCCACTCGCTATCGATTTCAAAAGTGAATTCTCCAATTGGTGAGATGATTTTTTGTTGTTCCAAGTCCACAGTTACCTGGTCACTTGGTTTTAGCTGGGCTAGTTTCTCTCTAACCTCTCTAGGCTGAACAATAGGCAACATGCCATTATTGAGTTCATTATTGTAATGAATATCTCCAAAAGAGCCAGCAATCACGACCTTAAAACCATAGTCTGCTAAGGCCCAAGCTGCATGTTCCCTCGAAGACCCTGCCCCAAAGTTATCCCCTGAAATGAGAATACTAGCTTTCCGATATTCAGGTCGGTTAAAGACAAAGTCTGGATCCTCAGTATACTTGTCATCCAGATAACGCCAAGCATACATGAGGTACTTACCAAAACCTTTTTTATCAATTAACTTGAGAAACTGCTTGGGTAGGATTTGGTCGGTGTCGATATTATCATTCATAAGAGGAACGGTCGTTCCCGTATAAACTGTAAATTTCTCCATATCCTCTCCTTACTGGGCTTCTGGCATTTGCCGAACATCTACGAAACGCCCTGCAATAGCTGCCGCAGCTGCCATGGCTGGACTGCAGAGGTGGGTTTTAGCACCAAAGCCCTGTCTGTCTTCAAAGTTGCGGTTGCTGGTTGAGGCGCAGTGAACGCCATCAGGTACCTTGTCAGGATTCATTCCTAGGCACATAGAGCAACCGGGATCTCTCCACTCAAAGCCAGCATCTAGAAAGACCTTGTCCAAGCCCAACTTCTCAGCAGCTCGTTTCACAGGACGAGAGCCCGGAACCACGATAGCCGTTAAGTTGGGTGCTATTTTCTTCCCTTTAACAAATCTCGCAGCCAGTTGCAAATCGCTGAGACGAGCATTGGTACAAGAGCCGATAAAGATATAGCCTAGTTCAATATCCGCTGGCTTTTGACCTGGTGCCAAGTCCATGTAATTGTAAGCTCGCTCATCATTCATATTCTTAATTTCTGGGAAGCTACTGTCAAAGTCAACCCCCATAGCAGGATTGGTTCCCCAGGTCACCATAGGAGCCAAGTCTGAGACATCCATCTGGATAACCTTATCGTAAACGACATTCTCATCACTGACAAGGGTCTCCCAATCTGCCATAGCCTCTTCAAAGTCCTCTGGAACACACTCGCGTCCCTTGAGATAATCATAGGTGGTTTGATCCGGATTCATGATTCCCATCTTAGATCCAAACTCGATGGACATATTGCAGATGGTCATGCGCTCTTCCATGCTCAGTACATCAATAGCCTGACCCCTATATTCCACCACATAGCCAACTCCACAGGCAACGCCGTATTTAGCAATCAAGGCTAAAATGAAATCCTTGGAATAAACTCCTTTTTGAGGAACACCAGTGAATTCTACCAGCATTTTCTTAGGTTTGACCTGCCAGAGAGTCTGGGTAGCAAAAACATGTTCGACCTCACTGGTCCCAATTCCAAAGGCGATAGCTCCGAAAGCTCCATGGGTTGCTGTATGACTGTCTCCACAGACAATGAATTTTCCTGGTTGAGTTCTTCCTGTTTCTGGACCAACCATATGAACAATCCCCTGCTTTTCAGAACCGTGGGCCGCATGTTCAATCCCAAACTCCTCAACATTTTCAGCCAGCTTATCAATTTGTGCCTTGGAAATGACATCTCGAATATCGTAGATATTGACCGTCGGGACATTGTGGTCAAAAGTTCCAAATGTCAAGTCTGGTCGTCTCAATCTTCGTCCTGCGTCTCGCAAACCTTGAAAGGCTTGAGGGCTGGTCACTTCATGAATATAGTGCTGGTCCACATACATGAGTTGGGGTTGCCCCTCTTCTCCTGTGATGACATGACGGTCCCATAATTTATCAAAAATCGATTTTCCTGCCATCCATTACCTCCAAATAACATATAAGGCTACTAGTGTGGACACCATCCCGAGAAACCAAACTGTTTTAAAGTACCATTTTCGAGTCTTGTGGTGAAAGATGATTCCTGCCAAACAGGCACCAAAACCACCACAAGTAAAGGCTAAAATAAGTAAGATTTTCTCAGAAATGCGCCAAGCTCTTCTCCTCGCCTTGGATTTGTCAATACCATAAATCAAGAAAACTATAACATTCCAAATCAAAAGGACTAGAGTAATTTTTTCGTCTAACTTCATAACCTTGCAATAATAGCTTCCGTCATTTCCTTTGTTGAAGCCTGTCCTCCTAGATCTCTCGTTAATATACCAGCTGCCAAACTTGCCTCAACAGCACGTTCAATGCGCTCCGCATCCTCATGACGTCCAAAACTATCTCTCAACATCATGGCAACTGATAAAACCATAGAGATAGGATTTGCAATTCCTTGACCTGCAATATCAGGCGCTGAACCGTGAATGGGTTCATAAAGACTTGGTCCATTTTCAGAATGACTGGCTGATGGCATGACCCCAAGTGTACCAGATAGGACGCTTGATTCATCAGATAAAATATCTCCAAAAAGATTCTCCGTCACGATGACATCAAACTTAGCAGGATTGGTAATCATGAGTATGGCAGCTGAGTCCACTAACTGGTGTTCCAATGTCACATCTGGGAAATCCTGTGAGACCTTCTCAGCTACTTTCCGCCAGAGTTTTGATGTTGCCAACACATTTTGCTTATCGATACTAGTAACGATTTTTCTGCGATTTCTTGCAATTTCAAAGGCCTTACGAATAATCCGCTCTACTTCTTCATAGCTATAGTCGTTGATATCACGCGCTTTGCGCTCTTCAAGGATATGATCTCCAAAGTAAATCCCGCCTGTCAACTCACGCACCACGATAAAGTCTACACCAGCAATTCGTTCCGGTTTGAGTGGTGACAAATGCTTGAGACTGTCAAAGATTTTTACAGGGCGAATATTAGCGTAAAGATTGAGTTCCTTACGGAGAGCCAGCAAGCCTTGTTCAGGCCGAACCGCTGCTCCATCATACTGAGGACTACCGATAGCCGCTAGAAGAATGGCATCTGCTTCTCTACTTGCCTTGAGGGTTTCATCAGGTAAGGGATGCCCTGCAGCATCAATACCTGCACCTCCAAAAGGTCGTCTGTCTATTTCATAGACAAAGCCTGTTTTTTCAGCTAGAGCTTCCAAAACCTCTAAACCAGCCTCCATGATTTCTGGGCCAATTCCATCCCCTGCTAGAGCTACTATTTTCTTTGTCATAGTATTCTCCTTTACACACTAGGCATATCGCGATAGGAAACGCTACGTCCCATCTCACCAGCATTCTCTTTTTGAACAAAGGTATTAGCATTGATGTAGGCAATAGCCGAAGCCTTCAACACATCGAAATCAAGACCTGCTGCGTTAAAGATGGTTTCTGTATCTCTGTTTTCAACAGTGACCAAGACCCGAGCCTGGGCATCAATTCCATCTGTCACAGCATCAATGGTATAGGACACCAAGCGGACGGATTGGTTAAAGAACTTGTCGATAGCGTTAAAGATTGCTTCAACAGAACCTTGCCCTATCGCATTAAATTCGACCTTCTCACCATCCATATTAGCCAGACTAACAAGCGCTTCAATGTCATTATCTGCATGAGTTTGCAGTTGTAAATCATCAAAGTGGAATCCTTCTGGGTTTTCAACCAAGGTTCCAGCTACCAGAGCACGAATATCTGCGTCTGTGATTTCTTGCTTTTTATCAGCCAGCGCCTTGAACTTAGCAAAAAGTGGTTTGATATCCTCTTCTGTAAAATCTAGGGCCAATTCTCTCAGTTTCTCAACAAAAGCATGACGTCCAGATAATTTTCCAAGCGGAAGGCTATTACTCTTGACACCGACCAATTCAGGAGTGATGATTTCATAGGTAAGAGGATTTTTAAGGACTCCGTCTTGGTGAATACCAGATTCGTGAGAAAAGGCATTGCCACCGACCACAGCCTTGTTTTTAGGAACTGGAATTCCTGAGAAGCGAGAAACCATTTCTGACGTATTGATGGTTTCATTTAAAACAATACTAGTTTCTGCTTGATAGTAATCTTGGCGGATATTGAGGGCCACTGCTATTTCTTCCAAAGCAGCATTTCCAGCTCGCTCCCCAATACCGTTGATAGTTCCTTCAACACGTCCTGCTCCGTTCTTGACAGCAGCAAGGCTATTAGCTACTGCCATTCCGAGGTCATCATGACAGTGTGGTGAATAGATAATCTGACGTTCCGTCTTGACATTCTCAATCAAGTATTTGAAGATAGCACCGTATTCTTCTGGTGTGGTAAATCCTACCGTATCAGGGATATTGATATAAGACGCACCTGCATCAACCGCTGTTTGAACAACTTGTAGAAGGAAATCCAACTCCGTTCTGGTCGCATCTTCAGGAGAGAATTCGACCACTTCAAACTTGGAACGTGCATAAGAGATATGCTCACTGATTGCTTCCAAAATCTCTTCCTTGCTCTTATTGAGCTTATACTTTCGGTGAATCGGACTGGTAGCGATAAAGACGTGAACCTGTGGATATTTGGCATCCTTGAGGGCCTCATAACAAGCATCAATATCAGACTTGACAGAGCGTGCCAAACCAGTCACCGCTGTTTTCTTCAAGGTCTTAGCAATCTCCTGAACTGCCGTAAATGAGTCTGGACTAGCCGCTGGAAAACCAGCTTCGATGGCTGAAATGCCCCATTTCTCCAACTGTCTTGCAATGGCAATTTTTTCCTTGATTGAAAAGTTAACACCCGGTGTCTGTTCTCCATCCCGAAGGCTGGTATCTAGAAATTCAACTGTTCTCATAAGATTTCCCCTTTTCCAAATGCGGTTTTAAAAAAACATCTCGCTCAGAAACCCAAGCGAGATGTTGATTCACTCCCGCTTGGTAAGCCAAACAGGACTAATGCTTTTTGCACTAGCCCGAGTACCTCAACAACAAAGCGAATTGATTAAACTTAGCTGCTTTCATGTTTGACTTTCTCCTTCGTTTGATATCTTGTTTAGTATTTTAGCATAGGCAAAAGTACTTGTCAAGAAAAAATCCAATATTTTCTGAAAATTTCTTCAGTAGAGAATATTTAGCTAATTGAAAATTATTGAAATGTTTCATTTTTTAGAAGTTAAGTTCCAACTTTTTTCTATCAATTCTAGTACTTCTTCATCTGATAAAGTATCATCAAGCGCCACACTAATCCAGTAACGTTTGTTCATATGAAAAGCTGGATAAATGCCCTTTTGTGAAAGTAGATCCACTACTTGATCATGTTTGAGGTTGACTGCTTCGACTAGACCTTCTCTACCCTTTTCCAGCTTATCCCAAGAGATTCTCATCAAAACAGCATACCATTTTTTATTGCCTTCATGTCTTAACACTGCCGTATCAGGTGATTTTTTCCACAAATACTCCAACTGATTTCCATACTTTTCCTGAACTTGAGTCATGATTCGCTTAGTCTGAGGACAGATAAAATCCTGTACCTCAAAACAAGCCTTTCGAATCTGGTAAAGAATCTCCAGACAAGCCTCACGGACATTTCCGACAAAACTTCCCCTCATGCTTTCCATATGGACTTGTGGATAGAGGTCACCGGTTTCCTGGTCAAAGACCTGAAAACTCACATTATCAGCAGTGATGGACAAAACCATGACAAAGTCACCTTGCAAAATCTGGCAACTATAGGTCCAGACTCCACTATTTTCTACAAAACCATAAGCATGAGCTTTTTCTTGATTAAACTGATAGGATTTAAAAATTTCAAACATAAGTGAAAACTGCTACCCTAAGCAGCAGTTCCTTTCTATTTTTTAAAAGACAACCTTAGTTCCATGTAATTGTGTCACACCCAGTTGGTCGATAAAGGTTTGACGGTTGTCCATATCAATCCCTCCGCCCGGTAAGATTTCAATTTTACCAGCTGCGTGTTCTAGAATTCTATGATAGTGAGCAAAGCGTTTCTCTAAAGAGTCGCCAGATACACCAGCACGAGTTAAGATACGTCTTACTCCAGCTTGACTGAGCCAATCAATAGCTTCTAACTGATCTTGGTCGCTCAATTCATCAAAGGCCATGTGAAAGACAATTTCCATGCCTTTAGATGCATCAATCAATTTTTCAAGGTTGGCTTTGTCCAACTTCTTATCTGATGTCAATGCACCAAAGACAACTCCTTGACTACCTGCCTGAGAAGTTAGAGCAATATCCTCAAGCATGATGGCAACTTCTAAATCATTGTAGACAAAATCACCACCACGTGGGCGAATCATAGTCATAATGGTCGTATCGTAGTCGGCAGCCAGTTCCACAGCCGCCTTGGTAACTCCGTAACTTGGAGTTGTTCCACCAACTGCTAGATTGTCACAAAGCTCGATGCGACGAGCTCCTGCCTGCATAGCTTTTTCAAGCAAGGTTACATTTTCAGCACAAAATTCGTAAATCATTTGATACTCCTTGAAGATTAGTTTGAATTTATTATATCATATTATTTTGAATATGTTTTTATTTTTATCAAGGGAAATCTTTACTTATTAAAGCTATTCTTTATCAGGAATCACCTTAAAAAGATAGTAGGTAATAAAGATGGTTAAACATCCCAAACCGATTTTAACTGGTAAAAGAGGCGCAAAATAAATGGAAATTCCCATCAAGATATAAATCGATACAATAATTTTTTTCTTACGTTCACGCGCAATAGACTTGGTCTCACGAAAGTCCGCAACATAAGTTTGGTAGAGCTTGGTATGATAGAGCCAATCTTCAAAACGTTTAGAAGATTTTGAAAAACAAGCTATTGACAACAAGAGAAAGGGTGTTGTTGGCAAAAGTGGTAAAACTATACCTACGAGAGCTAGAGCTAACGAGATAAAACCAATACTGAGATAAATGAAACGCATATCTTCTCCTAGTTTAGAATAATCATTTACTAGTTTCCCACATTTTAATGAATTTTGTCAAGCCTTTACTAAAAAGAGCCTGAAATTTATTTTCAGGACTCATTTTTTTATTTGATTTTTTCTTCTTCATAGTCGCCATTGCTACAAACTATTTGCTTACCGCCACCACGGACTTTTTTCTCCATGAGGAAGTTACCACATTTTGGACAATCTCGCCCTACAGGCTTGTCCCAAGAAGTGAATTCACACTCTGGATAGCGATTGCAACCATAAAAGATACGATTACGCTTGGTTTTTCTTTCAATGATTTGTCCTTGATGACAGCTTGGACACTCAACACCAATCTCTTTCACGATAGCCTGTGTATGACGGCAATCTGGGAAATTGCTACAAGCGTAGAACTTACCAAAACGACCAAGTTTAATAACCATCGGACTACCACACTCTTCACAATCAAATCCTGCTGGCTCATCCTTGATTTGGATTTTTTCCATCTCCTCTTCGGCTTTGGCAACCTCTTTAGAGAAGGGTCTGTAAAATTCATCAATCACTCGTTGCCATTGTTCTTTACCGACTTCGACATCATCAAGTTTTCTTTCCATTTCAGCTGTAAAGGTCACATTGACAATATCAGGGAAGTACTCAACAATCAGTTTATTGACAATTTCTCCCAACTCTGTCGGTTCAAAACGCTTGGCTGCCAAACGCACATAATAGCGTTTTTGAATAGTTTCAATGGTAGGTGCATAAGTCGATGGACGTCCAACCCCATTTTCCTCCAAGGTCTTAATCAGTGTTGCTTCCGAATATCGGGCTGGTGGTTGAGTAAAGTGTTGCTCAGGTTTACTATTGACCTGTTTGACAACATCACCAACTGCCATGTCCGGCAACATCTTATTCTTATCTGAGTCATTGTAAATGGCCAAGTAACCATCAAATTTAACCTGACTGCCATTTGCTGCAAATTGAACTCCATTTTGAGAGAGCTTAACAGCCATGGTATCAAAGATGGCACCAGTCATCTGACTCGCTACAAAACGGTTCCAGATAAGGGTATAGAGTTTTAGTTGGTCTTTGTCTAAGTATTTAGCAATTTTTTCTGGCGTGTTAAAGACACTTGATGGGCGAATAGCCTCATGGGCATCTTGAGCACCAGTAGCATTTTTGACCTTGCTACCATGCTTAGAATACTTACTACCAAAACGTTCATTGATGTAGCTTGCAGCTTCATTTTGTGCAACTGGACTGATACGAGTCGAGTCTGTACGCATATAGGTGATCAAACCTTGGACGCCCGTACCAATATTAATCCCTTCATAGAGTTGCTGGGCAACCATCATGGTCTTTCGAGTACGGAAATTGATTTTATTAGCTGCATCCATCTGCATAGTTGAGGTAGTATAAGGTAGTGGAGCGTTACGCTTGCGCTCTTTTTTATCTACCTGATCCACTGTAAAGTCTTTGCTGGATAGGTGAGACAAGACTTCTTTGACCTCTTCATTGGTAGCCAATTTCATCTTCTTGCCATTCATTCCATAGAAAGATGCTTGGAATTGCTTAGTCCCCTTTTTGAAGACTCCATCAATAGTCCAATATTCTTCTGGTTGAAAAGCATTGATCTCATTTTCACGGTCAATGATTAACTTGAGCGCGACAGACTGAACACGGCCAGCTGATAAGCCCTTCTTGACCTTTTTCCATAAAATTGGTGAAATAGAATAACCTACCAAGCGGTCCAAGACACGACGTGCTTGTTGGGCGTCCACCAAATCCATATCAATCTTACGAGGTTCTTTAAAGGCATTTTTTACCGCATCCTTGGTAATCTCGTTGAAAACAACACGATTAGCATCATTTTTATCTAGATTCAGAATATGAGCTAAATGCCAAGAAATTGCTTCTCCTTCGCGGTCCGGGTCACTTGCGAGAAAGACTTTACTGGCTTTTTTAGCTTCTTTTTTCAAGTCATTGATCAGAGGACCTTTCCCACGAATATTGATATATTGGGGTTCATAATTATTTTCTACATCGACTGACATACTGGATTTTTTCAAATCACGAATATGACCAACACTGGCTAAAACCTTATAATTTCTACCCAGGTATTTCTCAATCGTTTTAGCCTTTGCAGGCGACTCCACGATTACTAGATTTTTTTTAACTGTTGATTTTTTTTTCTTTGTTGCCGTAGCCACAGTATCACACCTTTTCAAAGTAATAAACTTTATAAAGTGTAAACCATTTTTAAAAACCTGTCAAGACTTAACTCTTATATATAGAAGAAAAGTTTAACCGATAAAACCTTACTAGTTCTTAAAACTCAAATTCTGCTAGCACATCCTGACCACTCGAAACAAGTTTTGCACCTTCTTGAACCAAGTGATGACAACCATCTGAACGACCATCTAAAATGCTACCTGGAATAGCAAAAACATCTCTTCCTTCTTCCATAGCTCGCTCACAGGTAATCAAACTACCAGATCTCATCTTTGCCTCAGCAACGATAACACCCATACATAGACCAGCAATAATCCGATTTCGTGCTGGAAAGTGATATTTCAAGGGTTCTTCACCAGGTCCATATTCACTCAGTAGCAAATGATATTCACCGATGTAGTCCTGCAGTCGTTTATTAGATCGAGGATAATAGACATCCAAGCCAGTCCCTATAACTGCAATAGTTTTTCCACCACCTTGAAGAATAGACATATGGGCTGCAGTATCAATCCCTCTAGCAAGCCCACTCACAATCACCAGCTCATTCTCCAGTTCTTCAATAACCTTACGGACTGATTTTGTCCCTGTTTGACTACAAGAGCGACTGCCTACAACTGCAATCTTAGGCAACTTTAAGAGATTTAAATCGCCCTTATAAAATAATAATACTGGAGCATCATAGATTTCACTGAGAGCAAAGGGATAGACATCGTCTAGGATGGAAAATGAGGGAAATTTTTCAAAGTCACTTCTTAATCTCTCCATACTTTCAAAGGTGAGTTTATGGTAACGTTCCATAAAAACCACTGGATTTCTACACTCAGATGCTTCTGCTATCGTTTCTAAGCTTAATTCCTGATCATAAATTTCTCCATATTGAAGAACCTTTAGCACTTGTTGATTACTTAGACCTGCTTGTTTCAACTTATAAATCTCAAAATTATCAATCTTAATTTTCATGATAGCCTCCTTATTTTTCTCTCTATCTATTTATTCGTAAAAAAGAAAAAAACTTCCCAACAAATTGACTTGTTTAGGAAGTTTCTATCATTAATAATGAAAATTTTAGTAATCAGGACGAAGAACTCCAGTGACAGTTGCCTTAGTTGCTTCGTAATCCCCATCAATAACAACCTTGATAATGCGTTTAGCATCCTCTTCAGGCGCAGGAACCAAAGGTAGACGAGTAGGCCCAGCTTCGAATCCCATATAGTTGAGTACTGCCTTAACAGGTGCCGGACTCGGGTAAGAGAATAGAGCATTAACTTTAGGAATAAATTTACGTTGAATAGCTGCCGCTTTCTTCATATCACTTTCTTCGATTGCAGTGAACATTTCATGCATCTCATCCCCATTTGTATGGGATGCAACAGATATAACTCCGTCTGCACCAAGGTTCATAGCATGGAAGGCATCTCCATCCTCACCAGTGTATACCAAGAATTCTTCTGGCTTATGCTCAATCAAGTAAGCCATATTAGCAAGGCTGGTACATTCCTTAACACCAACGATATTTGGATGTTCCGCCAAACGAAGTAAAGTATCTGGAGTCATTTCTACAACTACACGACCTGGAATGTTATAGATTATAATAGGCAAATCAGATGCATCTGCAATAGCTTTAAAGTGTTGATACATACCTTCTTGAGATGGTTTATTGTAGTAAGGAACAATCGCAAGACCAGCCGCAAAACCGCCAAACTCTGCTACCTCTTTGACGAATTCAATAGAATCTCGTGTATCATTGGTACCAACACCAGCGATTAAAGGAACACGGCCATTGACAACCTTTTGAACAGCCGCAAACAACTGCAACTCCTCATCGTGAGTCAGAGTCGGACTCTCAGCAGTTGTTCCTGCTAGGAGAATTCCGTCTGTATGATGTGCTAATAAATGTTCAATCAACTTTGGAATGGCATCGAAATTGATTGACCCATCTTCATGAAAAGGAGTAATAAAGGCCGTGATAATTTTACAATCTTTTAAATCTTGATAAGACATACAAAACACCTCTCTATTTTAAAGAAGGAGTTCAAATGAACTCCTACACATTATTTCAATTCAAATTTTAATTCAGCTGTTGGGCGTACTAGACCACGTTCGTGAAGTGTTTCTGCGATTTGAACTGAGTTCCAAGCTGCACCTTTAAGAAGATTATCAGATACTACCCACATATGAATACCTTTTTCTGCATCCAAGTCTTTACGGATACGTCCAACGAATGTATCACGTGAACCAACAGCATTTACTGCTTGAGGATAGATTTGGTGAGCAACATCATCTTCAAGAACTGCACCTGGGAAGGCAGCAATAGCTACTTTCACTTCTTCGATTGGTGCTACTTCTTTTGTTTCAATATAGACTGACTCAGAGTGAGCTGACAAAACTGGAATACGTACACATGTTGCTGATACGGCAATGCTATCGTCTTCCATGATTTTCTTGGTTTCATTGGTCATCTTCATTTCTTCGTAAGTGTAGTCATTATCAGTGAAAACATCAATTTGTGGAAGAGCATTGAAGGCAATTGGATAGTGTTTCTTATCGCCACCTGAAGGCAAGATTTCCGCATGTACATCACGTGGATTAACACCGTCATTCAAGACTTCACGAAGCTCACGTTGGGTTTCAAGAATTGCTCCCATACCAGCACCTGAAACTGCTTGATAAGTTGATACGATAATACGGTCCAAGCCCCATTTCTGACGAACTGGTTCAAGAGCTACCATCATTTGAATAGTTGAACAGTTAGGACAAGAGATGATTCCGTTGTGAGCATCAAGGGCGTGAGCATTCACTTCAGGAACAACCAATGGTACATCTGGATTTTGACGGAAGTAAGAAGTGTTATCTACGACGACTGCTCCTGCTTTTACAGCATAGGGTGCGTATTTTGCAGAAGTTGATCCACCAGCTGAGAAGAGAGCTATATCAACCCCTTCAAAAGCATCTTCTGTTGTTTCTTCGATGGTCACATCTTGACCTTTGAATTGTAAGACCTTTCCTGCAGAACGTGCAGACGCAAGGTAACGAATCTTATCGATCGGAAGAGTTGATTCTTCCAACATTTTGATCATTTGTGCACCAACGGCACCTGTAGCGCCGACAACAGCAACTGTGTATCCCATAACAAACCTCTTTCGGAATTTTCTAAAAATTTCTATAATAGAAACATTATACTACTTTTTACCAAAATTGAAAAGTCTTTTTCCTATCTATTTTCTGAAATTGACAAGAAAAGGCGGTGGGACAGAAATCGATAGACAAAGTCTCGATTTCGTAGTCCCAGCCCCGCGAGGATGATTAGGAGCTTTTTGGAGTCTAAAAGACGAACAAAAAGTTCAATCAGCTACCGCGTCAAAGTTTGATTGCTAATAAAAAATGAGGTCGGGCTCTTTTGTCCCAACCTCTTCTACTATTCATAAAATTGTTTATAGGGTTTATTAAAGGCTTCTAAGATATCTGATGGAGTTTCTGCATAAGATTTTATCTCTGTCAAATTCCCTTTAACGATAATTCTCTCAACTGCATTAGCATCTTCACAGGTTACCAAGGTAATCTCTTTAACCCCATCACGTTCGTCAATTACATCTACGCGATCAGGAGTTACAATTTTAACTTCTTCAATCTCGTATGTATAGACTTTCTCTTTATCAGTGAGATAAATTTTCATCCCTTTCTCAGCGCGAGCAAGAGGAGAGAATAATTTCTTATCTGCATTTTCACCTGCAAAGATACGGTGACTTGCTAGAGAATAATTTCCTTCCCCCATTACCTGATTGGCTTTCATTGTCCCAGCACCATAAAAGAGGTTAACATTATCGAGCCCCTTAAATATTGGCAGATTCATTTCAAGCTCTGGAATGGCAATACCTCCAATAACCGGAAGTTGCTGAGAATTCCACTGAGCTGATAGGACTGCCTCCGAGGAAAGTGATTTTACAGAATCAAAATCGAAATTTCCTTCTGTTTCTTTATTCTCCTCAATCTCTTCCTTAGTTACTTGACTGACCTGATACTTATTAGTGTTCCAAATCATGAACATATCACGAATATTGGCATTGAAGATTAAAGCGATAGATAACAAGATCAGGAATCCTGCCAGTATGTTAATCAGTAGATTCTTACGTTTATTTTTTTTACTTTTATTCTTTTTTTGAGACATTATGCTTCACTTTCTGTTTCCTGTTCTGCCCCAACTTCTTCTTTTTCTGCTGCTGCAACACTTGTAAAAGTCACAATCTTAGCATCTTGATCTAGACGCATCACTTTTACTCCCATAGTTGAACGCCCCGTTTGTGAAATATTGGCTACATTTGTTCGAATCATGACACCTGTGTCAGTGATAATCATCAAGTCTTCGTCACCGTTTACTGTTAAGAGACCAGCAAGAGGACCATTTTTTTCAGTAACATTGGCTGTTTTCATTCCTTTACCAGCACGACCTTTAGTTGGATATTCAGTGGCAACTGTACGCTTACCGTATCCTTTTTCGGTGATAATGAGGACTTCATCTTGGTCAGTGATCACTCTCGCTCCTACTACTGCATCACCTTCACGAAGGTTTACCCCTTTAACACCAGTGGCGATACGACTCATACTACGAACTGAAGACTGATTGAAACGAACTGCATAACCTAATTTGGTTCCGATGATGATATCTGTGTCTTTTTCAGTTAGTAAGACATTAATCAACTCATCCTCATCTTTCAGATTTAAGGCTTTGAGACCATTTTGACGAATGTTGGCAAATTCTTTGACACTGGTTCTTTTGACAATACCTGCGCGAGTTGTAAAGAAGAGATAGGCATCATCACTACGTTCTGATTCAACATTGATAATGGTTTGAATGCTTTCACCTTCATCCAGTTTCAAAAGATTGACAACTGGCAAACCTTTGGCTGTACGACCATATTCTGGAATTTCATACCCCTTAAGACGATACACACGCCCTTTATTGGTGAAGAATAGCAAATGATCGTGAGTGCTGGTTGAAACCAATTCACGCACAAAGTCATCGTCCTTAACTCCAGTTCCTTGAACGCCACGTCCACCACGTTTTTGAGCTGTAAATTCGTCTTGGTCTAAACGTTTGATATAACCTTTATTTGATAGAGTGATGAGGACATCAGACTCTTCAATCAAGTCTTCATCTTCAAGCGTCAAGACTTCACCAACCATCAACTCAGTACGACGTGGATCGCCAAACTTACGTTTGACCTCATCCAATTCTTCCTTGATGATTTGCGCTACACGTTCTGGTTTTGCAAGAATGTCTGCCAAGTCAGCAATCAAAGCAATAAGCTCATCATATTCTGACTGAATCTTGTCACGTTCCAAACCTGTCAAACGACGAAGACGCATATCGAGAATTGCTTGACTTTGACGTTCAGATAACTTGAACTTGCTCATCAATTCAGCTTGGGCTTCTGCATCCGTTTCACTGGCACGGATGATACGAATAACTTCATCGATGTGATCCAGAGCAATCAACAAACCTTCCAAGATGTGTGCACGCGCTTCAGCTTTCTCTTTGTCAAATTGAGTACGACGAGTCACCACTTCTTTTTGGTGCTCAATATAGGCATTCAAGATTTGACGAAGAGAAAGAATCTTTGGTACACCATTCTGGATAGCCAGCATGTTAAATCCAAAGCTAGTTTGCATTTGAGTCATCTTGAACAAGTTGTTCAAAATAACATTAGCTGACGCATCACGTTTCACTTCGATAACAAAGCGAACTCCCTCACGGTTTGATTCGTCACGAACAGCTGTAATACCTTCGATACGTTTTTCCTGAACCAAACGCACAATATGTTCATGGACTTTGGTTTTATTAACCATGTATGGAAATTCTGTTACAACGATACGTTCGCGACCAGTCTTAGTTTCTTCGATTTCAGTACGAGAACGAAGCACAATCGATCCTTTACCAGTTTCATAGGCCTTATGAATCCCTGATTTCCCCATAACAAGGGCACCAGTTGGGAAATCTGGACCAGGAAGAACTTCCATTAATTCCTTAGTTGTGACTTCTGGATTATCCATCACTAACTTAACAGCATCTATGGTTTCACCCAAGTTATGTGGCGGAATATTGGTCGCCATACCAACAGCGATACCTGTAGCACCATTGACCAAAAGGTTTGGGAAACGAGCTGGGAGAACCACGGGTTCACGTTCATTGGCATCATAGTTATCAACAAAATCAACGGTATTTTTATTGATGTCACGAAGCATCTCAAGAGCAATCTTGCTCATACGTGCTTCAGTATAACGCTGAGCTGCGGCACCATCACCATCCATGGAACCAAAGTTCCCATGCCCATCTACAAGCATGTATCGGTAACTCCACCATTGCGCCATACGAACCATAGCTTCGTAGATAGATGAGTCACCGTGTGGGTGGTATTTACCCATTACGTCCCCTGTAATACGGGCAGATTTCTTATGAGGTTTATCTGGTGTCACACCCAATTCGTTCATACCGTATAGAATACGACGATGAACTGGTTTCAACCCATCTCGAACATCAGGAAGGGCCCGCGATACGATAACACTCATGGCGTAGTCGATAAAGCTGGTCTTCATCTCCTTTGTCAGATTGACATTCACTAAATTTTTATCTTGCATTAACAAATGCCTCATTTCACTATTAGTAACTAGATATATTATACCATAGTTTGTCTCTTATTTCAGTGTTACAGTATGACTAAAACGTTTACATGACCAAGTGGATGTTATATCCGTGACAAAGCTATTTAAAAGTGATAAAATGAAACTAAACAGGGGAAGCCCTTAAAAAATGAAGGAGATGTTTAGACAAATGACATTAACTAAACAACACAAAAAAGTTATCCTTGTCGGTGACGGTGCCGTAGGATCATCATACGCTTTTGCTCTTGTTAACCAAGGAATTGCCCAAGAACTTGGTATCATTGAAATTCCTCAATTGTTTGAAAAAGCTGTTGGTGATGCTGAAGATCTTAGCCACGCGCTTGCTTTTACTTCACCTAAGAAAATTTATGCAGCTAAGTATGAAGACTGTGCGGACGCTGACCTTGTAGTTATCACTGCTGGTGCTCCACAAAAACCAGGTGAAACTCGTCTTGACCTTGTTGGTAAAAACCTTGCTATCAACAAATCAATCGTTGAACAAGTTGTTGCTTCTGGTTTCGACGGTATCTTCCTTGTTGCAGCTAACCCAGTTGACGTTTTGACTTACTCAACTTGGAAATTCTCAGGTTTCCCTAAAGAACGTGTTATCGGTTCAGGTACTTCACTTGACTCAGCTCGTTTCCGTCAAGCACTTGCTGAAAAAATCGGCGTTGATGCTCGTTCAGTTCACGCCTACATCATGGGTGAACACGGTGACTCTGAGTTTGCCGTTTGGTCACACGCAAACGTTGCCGGTGTAAAATTGGAACAATGGTTGCAAGCTAACCGTGACTTGGATGAAGCGGACCTTGTAGAACTCTTCATCTCAGTTCGTGATGCTGCTTACTCAATCATCAACAAAAAAGGTGCAACATACTATGGTATCGCAGTAGCCCTTGCTCGTATCACAAAAGCTATCCTTGATGATGAAAATGCTGTTCTTCCACTTTCAGTATTCCAAGAAGGTCAATACGGAGTTGAAAACGTCTTTATCGGTCAACCAGCTATCGTTGGTGCACACGGTATCGTTCGTCCAGTTAACATCCCATTGAACGATGCTGAAACTCAAAAAATGCAAGCTTCAGCAAAAGAATTGCAAGCTATTATTGATGAAGCTTGGAAAAACCCTGAATTCCAAGCAGCTTCTAAAAACTAATTTAAGTTAGAAAAAATGTCTAGACGGTTTGTCTAGACATTTTTATATTTCATTACTTTATTTCATTTGAGCAAAAGCTGCTTCTGCATCTGCGTTACTAATCGCACCTAATTGAATCTTAGCAATTTTACCCTGTGAATCAATTAGATACTCTGTAGGGATGCTTCGAATTTGATAATCTTGAAAAACAGCTCCTTTTGTATCATACAAAACTGGGATGTCTTTATAACCTTGTTCTTCAAACCACTTTGGAAATTGGTCTATCGTTTTTTCACCTTGAAGCCCTGGCGCAATGACAGATAAAATTTCGAAATCACGATCTTCCTTAGCAGCAAGCTCCATCAATTCTGGCATACTCTTCTTACATGGTCCACACCAAGATGCCCAAAATTTAAGATAAACTTTTTTTCCTTTAAAATCAGATAATTTGACTTCTTTTCCATCCATCGATTGGAGGGTAAAATCTGGTGCTTCGACTCCAATAGCTACTTGCTTCACAGTTGCTTGCTGCTGTGTCTGAGTCGTTTTGTTTTCTTGACTCGATTTTTTCTCTTCCTTGCCACAAGCAATCAGAAGAAAGAGAGACAAGAAACTAAGCCCAAAATAGATAATTTTTTTCATAGATAACTCCTTTTATCCTAATATTCCAGATAAGACATTTAACTGTCCCAACATTAATAAAATTCCCATGAGAATGATCAATAAACCACCAATTTTCTTCAATAAAAGTATGTGGGATTTGATTCTACTAAAATAAGGCATGATAAGACCTGATGCCAAGGCCAGAATTAAAAATGGAAGCGCCATTCCAAGAGTGTAAATGAGGGTTAATAAGGCCCCCTGAAGAGCTCCATTTCCTCCTGAGGCAGCCAGTGCTAAAACAGAACTTAAAACTGGGCCTATACATGGAGTCCAGCCAAAGCTGAAGCTGATACCCAGTAAAAAGGCCGACAAATATTTGCTAGGCTGTTTTTGATTAAATGTTACTGTTTTTTGTACCTCTAATTTTTTTAAGTGAAGAATTTCCATCTGATGCAAACCCAGTATAATAATCATGATTCCCATGACATAACGAAACCAATCAGCATAAAGTAAATTCCCAAGGAATCCTGCTCCAAATCCAAGAATAAAGAAGATGAGAGAGATCCCCGCAATGAAACAGAGTGTTCGAATCAATCCTGACCAGGCAACATCTTTACCCAAAAAACGAAATGTCCTTGACTCCTCTTGATCATCTAGCAGAACACCTGCGTAGACTGGTAACAAGGGAAAGATACAGGGAGAAAAGAATGACAAAACCCCAGCTATAAAGACAGAAATAAAAAATAAAATACTTTCCAATTAAGAACCTTCTTTCATATAGTTATCTTTTATTTTACTATAAAAGAAAACGTTTGTAAGAAATCCGCTACGCAAATTTATTTTCAACTTGAAAGAATCAAAAAAGGAGCTCAGCTCCTTTTTTGATTAATAAGTTCCCTCTTCACCTTGACTTGTCAAGATTACAGGCCCATCTTTTGTAATAACAAACTGATGCTCGTACTGGCATGATAGTCCACCATCGATTGTTTTATGTGCCCAGCCTGTTTTCATATCTGTATCGATTTCCCAATCACCAGTATTGATCATAGGTTCGATTGTCAAAACCATACCTTCACGAAGGCGGAGACCACGACCTGCGATACCATAGTTAGGCACCATTGGTTCTTCATGCATAGTTGGACCAACACCGTGTCCTACAAGATCACGAACAACTCCGTAACCACGACTTTCAGCATATTCCTGAATAGCAGCTCCAATATCTCCAATACGATTTCCTACAACAGCCTGCTCAATTCCCTTATACATAGCTTCTTTGGTAACATCCATCAAGTTTTTAACTTCTTCTGACGGTTTTCCAACAGCGTAAGCCCAACAAGAATCTGCCAAGCCACCCGTAAAGTTTTGAGTATATTTTTTCATCTGCTCAACGTTGTTAAAATTGAGTTTAGAAACATTGAGGTCAGACTTCGCGATTGGCCCACCAAGAACCATATCTACCTTCAGTAAATCGCCTTCCTTCAAAATATAGTGGCGTGGAAAAGCATGGGCTACTTCGTCATTAAGCGAACAACAAGTTGCGTATGGATAATCCATCATTGCCCCATCAACACCAATTTGAAGGGGGAGGAAATTTTCTTCTTTACAACGACGACGCACATATTCTTCTACTTCCCACATATCTACACCTGGTTTGATGATGTCACGCAAACCGATGTGAATACTGGCAAGAAAATCGCCAGCCTTATCCATTGCTTCGATTTCTCTAGCTGATTTTAATGTAATCATGTTTTCTCCTAGTTTTAATTAATTTTTACAGTAACATTTGCTTTTGATACGATTTGATGATTGATATAAATATCATAGTCGATAATGGCTGACCTTCTCGTATGATGAATAATTCTAGCCTGAATTCGCAAGATATCATCAATCTGAACAGCCTGTAAAAAGTAAATCAACATCTGTTCGATGATGAGATTACGTCCGCTATTCACGACCAGATCCTGCGTCATATGGGTCAAAATTTCTGAAAGAACTCCATTTGCAAGGACTCCATTTTTTTCCAACATAAATGGTTCAACCGTAATGACAACTTCATCATGGTGGTAAGATAACTTCTGACCAACCTGTTCTGAAAACGTTGGCAATGCTGAAACTTGAGAGCGACTCATCTTTTCCATGACATCCCGTCTAGTAATAACACCAAGTAAAGTTTGATTACTTCTCACAACAGGCACCATTTCAAAGTCTTCAGCAATCATTCTCTGGCTAACATTAGCGATATTCGTCGCTAAACCAGTCATGTAGACTGTCCTTGTCATGACCTTATCTATCGTTGTACCAGGTGATTTATCTCCAGCATCACGCATAGTAACTACACCAACAACGACCTGATGCTGATTGATGACAGGGAAACGGCTCGTTCTATTCTTACGAACCAAGTCTAGATAATCTTTGACAGTATCCGTTTCCTGTAGAAATCCATATTCATGACTAGTACGATAGATTTTTTCAACCGTCAAAATATCTGTCTTGATCTGAACGTTAGACAAAGCTCTGTTGATCATAGTCGCAATTGTAAATGTATCATGCTTACTGCGCAATACTGGAATATTTTTTTTATTAGCATGGTTCAAAACATCTTCATGAACTTCAAATCCACCTGTTACCAAGACAGCATTTTCATTTTCAAGTGCCAATAACTGAATACGTGTTCGATCTCCTACGATAAGTAAGCCGCCATCATGAAGATAAGAAAGAATATTCTTTTCAGTCATCGCTCCAATGGAGAATTTACTAAATTCTCTATCCAATCCAGCTTGACCAGCTAAAACTTCCGAGCCTGTAACCTCTGCAATTTCTGCGAACGTTAATTTCTCAATAGCTACTTTTTTTGACTTTACACGTACTGTTCCACTTCGAGGACGTGTTTCAACAAGTCCCCTATTTTCAGCTTCTTTGATAGCCCGATATGCCGTACCATCACTTACTCCCAGTCGATTTGAAATACTACGAACACTGACACGCTTCCCGACTGGCAATTCTTCCAAGTAGGCTAATATTTCTTGGTGTTTACTCATTTAGATTTCCTTTTGTATAACGGAATTCTAGATAATCCCGCATCTTTCGGGTATAACGATCGCTACCTTTAAAACGACGATAAAGAACAAAATCTGATTTTTCTGCTACTTTCTGACTAGCAACATTTTCTAGATGTGTCACAATCGAAAGTTGCTTCAATGCAAACTCGTTCATGGATAAATCTCGTAATTTAGTAACTGCTTCAGTCATATAACCCTGAGACCAATAGTCTTTCTTTAAAAAATAGCCAATTTCTGCTTCTTTCTTAATTTCATCAAGTTTTTCAAACTTGATAGCTCCAATCATTCTTTGCTCTTTTTTATCACAAATAGCCCAAATTCCCAAAGGTGATTTCATAAAATAATTGGCAAGAGCATACTGACTTTCTTCAATACTTGCTTGTGCAGGAAAGATAAATTGAAGATTTTCAGGATCTGATGCAAGTTGATGAAAATCATCTACATCTGTAAAAAAGAAGGGACGGAAATATAAACGTTCCGTCTCATAGAAAGAAAATTTTGCTAATTTAGTCCAGATATTCATTGCAATCCTCAAATTGCTAATCTTCGATTAGCTCAATATCTGCTCCAAGATTACGCAATTTTTCGATAATATTCGAGTAGCCTCGAAGGATGAATTCAACATTGGTAATCTCTGTTTTTCCTTCAGCCATCAAGCCAGCAATAACTAAGGCAGCTCCAGCACGTAGATCTGTTGCCTTAACTTTTGCACCCTGCAAAGGATTTCCACCCTTATAAAGGATGTGGTCGTTTGTTGTTGAAATATCTGCATTCATTTTGGCTAATTCAAAAACATGGTTGACACGTTTTTCATAGATTGTATCAATCAATGTGCCACGACCTTCTGCTTTTAATAGCAAGGGAGTAATAGGCTGTTGAAGATCTGTTGCGAAACCTGGATAAGGAGCTGTCTTGATATTAACAGCCTTTAGATTTGTTTGCTCTTCGACGAAAATACTGTCTTCAGAAACAGTCATGTGAACACCCATTTCTTCAAGTTTAGCAATAAATCCTTCTAAATGCTCATAAAGTACATTATTAATTCGAATCCCATGACCTACTGCAGCTGCCATTGAAATATAAGTACCTGCTTCAATACGGTCAGGGATGACTTGGTGGCGTGTTCCGTGCAAGCTATCCACACCATCAATTGTAATCATATCTGTACCTGCTCCACGAATGTGAGCTCCCATATTGTTTAATAATGTAGCCACATCAATGATTTCAGGTTCGCGAGCAGCATTTTCAATAACTGTTCGACCTTTAGCCTTTACTGCTGCTAGCATCGTATTGATTGTTGCACCAACACTAACAGTATCCATATAGATATGCGCACCATGTAGACTTGATCCTTGGGTTGAGAGATTCATATTATCTCCCTCGTAGGTTGTCTTAGCTCCCATAGCTTCAAATGCTTTTAAGTGCAAATCAATTGGACGTGGTCCTAGATCACACCCTCCAGGCAAACCTACAGTTGCTTCACCAAAACGTCCTAAAAGACTACCATAGAAATAATAAGACGCACGCAAGCTATTAATTTTACCATAAGGCATTGGTTTATTTTGAACACCACGAGGATCAATCTCAAGAACATCGTCATAACGCTTGACACTAGCTCCCATGATTTCCATAATCTCAATAAGACTAGCTACATCAGAGATGTCCGGAACACAATCCAAAATCACAACATCATCTGATAAAATAATGGCAGGAATCAAGGCAACGACACTATTTTTAGCGCCACTAATCGTAATTTCACCTTTCAATGGTCTCCCACCGTTAATGACAATTTTTTTCATTTTATACTCTTTCACTATTTATTAAGAAGGTCTCACCCTATATTATACCATATTTCTTACTAATAGCCAATCCTATAAAAAAATTAGGCCCAGAACTATCTTGATATTAAAGACGAGAACTGTGGTTATATCAGTTAGAATTATCATACTTATCAAAGCTAGTAAAAATCTTCCTAGCCTGTAATTTTAAGGCTTGCAACAAAATTTTTACTGTACATTTTTTGTTTGCGATTGGGTAAAGAAAGACAGGCTTATTAAGTATATTCAATAGTATTCAACTTTTAAAAATAAGAAATAAAACCGATGATATTGTACAAAAATTTTACATAAAAATCATTTTGGGTACCAAAATGGGTATCAAAACAAAAAAATAGGCTCTCCGAAAACTCGGAAAGCCTTATTTAATGCTACTTAGAGCGATTATTTAGCGATTGGGTAAACAGAAACTTGTTTTTTATCGCGACCTTTACGTTCAAAGCGTACTACGCCTTCAACTTTAGCGAACAAAGTATCGTCTCCACCACGTCCAACGTTTACACCTGGATAGATGTGTGTACCACGTTGACGGTAAAGGATTGATCCACCAGTTACAGTTTGTCCGTCAGCTGCTTTAGCTCCAAGACGTTTAGCTTGTGAATCGCGTCCGTTTGATGTAGAACCTCCACCTTTTTTGTGGGCGAAAAGTTGCAAGTTGTTAAGAGTCATTTTTAACATAATGTTTTCCTCCGTGTTAGTTTTCTGTGATAACTCTGGTTTGGACGAACTCAGAAGAGTTCTCCGATAAGGTTGCCATACCCAAGAAAAATGATTCAAAAAATAACTGCGTCATTTCTCTCTGGTGTGAAGGAAGGTCTCTAGGAATTTCAACCATCAGATAGCCACCTTCATCTTCGTTTAATTCTAAGATTGGTTCATAGCCTGCAAATTTCTCAATGGAATTGATAAAGTTAATGGCAAGCGTAGAAACCGATGCACACACGACATCAAAGCCGTATTCGCCACTCTCGGCGTGTCCAGTAATTTCCGCACTCCTCAGCTCGCCATCTTCGGCTCTCTCAAAGACTGCTTGTATCATGTGTTCTCCTTAAAATTAAGCGTTGATTGCGTTGATGACAACTTTTGTATATGGTTGACGGTGACCTTGTTTACGGTGACTACCTTTTTTAGGTTTGTACTTGTAAGTAACAACTTTCTTTTGTTTTCCTTGTTTTTCAACAGTTCCAACTACAGTAGCTCCAGCAACAAGTGGAGTTCCGACAACAGTGTTTTCACCACCAACAAGAACAACTTCGTTAAAAGTAACTTCTTGACCAGCTTCAACGTTCAATTTTTCAACGTAAACTGCTTGACCAACTTCAACTTTAACTTGTTTTCCGCCAGTTTTGATAATTGCGTATGTGCTCATTATGCACCTCCTATGATTTTTTGGGGTTCCCCCCGTATTTTTTGTGAAGACTCGCCTAGCATCGTGGGACGAACCACTTACACTTGAAAATCAAGCAACGATGTTCGTGCGGTTGCACAGGATCGTGCATAGTCAACTCTTCAAGTATAGCATGATTCCTAGTTTTTGACAAGTATTTATCATCGAATTTAAACTTTTTCTCCAACTTTTTTCCTCCAAGATGCAAAAAGCATACTTAGATAAAAAACACTCATCATGATTGGAATCCCTAAAATTGTTTTTTCTTTATAAGAAATACTCAGATAAGCTGATACAACAACTCCGAGAACAAAGCTAGATAGTAGGCTGACAAAGATAAGACCTTCTCGTAAAAAAGGAGTATGTTTTGTGCGAACATATTCCCCAAATGCTAACATGGTTCGTTTGATATTACCAGTCATAAAAGCATTGTTGTATGCAATTCCTGAAACTTCTCCGAATGCTGTTGTTACAAGTCCCATACAAAATGCTAACGGTGGTACTATGTATATATTATCAACCGTCAAGGGAACAAATCCTATTATCAAAGATAAAATTGCTAGTGGAATAAGGGATAGAATTGGTTTTCTTACAATCCTCAACTTTTCTTTATAAACTGTCAAGAGGAAAACACCTACCATAAAGGAAATCAAGGTCATTACCTTTGCACTGGCATCTGAAACATTGTCTTGAATGAGACCAACGGAAAGGAAAACGACATTCCCCGTTTGGCCTGCAACTAGAGTATTCCCACGTATGATAAAGGTATAGGCATCTACATAACCCGCACAAAAAGTCAAAAAAAGCGCCAATCTTTTTGAATGACGAGAAATTTTTCTCATAGGTAATAATCTCATACTACACTCCTATTTTTTCCGAATCTATTGTACCATTTTTTGAGGAAAATTCGAAGTGTCAAATAAAAGAATTGTCTCCCTTTGGCTAGTTTAGTCTATCTGTGATATAATGAAAGCAGTCATTACTTGTAGAAAAGGAGATTTCATGCTTAAACTCGGTATTATCGGTACTGGTGCAATCAGTCACCACTTTATAGATGCTGCTCATACTAGTCAGGAATTCCAGTTAGTGGCTGTTTATTCAAGAAAGCTCACGACTGCTCAGCAATTTGCTAGTTCCTATACAGATGTTAGTCTATTTGATAATTTAGAGGATTTCTTCCAGTCTGAATTTGATGTTGTCTATATCGCAAGTCCAAATTCTCTGCATTATAGTCAGTCTAAAACGGCCTTATCTGCTGGTAAACATGTTATCCTTGAAAAACCAGCGGTGACTCAACCACAAGAATGGCAGGATTTAGTTGAAATAGCTCAAGAAAATCACCGTTTTATCTTTGAAGCAGCAAGAAACTATCATGAGGAAGCCTTCACCGTTATTAAAAACTTTTTAGCAGACAAGCAAGTTTTAGGTGCAGACCTCAACTATGCCAAGTATTCTTCTAAGATGCCAGCCCTTCTTTCCGGAAACACTCCGAATGTCTTTTCAGACCGTTTTGCTGGTGGGGCTCTCATGGACTTAGGAATTTATCCGATCTATGCTGCGGTTCGCTTGTTTGGAAAGGCACTTGATGCGTCCTATCAAGCTCAACAACTTGACAACACCATTGATTTAAATGGAGATGGTATCTTATCTTATCCCGGTTATCAAGTCCATATCAAGGCTGGTAAAAATATTACTTCTAATCTACCTTGTGAAATATACACAACAGATGGAACTCTGACGCTCAACACTATCGAACACGTTCGATCAGCTATTTTCACTGATCATCAAGGTAATGAAACACATCTACCTATTCAGCAAGCACCTCACACCATGACTGAGGAGGTCGCTGCTTTTGCTAACATGATCAAGCAGCCAAACCTAGAACTTTACCAAGCTTGGTTGGATGATGCAACACACGTCCATAAGCTACTTTACACCATGCGCCAGACTGCTGGCATTAGATTTGAGGCAGAAAAATGAAAACCAAACTACCTACAGAATGGCTAGAGCTAACCGAACAACTCGGCTTTCAAGAATTCACCCCCATTCAAACTCAGCTTTTTGATCCGATTTTAGACGGTCAAACCCTCCTTGGAGTCAGTCCAACTGGTACAGGAAAAACTTTAGCTTATCTCCTGCCAAGTCTTCTCCGTCTCCAAAAGAAAAAAGCGCAGCAACTATTGATTTTAGCACCAAATACTGAACTGGCTGGTCAGATTTTTGAGGTAACTAAAACCTGGGGTGAAGCAATTGGCTTGACTGCTCAACTATTCCTTTCTGGTTCGAGTCAGAAACGTCAAATCGAACGACTTAAAAAAGGCCCAGAAATCCTTATTGGAACTCCTGGGCGTATCTTTGAACTGATCAAATTGAAAAAAATCAAGATGATGAATGTGGAGACTATTATACTTGATGAGTTTGACCAGTTGCTAGATGACTCTCAAATCCACTTTGTAGAAAAGATTACTCACTACGCACCTCGCGACCACCAACTCATCTATATGAGTGCCACTACCAAGTTTGATCAAGATAAGATTGCGCCTAACACGCGCACCATCGATCTCTCTGATCAAAAGTTGGACAACATTCAACACTTCTACATGCAAGTAGATCAACGTCATCGAGTAGATATGCTTAGAAAACTGGCACATGTCGAAGACTTCCGTGGACTGGTATTCTTCAATAACTTGTCAGATCTTGGAAGTGCTGAGGAAAAATTGCAGTATCGTGATGTTTTAGCTGTTTCACTAGCTAGCGATGTCAACGTCAAATTTAGAAAAGTTATCTTAGAAAAATTCAAAGATAATCAGCTAACACTACTTCTTGCGACAGACCTTCTAGCTCGTGGTATCGACATTGATAGCCTGGAATGCGTGATTAATTTTGATGTCCCTAGAGACACGGAAACTTACACTCACCGTGCGGGTCGGACAGGACGCATGGGTAAAGAGGGATATGTTATTACCCTCGTTACACATCCAGAAGATCTTAAAAAACTTAAGAAATTTGCAAGTGTACGTGAAATTGTTTTGAAAAATCAAGAACTATATATCAAATAGAGGCTGGGATAAAAATCCCAACCTCATTTTTTATTAGTAAAAATATTTTGCCTGCTAGCTGATTTGGAACTAGGAAATCGAGACTTTGTCTATCGATTTCTCCTCCAACGACTTTTTATCCCCAGGTAATTTCTAAGCGATAGTCCGCAAATGGATTTCCTTCTTTGTTTTGTAGTTGATAGGCTAGCTCAATCTTTTGTTGTTCAACTTGATAATGACTTGTTTGGATGATAAACTCCTGTATCCCCATTGGTGTAGGAATATAGGCTAAACTATCATTTTCCTTCAGAAAACGCATGATGGTCTTAGGGTTGGAAAATCGAGACATCACCAACTCTGTATCATTAAACTTGAGTACCACTTTTTCCTTCTCTTCATTGTAAAAAAGGAGATAGGAAAAATCACCTTTCTCACGTAACTCAACGTCATAAAGTTGGTCGATCACTTCCAATTGTTCATCAAATTGGATGGTATTTCTCATTCGAATCTTCACTTCAAGTCCTCTTTCTTCACTCTTATCCTACTATTTTACCAAAAACTGTGGCTTTTTGCTATAATGGTTTTATGAATGAAAAAGTATTTCGTGACCCTGTTCACAACTATATCCATGTTGATAATCAGATTATCTATGACTTAATCAATACCAAAGAATTTCAACGGCTTCGTCGTATCAAGCAGCTCGGAACATCCAGTTATACCTTTCATGGTGGAGAACATAGTCGTTTCTCTCACTGTCTGGGTGTTTACGAGATTTCACGACGCATTACCGAGATTTTTGAGGAAAAGTATCCTAAAGAATGGGATTCCTCGGAGTCCCTCCTAACCATGACTGCAGCCCTCCTTCATGACTTAGGACATGGTGCTTACTCGCATACCTTTGAAAATCTCTTTGATACCGATCATGAGGCGATTACGCAGGAAATTATCCAAAGCCCTGAAACAGAGATTCACCAGGTTCTTTTACAGGTAGCTCCAGATTTCCCTGAAAAGGTAGCTAGTGTTATAGACCATACTTATCCAAATAAGCAGGTGGTTCAATTGATTTCGAGTCAAATCGATGCAGATCGCATGGACTATCTCTTGCGAGACTCCTACTTTACAGGTGCTTCCTATGGAGAATTCGACCTGACACGTATCCTACGAGTTATTCGCCCTATCGAAAACGGAATTGCTTTCCAACGAAACGGGATGCATGCCATCGAAGACTACGTTCTTAGTCGCTATCAAATGTATATGCAGGTATATTTCCATCCAGCAACACGTGCTATGGAAGTACTTCTGCAGAATCTTTTGAAACGTGCTAAAGAACTTTATCCAGGAAACAAGGACTTCTTTACACTGACATCCCCACATCTACTGCCATTTTTTGAAAAAAATGTTAGCTTAGCTGACTATCTATCTTTGGATGACGGAGTTATGAATACCTATTTCCAACTATGGATGACCAGTTCTGACAAGATTTTAGCTGACCTGTCACAACGCTTTGTCAATCGCAAGGTCTTTAAATCAATCACCTTTTCACAAGAAGATCAAGAACAGCTTGCATCTATGAGAAAACTGGTAGAAGATATCGGCTTTGAGCCAGACTATTACACAGCTATTCATAAGAACTTTGACCTTCCTTATGATATCTATCGCCCTGAATCTGAAAACCCACGAACGCAGATTGAGATTATACAAAAAAATGGAGAACTAGCCGAACTCTCTAGCCTTTCTCCTATCGTTCAATCCCTTGCTGGCAGTCGCCACGGAGATAATCGTTTCTACTTCCCAAAAGAAATGTTGGATCAAAACAGTATCTTTGCAAGCACCACCCAGCAATTTTTACACTTGATTGAAAACGATCATTTTAAACCAAATAAAAACTAAAAGAGGAACTATATGAGTATTAAACTAATCGCCGTCGATATCGATGGAACCCTTGTCAACAGCCAAAAGGAAATCACTCCTCAAGTCTTTTCTGCCATCCAAGATGCCAAAGCAGCTGGTGTCAAAGTTATGATTGCAACTGGTCGCCCTATCGCAGGAGTTGCCAAACTTCTAGACGACTTGAAATTAAGAGATGAGGGTGACTATGTAGTGACCTTCAACGGTGCCCTTGTCCAAGAAACCGCTACAGGTCATGAAATTATCAGCGAATCCTTGACTTACGAGGATTATCTAGATATGGAATTCATCAGTCGTAAGCTCGGTGTCCATATGCATGCTATTACCAAGGATGGCATCTACACAGCCAATCGCAATATCGGAAAATACACTGTTCACGAATCAACCCTCGTCAGCATGCCCATCTTCTATCGTACACCTGAAGAAATGGCTGATAAGGAAATCGTCAAGTGTATGTTTATCGATGAACCGGAAATTCTTGATGCTGCGATTGAAAAGATTCCAGCAGAATTTTACGACCGCTACTCTATCAACAAATCTGCTCCTTTCTACCTCGAACTTCTCAAAAAGGGTGTAGACAAGGGTTCAGCTATCACTCACTTAGCTGAGAAACTTGGTTTGAACAAGGATGAAACTATGGCTATCGGTGACGAGGAAAATGACCGTGCCATGCTTGAAGTTGTTGGTAACCCCGTTGTTATGGAAAACGGAAATCCAGAACTCAAAAAAATCGCCAAATACATCACTAAATCTAATGACGAATCAGGCGTTGCTCATGCCATTCGAACTTGGGTGTTGTAGAAGAAATGGATACATCAAAAACCGCTCAGCAGAGCGGTTTTTGATGTCTGATTACTGCCAAGATTGCAGAGAATAAAGCTAGTTGCAGCCACTGCTCCAACACTAATTAAGGATTTAGTTTTGACTTTATTTAACATCTTAGACCTTCTTTCTATAAAAACTAGGTCAAGCATACCAGATAAAGCTTGGAGCTTTTATCACAAGAAAAAGACTCCGAAGAGTCTTCGCATTACTTATGCAATTCTTTATTACTCAATGTATGAAAAATCCCCCACAGAAGAATATTTACAATGATAAACAGCAATATTTCCACTAAATTAAAGTCTATCAAATTCCGTGACCGCATTGCCACCATAGCTTGGGAGTAGGGATAGATTAAAGATAATTTATCAGATACAAAAATCATCATGAATCCTACGAAAGTACCAATAGAACCAATTCCCACAGATTTACTAAAAACACGAGTTTTAGCTGTCACAAAAAACTGTACTGCCATCATACTAATTGTTCCAAAAATCCCCAATAAATCCCACTTAAGGTAGGTGAACAAATTAGAAATTTCTAAATGAATTAGGTGAGCACTGACATAAAAAATACCAAACAAGAACAACTGTAAAACAGCAATAAACAAGATAATTACTATTTCTTTTGCCAACAATAATTTCCCAAGACTGACATTATTAGCTCTGAGAAATTCAATATTTTTCCTATCAAACTCTTTTCCTAACATCATGGCTACATAAATGCTGACCAAAATCGGAAAGAAAAGCTGGCTATAATAGAAGGTCAATTGTCCCCATAAAACAGGCACTTTTTCACTTTCTGCAACCATAGAATAAGCTGCACCTAAGTAAATACCAAGACCAATCAGGCTACAAAAAGCTAAGAAGAAAATACCAATCATCAACATGGAAAATTTTTGGGTTTTCCGCCATTCTACTGATAGATAAGACATCATAGCTTGCCTCCTTTCTTTTCAACTAGATAGAGAGATAAGAAGAGATAGATTAGGGCTATTGGCAAATATGTAAAGAGTTTAAATCCTAGGTTTGTCGCCAAAACATAACTCACTTGACTGGCGACTTTCTGGTAATCCACCAGAGACAGATATGCTATACCACCAAATGGGAAAATCAGCTGTAGAAAAGCTGTTGCATGACCAAATCCAACTCCAAGAAATCCTCCGAAAATCCCTAATGCCATTATCAATGCCTGCTTTTTCAGTAAAAACTGCAAAGTCAAAAACAGACAGGTTAAGACAAAAGATGCTAGCAAGAAAATGACGATTTGCCAGAGGATTAGGCTAACAGGCATTTCTAGACCAGAAAAGTTTGCAATCAACTGGACTACTACTCCCTCCAAAATAGCGAGAAAGGTCAAAACGAACATAGTCAGGCCAAGCTTACTCAGAAAGATATGCCGTACATTTTCACCATTTGCCAAAAGCAGTTTGAAAGTGTTGCCCTCCTTCTCGTTCTTGACAATCCGGGATACAAAGAGAGCAATCACGATAGGGAGAATCAAGCCATTTACTTCTTTTATCATATAGAAAATTAGGTTAATCTGGTGCATGTCTGGATTACTTAGGTAACGTGTAGCGGCTGCAATTGCCCAAGCAAATCCGACTCCCATAACTAGTATGATAATGAAGAAGGATTTGGTTCGTTTTGCCTTGAGCAATTCAATAGACAAATTATTCAACATAAGACTCACTCCTTGGTTAAGTTGAGGAAGATAGATTCCAAGGTTTCTTGTTCTTGCTTCACTTCATAAATTGGAACTTCCTCGACTATTAAATCTCGTAACAAACTAGAAATCTGCTGGTCGGCAAGGTTAGTCAGCTTGAGTTTATCCTCATGTATTTCTAACATCTTGCACGGATAACCAAATAACACTTGGCTAATGGCTTCACGTCGACCTCTAAAATCCCCACGCACTTCCAGCCATTTATTGGACTGAATTTTACGAATTTCTCCCTCGTAAACGAGTTGACCATGATTGATAATCCCTACACGGTCAGCGATATGCTCTACTTCAGAAAGGATATGGGTAGAGATGAAGACAGTAATGCCCTGTTCTTTTGCCAACTTGATAATCAGTTCCCGAATTTCATGAATCCCTGCTGGGTCTAGCCCGTTAGTTGGTTCATCCAGTATCAACAAACGCGGTTTCTTGACTAAGGCAAAGGCTAAAGCCAAACGCTGTTTCATACCCAGAGAATAATCTTTAACCAATTTTTTCTTGTTTTTAGGTTGATCTAACCCAACAATTTTCAAGGTTTCCTGAATATTTTTCTTATCAAATCCAAGGATTTTTTGGAAAACCAAGAGATTTTCATAGCCTGTCAAATTAGGATAATAAGACGGTTCTTCAATCATAGAGCCAATCTGATTAAGATACTGCTTGTCCGTACCTATGGATTGACCGAACACTTCAATATCCCCAGCTGTACGAGAAATCAAAGACAAAATCATCTTCATGGTGGTTGTTTTCCCAGCTCCATTTGGACCTAGAAAACCATAAATCTCACCTTGTTGAACTGATAAGGAACTAAGGTTAACTACCTGAGTGTCCTTAAATTCCTTTTGTAAGTTTTTTATCTGTAAAACATTACTAATCATTATGAACTTCCTCCATTAAACTAAAAAATTTTCTATAATTTTGATTTCCATGAATCAAATTATCATGAGTATCTTTGATAACATCTCTACTACTCTTATCAACAAAAATGATAGAATCAACATAATTCACAATATCTAATTGGTGAGTCACTATTACCATTGTTTTGTCTGAATAAAATGGATTTGGATTACTCCACCACCAGCACCAAGAACGTTATCAAGTTCTTCAAGAGTCAATTCTTGAAGAGAATTCATTGCTTCAATCTCAACGAGATTCATTTGTTGTTTAACCATTTGGAAATACCTCACTGATTAAAATTAATTTGAGAAGTATCTCTATCTAGGTTATGTCTTTATTATAGACATGCAAGATTAATTTTAAACTAAGCTAACCTTAATTTTACATTAAGATTACAGTATTTTTCTTTTTTTCACTCTTTTAAATGGTATAATTTAAATAAGCGAGGTAAGATTATGAGTTTCGAACAACAACTCCTGAATAAGCACATCCTTATCATTGATGACGACAAAATTTTAAACTCTTCCATAAGAGATATTCTCACTGCCTACGGATTTTCCAATCTAACATCAGCCTATGATATAGAATCTAGTTTGGACATGATTGAAATAGAGCAGTTCGACCTTTTCCTTTTGGACATTATGCTACCCGATGGGGATGGCTACACATTAGCAAAACATATCCGAAAAAAAGGCGATACTCCTATCCTCTTTCTGACTGCCAAAAATAATCCTGAAGATGAGATAGCTGGTTTCAATGCTGGTGGTGATGATTATATCATGAAACCCTTCATTCCAAAAAATCTTATCTATCGTATTATGGCTCTGCTCCGTAGAAGTTATAAATCAGAACAGGAAACAATACAGATTGGACAGACTTTGGTGAGTTTTCGGAATGCAACAGTACAAAAAAATGGAGCAGAAATTTCTATTACGCCAATTGAAATTCAGATTTTGAAAAAACTTTACGATAATAAAAATTACATCGTTTCAACCGAATCTCTCTGTGATACGATTTGGGGAGTGGATAGCTTTGGTTATGAAAACTCTTTGACTGTACATATTCGGAAAATTCGAGAAAAAATAGAAGAAAATCCTTCAAAACCTCAATATTTAAAGACAGCTAAAGGGCTAGGATATAAATTGTTATCATGATTATGAATCAAACCAAAATTTTAAGGTATTCACTAAAGAAATTTATCTTTTCTTCCATCATTATCTTTATTACCAATATTATTCTAATTGCCAGTTTTGTTTTCTACATTAGTAAAAAGCAAACTGCTACTGAGACTGTGAAAATAATTTCTGAACACATTACCATCACAAATAATAACGTCCACATACCTGAAAATGATATTTCTAGTCTAAAAGAACAAAAGTTATGGCTCATGGTATTGGATAAGCAGACTGGAAAACAAGTGTACGAACAGTATAAACCTACAGAAGTTCCTTCGCAATTTGACTACGGGGACATTTTACAGTTTTCTCGCTATTATCTTTCAGATTATCCTGTTTTTAGTCAGATAAAAGGTGGATACATCATTGTTGTTGGTTTTCCAAAAGATAAAATTGCTCGTTATAGTTTTAATTACTTAGATATAGATAGTCTCCGCCTGTTTCCACTAGTAGCATTTGGAGTATTGCTTTTCAACTGCCTTTATTTCGCTTTTCTTTACTACTATGGCGTGACGCATATCAATCGTAAAATTGTGCCTCTTGTAACTGCTATTCAGAATCTCCCATATGGTTTAAAAAATCCAATAAATTCTATATCAGAACTAGAATATCTTACAACTGCAATTAATCAAACCGATACTCTACTCAAAGAGAATGAAGTCTTTAAAGAGCAATGGATTTCAGGTATTGCACACGATATCAAAACACCTCTTTCTGTCATCATTTCTAACGCGTCCTTGTTAAATGATTCTGAACTAGATACACAGTTTAAAAAACATATTCGTCCAATATTGACGGAATCCTATTACATCCAAAATGTTTTAAATGACTTAAATATAGTAGCTCGCCTTTCATCCGGTCATCTTCAATTAAATCAGACTGAAACAAAAATTATCCCCTTCTTCAAAGACATTCTCATCCATATTTTAAATCAAGAAATCTGGAATGATTTTGAATTTGAATTTGATTACGATTATTCACTTGTTAATCAATCTATCATGATTGAGCAGTTTTTAATCACAAGAGTTATCCATAATATCATCTACAACTCTGTTTTACATAACGAAAAGGGTTGCACAATAAGAATCCACTTATACAAAAAAGATACAAATGTAATTGTCGAAATCAAAGATAATGGACAGGGAGCTTCACCAGAAAAAATTGCTGAACTTAATGAATTATCTTTTAAAAATATTGATATTTCTAAAATTAGAACGACTGGAATTGGGCTAAAAATTTCAAAACAAATTGTTGATTTGCATCAGGGCTCTATTTCGTTTGCTAGTGTCCAAAATGAATTCTTTGAAAGTATCATTTCACTTCCGATTTTCAACATTACTAATTAGATAAAAAAATGGAGAAGAACCATTAGAGTCTTCTCCATTTTATTCATCTTATCTTCCACTTATACCCTGTCCACCCCGCCAAGACAAGCAAAGCAAGATTTAGAGTTCTATGAATACATTTTTTAAATCTTATAACCCTGATTTAATAGGGTTTTAGGACTTCTGAATCTTGCAAAATAGACTCATTTTTCAAATTTTAGTAACTTTTTGGTAACTCATCTTTCTCTCTTAAATAACTACTTCCATAAATAGTGAGTCAATAACCTTATTTCTCAGTCGTTGATTTCCCCGCCCCATTTGATCCTAGAATCACATTAAACTTTCCCGTTTCAAACTGTAGGTGAATATGTTCAACCACTAGATGATTTCCATACCGTTTACTGATGTTTTTAGCTTGTAATATCATGTTCTCTCTCCTTTTTGACAGTATCAGTCTAGCAAAAAAGCCGTTTAAAAAACGGACTTTTGGGATAAGCGGTCAAAATGAGAACCTAAGTGGCAAGATGAAAGTGACAAAAAGAAGAAAATTTAATGCAACCATTCTTTTCCCCATTGATTCAAGTCCTTTAAAATCGGCATCAGTGATTTACCTTTTTCTGTCAACTCATATTCTGTATGAAGAGGCAAAGACTCATAATCATATTTCTCAACCAATTGGTTCTCTATTAAAACATCTAATCCACGTGTCAAACTGATAGTTGTAATCCCTTCAACTTCTCTTCTCAATTGATTGAAACGAACTTTCTTATGCTTGTTTATAACCCATAATATATTCATCCTCCATTTCCCACCAACCACATCTAAGACTCGAGACATACTACAGTTCCAATTTTTATTTGTTAACATTTTTTCTCCTTACAAAAATGTGCCTACTATACAACTTGTTTATAAAGTATTATAATCTTTTTATCATTTATTTTAAAGGAGTAACTTATGTTTATTGTAAATCTTACCTATATCAAATCCCTTGATGAAGTTGAAAAACACTTAGAAAAACACATAGATTTTTTAAATCAGTATTATACAAAAGGTCTTTTTATCGCATCTGGAAGAAAAAATCCAAGAACCGGCGGTATCATTCTCATGAGAGCTAAAAATAAAGAAGCCGTTCAAGAAATCATTACACACGATCCATTCTATCAAAATGAGATTGCTCAATATGAGATTATTGAATTTGAGGTAAGTAAATATTGTCCTGAATTGAAAACCGTCCTGAACAATCCAGTGGATAAAATTAGATAAAGAAACTCAAGGTCTACTCAATACTGCGTAGAGCCATTGAAAAAGTGTGACCCAGCCTCATTAGTGTATCGGTTGCTATCTAGAGGCTCTTTTGTTACACTACTAATATGAATACACCGTTCAAACCAAAATTACAACGATTTCAAACAGCCACTGCCTTTGCCTGTCCCAGTGGAATAGTATCGATTCTTCGAATTTTTAAAGCTCTATATTCCATAACGATCAATTGATTTTGTCGTGTACTTAAGTCTAGAAAAATCAACACAAAATTTTTTGAAACTTGTTTGAATCTTTATACTTGCTTTCTGAGTTCATAGATCTGAACCTTAACCTCATTTGTCAATTCCATAATAAAAATAAGGACATTCCAATAAAGGAAGTCCTTTTTTAACACTACTATAAATCAAAGACATTTTCATGATCCATTTTATTCTCTAGCCATTTACAAAATATAATTTTTGGTCAAAATTTGGTCATGATTTGGTCAAAAAAATTAAAAATACTAAATTATTTTTAAAAATGAACTTGTGATAATTGCCTTCAATTAAGCATTTTGAATTTTCTTTGTCTTTCTTTACTTTTCTTAAAATGCCGAAAAAGAAGGACGAATCCTTGATTTTATGAGTTTAGTTAACAACGAATATCCAATAGATGATAGCTTCAATTATCAGGACTATCTCAAAAATGCTGATATTCCTTCAAAATATGAAAACTACGTTAAAGAAATAGCAACACAATTTTATAATGAAAACAAAAAAAATAACACTATCTAATGATAGTGTTTTTTTTCATTTTATCCCAATTTAGCAGTTAAACAGAGCTCATTATTGCAATAAATATCTAACTCACTTTCAGAATTACCAAAAATTCCCCCACCTTTTTTATTAAATACAAATTTAACAAAATATATTTCTAAATCTCCTTCATATTCAATTTCAGAATCAAATTCTGAACCAGCTTCCAATTCATCTAATTGATCTGAATAATCATTTAAAAAATCTCTTAAAAAATAATTCAATTTTGGTTTTAGAAATTGAGGTACAGAATTATAATAACTCACATTTTTTATTTCCATTTTCTATCTCCTAATCATTAAAAAATACATCAACATCTTCTTTTCTTTTAAAATCAAGTTTTACAACTTCTGATTTTTCATTTACTAACCTTTGAATATCTTTCTTTGCTTGCTCTACTTCATCTTTTGAATATTCATCTAAAGCAAGTTTAAAGGGAATACTTTTTGTTAAAACACTTTGTTTTAAAAATAATTTTACAGCAGTTGACATATCCAAACCTAATTCATTAAAAATCGCAGTTGCTTCTTTTTTTAAATCATCATCTACTCTAACAGCAATTTGTGACATATCAATTCTCCTTTTACTCTTGTATATCTATTGTATCACTTTTAGATATACAATTCGAGTTTTAGTACCTATTAAACACAAAATAAAATAGACCAACTTACTGATCTACTTTATTCTATATTTACTAAACAAATATTTAAACAGAAACTAACAATTTATTGGTTTAAAAAGTATATTATTAACTATTAAAAAATATACTTTTATTCTTTATGTATTCCTATTTATCGCTCTTTTTCTTTTATTCTTGGCACTTATCAGTATTCATTTAAACCAATTTCTAAGCAAAAAAGTCTTGGAGTAGATCATAATTCTCCACAAATGGATAACGTCCCACCTTGGTCTATTCAGTTGTCAAAAATCAATTAGCTTTCTGCTATGTAGGATTTTTTGCTTAATAACGGAATAGATTTTTCTTATACCTCAAAAGCAAAAAGGATAAATTTCCCTCTACACTTTAATAGTGAAAATTTATCCCTCTTGGTAACCAGATTTATTAATTTTTTAAAATATGCTTACTTTTTAAATACCATTTTAACTTCAGCACCATTACCTTGATCATCGTAATTATTTAGTAACAATTGTCCCTTGTTAGTTTCAAGTATTTTCGTAACAATTGAAAGTCCCAAACCATGTATATTATTATCATACATTTTTGTTGATACATATTTTTCCCTTAAATCATAAAGAATATCATCATTAAATCCATCGCCTTGATCCCTGACAACAATAGTATAATCATCTATATCATCATAAAAACCGATAAATATAGTTGAACCCACTGAAGAATTCTCAATTGCATTATTTACTAAATTTTGTAACGCAATAGAAATTGAATTTTTATCTAATTTAATATTACTTGCATCATGTGAAAGAATTGACAAGCTAAAACCCTTAAGTTTACAAATACTAGTCACAATTTTTATCCAATCGTCTAAAACTTCTTTTGATACAACTTCCTTTGGAGCTTCCATCAAATCAGAAAAATCATTTAGTTTTTTTAGAAAAGATTCCAATCTCTCCACTCCATTTAAAGCATCTTCTGCTCTTTCAAGAACATTTTCTTGATCTTCTTTTAATAATTCTATACTCCCCTTAATTAGAGTAATCGGAGTCCTCACATCATGAGTAATCGATTGAATCATTTCTTTTTGTGTCATCTGCATATTCCATTGTTTTTCTAATGATGCCTTTAAGCTCCTTGCCATACTATCTATAGAATCTAACACTCCTGAAATTTCTGTATAATCAGAATACTCTCTTTCAAATTCTAATTGTAATTTTTCAATATTTTCATTAGCCTTGGATATCTTTCTAATTTCACTCCTTAATTTCCTTGTCAAATTACTTATTAAATAAATAAATCCAATTAGCCACAGACAAAACATGCTTGTAAAATACACCAATTCAAAATTTCCAATTATTTTGTATACATTTGGATTGGTAGGTATAGCACTAATTTTATATTTTATGATCAAATCTTTATTACCATTTTTAAAAGCCTTAAATACATCTGAACCTATTATGTGTTCCTTTGAAGATTTTCCTTCTTGCAATGCCTCACTTATTTTTTGATTATAGCGTTCATCAATCGTATTTTCTATAATTTCTCCATTATCTCTTAATTGATATTCATAAAAAAATGGTATTTTATCAATTTCCCAATCCTCTTTTTGAAACTCATATTTTACTGTATCAGAATGTCTTTCAGCATAATTTGCAGGATATACTACCCCAGTGTTAATTAAGACGTTTAGAGGCATATAGGAAAATAAACTCATAAATAGTACAAAAAACAATTCTAAAATTGCAAATTTACTAATTAAATAGGTTAAACTTTTTTTAGTTCCCATTGATAACCTACTCCCCAAATAGTTTTAACTGGATCTATATGAAATCCAGCAAATTTTTCTCTTATTTTTTTTATTCTTTCTGTAATAGAAGTTGAACTATCACCTTCAGCATCATATCCATAAATTGTTGTATAAATCTTTTCTTTAGTAAAAACCTGGTTTCTATTTTTTAAAAGTAATTCGCATATTTCATATTCACTTTTGGTAAGAGTAATTTCATCTTCCTTGAAATATATTTTTTTAGACAATAAGTCACAAGAAATTGGATAATCAATTATTCTACTATGCTTATCTCTATTTTCTCTTCTAATATGTGCTGCAACCCTCGCCCTTATTTCAGATACAGAAAATGGCTTTGTAACATAATCATCTGCGCCTAAGGCAAATCCCTCTATCTTGTCCTTTTCAAAACTTTTAGCCGTCAACAAGATAATCGGTGCATCTATCAATTCTCTATATCGTGATAAAAACTCAAATCCATCCATTTTATCCATCATGACATCAAGAATAATCAAATTATATTTAACCAGCTGTTCAGGAACAATTTTTTCAGCTGAATCACAAAGGTCGACATTATATTCTTTTTTAAAAGTCAACTCTAAAAGTCGTAATAAATCTTTATCATCATCTATGATTAATAAATTCATTCTACTCCTCCATTTTATTAATACCATCCCATCTATTATACCAAATATTAAATACGCCTATAAACAATACAGTAATAATTACTGATAATGCTAAAAACATCAAAATAACATGACTTGTAACTTCATGACTTGTATAAGCAAAAATAAGTTTTATCGGCCAAACAAAAGGTAATAAATACCAAATATTACCGCCTAATTCTGTGGTACCTAACAAAATACCTGATAATGTTAAAAAAATTCCGATTAGTATACTACCAGAAAAACCTAATTTCAAACTTAAAAATTGATAAACAGGAATCATTGGCATCAGCATAATTGTACCAATCAAAAAGCATAAAACTGTACTTATATAATCAAACTCAACTTTTCCAAACCCTATTAATATCATTACCAAGATAGATATAAATTCAATTATAAATAGTAATATAGAGATATAAATAGATTTAGAAAAGAATATTTTATTCCTACTAATCCCAGTCCTTAAATCATTTGCAAAATTCCCAGCTACCTTATCAACCTCATATATCATTGGTATATAAAAACACATTGAAAAATTTGCTAAAATTATATATGTGCAAAAGAACACTCCCATTTCTTTCCCTATTAATCCTTTTGAATTAATCGAATAAATACCATAAATCAAAGAAAATAGGATTGGGCATAAAAAAGTCATTAGTCTTACTGGTGTCCTTCTACTTCTAAGCCAGTATGATGATATCATATTATACACTTCATTTACTCCTTTTGTTGTTAATTAGAAGACTTAATGTTAATACGACTACATAGACCGCAATACTTAAAATCAATCCTAAGTATGTTGCATCCATATTCATTAGTGTAGAGCCAGTCTCAAGAAAAGTACCATTTGGATGTACTCCAACAACTGGACTAAGCATTCGCAAGTTATATGACCATGGAAATAAAATCCAATTTTTTGTTACTGCAATCACAGCCGATGGGAATGTCAACACAAAATTCAACAATATAAGAACAGCTTTCTTTTTTGTAAGTCCATATATCAAAAAAGATAAAGCAACAATCGGTAAACTTCCAATAAAAAGACAAATAGTAGCTATAATTAATTGACTTAGAGATATTTTTTCACCTAGAAAAAATGTCGCAACAGTAAATATTAATATTGTTGATATTAGTAGAATAATAAATAATTCAGCTACAATAATAATATTTTTTGCCAATTCTATTTTTGTAAAACTTAGATTTTTGCTTTTTTGTAAAACAATATGCTCGCTCTTTTCTTTACCATTTATATTCACAACTAGTAAGCTCAAAACTATTGGGAGAATTAAAAGTGGATACCAATTAAAAGAAGTTGCCAATATGTAACTTTTTCCTTCTGGGCTTTCCCCCATCAAACTAATCATAGCTATATTAAATAAAACAAAAATTATCGGCACAATAATTCCTAACTTTAAGTTAGCAGATCTTTTTTCTTTCATTAACTCTGTTTTAATATAACTAATCATTATTTTTCACATCCTTTTTTATCATTTCTAAAAACAATTTTTCCAAATCCATCTCATCAGAATTATTAGCTTCATAAATGAGATGCCCATTATTAATAATCCCTATCCTATCTGCTATCTGTTGAATCTCACTCAAAATATGACTTGAAATAATGACTGTAATCCCTTTTTTAGAAAACTCTTTTATCATTTCTCTTAACTCTTGAATTCCCAAAGGATCTAGTCCATTAGTTGGTTCATCAAGTATCAATAATTCTGGATTATTTATTAGTGTCATTGCAATTCCAAGTCTTTGTTTCATCCCCAATGAAAAATTTTTTACCAATTTTTTATTTGTGTTTTCTAACCCAACTGTTTTTAACACATAATCAATTCTTCTTTTATCAATATTTAATAATACTGTTAAAACTTCTAAGTTTTCGTATGCTGTTAAATTTGGATAGATGGCAGGATGCTCTATGATAGCTCCAACTTTTTTTAAGTCTTGTGTACACATGCTTTTTCCTTCAAAAAAAATATCCCCTGATGTACAATTCATAACTTTAGTAATTATTTTTAATAGCGTTGATTTCCCAGCACCATTCGGTCCTAATAGTCCATATATCTTTCCTTTTTCTGCTTTAATTGATATATTTTCAAGTACCATTTGTTCTTTGATTTTCTTTGTTAAATTTCTTGTTTCAAGCATAATTTCCATATATTGTTCCTCCGTTTCTTATGTAATCAATTCTAATACTAAAAAATAACCAAATTATAATTACTCTATTTTTTTTGTAAAACAAAAAGCATATATAAATTTTAAAAAGGAGTAAGCAACTCTTCTGTTCACTTACTCCCCCATACTTTTATCTAAAATCCTTCAGCAATTCTTGATTATAGTCATTGATAATCGCCTTATTTGGTTGAAGATGAAATAATATTGCACTACCACCAATAAAAGGCTCTACATAAGTAGAAATCCTTTTTTGGTATTAAAGGTTCAATGTCCGAAATTAACTGTCTTTTTCCCCCTACCCATTTAAGAACAGGGGCAACAAGTCTATTTTTTTCATTTTTTATATAACTTCATTATCTTGTAATTATATCATATTTAAACTAGAACTTTCATTCAGTATATTCACAAATACTAAAAAAATCAAAGTAAAAAATACAAAACAAAATAGACCAGCTTCCTGATCTACTTTATTCTATATCCATTAACTTAAATCTAATTTTTGGTCAAAATTTGGTCAAATTTTGGTCAAGTTTTGGTCAAAAAATATAAATATACTATCCTATTTTTAAAAAATAATTTGTGATGATTGCCTATAAATAAAACCTTTAAATATTCTTTATGCTTCTTTACGCTTCTTATAATGCCCCCTGCAGGAATCGAACCTGCAACTACTCCTTAGGAGGGAGTTGTTATATCCATTGAACTAAGGGAGCTAGAGAAAAACTCTGCCGAATGAGCAGAGTTTTTTGGTCGAATTAACGACGGATTTCTTTGATACGAGCTGCTTTACCTTGAAGAGCACGCAAGTAGTACAATTTCGCACGACGTACTTTACCGTAACGAACAACTTCGATCTTTTCAACACGTGGAGTGTGGATTGGGAAGATACGTTCAACGCCTACACCATTAGAGATTTTACGAACTGTGTAGTTTTCTGAGATGCCAGCACCTTTACGTGCAATAACAACACCTTCAAAGATCTGAACACGTTCACGGTTACCTTCGACAACTTTCGCGTGTACACGAACAGTGTCACCAGGACGGAATGATGGGATATCAGTACGAAGTTGACCTTCAGTCAAGCTTTGGATTAATGGATTCATTTTATTCTCCTATCTTTGTCAATCATGAGGAAGCTTCCTCAGCGGATAAACTGTATTTTTGTGCGTCCATTACACACAAGATACAGTTTACCAAATTTCTTAGAAAAAGTAAAGAAATTTACAGTAAAATTCCTAAAAAAATTGCTACTAAACCACCTAAGTAGGTTAAGAGAAAATATCTGTAAAAGATCTTCTTATCAGTTAAGAGTTTTTGGAGTTCATCATTCAAGGTTGAAAAAGTGGTTAGACCTCCACAGAAGCCTGTAGCAAGGATAGCATAGAGCTCTTTATCTTCTACATAATTGTAAAATAAACCAATTAAAAAACAACCTAAAAGATTTGCTAGAAGTGTTCCTAATGGTAAAACTCTCTCTTGATTGAGGGTAGAAAGGAAATAACGAACAAGCGCTCCAACGCCACAAGCAAGTGCTAAATACATGATTACCATTTCTTCCTCCCTAAACAATAAGCCAATAAAAGCCCTCCACCAATGCTCAGAACTAGATAAATTATCAGACTTGGATAAGAACCTGTATCCAGCAATTTTATGGCATCTAACACGAGGCTAGAAAAAGTGGTCAAACCGCCACAAAAGCCAGTACCAAGTGCTAAAATCAGACCCTTACTGCTCCCCTTATAAACCAAATAACCTTTGACTAGATAGACTAAACAGAAAATTCCTAGATAGTTGACGACTAGTGTTCCCCATGGAAAAGCTGGACTGGTTGGCAACCATTTGGAAATCAAATAACGGACAAGACCTCCTAGCATGGCAGCTAGAAAGATTCCTAGTGGGTAAAATTGTTCTTTTTTCATTTGATGTTTTTATCCTGATAATCGCGCGAACGTTTGAGAATGTCTGAAAAAGTCGCGACAATTGTCTCTGCGTATTTTTTATTGCTGACACGACTTCTGACTTTTTCAAAGATAGCTTCTTCTCTTTTGGTGTCCAAAATCGGTTTTCCTGAAGCCTTTTTATAAGCAACTACGCCTTCCACAAGATGCATTCTTTCTTCCAAGAGCTTCACGATTTGATCATCAATTTGATCGATTTCTTGTCTAATAATATCTAAATCCATAGAGTCTCCTTTTTATTTGAATGATTTTAGCAAAAATCTTCTAGATGGAATGGTACATTTTTAGGAACAACTAACAAAAACTGCACTGACAACTTTCATCAGTGCAACTTCATGCTTATCCTACTTTAGCAGCCAATTCTTCTGCAAATTGTTCCAAGCGTTCGATATCTTCTTCTTCTGCAGAGAGATCCACTTTGACGCACTCTGATCCCTTTTCAGCTCCTGTTGCCACAAATACACGATCAAAGTCATCAACAGCTTTACAGAACTCATCGTAGAAAGTATCGCCTGATCCTACCACACCGTAGATCTTGCCACTCAAATTAAGATCTGCTAGATCTTCGTAGAAGTCCATCATCTCATCTGGTAACTCTCCATCACCATAAGTGTAGGTTGCAACGATTGCGATATCTGCTTCAAGAAAGTCAGATGCGTCAACAGTTGTACACTCATCAACATCTACCTCTAAGCCCAACTCACGCAATTTATCTGCTACAATATCTGCAATTTCTTCGGTATTACCGGTCATACTGGCAAATACAATTTTTGCTAATGCCATATCGTCCTCCTCAATTTATCTTCCTCCATTATATCACATCTTTTTCATTTTAAAAATAAAAACTCTTGTGCTACAATGAAATAAGAAAGAATTGAGGTTACTTATGGAAATTTGCCATCAAATTTTAGAAAAAATTAAAGCATACGATACCATTATCATTCACCGTCACATGAAACCCGATCCTGATGCCTTAGGAAGTCAGGTTGGACTCAAAGCACTTCTGGAACATCATTTCCCAGAAAAAAAAATCAAGGTAGTCGGTTATGATGAACCTACCCTAACATGGCTTACAAAGATGGATCAGGTAGAAGACAAAGATTATCAAGGGGCGCTTGCTATCATTTGTGATACAGCAAATACTGCTCGTATCGATGATAAACGTTATATCAATGCTGAAACCATTATTAAAATTGACCACCATCCAAATGACGAAGTCTACGGAGATCTTGTTTGGGTAGATACCAACTCAAGCAGTGCCAGTGAGATGATTGCTCTCTTTGCTGAAGCAACTAATCTTGAATTATCTGACTATGCAGCTAAAATGCTCTGTGCTGGAATTATTGGTGACACAGGCCGTTTCCTTTATCCGTCCACTTCTGCTCGTACCCTTCGAATTGCTAGTAAACTAAGAGAACATAACTTTGACTATGCTGAATTAGCACGTAAAATGGACACCATGAGCTTTAAAATTGCTAAACTTCAAGGTTATGTCTATGATCACTTAGAAGTTGATGAAAACGGTGTTGCGCGTGTCATTCTGACTCAAGAAATTCTAAAAACATATCAAGTAACAGACGCAGAAACAGCAGCCATTGTTGGTGCTCCAGGTCGTATTGATACTGTTAACCTTTGGGGAATATTTGTGGAACAAGCAGATGGCCACTATCGCGTTCGACTTCGCAGTAAATTCGTTCCAATCAATGGTGTTGCAAAAGAACATGATGGTGGTGGTCACCCACTTGCAAGTGGTGCTAACTCCTATAGCCTAGAGGAAAATGAAGTCATCTACCAAAAATTAAAAAACTTACTGAAAAAATAGATAAAAAGCTTGCCAAACTTAGCATAATCTGTTAGACTAGTATGGTAACAATCTATGGCTCGCAAAGAGACCATGGCAGAAAGGAAATATTGCAAAATGAAAAAAGATATCCATCCAGAATATCGCCCAGTTGTCTTCATGGACACAACTACTGGTTACCAATTCCTTAGCGGTTCAACAAAACGCTCTAACGAAACTGTTGAGTTCGAAGGCGAAACTTACCCATTGATCCGTGTGGAAATTTCATCAGACTCACACCCATTCTACACTGGACGTCAAAAGTTCACTCAAGCAGATGGACGCGTGGATCGTTTCAACAAAAAATACGGTCTCAAATAATCATAAAAGAACAGTTTCGACTGTTCTTTTTTGTTTCGTCAAATCAGGAGTCAACGACTACTGCTGTTCCACTACAAGTGACCATCAGCATACCATTTTCAGCACCTAAAGTTTCATAGTCCATTTTTATACCTATAATAGCATTTGCTCCACGTTCACTTGCACTCTCCATCATTTCTGCTATAGCTTCTTCTCTTGCTTGAGTCAATTCACCTTCATAACTACTCGCTCGACCTCCAAAAACATTACGGAAGCCAGCAGCCATATCTTTGAACATATTAACTCCAGCAACTACTTCACCAAAGACAATTCCTTTGTAGGCTAGGATTTTTTTCCCTTCAATTCCCGTAGTTGAAATAATCATCTTCCTTTCCTCCTAACTTCTTTTATATAATTGTAAACCCTTTCACTAACTCTGTCAAGAAATACTATAAGGGGCTCAATACTTGAAAGGAAACTCTTCTCACCATCCTTTTTTGCTATCCATTTAGTGCCAATTGTATGGATGGTGGCCCAAATCTTTTCTTTGCAAGCCTAACTTGAGATAGCCTTATCGGCTTCACCGTTCTTACCAATAGTAGATCTTAGAATCTATGATTGGTTTAGAAGATACTGTTCTCTCCTGCCCCCTTTTTGCCCCAAAAATACAAAAAAAGCCTATCGATCAAGCTAGGAAGCTTGATACAATAGGCTTTTTCTAAATTCATTATTTAACAGCGTCTTTAAGAGCTTTACCAGCTTTGAATGCTGGAACTTTTGAAGCTGCGATAGTGATTTCTTTACCAGTTTGTGGGTTGCGACCTTTACGTGCTGCACGCTCACGAACTTCGAAATTACCAAAACCAATCAATTGAACTTTTTCACCAGCTGCAAGGTAATCAGCTACTGCTGCAAATACAGCATCAACTGCTGCTGCTGAGTCTTTCTTTGTCAATTCTGTAGCTTCTGCTACTTTAGCGATCAAATCTTGTTTGTTTGCCATGTTAATAATTCCTCCAAATATTTTCTAATTAACAATTACAATCATATCCTAAATTCTCTTGTAGGTCAAGTCAAAAACGCTATTTCTTGCTATTTTCTTTATTTTTTTAGGACTCATATCTGACTAAAATAGCCCAAGCATTTTCACCTGTATGTGTCTGAATAATCGAACCTGTTTCAAGTACAGAGATTGGTTTTTCAACGAATGGTTGTAGGATTTCTTTCATCTCTTCCGCCCAGTCCCTAGTTCCAGAATAGGAAATACCAATCTCAGAAACAGAACGCTCTGACAGTTTTGAAACTAGTTCATCCAACCATTTCTTAAAGGTTTTTGCTCCACGTCCTTTCACGATTGGTTGTAATTCGTCATCCTTCATCTGCATGACAACTCGGATATTTAATAGAGAGCTTAAAAGACCTGTCACTCGGCCAATACGGCCACCTTTAACAAGGTTTTCTAAGGTAGAAACACCGATGTAGAGCTCTGTATTTTTCTTGACTTCTTCAACATGAGCCACAATTGTTTCTATGTTTTGTCCTTCTTGAGCTAACTTAGCTGCTTCAACCACTTGAAATTTTAAGGCTTGGTCTGTAAAGGAACTATCCAATACGGTCACATTTGCCGTTGACAAACTTGCACCCTGACGAGCTGCTTCGACAGTTCCTGATAAGGCATGAGACATATGAATGGCTAAAATTTGACTACCGTCTTTACTTAACTCATCAAAAATCTCAGCAAAGAGTCCAACTGGAGGTTGACTTGTTTTAGGCAGATTTTTACTCTCTTTCATCAAGCGAAGAAATTCCCCTTCTTCAAGATCAGCATCCGAATAAAGAACACTATCAATCATTACAGAGAGCGGAACGACGGTAATATTTAATTCTTTGACCACTTCTGGTTCAATGGTAACAGAAGAATCTGTTACGATTTTTACTTGTGTCATAATTCAAATCTTTCTATGTTTCACTTTTTGAGTGAGTTTTTCAATTTAACTATAACAATTATATCAAAAAAATGCTAAAAATTCATACTGTATCTATTCATTTTTATGATTGAATTTATAGATTTTTAAATCTTTCATTTTATAAAAATAGTCGCCTGCTAAGACGACTATTTTGGTATCATCATAAACGTTCATACAAATCTTGCATCTGTATGTCATCAGGAACCAACTTGAGATAGTGTTGGATCTGTTCTTTTGCTTCTTCAAATCTTCCAAGTTCGCGTAATAGATGAATGTATTGCTCTAAAAACTCAGGATTTTCCTTGAGTTCTGAAACCAATGCCTGATAAGATTCATAGGCAACATCCAAATCTTCAGTTTCTTGGTAACTCCGTGCAATCATCCACTTAGTCAAGAGATTTTCTGGCTCATATACTTCTAAGGCTAGAATATCCTCATACCGTTCTTGCTCCTGATACATGGTTGCTAGTCGCAAGAGGATTTCTTCTTGGTCTTCCGCATCTTCTTGAGCTTGAAGAAGATAAGCTTCCGCCTGCTCGGGTTGATGCAATTCGTAAGATAATTGTGAAGCAAGGAGTAGTAAACGTGTTTCGAATGGATTTTTTTCCAAACCTTGTTGAGCTATCAGTAAGGCTTGCTCAGTCTGGTGTTCCTTATGTAGAGCCTGACTATAACCATACTCATACCCTTCAAAATCTGGAGAAATAGTATCCAGCTGTTTAAAATATAAAACTGCCTTGTGATATTCCTCTTGATCAAAGTAAAGACTTGCTAATTCAAATGCAGTCTGATCTTCATAATCTAACTCTAAAGCTTTTTCTAAAAACTCTATGGCTGATTCAAACTTTCCAAGTCGAGCATAGGCAGTTCCAATTCGTTGATAGGTCGAAATCCCTGTCTGCTCATATATTTCACGATTATCCAGTTGAGCATAGCCCTTAATCGCTTCTAAATCATTTCCAAGTTCACTATCTAACTCTGCTATCCCAAAAATCAATAAAGGATCATCAGAGTAATTAAGAGCTTCTAATAGCTTGTCGCGAGCTACATCCGTCAATCCTTCCATTTGATAGAAATCAGCCTTTAAAACAAGAGCAGATACATAAGAATCGCTATTGGGTTGAATTTCTTCTAGATAGGCAAATGCTTCTTCAATTTGTCCGTCTTCACTTGCGATACTAGCTAGATTGAGATTTACTTCTGGAAATATTGGAGCTAGTTTTTCATAGATTTGACGAGCTTGTGGATAAAAACCAATACTTTCTAGATAATAAGCCAGTTCCAGAAGAAGATCATCAGAGTCTTCTACCAATGCTTTTTGAAAATAGTAATCAGCTCTTGTTAAATCTTGCTGATCCAAAGCTTCAAGCATTTCTTGACTATTGCTCACCTTCAACCTCCTCTTCTAACTCATACAGACCACTAACTTTTTTATACCATTCAAAAATAGCTGAAATAACAACTTTGGCTGAAGCATAAACAGGAATTCCCAATAGGACTCCCCAAACACCAAACATAGAACCAGACGTCAACAAAACGAATAGAATAGTGATTGGATGGATGTTTAGTTGACTACCTAAAATCAATGGAGACACAAAACGACCTTCAATTGTCTGCTCTACGATAAAAACGATAATAACTTTCAAGAGCATAACTGGTCCAGCAATTAACCCTAAGACCAGAGCTGGTATCATAGCAAGGAAACTTCCAAGATAAGGGATAAGATTTAAGACCCCAGCAGTAATACCAAGAGTCACCGCATATCTCAAACCAATAATTTTAAAGAAGATGATAAACATAATTGCCACGATAATAGCAACAGTAATTTGTCCTCTAACATAGTTAGAAAGTTGTTGGTTCACATCCGTTAGAACCTTACCTACTGGTTCTCTCAATTTATTTGGTAAGAATTGAGTGATATGATCTCTCAAACCTTTTCCATCTCTAAGGAGATAAAAGAGCATAAACGGCATGATAATTAGAGCGACAATGACTTGAGACGTTCCACTGATAAGAGCACTCACCCAGTTCACAGCCTTAGAAGATATATTACTTGCCCAAGCAGTTGCTTGTGTTGAAAACTGAGCCAGAACCTGTTCCAGTTGAGGTCTAAAGTCATCTGGCAAACGCTTAGTTACAAGATCATCAATAACTCTGTCAGCATCTTCGAGATAATTTGGTACATTTTGCGCAAAAATAACTACTTGACGTTGAAGATTTGGAATCGCAACAGCCAGACCAATAATCAAGAGTATGGCAATAATGACAAAAATAATACTAATGGCTAAGACACGATTTATCTTATACTTCTCCATCAAATCCACCAGTGGATTTAAGAGATAAAAAAGTAATCCTGATAAAATAACAGGCAACATAACCACTGATAAAAAATCAACGACAGGGATAAATAAAAAACTAATCTTACTTAAAATAAAAATATTCAAACCTAGTAACAAGGCTACCAAAAAAACTGTAACAGCCTTATTATCTAAAAACCATTTAAAAAACCAAGATAAATTAAAATGTTTCTCTTTTTGTTCCATATCTACTTCCTTTCCTTTGTCCTTTCATTATACCATTTTTATAGGGAATAAACTGTTTTTAAAGTGTTGAGGTGACGATTGAGAACTTTAACAAAGCGACCTTGCTTTTTACTAATTTTATACTTAGATGTTTCATACTTTTTTCACTATTTTCTTCAGGTCTCCCAATTTATGATATAATAGAAACATCTTTATTTAGAGGTATAGCTATGATTGAAACAATTTATTTCGGAACTTACACACGTCGTTTATCCCAAGGGATTTATCAAGCTGATTTTGATACAGAAACTGGGAAACTATCCAATCTGAAACTATTTGCAGCTGAGCCAAGTCCTACCTATCTTGCATTTGATCAAGAAAATCACCTCTACACTGTCGGTAGCAAAGATGGTCAAGGTGGAATTGCTGCCTATCAAACTGATGGTACTTTGCTAAACCATGTTGTGACAGAAGGCGCTCCTCACTGTTATGTTGCAGTTGATGAGAAACGTGGCCTAGTATATGGTGCAAACTATCACAAGGGACAAGTTTTGGTCTATAAACGTAAAGAAGATGGTAGTTTAGAATTGGCTGATACAGTTCAGCATAGCGGTCATGGTCCCCATGAAAATCAAGCTTCTCCACATGTACACTTTACAGATTTAACACCAGATCAGTATTTAGTCACTTGCGACTTAGGTACTGATGAGGTTACTACTTATGATGTCAATCCAGAAGGAAAACTAAATAAGCTAACTACCTACAATTGTAGTCCTGGTGCTGGTGCACGTCACCTTGTTTTTCACAACCACTACAAGATTGCCTATCTCATCTGTGAACTCAATAGTACAATTGAAGTATTGATTTATGATGGTGTTGGTGCATTTGAAAAAATGCAAGTTATTTCTACTCTTCCTGAAGGATTTAATGACTTTAATGGAACTGCTGCTATTCGTCTCTCACAAGATGGAAAATACCTGTACGCATCAAACCGTGGTCACGATTCTATTGTAGTTTACACTATTCTCGCTGATGGTAGTTTAGAATTGTTGGAATTCGTTCCTACAAACGGGAAAACTCCTCGTGACTTTATTCTCTCACCAGACCAAGAATTCCTCATCGCAGTTCACCAGGATTCTGATAATGCAACTGTCTTTAAACGTAATCCAGAGACTGGTCGTCTTGCAGAACTTTCCAATGATTTCCACGTTCCCGAAGCGGTTTGCGTTACATTTTAAACATAAAAAAATGAACTTGATTCTCAAATCAAGTTCATTTTTTTATAATTTATTTCCGACATTGATTCGGTTAATAGCACGTTGTAATGCAATCTTAGCACGACGCTCTTGGTCAATCAAGTGTTTGTCTTGTGCTTCTTCGATTTCACGTTCTGCACGAAGTTTGGCACGTTCTGCACGGCTAATATCGATATCACGAGCACGCTCAGCTGAGTCTGCAATAATGGTAATGACATCATTAGCAATCTCAATGATTCCTCCGTTTACTGCTATCCAGTTGACATGAGAATCATCATCAATACGTTTGACTTTAACTTCATCAACTGCTAATACCGCAATCATATTTTGATGTCGTGGCAAGATCCCCATCTCACCATCCAGAGTTCGAACCGATACAAAGCTGGCATGGTGATCATAGACGAGGCCATCTGGTGTCACGATCTGGACAGTTAACTGAGCCATAGATCACCTCTTAAAATCCCATTTTTTCAGCCTTAGCGATAACATCTTCGATTGAACCTACTCCACGGAAGGCATCTTCTGGGAGATGATCGTGTTTACCGTCAAGAATTTCCTTAAATCCACGAACTGTTTCAGCTACTGGAACATAAGAACCTGGTTGACCAGTAAATTGTTCCGCAACGTTGAAGTTTTGTGAAAGGAAGAACTGGATACGACGGGCACGAGCAACCAAAGTTTTTTCTTCATCAGAAAGTTCATCCATACCAAGGATGGCGATGATATCTTGCAACTCATGGTAACGTTGAAGAACACGTTTAACCTCAGCCGCAACTGCGTAGTGCTCTTCTCCAACAATTTCAGGTGCCAAAGCACGAGAGCTTGAAGCAAGTGGATCAACGGCTGGGTAGATACCCAATTGAACCAATTTACGTTCCAAGTTGGTAGTTGAATCCAAGTGAGCGAAGGCTGTTGCTGGCGCTGGGTCAGTATAGTCATCCGCTGGCACGTAGATAGCCTGGATAGAGGTTACAGAACCTTTCTTAGTTGAAGTGATACGTTCTTGCAATTGACCCATTTCTGTTGCGAGTGTTGGTTGGTAACCAACGGCTGATGGCATACGACCCAAAAGGGCAGATACTTCTGAACCAGCTTGTGTGAAACGGAAAATATTGTCAATGAAGAGAAGAACGTCTTGGCCTTCTACATCACGGAAGTATTCAGCGATTGTCAAACCAGTAAGGGCAACACGCATACGTGCTCCTGGTGGTTCATTCATCTGACCAAATACCATGGCTGTTTTTTCGATAACTCCTGATTCTTTCATTTCCCAGTAGAGGTCGTTCCCTTCACGAGTACGTTCCCCAACACCAGTAAATACTGAAATACCACCGTGTTCTTGGGCAATGTTGTGAATCAATTCTTGGATTAAGACAGTCTTACCAACTCCGGCACCACCGAAGAGTCCGACCTTACCACCTTTAAGATAAGGGGCAAGAAGGTCGATAACCTTAATCCCTGTTTCGAGGATTTCTGAAGAGGTAGACAACTCATCAAAAGTAGGTGCTTTTTTATGAATTGGCTGGCGCTCTGCGTCTTCTCCAAAAGGAGCTTCCAAGTCAATAGTATCTCCCAAAACGTTGAAGACACGTCCCAAGGTTTCTTTACCTACTGGTACAGAGATTGGACGACCTGTGTCCAATACTTCCATTCCACGAGTCAAACCATCTGTTGATTCCATGGCGATGGTACGAATCATACCATCCCCCAACTCTAAGGCTACTTCAAGGACGATTTTTGTTTTCTTTTCGTCATTTTTGTAGACGACAAGTGCATTGTTAATCTCAGGAAGTTTTTCCCCTGCTGCAAACAAAACGTCTACAACGGGTCCGATAACCTGAGCAATTTTACCTGAACTCATCTCCTTCTCCTATTCTATATAAGATACTGTCGGTTCCTAGTTTTGCTAGGTCCTAAGTTCATTGATATGAGCAGGATGGCTTTATTCTAAAGCGCTAGCTCCTGCCACGATTTCTGTGATTTCTTGTGTAATCGCCGCCTGTCTGGCACGGTTATACTGAATGGTCAAATCATTAATCACTTTTTTTGCATTATCAGTCGCTGTTTGCATAGCTGTCATACCGGCAGCATTTTCAGCTGTCTTGGCATCAATAATAGCACCATAAATCATACTTTCTGCAAACTGTGGCAGCAATTGATCCAAGATTTCTTCTCGACTTGTTTCAAGGTCAAAGGTCAAGCTATAGTTATCATCTGCTTCATTTGGATCCAAGTCCACGATTGGAAGCATCTGTTCTACACGCATTTGACTTGTGAGAGTATTGACATGATGGTTGTAGCAAACGTAGAGCTCATCGAAAAGTTCGTTTTGATACATTTCAATCGTTTTTGTGATAATCTTACGAACTTCATCAAAACTTGGTTGGCTTGCAAGTCCACGCAATTCATAGATAGGTTGAATACCACGTGATTTGAAGAAATCGGCTCCCATACCACCAATACAGATGACTTCAAAATCATCACCTGAAGGATGGTATTCTTGCTGAATTTCCATGACAGCTTTTAAGATTGAAGAATTATATCCTCCAACAAGACCACGGTCAGATGTAATGACAATATAGCCTGTTTTTTTGACGGGGCGACTGATCAACATAGGGTTAGTTGATCCGCCTGCACCATCTCCGTGGAGGATGTCTGTAACTAGTTTACGCACTTTTTGTGCATACACTTGGAAGTTACGAGCTGCTTCTTCAGAACGACCTAACTTAGCTGCAGAAACCATCTGCATAGCGTTAGTAATTTGACTAGTATTTTTTGTTGAGGCGATTTTTGTTTTAATATCATTTAGAGATACTGCCATCTGACACCTCTATTCTTATTGGAAGCTTGATTGATTGAGAAACTCAGTAATCGCAGCATCCAAGACTGCTTCATCTGGCAAGTCTTTTGTTTCACGAATGGTTTCCAAAATTTCAGGATGTTGAGCATCAAAGAACATATGGAACTCTTCTTCGAAACGAACGATATCGTCTACAGGAATTGTATCCAAGAAACCATGGGTCAAAGCATAGAGAATAGTAACTTGTTTCTCAACAGGTAATGGTTTGTGAACAGGTTGTTTCAATACTTCTACAGTACGACGACCACGGTTCAATTTAGCCTGAGTAGCCGCATCCAAGTCAGAACCAAATTTAGTGAAGGCTTCCAACTCACGGTATGAAGCAAGGTCGATACGGAGTGTACCAGCAACTTTCTTCATGGCCTTAATCTGTGCAGAACCACCAACACGAGATACGGAAGAACCTGCATCAATAGCTGGACGGATACCTGCATTAAAGAGACTATCACTTAGGAAGATTTGTCCATCCGTAATAGAGATTACGTTTGTAGCGATATAGGCTGAGATATCACCGGCTTGTGTCTCGATAAACGGAAGGGCTGTGATAGATCCTCCACCCAATTCATCCGAAACTTTAGCTGAACGTTCAAGTAGACGGCTATGAAGGTAGAATACATCCCCTGGGAAGGCTTCACGACCTGGTGGACGACGGAGCAAGAGAGAAAGTTCACGATAAGCTACCGCTTGTTTAGATAAGTCATCATAAACGATCAAGACATGCTTACCTTGGTACATAAATTCTTCGGCCATAGCAACCCCTGCATAAGGTGCAAGGAAAAGCAATGGTGAAGGTTGTGAAGCTGACGCTGTCACGACGATTGTGTAATCCAAGGCTCCGTACTGGCGAAGTGTTTCTACTTGTGTACGAACTGTTGATTCTTTTTGACCAATCGCTACATAGATACAGATCATATCTTGACCTTTTTGGTTCAAGATTGCATCGATAGCGATGGTTGTTTTCCCTGTTTGACGGTCACCGATAATCAACTCACGTTGACCACGACCGATTGGAACAAGGGCATCAATAGCTTTCAAACCAGTTTGCAATGGTTCTGATACTGATTTACGTTGCATAACACCAGGAGCTGGTGCTTCAACTGGACGAGTTTTGTTTGTGTCGATTGGACCAAGTCCATCTACTGGACGACCAAGTGGATCCACGACACGTCCAATCAAGCTATCACCAACTGGAACTTCCATGATTTTTCCTGTACGACGAATAGTATCGCCTTCGCGGATATCTGTAAAGTCTCCAAGGATAATAATACCAACATCAGTTGATTCTAAGTTTTGCGCCATACCATAAGAGCCGTTTTCAAAAATCAACAACTCTCCACTCATGGCATTTTCTAGGCCATGAGCACGCGCAATTCCGTCCCCGATGTAGGTTACAACACCAGTTTCAGTCACATCAAAATTGGGTTTGAAATTTTCAATTTGTTGCTTAATTAAAGCGCTGATTTCTTGTGCGTTAATTGCCAAAAGAACACCACTTTCTATTTCAAATTTTCCTTAACAACTTTAAGTTGTTGTTTAATACTAACATCAATTGTCTTGTGATTGGCGATAATAACAAAACCACCGATTAAACTATCGTCGATTTCTTCTTTAATGCTACGCACTTTTAAAGACATCTTTTTCTCTATAATTGGAAGCAAACGTTCTTTTTGTTCATCCGTTAGAGGATGAGCAGACACAATCGTTACTTCAAAACGATTCGTTTCTCTCTCAAGACGGTTTAAACAATCTACAATCACATCATAAAAAAGATTTGAACGATGATTGTACAACAGAACTTGAATGAAGTTTTGTAATAATGGCGATGCAGAATCTTGGAAATAACTGACTGTTTTTTCCTTGTCAGACTCATCAACATCTACCTGAGCCAAAAAAGAAGGCAAGTCTGTTTCTTCAGCGACTTGCTTAATCTGGGTCAAGTCTGAGAAGATAGAATCTTCTTCTCCTTTTTCAATCACCAATTGGACAAAAGGCATGCTGTATTTTTCAATTACCTTTACTGTCTTTTTGTCCATTAAGCTTCTCCTAGCTGATCAATATACTGATCAATGAGTTCTTTATGGGCATGACCGTCAAGGTTTTGTGAGATGATTTTTCCAGCTAGACTAACTGTCAAATCTGCTACCTCACCTTTAACGCTTTGTAAAGCCTCAGCTTTATTTTGCGCAATTTCTTGGTTAGCTTTTTCTTTCAAGCGACCAGCTTCTAGCTTAGCTTCAGCCAGAATATCTGATTTGCTCTTTTCAGCTGTTTCCTTTGCATTCTCGATAATCGTTTTAGCTTCGGTACGGCTACCTGCTAGCTCAGCCTCTCGCTTACTTGCTAGTTCCTCAGCCTTTTTACGAGCTTCCTCAGCACCATCAATATCTGAAGAAATCTTTTCAGCACGTTGATCCAAAATACTGGTAATATTTCCCCAAGCATATTTCTTAACTAAAAAAATTAATAAAAGGAAGGAACCAGCGATAAGAATAAAGTCACCGATAATGGTACTAATAGTTAAATCCATCTTCTAATCCTCCTCTACTTACTCTTCCTCACCATTTACCTTTTTACCAATGTACATAGAAGACAACATGGTAAATACATACGCTTGAATACATGAAATGAAAATTGAAAAGGCTGTCCATAACATGTTTGCAATAAAGGCAAAAGGATACCAATAAAAGGCATATTGTGACAAGGCTAATAACAATCCTGCCAAGACCTCACCGGCGAAAATATTTCCGTAAATCCGAATCGCCAAGGAGGCAAAATTGGTGAACTCTTCTAAAACGTTCATCGGAGTCATAAAGCCAGGAGTAACAAATGCTCTCAAATATTCTTTAACGCCTCTACGACGAATTCCTTCTACATGGGCGATCAAAGTGATCAATAAGGAGAGGGATAAATCGTATCCAAGGTTGGCTGTTGGGGAAGTCCACAAGTTATAACCGTTTGTTGTTTGTACTTTTGCCATTAAGCCAATATTGTTGGCAACCAAGATAAACAGAAATAGAGAGAACAAGAACAAGGAATAATCCTTGATATATGAATCTCCAATGTTTGGTTTTGTAAAACCAATCACAAAGTCATAAATCATCTCAAGAGCATTCTGTTTGCCCTTTGGACGGATGGCCATTTTACGACTTGCCCAGTAGACAAAGGCAAAAACCATCAAAACAGTTACAAGAGACATGGCAAGCAGGGTCAAATCAAAGGATATTGGTCCAATATTAACGGTTGGATTCAAACTTTCTTCCATGGTTTGACACCTCCATTTCTAAATAGAGTTGTCTATTTGATAACGAATGACATCGCCAAGGTTACAAAGAAAGTTCCTTCGATAAAGGCAATCCCCATGATCATCAAACTACGCAATTGAGGGATGATATCTGGTTGGCGTGCTGCAGATTTGAACAAACCGTTCATCAAAAATCCTTCTGCAAGAGATACACCCATACAGGCAAGACATAGACCGAAAAATGTTAAATTCATGACGAATTCTCCTTTTTTAAATTAAATTTACTTCCCTAGTTTAGTCCTAAAATTTGCTTTTGTCAACTCTTTACTAGCATTGAAAGCGTTTCTAATCATTTATTTCTATTTTTATGATTTTCAAGACAATTATATAGAAAATTTTAATGTCTTTTCAGGTTATTTTTCTTATCTTTCCTATTTTTCTGAAAAGAAAAATCCAAGTTTCAAAACCTGGATTTATCGTTTCTTATTTAAAATAATAGGAATGGTGGCTCTGGCAAGCTAGATTAAAGAGTGCTGCACAATAAGGACAGCTCCCCTTTTCTCTATACTCCTCATAAGTTAGGTTCTTCTTACAGGAACCACATAAGATAGGTTTATCCTCTTTTAGATTTAAAGGATAAGGAGAAAATGTGTGCGACTCTAGTTCATTGTGACACTGATAACAGGCATAGTATTTCTGACACTCATAACACTGGAGCGCTACGATATCTTTATCACTATGGTAATGAACACATCTGCTTTCATTATCTACTAGTAATCCATGAGCTTGAACCATTGACTTTCCTTATCTATGCACGAACTGTGACGCTGGTTCCATCTTCTTTGTAAAGATTGATCAAGCCTTCTTTCAAAGCACGGACCATATCACCTGCTTGTACTGGTTGTGGAACCTTGATGGTTAAAAGTTCCATTGGGTTTGGTGCACGGTCAATTTTATTTCCTTTAGCATCATGAAGGTCTTCGATATAAGTTTCAAAATGACGGAAACCTGGACCGTAAAACTCAACTTGGTCACCTTCGTTGATAACGTTACGTTGGCGAATAGTTGCTGTTTGTGTCGCATCATCATAAGCTACTACTTCAGCAACAAACTTGTATTCTGGAATCTTACGGCGTGCTCCGAATAGTTGTTCGTTTTCGGATGGTGTTCCGTAGTAGAAACCTGTAGCCAATTCACGTTGGGCAACCTTCCACATTTCATCAATCAAGTCTTGTTTAATAGCTTCAAACTTTTCAGGACTTTCAAGGTAGGCATCAACGGCAGCCTTGTAGCAGTTTGTCACTGTTGAAACATAGTGAATAGACTTCATACGACCTTCAATCTTCAAACTATCCACACCATTTTCAATCATATCTGGGATATGGTCAATCATAGACATATCAACAGCTGACATTGAAAATTCTTCAGGAATTTCTCCCTTGAGACTCTTACGTTCTTTACCAAATGGCATATCGTAAAGGTCATATTTCCAACGGCAAGATTGTGAACATCCACCACGGTTGGCGTCACGCATACTCATATGGTTAGAAAGGGTACAACGACCAGAGTAGGAAATACACATAGCTCCATGTACGAAGGCTTCAATTTCTACATCTGTACGTTTGCGAATTTCTGCTAACTCTTCCATAGAAACCTCACGCGCCAAAACGACACGCGTCAATCCAAGTTCTTTCCAGAATTCAAGAGTTTCATAGTTGGTCGCACTAGCTTGTGTTGAAAGGTGGATTTCAAGTCCTGGTGCTTCTGTTGCTGCAATCATGATTAAGGCAGGGTCAGAAACAATAACCGCTGCAATACCAATATCACGCAACTTACGAAACCATTCTCCGGCACCTTCTTCATTTCCTTCGTGCATAACCATATTAGCAGCCACATATACCTTAGCTCCATACTTAGCCGCGAACTGAACTCCTTCTTCCATTTGTTCGAAAGTGAAGTTACCAGCACGGCTACGTAGACCATAGGCCTGACCACCGATAAAGACAGCATCTGCTCCGTATTGAACAGCTACTTTTAGTTTTTCAAGAGTTCCTGCAGGTGACAGAACCTCAGGACGTTTCAAAGTTTTTGTCATTTTTTCTCCTATTTGCAATATAAAAGTTTGACACCAATCTTAACTATTTTATAGTAAACAGGGTTCAAAATCAAGCCTTGAATGATTGTTTAGACAATTTTAATGTTTAGTTTTCTCTGAAAACCTTATTGAACAGTTTCAACATTCCAAGTAGTCCAACCCTTGAAACGAATGGCACCCTTTTGGTCAGTTTTTAATACCAAATTCTCAAGTTCTTTATCTTCTTGGTTATTCTCAGCATTTTTATCTTTAAATGATTTTTTCTTGTCTACCGAAATAACGGTGATTTTAGGGTGTACATTTTTGAAGATTTCGATATCTGTCTTTTTCTTCGATGCTTGCAGATGACTTATCACTACATCTGCTTGGATTTTTGGATAATGACTCGTTAAAAACTTCTCCTCTATTTTTCCAGTAACTAGAAAGGTTTGGTTTAGTAACTTTCCATACATTGTAATTGAATCGTTTTTATCCTTATTTTGAGTTTCGATTACTTCCAAACTACTCCCAAAAACAAATAAGCTGTCTCCTTTTTTAATTGAACGTAGGTTGACTTTGCTCTCCTTCAGCTTATCCATAAATTCTCTCTTAGATAAAGTTTCTTCAGTTACTAGAATCTCTCCAATATTGAAGGCTTTACTAATTTCTAACACATGATCTAGTTGCTTAAGTTCACTTTTCGTTAAAACAAGCTGATCAATCTTAGCCACTCCTCGACTTTTCAGATAAGGAATTAAACTACGTTTGGCATTGCTGGTAATAGCTTTCTCCTGCCAGACTTCTTTCTTTTCAACTGCTAGCTTTTCACCAACATCCAGTAGTATGGTCTTCCCTGACATGTCTCTTAGGAAAATGCTTCGCCCCTGTTCCATATCTAGGACTGTGATTTCATTTTCTAGTGGATGCTTGGTTACTAAAAAGAATGAGATGGCAACTATGACAAGCATAGATAGTTTTTTCACATTATTTCGATAGTCGTAGATGAGAGCTAAAGTAATCAAAAGAAGGATTAAAATCCAAAGACTCGGCTGACCAAAAACAAGAGTCCTCGTAGATAGCTGAGAAATATAGCGTATGATATTTTCTAGCCATTCAAAGAGAAAGTTGAACTGGGTGATGGGATATATAAATGACAGACAGAAGAGAATCGATAAAAGTGGCAATAGGATCATGTCAAACAAGAATGAAAAGACAAATGTCAAGAGAATGGACCACGGTTGAAATTCTGAAAAATAAAATGATAAAATCGGAAGAATTCCCAAGGAAATAATACAACTCTCCCTAACCAGACCTTTTATCCCTGCTACTTCCTCAGCAGTCATTGTCAGGATAAAGGCATAAGCACAGGAAAGAACCCCTCCAGCAGTTAAGAAAAAGTTCGGCATGATTAAAAATAGAATAAGAATCGTCAAAGCAAAATTATCCAGTGACTTAAAGCCATGCTGAGCCAATAACTTTTGTAGAAGACTACGAATAACTGAAGCTGAAAATCCTGTCAAGCCTGCATAAAACAAAGAAAAGGGATAAGCTAGCCATTTGAACTTCTCTTGTGTCAAGCCCAATCGCAAGAGTGACTTTTTAAAAGCATTCATGAAAAATCCGACCTGCATTCCAGACAAAGCAAAAAGATGAATAATCCCTAGGCTGGAATAAAGTTCATTCATTTCCTCAAAATCTGTGTCCAAATGCCCCAATAAAAGACCTGTCATATAATTGCGCATGGGATCGGGAAAATTCCTTTTTATCCAGACAACTGCTTTTCTCCGCAAACTTGATAGATTTTCTCCAATATCCCAACTGGAAATTTGCTTTAATTCCACAATTTCGGATATGGTTAAGGTCTGATAAATTCCTTGCGTTTTGAGATAGTTTCGATAATCAAAACCCGCAAAATTACTGGCTCCTTGAGGACTAGCTAACTTGCCTTTCACAACCATTTCATACAGATCAGACAACTGCTGAAATTTTTCTTTTTCAGCTTCTGACTGGAGTTTATAATAGACCTGAAAGAGTCTGCCCTCAGCCTTGCCACGAAAAGATAAGCTATCTCCATTTACCTTGATGGTATCCGGTAATATTCGCACTGTATCAACCGTGTCTACAAGATTCCGACTGGCTTCTTCTTGCTGCCATTTTTGAAATATAAACCAACTCCCGAAAAGTCCACAAATCAAGAGGACCTTGGTCACAGTTTTCCATGGAAATTGGAAAAAGAGGCAGACCAGTAAAAAGACAAAGCCCAAAAGTGCTAATACACTTGCTGAAAAGATTGCATAGTAAAGCCATAGGAAAAGAAAACTGAGATAGATTTTTGGAATTGGAAAGCGACTAATCCACTGTGACATATTCTTTTAGCTTTTCTATCGTTTTTGCACCAATACCAGAAACCTTTTTGAGCTCATCTACTGACTTAAATTTACCATTGGATTCACGATGGTCAATAATGTCTTGAGCACGTTTAGCACCTAAGCCTTTAACTTGTTTCAGTTCCTCTAAACTAGCTTTATTGAGATTGACTTTCTTATTTTCCTTGCTGTTGGAAGTACTTGATGTCATTTCTTGACTAGTAGCTTCTTCCTTAGTCGGAACATAGACTAGTGCTTCGTCACTAATTCTCTGGGCAAGATTGATAGACTTGCTATCAGCATTATCTGTTAAGCCACCAGCTTTCTGGACAGCATCATTGATACGACTTCCAACTGGCAAGTCATAGATTCCAGGTGATTTGACAGCACCTTTGACATCGACAGTAATTAGATCTTGCTCCACCGCTTCTTCCTTCTGATTTCCATCTTCCTTTTCATCCGTCGAATCCTTTGGAACAGCTGCAACTTCAGTCTGCACCTTTGTTTCCTTAGCAGGTGCTTGAGCGACTGGCTTTAGGAGGAAAAATCCGCCTAAGACCAAGCCCAAACCAGCACAGATAATAATGATTTTATATTCTTTGATTTTCTCAATAAGTTCTTCCATATTTTCTCCTCTCTTAGCTTATTCGTAAGAGAAAGAAAAAAGAGCTGAAAAATCTTTTCAACTGCTTACTTATTTGCAAAATAATCTTCCTTGGTCAAGACATAATGCACTCTTGTTACGATTCGACCTGGTTCTTTTTTATCCATCCTAGCATAAGGTTCTTCGTGAGAAAAGCGCATGCCTGATTTCTCCATGACCTTTCCTGAAGCAGGATTATCCTTATCGTGAAGAGCGGTCAACTTATTCATTCCAATCTTTTCAAAAGCTAGTTCAATCACGGTACGATTGGCTTCAGTTGTCAAACCTTGATTCCAATATTTTTGATGGATAATGTAACCAATGGCTGCCTTCTTAAGAACAGTATCGATCTTGTGCAAGTCAATAGTTCCGATAAACTCTCCAGTACTTTTTAGTTCAATGCCCCATCGACCCAAGGGATTGGCTAGATAAAACTGGGCAATATTATTCTTAGTTTCCTCTAAACTTTGATTGGTTGGAAAAGTATAGCGCGTATTTTCCTGGTTTGAAGCATATTCAAACATGGCTTCTGCATCATCAAGTGTCACAGGTCTAAGCACTAAGCGTTCTGTTTCGATAATTTGATGCTTGGCTAGTTTGATAAATAGTGATTCCATGATTTCACCTCCCAAAATAGGTTGCTAAAAGAATAACATAAAAGAAATAGGTTTACAAGTTTTTCTTGCAATTTAAAACGGTTTCATATACAATAAAGTCATCACAAAAACTCTGACGAATGATGTGATACATAAATTGAAACAGCTTAATAGAAAGTGAGTTATCCTATGTTAATTGGAATTCCAAAGGAAATTAAAAATAATGAAAATCGTGTTGCTTTGACACCTGCTGGTGTACAAAGTCTCATTGGTCGTGGCCACCGTGTCCTCATCGAAACAAATGCTGGACTTGGTTCTGGTTTTGCTGATGCTGACTATGAAAAGCAAGGAGCTGAAATTGTCGCAACTGCTGCTGAAGCCTGGGCTGCAGAATTAGTTGTTAAAGTGAAGGAACCCCTTGCTAGTGAGTACCAGTTCTTGCGTGAGGATTTACTTCTTTTCACCTACTTACACATGGCAGCTGCTCCAGAATTGGCAGATGCTATGCTTGCAGCTAAAACAACTGGGGTTGCTTATGAGACAGTCCGTGATATTCAAGGACAACTTCCTCTTCTCGTTCCAATGAGTGAGGTTGCTGGTCGTATGGCAGTCCAAATCGGAGCCCACTTCTTGACGAAACAAGCTGGCGGTTCAGGAGTTCTACTCGGTGGTGTTCCTGGTGTTCCTAAAGGAAAAGTAACCATTATCGGTGGTGGTGTCGTTGGTACACACGCAGCTCGCATTGCGCTAGGTTTGGGAGCTCAAGTAACCATTCTTGATATCAGCGCTAAACGCCTCTCTATCCTAGAAGATGTCTTTGGTCACCAAATCCAAACACTCATGTCTAATCCATTTAATATCGAAGCAAGTGTGCGTGAAGCAGACGTTGTTATCGGTGCTGTCTTGATTCCTGGTGCCAAAGCTCCTAAATTGGTGACAGATGAAATGGTACAACAAATGCGTCCTGGTTCTGTCATTGTTGACGTTGCTGTTGACCAAGGTGGTGTTATAGCGACAGCTGACCGTGTGACAACTCACGATGAACCAGTCTATGAAAAACACGGTGTTCTTCACTATGCCGTTGCTAACATTCCTGGAGCAGTTGCTCGCACATCTACGATTGCCCTTACTAATGTGACTCTTCCATATATCGAAGCCTTGGCAGGAAAAGGATTTAAGAAAGCTATCCTAGAAGACGCAGGCTTGCTTGAAGGTGTGACAACCTATCAAGGATACCTCACCAGCCAGCCAGTTGCCGAAGGTTTGGAACGTGACTTCACTTCAATCAGTGAACTTGTCTAAAATGATTTATAATTTAAAACTACAAAAATAAGAGCAGCTTTTCAACTGCTCTTTTTTACTATTCTGTTTCTTCTTGGTTTTCTTCAGCTTTGACAGGTAGAGGTTCATAGGCTCTGATAATTTGAGCTACAACTGGGTGGCGAACCACATCCTTGGCTGAGAAATGAACAAAGTCAATCTGATGAATATTCTTGAGTTTTTCTTGAGCATCAATCAAACCTGACTTGACATTCCGAGGTAGGTCAATCTGACTAATATCCCCATTGACAATCATTTTCGAGTTAAATCCAAGACGAGTCAAGAACATTTTCATCTGCATGATAGTTGTATTTTGCGCTTCATCCAAAATGACAAAGGCATCATCCAAGGTACGTCCACGCATATAGGCCAAAGGTGCAATTTCAATAATTTCACGTTCCATAAGACGGGTTGTTTGATCTTTCCCAAGAATCTGGTACAAGGCGTCATAAACTGGTCGTAAATAAGGATCGACCTTTTCCTTGAGATCACCTGGAAGAAATCCAAGGCTCTCTCCTGCTTCCACTGCTGGACGTGTCAATATGATTCGCTTGACTTGTCCACGCTTGAGGGCTGTTACGGCCAAAGTCACTGCTAAGAAGGTCTTACCTGTTCCTGCCGGCCCAATCCCAAAGGTCACATCGTGTTGCTTGACACTATCCACATAAAGCTTTTGACCTAAGGTTTTGACGCGGATAGGTTTCCCAGTATTATCCTTAATAATCTCTTCTTCATAGAGGGCGACAAACTTATCGATTTCATTATTCTTAACCATGGTAATGGCTGTCACCACATCCGGAGTTCCAACAGTCATTCCACGATTGACCAAGACCATTAAGGCTTGGATAACTTGGCGGGCTTCCTCACAAGCTGACTCCTCTCCCAAGACTTGTACAATTTCTGTACGGGCATGGATGATGACATCTAATTCATCCTCCATCAATCGAAGGTGGCGCTCATTGGACCCAAAAAGATGAAATAGGTCATCTGGATGACTCAGTTGAATATCTATTGAATGTTCCTTCAAACAAAGAACCTCTCTAATTCTCTTATTTCGTTTTATCATTTTGTTTTCTTTTAAGTATGAAATAACTTTCAAAAATCCTATCACTCTGACAATTCGTAATGGTAAACGAAACTTGTCAAAATAAGGAAAATCCTCATAAAAGATAAACTGAATGACTATATTATAGCAAAGAGGCTGAGAAATTACTATCCCAAACCTCATCTAGTAGCCTTAATGTTCTAAATATTCCTGCCAGATACGATCGAAGTCTCCCATATTAAAGGAAAAGCTAGCATGTTCCTCTAAAAAACGACTCACTTGATCGAAATCATCTGTATGTTTCGGAAAGGCGGACTCCTCAAAAGCCAGATCCGCTAAAATTGCTTTGGGACTATTGCTTTTAGGGTTGCGCTCGGTCATCAGCCAAGTATAAAATGATTTTCTCATAAGCCTCCTAAATCAACTCTGTGCCGAACTGATCTTGCTTGATTTTGCCAGCCTTCATCAAACCACCGAGTGCCTTTTTAAATTGACCTTTTGAAATACCGAAAGTAGCCTTGATATCTTCTGGTGATGACTTATCATTCAAAGTCATGAAGCCACCATTGCTTTCCAAATAAGTCAAGATCATCTGCGCATCATTTTTCAACATCTCAAAAGAGCGTGGTTTTAAAGAGAGATTAAGCGTTTGGTCAACCTCACGGAAACCAATGACACGCGCATCTAGCACTTGCCCCAAACGTGGTTCTGCATAGCGCTCACTTGGATGGATAAATCCAAGCATGTTGTTCTCTGGTAGATAGACAAAAGTTCCTGATAATTTGAGACGGTAAACAATGGCAGGCCAATTTTGATTCTGCATGTTATTGTAGGCAGGACGTGCCAATCGTTGGAAATCTTCCTGATAAGCTAAGATTCCCCAGATACGGTCCTTCTTATCCACTTCTAGACGAATATAAAGTCGATCACCTTTCTTTGGCCAGAGTTCTTTAAGTTCAGGGAGAATATCTAGTGACACAACGATTTCCTTGTCTGGTAATCCTGTATCAACAAAAACCCCAAGGTCCTTACGAACCTCTGTTACAGTTCCCCAACCAAATTGTTCCTGAGTTGCAGTCACTTCTGTAGTAGTGAGGCGCAATTTTTGCTTCATATCTGTGTAAGCAAAACCTTTGACCGTATCACCAACTGTATGCTGACCTTCTTCTTTAGCTAGGGCATATGTTTGACCATCCTTTTGAACAAAGTAAAAACGGTCATTTTCATCGATGATGAGTCCAACGATAAAACTTGCAAGATTTGTATTCATATTTCCTTCTTTCGAATAAAACTCAGCCAGCAATGCCAACTGAGTTTTTCTGTTTATTTCTTAGACTTCCAAGATTTCTTTTTCTTTGTTGGCAGTCATTTCGTCGATGTGTTTAACAGCATCGTCTGTTGCTTTTTGAATATCTTTTTCAAGAGTCTTCAATTCGTCTTCAGTGATTTCTTTTGCTTTTTCTTGTTTCTTAGCCTCGTCCATAGCATCACGACGGATATTACGGATAGCAACTTTAGCATTTTCACCGACTTTTTTCACTTCTTTAGCAAGGTCGCGACGAGTTTCTTCTGTAAGAGCTGGGATTACCAAGCGAATAACAGAACCATCGTTAGCTGGTGTAATACCTAGGTCTGAAGCATTCAAAGCACGTTCGATATCTTTCAAAGATGATTTGTCAAATGGTGTTACCAACAAGACACGCGCTTCTGGGATTGTGATAGAAGCAATTTGGTTAAGTGGTGTTTCAACACCATAGTACTCAACGTGGATGCGGTCAAGCAAGCTAGCATTAGCACGGCCAGCACGAATACTTCCAAACTCACGAGCAAGTGAGTGGTGAGATTGGGTCATTCTCTCTTTTGCTTTTTCTACGATTGCGTTTGCCATAATGATTTCTTATTCCTTTTCTTCGATATTATTTGAAACTGTAGTTCCGATATTTTCACCAAATACAACACGTTTAATATTTCCTGGTTGGTTCATGTTGAAAACAACCAAGTCAATATCATTGTCCATTGAAAGTGTTGAAGCTGTTGAGTCCATGATACGGAGACCTTTATTGATCACGTCACGGTGAGTCAACTCTTCAAATTTAACAGCTGTCTTATCCTTTTTAGGATCAGCATTGTAGACACCATCAACCCCATTCTTAGCCATCAAGATAGCGTCCGCTTCAATCTCAGCTGCACGAAGGGCTGCTGTTGTATCTGTTGAGAAGTATGGTGAACCAATTCCCGCACCAAAGATAACTATGCGTCCTTTTTCAAGATGACGAAGGGCACGACCACGAACGTAAGGTTCTGCTACTTGTTGCATGGCAATGGCTGTTTGAACACGTGTATCCACACCAACTTGTTGCAATGAATCTGCCATCACAAGAGCATTCATAACGGTTCCAAGCATTCCTGTATAGTCTGCTTGTACACGATCCATTCCAGCTTCTGCAGCAGGTTCTCCACGCCAGAGATTTCCTCCACCAATAACGAGGGCAATCTCAATACCTAAGTTATGTACTTCTTGAATTTCTTGAGCCATTGCTTGAACTGTTTTGATATCAATTCCGACACCACGTTCGCCAGCAAGTGCCTCACCTGATAACTTAATCAAAATACGTTTATATTTGGGTTCCACCTGACTTCGCTCCTTTATTTTATTCAAACTATTTTATCACATTTTTTGAGAATTTTATAGTCTCATGAGTTATTCTTTTGAAAATTTTAAACGGATAAAAAGTTTTCCAAATCAGCCAAAGCACGCTCTGCAATTTTTTCATAACGAGCCTTCTTATCACGAATGCGGTCGCCTTCCAATTCCTTGATAATTCCGAAATTGACGTTCATTGGTTGGAAGTGTTTGCTGTCCGCATGGGTGATGTAATGAGCTAGACTGCCAATTGCTGTTGTCTCTGGGAAAATAGCCTCGCTTTCGCCCTTGAAAAGACGAGCTGCGTTAATACCAGCTACTAGACCTGATGCCGCTGACTCAACATAGCCTTCCACACCCGTCATCTGACCAGCAAAGAATAGATTTGGCTGTTTCTTAGAACGATAGGTCTGCTCAAGAAGATTTGGTGAATCCATATAAGAATTACGGTGCATAACACCATAGCGAACAAATTCAGCATTTTCAAGACCTGGAATCATTTGGAAGACACGCTTCTGCTCTCCCCATTTAAGATGAGTTTGGAAACCAACGATGTTATAAAGACTACCTGCAGCATTGTCCTGACGAAGCTGAACGACCGCATAAGGAGTTTTAAAGTCTCCATCACGAGGACCTGTGTAATCGTCTGGATACTCCAAACCAACTGGTTTCATAGGACCATAGAGCATGGTTTTGATACCCCGTTTAGCCATGACTTCGATTGGCATACATCCTTCAAAATATTTTTCTTTTTCAAATGAATTCAGTGGAGCTTCTTCTGCATTAACCAAGGCTTCATGGAAATCCATAAACTCTTGTTTGGTCATAGGAGCATTGAGATAGGCTGCTTCTCCCTTATCATAACGAGATTTGAGATAAACCTTGTTCATATCAATCGTATTAACATCCACAATAGGCGCTGCAGCATCGTAGAAATAAAAACCGTCACCCCCATTAAGAGCGTGAATTTTCTCAGCAAGGGTATCACTAGTCAAAGGTCCAGTCGCTACAACTGTAATAGCATCCGTTGGCAATTCTGTAATTTCGTCACGAACGACCTCAATCAAGGGATGGTTGGCAATCTTTTCAGTAACCATTTGAGAGAAACCATCGCGGTCCACCGCAAGGGCACCACCAGCAGGAACACGAGTTGCTTCAGCAGATTCCAAGATAAGAGAACCCAAGCGACGCATTTCTTCTTTGAGGAGACCGACAGCATTTGTAAGAGCATCTCCACGCAAGGAATTAGAACACACTAATTCTGCAAACTTGTCAGTTTTGTGTTGCGGTGTTGACTTGACACCACGCATTTCATAAAGTTTAACTGGAATACCACGCTCTGCGATTTGGTAGGCTGCTTCAGAACCCGCCAAGCCCGCACCGATAACATTGATATAAGATTGAGACACGACACTAATACCTCTTTGGGAGTGTGAATTTCCTGAATCGGGTAAAAAAAGTTCAACGAACTTACTTCGCTTTCGAGTTTTCAGGTTCAGGCTGAAAAAGTCCAAAGGACTTACTTCGCTTTCGAGTTTTCAGGCTCAGGCTGAAAAAGTCCCCCAAACTTTTTCACTCCCACAAATCTTTCTATTTTTTTCTTCTTCTAGTATAACAAAAAAAGGGAAGAAGGCAAACTTCCCCGTTTATTTGTTTTCCTGATGTTCTTCCCATTCGTGGTAGGCGGCGTATAGCTGGCTTTTATTCCACTGATAAATCTTCGCAACTTCCTTAATGGCCTGATTTTTCTTGATTCCTCGTTGGATACGTTCTTGGATTTCTGAAAACAAGTCCTCCTCGTCCTTTTCCTCCACATCCTGACTGGCACCTTCAACGATGAGAAGGCATTCACCCTTGAGTGGCGTTTGAAAAATATTTTCTAATAATTCAGTAATACTTCCACGTTGGTATTCTTCAAATATTTTAGTCAATTCTCGAACCAGAACCACTGAACGATCACCATAAACTGCTAGCATATTTTCTAGCGTATCCGCCACACGGTGAGGTGATTCATAGAAAATCTGGGTCTCAGGATAAGCTTTTTTCGCTTCGAAAAACTGCTTTTGCTGGCCTGATTTTCGTGGTAAGAAACCATAAAAAATGTGAGGTTGGGGTGCCAAACCACTGGCAATTAAGGCAGAAATCCCAGCACTAGCTCCTGGAACTGTGACAACAGCGATGTCTTCTTCTATGGCAGCCTTGACCAAATCATGCCCTGGGTCAGAAATACTAGGCAGCCCCGCATCAGATACTTGGGCAAGATTTTGACCTTGCTTCAACAACTCAATCAAATCAGGAATTTTTTCCTTGGCATTATGCTCGTGAAAACTGATTTGCTTGGTTGAGATTTCAAAATGCTTGAGCAAAAGTCCCGTATTACGAGTATCTTCTGCCGCAATCCAGTCGACCTCTTTCAAGGTCTGAATGGCGCGAAAAGTCATATCATCTAGATTACCAATCGGCGTTGCGACTAGATAAAGCTTGCCATAGGGAGATTGTCCCTTAAAACTCTTTTGAATCTGCATACTTACTCCCTAAACAACAGTTCATCACAGAACATACATTCTGCATCCTGCTCTCGACGTTGGCCATAAAAGTCACGGCAAACATGAAAACCGTCCTCATAAATGCGACGAACATTTTCCCTCACATGTTTAGTTTTGGATGGAGCTGTCTCCTCAACTTCTCCCAATCGTTCTCTCAGTTTATCATTTTCTAAACGAAGAGCTGTATTTTCCTCTACCAGACTCTTGAGATTTTTTTTGATGGCTTCAACGTCTGCCAAGGTTACCAACAATTGCTGTGAAAAGTCATCTAAAGCATCAAATAATTCTTTTTTATTCATTACAGCCCTTTCTTTAATCCATCATTACTTTAAATTTTTTTGTAAAACCAGGTATTCCAAAGCGTTTTGAAAGCTAACATTGGCCCGCCACATTTTACGAGTTTGGACGAGATTTTGCAAAATATTTCGAGCTGAAACATTGAGAATCTCTTGACCAGCTAGTACCTCTAAAATCCTGAGCACTTGATCTTGCTTTTCTTTATCATCAGCCAAACTCGTTAATTTTGCAACTTGCAAATAGGATTCTTTTTTATGGGCTAAAAGCCACGAAAAGAAACGTTCACTTTCATCTACTAGTGTCCAAAATCCTGCTTGATGGACAAGCTTATCAGCCTCTGCCTGCGATTGACTAAACTGAGCCAATAATTTAGCTTTATTTTTTACTAAACCAGCCTCTTCAAGCTGTGACATTAAAGTAGAGACTTGTTTCTTAAATTGGAAAATCTGTGTCCGACTTCGAATCGTTGGTAACATCTGTTCCTCATCATCGGTCAAAAAGAAAATATAAATCTCACTTTGTGGCTCTTCAATAACCTTCAAGAGTGAATTTGCAGCATTCACATGCATTTTTTCCGCTTGCTCGATAATAAAGATCTGACGTTGATTTTCAATACCAGACTGGGAAAATTGACCAACTAATTCTCTAATACGCTCCGTCTTAATGACTTGATTCAGAGGTTTAATTATGGTCACATCAGGAAACTCTTCCTGCTCAATCAATTTACAATTCCGACATTTTTCACAAGGAAAAATACCAGTTTTCTCACTACAAAAGAGACTTTTAGACAAAAAAAGGGCCATCTCTAAACTTCCAAAATTACCTGAAAAGAGATAGGCGTGATTGAGCTGCCCTTGCTCCAAGATATGGACAAAACGTTCAAATTGTAGAGGTTGACAAGCTCTTAATTGCTCTTGCTTCATCTCCTTAATCCCATCCTATCAAAAAGTAGCTGTTGCGTATTTTCAATCACTTGATCAAGTGGTAGGCTAGCATCGATTTTTTCGATGCGATTTCCTTCTCTTTCAAGAAGAGAAAGGTAACCTTGACGAACTTTTCGGTGTAGATCCAGACCTTCCATGTCCAAACGATTGACTTCCCGATTACTGTTGGCAGCAATACGTGCCAGTCCCTCTTCGACCTCAATATCAAAATAAAGAGTCAAATCAGGTTTCAGTCCATCTGTTGCAAACTGATTAAGCCAATCAATGGCATCGATATCTAAACCACGCCCAAAGCCCTGATAAGCAACAGAACTATCGATAAAGCGATCCATGATAACCAGTTTTCCAGCTGCAAGTGCTGGTAAGACCTTTTCCACCAAGTGTTGTCGACGACTAGCAATATAGAGGAGAAGCTCAGTCTTAGGATCCATTTCAGTATGACTAGGATCTAGTATAACTTCGCGAATTTTTTCTCCAATTAAGACCCCACCTGGTTCGCGCGTTGTTAAAACTTCTACTCCCCTATCCTCTAATACAGGGATTAGGGCTTCAAGAACGCTTGTTTTTCCTGCTCCCTCTGGTCCCTCAAGAGAGACTAAAAATCCTTTTGACATGTCTGACTCATTTCTATTTTTCTCTCTTCTATTCTATCAAAAAAATGGGGATTTGTGAAAAGCTTTTTTCATTTCCTTCTTTGTAAGAAAAAAAGAGTGTGAGTTTTAACGCTCACCTCTTATTTGCCTAATTCTTGAGTTTTTTTATAGGCTTGGTTGACAGCATCCATAACGGTTCCTCTAAAAGCATGTTCTTCTAGACTTGCTACACCAGCAATGGTTGAACCACCTGGACTGCAAACTTGGTCTTTCAAGACTCCAGGATGTTGCTGACTTTCTAGGACCATTTGACCTGCACCAACTACTGTTTGAGCCGCCATTTTCAGAGCCATTTCTCGTGGCAATCCTGTCTGAACACCTGCATCCGCCAAGGCTTCGATGAAAAGATAGACAAAGGCAGGACCACAACCGGCAAGCCCTGTTGCCGCATCTATTAAACTATCACTTATTTCAACCAACTGCCCTGCACTGGCTAAAAGTTGACAGAAAAGTTCACTGTCTTCTGGATGACAATTTGCAGACAAGGCATAACTAATCACTCCTTGCCCAATAGCAACAGGGGTATTAGGCATAATGCGAATAATCCTATGGTGACTTGGAAGAAGACTAGCAAGTTTTTCCAAGGTCAAACCAGCTGCCATGGAAATCAAAAGAAGACTTTCTCGTTTCTCAAGGATTGACTGATATTGAGTAAGCAGTTCTGAGAATTGAGCTGGCTTTACTCCTAGAAAAATCACATCTGCTTCTGCAAAGATTTCGTCATTGCTAGAAGCCTGACCACCATAATTAGCAATAAAAGCATCCACCTTAGCTTGACTACGATTAGCAAGGAGAATCTGATGACTCATTTTTGCCTGCAAGACAGCCTTAGCCAAACTAGCTCCCATATTCCCCAAGCCGATAAATCCAATCTTCATCTCTTTACTCCCTTATCTGTCCATCACCAGTAACCACATATTTGTAGCTAGTCAATTCCTTCAAGCCCATTGGACCACGCGCATGCAATTTCTGAGTAGAAATCCCCATTTCACAACCAAGACCAAATTGGCCACCATCTGTGAAACGAGTCGAAGCATTGACATAAACCGCTGCCGAGTCCACTTGATCTGTAAAGTAAGCTATAGCATCAGCATTTTCAGTCACAATCGCATCCGAATGATGGGTGCTATGGACTTCTATATGCTCTACAGCTTCCCTAAGACTAGAAACTACTTTAACAGCTAAGACATAGTCTAAAAACTCAGTGTCAAAGTCTTGAGCCACTGCTGCTTGTCCAGAAATATATTGACTAGCTTTCTCATCTAGACGCAATTGAATCGGTTCAAGACCAGCTTCTTTTCGCTCAGCAACTAGAACTTGTTCTAAACGAGGAAGGAATCTTGCCGCCTTGTCTTGATGAACAAGCAGCACTTCCATGGCATTGCAGACTGAAGGACGACTAGTTTTAGCGTTATTGATAATAGACAGTGCCTTGTCTTCATCCGCGTCCTTGTCAACGTAGACATGAACAATCCCTGTACCTGTTTCGATAACTGGCACAATAGCATTCTCAACGACAGCATTGATTAACCCGGCACCTCCGCGAGGAATAAGAAGGTCTAGATAACCCTTAGCCTTCATCATGGCATAACTACTTTCACGGCTAGTATCTTCTACTAATTGAATGACGTCTGGATGAATGGTAGTAGTCTCCAAGCCCTTCTTCAAGGCTGCGACAATGGCATGAGCTGTTTGGTAGGCATCCTTACCGCTCCGAAGGACAACCGCATTTCCACTCTTGAGAGCAAGGGCAGCTGCATCAGAAGTCACATTAGGACGACTTTCATAGATAATGCCAATAACACCCATAGCCACACGCTTCTTAGTAATAACCAAACCATTTTCAAGCTGACTTCTTTCTAGGACTTCACCGATTGGATCTGGTAAAGCAACCACTTCACGAATCCCAGTTGCCATTGCTTCTATACGCCCTGCATCCAAATAAAGACGATCCAACATAACATCTGAGATTTTCCCCTTGGCCGCTTCCATATCACGAACATTAGCTGATAAAATCTCTTCAGTAGCTGCCAATAAGTGATCGGCCATAGCTAGCAAGGCTTGATTTTTCACCTCTTCACTAGCTGTGTTAATTGATTTTTTAACAGCCTGTACTTTTTCAAATTGTTCTTGTGTACTTACCATAGTTTACCTCTAAAATTCTGTAAAGAGTAGTTGGATTTCAGGAGTGATAGAAATCCAGTCATCACGATGAATCAGGACTCCCTTGGCTTTTTGAGAACGAAGGACATCTTTGAGCCCCGATGCACCTAGTTGCACTCTACCTTTTCCAAGTGATTTTCCAGTTTCCTTATCAAATACCGTTACAATATCACCATAAGTAAAATTGCTCTCAACATCTACAACCCCTGATAAAAGGAGACTCTTTCCATGTTGAGAGAGGGCTTCTGCCGCCCCTTTATCAACCCAAATTGCTCCCTGACTTTTGGCATAAAAGGCTAGCCATTGTTTCTGGGTACGAAGTCCCTTTTCTTGTGCAACAAAGAAAGAACCATCCTTGGTCTTCTCTGCCGCCTCTATCATAGCATCAGCTTTCAAGGAAGAACAGATATAAACCGGTACTCCTGACTCTGTCGCAATGGTAGCAGCTTTTATTTTCGTCAACATACCACCTGTTCCATTCGATGAACCTGCTCCGCCAGCCATATCGATAATTTCACGATTGATGGTCTCAATTCTCTCCAGACGTTTAGCTCTTGGATCCGAGTTAGGATTCCCCGTATAGAGTCCATCTACATCTGTTAAGAGAACCAAAAGATCTGCCTGCACCATTGCAGCTACCTGAGCACTGAGCGTATCATTATCCCCGACCTTGAGCTCATCAATAACGACACTGTCATTTTCATTGATAATAGGAATCGCGCCACGATTGAGAAGGACAGATAAAGCTTGATGGGCATTTTTATAACGTCGCTTATCGACAAAATCATCCTGAGTTAGCAAGATTTGAGCTGAAACAATCTGTCTTAAGAGCAAATTGGTTGTATATTCTTCCAGAAGCAATCCTTGACCAACCGCTGCTGAAGCTTGCTTATCCGCAATCTTTGTTGGTCGTTTTTTAAATCCTAAGGCTCCGAAACCTGCTGCAACAGCCCCAGAAGACACCAAAACAAGCTCATGACCTGCTTCATGCAGCATTGCAAGCTGTTGCGTGATAGCTTTTACTTTACTGCGAGATAAACTTCCATCTTTATGTGTCAGCGATGAAGTTCCCACTTTAAATACGATACGCTTGTACTTCATATTTTTCTCCAAATTTAATATTTAACCATTTTACCATGATTTTATGAAATTGTAAAAAAGGAACTCTCTCACTTTTGATCGCAAAAAAGAACCTTGCATAGCAAGATTCTTTTAGTGTCTGACTTAAATAATTGTTCTTCTGGGAACTAAATCGAATTAAGCTTCGATTTCTGTAACCATACCTGAACCAACAGTACGTCCACCCTCACGGATAGAGAATGTAGTACCTTGTTCTACGGCGATTGGGTGGATCAACTCAACGTCGATTGTCACGTTATCACCTGGCATTACCATTTCAGTACCTGCTGGAAGTTCGATTGAACCTGTAACGTCAGTAGTACGGAAGTAGAATTGTGGACGGTAGTTGTTGAAGAATGGAGTGTGACGTCCACCTTCTTCTTTAGTAAGGATGTAAACTTCACCTTTGAATTTAGTGTGTGGGTTGATTGAACCTGGTTTAGCGATAACTTGTCCACGTTCGATTTCGTCACGTTGAACACCACGAAGAAGGACACCTACGTTATCTCCTGCAAGACCTTCGTCAAGTTGTTTACGGAACATTTCAACACCAGTAACAACTGCTTTTTTAGTTTCTTCTTTGATACCAACGATTTCGATTTCGTCGTTGACACGAACAGTACCACGGTCGATACGTCCTGAAGCAACTGTACCACGTCCAGTGATTGAGAATACGTCTTCGACTGGAAGAAGCAATGGTTTGTCAGTGTCACGTTCTGGTTCTGGAATGTACTCATCAACAGTGTTCATCAATTCCATGATGATGTCTTCGTATTTAGAGTCACCTTCAAGAGCTTTAAGAGCTGAACCTTGGATAACTGGAAGATCGTCACCTGGGAAGTCGTATTCTGAAAGAAGGTCACGGATTTCCATTTCAACCAATTCAAGCAATTCTTCGTCGTCAACCAAGTCGATCTTGTTCATGAAGACGATAAGGTGTTTAACACCAACCTGACGTGAAAGAAGGATGTGCTCACGAGTTTGTGGCATTGGTCCGTCAGTTGAAGCTACTACAAGGATAGCTCCGTCCATTTGAGCGGCACCAGTGATCATGTTTTTAACGTAGTCCGCGTGTCCTGGAGCGTCGATGTGAGCGTAGTGACGTTTTTCAGTTTCGTACTCAACGTGCGCAGTGTTGATTGTGATACCGCGTTCGCGTTCTTCTGGAGCAGCATCGATAGACGCATAGTCTTTAGGTTGGTTAACTGCTGAAGGCAAGCGACGTGCCAAAACAGTTGTGATAGCTGCAGTTAGGGTAGTTTTACCGTGGTCAACGTGTCCGATAGTACCAATGTTAACGTGTGGTTTACTACGATCGTATTTTTCTTTTGCCATTTGAGTAAAAGCCTCCAATAAAATATATTTTATAGATAGACAGTAGGCAATACAGTCTAACTTTCCTTACTATTTTATCAAATTTCAGCTAAATTGCAAGTGTTTTACAAAGTTTTTGTGAATTATTCTTATTCTTGCTCAACTTACTCTACCAATTTATTTAAAATATCTATAACTAGGCTTATTTTAGCAAAAGGCGATAGACCATAAATCGATAACCCAAGTCTTAATTTCCTATTTCCAGCCCCGAAAGACTTCAATCATTCAGTTGTTTGTAAAAATTATGTATAGAAAAATTAAAGTTCCATCATAAGAGATTAGAGAGTTGAAAGCCAATAAAAAGTTTGATCAACTACAGCGCCAAAGATACTATGATCAAAAAAAGGTCGGGATTTTTTATCCCGACATCTTTATTCTGATAGATGTTTCTTAACTTCTTGTGCTTCCTTATGATTTTCATACAGTCGCGCTAAGAATTTAGCAATCTCTTTTAAAATGGAATAGGTAGGAACAGCAACAATCATCCCAATCACACCGTAAATATTACTTGATAATAAAAGCAAGACTAAAATAGTAATTGGGTGAACCTTCATAACTCCACCCACGATACGTGGATATAAAATATTTCCATCAACTTGCTGAATAATCAACATATAAATGACAGCAATAATCATTTTATGAGGATCGGTGAAGAGATTTGAAATAATCATTGGAATCAATCCAATGCTTGGTCCCACATACGGAATCAGATTGGCCAATCCAGAAAAAATGGCGAAGACCAAGGCATATCTTAGACCAATCACACTATAACCGATAAAAGCTAAACATCCAATAATAACTGCATCTATAGACACTCCACTAATGTAACGAGAAATAGTTGTATTTAGGTTTGTCAATAAACCAGATATGTTCAATTTATCTCGTTTTAATATAGTTCTTTCTAGCATGGGTAAAAATTTATGCCCATCAAGTAGGAAGTAAATCAAGAAGACTGGTGTCATGATGATAATCAATACAGTACTTACGAGTGCAGATAGAACACTTCCAACACTATTTGTCACACTGTTCAAGATATTTTGCAAAATATCAACATATGAGAGATTTAGTTGTTGAATAGTTTGTTGAATATCTAGATTTTGCAGGGCTGGATGTTTTGATAACTCAATGACTAAATCTTGAAGACGACCATAAATGTTTTGACTCGAGTAGATCAGGCTACTCAACTGATTAATCAAAATCGGTAGCAGATAGACAAAACTAAGTACGATTGCACAAATTAAGGCACAAAGGGTTAACAAAATCCCAATGATGCGATTGATTTTGCATTCCTTCTCTAAAAAGATAACAATTGGGTTGGTTAGATAATACAAAAATCCTCCCAGTAAAAAAGGAATCATGATTGTGTTTGCAACACTGACAAAGGGTGTAATAATAGCACCCATTTCTTTCCATAGATAGAAAATTAAGGTTATTAGTAGAATTTCAGTTGTCCAGAAGAATAGTTTGTTTCTCCGAAACATAGGCCACCTCCTCTTTTCCCTATTTTACCATATTTCAAAAAAGATTGATAACTTTCATCACAAAAACAAGAATATCTTTTGTCTTTGTGATAGAATAAAGTTACTATGAAGAAATTATTTTTAACCTTATTAACCCTCTTTTCATTTGCTTCAGCAACAACTGTTGCTGCCCAAGATTTTGATGTAGCAGCAAAACATGCCATTGCTGTTGAAGCTAATAGCGGTAAGATTTTATACGAAAAGGATGCTACTCAACCTGTTGAAATTGCTTCTATTAGCAAATTGCTTACCGTATATCTCGTTTACGAAGCCTTGGAACAGGGGAAAATCTCTCTTTCCACTCCTGTAGAAATTTCTGATTACCCCTACCAGTTGACAACTAATTCTGCGGCTAGTAATGTGCCCATGGAAGCTAGAAATTACACTGTTGAAGAGTTATTAGAAGCTACTTTAGTATCTAGTGCGAACAGTGCCGCTATCGCTTTAGCTGAAAAAATTGCCGGTTCTGAGAAGGACTTTGTAGATATGATGAAGGCCAAACTACAAGAATGGGGAATTCAAGATGCTACACTCGTCAACACAACTGGGCTCAATAATGAAACTCTTGGCACTAATATCTATCCTGGTTCAAAGAAAGATGATGAAAACAAATTGAGCGCTTATGATGTTGCTGTCGTAGCTCGCAACCTCATCCTCAAGTATCCTCAAGTTTTAGAAATCACCAAGAAACCTTCTTCTACTTTTGCAGGGATGACAATTCATTCTACCAACTATATGTTGGAAGGAATGCCTGCCTATCGTGGTGGTGTTGATGGACTTAAAACTGGTACGACTGATAAAGCTGGAGCATCCTTTGTAGGTACGACTGTAGAAAAAGGAATGCGTATTATCACTGTTGTCTTAAACGCTGACAACCAAGATACTAATCCATATGCACGCTTCACAGCTACTTCTTCTATTTTAGATTACATCTCATCAAACTTTTCTCTACAGACAATCGTCAAGCAAGGAGAAAGTTATGAAGATAGTAAATCACCTGTATTAGATGGGAAGGAAGATACTGTTACGGCTGTTGCAAAAGAAGATATCAAAATCGTTCAACGTCTTGGTAGTCGTACACAATCAACTGTTACTTACACAGCGGACACGACTGAACACACTGCTCCACTAGAGGCAGGAACTGTCGTTGGACATTTGACTTATGAAGACAAGGATCTAGTTGGTCAAGGATACATTACAACTGACAAACCGAGTTTTGAGATGGTCGCAGAAAAAAATGTCGAAAAAGCCTTCTTCTTAAAAGTTTGGTGGAATCGCTTCGTTCGTTTTGTTAACGAGAAGTTATAAAAAATCGAAAAATCGCGAATTTCGCGATTTTTTTCTTTATTCATTTTCAGCTACAGTCGAATGGTTATATCCATAAACAAAGTAAATAATAACTCCTATTAATAAAGCTAGTCCAAATGCCATCCATGTTTCTAGGGTATACTGAAGCATGAATGAGAGGCAAATCAGAATAGACAAGATTGGTAAAAAAGGTACCAGGGGAGTTTTAAATTCTCCCTCTTTGGGCATACCCTTATCTTTTCTCAATTTGATAATTCCATAGGCTAAGAGAATAAGATAGGCTAAAGTACAGATATTGAGAAAGGCTGCGATACTTGCCAGAGGGAAGATACCCGCTGCAATCGCTGATACTCCACCTGTTAAAATGGTTGCATTCTTTGGAACGCGACTAGTCTTGGTTACTTGTTTGAAGCTTTGAGGCAATAGTCCATCGCGGGCCAAGCTATAAATCATTCGTGACAAGGCATAGGTCATTGAAATACATACCGTAATCAAGGTAAAAATTGCAACAAGTGAAACATAATTAGCTGCCCAACCAATACCAATACTTCTAAGAGCAAAAGCCACTGCATCATCAACATTGAGTTTGCTATAATGAACGATACCTGTCAATATCAAGGTAACCAAGGCATACAGAATAGTTACAATGGTTAAGGATAAAACAATCCCACGTGGAATATTCTTTTGTGGACTTTGAATTTCATCAACTGCCATAGAAATAGACTCAAAACCTAAGAATCCAAAGAACATGAGTGAAGCACCTGCCATAATTCCAGTGCTTCCACCATAAATTTGACCAAAACCAAATGGTGCAAAATCTGACCAATTTTCAGGTTTAATGTACCAAATACCAACTAGGATAAATAAGGCAAGAGCAGAAAATTTTAAAACAACAAGAATAGAATTAAAACGAAGAGCTGCTTTCGAATTTAAAAGTACAACACCTGTAACAAGTAGGATTACTAAAATTGGTAAAAAATCAATATAAGTACCATGTTCAGGATTAAAAGTTCCATTTAAGGCTTGTGGCAAGGAAATTCCATAATGGCTAAGCAAACCCTTAAAATAGGCCGCCCAACCTGAAGCGACACCAGAAACAGCTGTCATAAATTCCATAATGGTTAACCAACCAGCTATCCAGGCTGGAAATTCACCCAAAATTGCATATAAATAACTATATGCTCCACCCGTTGCAGGAACACGAGAAGCAAATTCTGCAAAAAAGAGTGCAGATAAGGATACGCAGATAGCAGAAATTACAATCGATACCACAAGGGCAGGTCCTGCTAATGTTGCTGCAGCAGTCCCTGTAATGGTAAAGATACCTGTTCCCACCATAGCACCAATTCCCAAGAGAATTAAATCCCATAGTTTTAAATGGCGATGCATTTCTGTCTTACCTAGACTAACGTCTTTGGTTCTAAAAATATTCATCATTCATCTCCCAATTTATAAGATTGTATTATTTTATCATATATAAGGATTTTTGTGAATATTTATTAGCATCTTTCATCAAAAAAACTGAGAGTGGGACAGAAATCGGTAATTCGTTAGAATACGATTTCGTCGTCCCACCTCCGCACAGTTGAGTAGGGCTGTAAAAGCTGATGAAATCAGCGTAGTAGAGCCCACTCAACCACTGCGTCTTGCTCGACAATCCAAAGACAATTGAGAGGCTAGGACTTTTGTCCCAGCCTCAGTTTCTGTTCATAAAGTTTATCCGACAGATCCTTCCATTTCATAGCTAATCAAGCGGTTGAGCTCAACTGCGTATTCCATTGGAAGTTCTTTAGTGAAGGGTTCGACAAATCCCATGACAATCATTTCAGTTGCTTCAGATTCTGACAAACCACGACTCATGAGATAATAGAGTTGTTCTTCTGAAATCTTAGATACTTTGGCTTCGTGTTCCAAAGCTACTTGTGAGTTGTGGATTTCATTAAACGGAATAGTATCTGATGCTGACAAGTCATCCATGATAATGGTATCACACTCGATGTGAGAAACAGATTTCTTAGAGTTCTTATTAAAGGTTACTTGTCCACGATAGTCAACCTTCCCTCCACCTTTGGCAATGGATTTAGAAACGATAGACGAACTTGTATGTGGAGCATTGTGGATCATCTTAGCACCAGTATCTTGGTGTTGCCCCGCATTGGCAAAGGCAATTGAAAGCATAGTCCCACGCGCACCTTCTCCATCAAGGTAAACAGATGGATATTTCATAGTTGTTTTGGCACCTAAGTTTCCATCAATCCACTCAACTGTCGCATCTTTCAAAGCTTTAGCACGTTTGGTTACCAAGTTATAAACGTTGTCAGACCAGTTTTGAATAGTCGTATAACGCATATAAGCTCCATCCAAAGCAAAGATTTCTACAATGGCGGCGTGCAAGCTGTTGCTTGAATAAGTTGGTGCTGTACATCCTTCTACGTAGTGGACGCTTGCTCCTTCATCAACGATAATCAAGGTACGTTCAAACTGACCAGTATTTTCGTTGTTGATACGGAAGTAAGTTTGAAGTGGAATATCTACCTTGACACCTTTTGGTACGTAGATAAATGTTCCACCTGACCATACTGCTGAGTTGAGGGCTGCCAACTTGTTATCAGTCGGTGGTACCAACTTCGCAAAGTATTGTTTAAACAAGTCTGGGTATTCCTTGAGGGCAGAATCTGTATCTGTAAAGATGATACCTAACTTCTCAAATTCTTCCTTCATGTTATGGTAAACCACTTCTGACTCATACTGGGCAGAAGCTCCAGCAAGATAGGCACGTTCAGCTTCTGGAATCCCAATACGTTCAAAGGTTTCTTTGATTTTTTCAGGAACTTCATCCCAAGAACGGGCTGGTTTATCAGATGGTTTTTGGTAGTAAATCAAGTCATCAAAATCAATCTCTGACAAGTCTGCTCCCCAGGTTTGCATTGGCATTTTTTTGAAGGTTTCATAAGACTTCAAACGGAATTCTAACATCCACTCAGGCTCTCCCTTAGCAGCTGATAGTTCACGAATGACATCTTCATTCAATCCTTTTCCTGTCGATAGGACAGGCTCTACATCGTCATGGAAACCAAATTTATATTCACCAAGGTCAATTGGTTTTGGTTCTACTCTTTCTTCAGCCATAATATCCTTTCTTTCATTCTTTATTTCTATGATTTATAAGACAAAGAAAGCTTGTCTTATTTATTATCTTGATTTTCAATTGTTTTCTTCAGGGCGTTCCAAGCTAGGGTTGCACACTTGATTCGTTGAGGAAACTTGGCAACTCCTGATAAGAAAGCTGCGTCTCCAAGACTATCTTGTCTGTCATCTTTTTGCCCTTGAACCATTTCAGAAAAGATGGTTGCAAGCTCTAGGATTTCTTGCTTGGTCTTTCCTAAGACTGCATCTGTCATCATACTAGCAGAGGCAGTTGAAATGGTACAACCAGAGTTTAGAAAAGCGATATCTTCCAAACGATCATCTGCATCAAACTTAACAGAGAGATTAATCACATCACCACAAGTTGGATTGTTAAGACTGATTTGTTCAGCATCTTCTAGCTTCCCTTGGTGATGGGGATTTTTCGAATGGTCCGCTACCACTGCCATATAAAGGCTATCTAGTTTAGAAAGTGCCATTGAAAAACTCCTTTGTCTTTTGTAAAGCATCGACTAACTTGTCGCAATCTGCCTTGGTATTATAGATATAAAAACTTGCACGAGCTGTTGCTGGAACGTCCAAATACTGGAGCAAAGGTTGAGCGCAATGGTGTCCGGCACGAACTGCTACTCCTTCATAATCCAGAGCAGTAGCGAGGTCGTGAGGGTGAAGATCACCTAGGTTAAAGGCAATAACACCTGAACGTTGAGCCAAATCTTGCGAACCGTATATGGTCAATCCCTCAATTGCCTGCAATTTGGGAAAGACATAGGCAATCAATTCCTGTTCATGAGCTTCAATGGCTGCCATACCAAGATTTTCAAGATAATCTACTGCAGCAGCAAGTCCAATTGCACCTGCCATGTTAGGAGTTCCAGCCTCGAATTTCCAAGGCAATTCCTTCCAGCTTGCAGATTGTTCATAAACGAAATCAATCATCTCGCCACCAAACTCCACCGGTGACATTTGTTCCAGATACTTTTCTTTGCCATAAAGAACACCGAGGCCTGTCGGACCAGCCATCTTGTGACCTGAGAAGGCAAAGAAGTCTACATCCAAGTCCTGAACATCAATCTTCATATGGGGCGTAGACTGAGCACCATCCACCACCATAATAGCTCCAACTTCATGAGCCATTTGAGTGATTTCCTTGATAGGATTAACCACTCCAAGAACATTGGAAGCATGAGCTAACGAGACAAACTTAACCTTGTCCGTCAATTTAGCCCGCAGGTCATCCATATCCAGAGCTCCGTCCTTGAGATAGACATAAACAAGCTCAGCTCCGGTCTTTCGACAAGCTTCCTGCCAAGGAATGATGTTGGAATGGTGTTCCATGACAGAAATCAAAACTTGATCCCCCTCAGTCAAGAATTCCTCAGCGAAACGTGCCACCCAGTTGAGACTGGTTGTCGTTCCTCTAGTAAAGAGGACTTCCTTTGTCGAGCCTGCATTGATGAACTTACGAATGGTTTCACGAGCAGCTTCGTAGGAAGCTGTCGCACGCTCTGCCAAAGTATGAACCCCGCGATGGACATTGGCATTGTCCTGCTCATAGTAGTGATTAATGGCTTCCAGAACTGCTAGTGGTTTTTGTGTCGTCGCAGCATTGTCCAGATAGACCAAAGGCTCGTCGTTGACAATCTGATCTAAAATTGGAAAATCCTTGCGAATCACTTCTACATCTAACATAGGCTTCCCCTTAGCGTTTTGACAATTTTTCTTCGATCGTTACAATCATTTCATCACGAACTTCCTTGACTGGAATTTCCACGATTACAGATCCAAGGAAACCACGAACAACCAAGCGTTCTGCAGTTGCCTTATCCAAGCCACGACTCATGAGGTAGTACATGTCTTCAGGGTCTACTTGTCCAATAGAAGCCGCATGACCTGCAGTGACATCATTTTCATCAATCAAGAGAATTGGGTTGGCATCTGAACGCGCTTGGTCAGAAAGCATGAGAACACGGCTCTCTTGTTGGGCATCTGCTCCCTTGGCACCCTTGATAATGTGGCCGATACCGTTGAAAGTTAAAGTTGCTTTTTCAAGGATAACCCCATGTTGAAGAATATTACCGATAGAGTTGCAACCATAGTTAGTCACTCGTGTATCAATCCCTTGTACCTGACGACCACTTGATAGGGCAACGACCTTAAGATCTGCATGGCTACCATTACCAATCAAGTCACTATCAAAATCTGCAACGACGTTTCCTTCATTCATGACACCAATCGCCCAGTCAATATTTGCATCGTTGCCCAATTTACCACGGCGGCTAATATAGGCAGTGACGTTCTCACCTAGACGGTCAATCGCAGCAAATTTCACTTGTGCGCCTGAACGTGCAATGACTTCTACTGTGATGTTGGCAGTTGCTTTAACACTACCCTCACCACGTGACTCCAGACGTTCAAGGTAGCTAATCTTACTATTCTTACCAGCGATGATGAGGATATGTTTGTTAAATGGCACATCGCTATCGCTGTCTTGGTAGAAAATACCTTCAATTGGTTCTGTGATTTCTACGTTATCAGGGATATAGAGAACCGCACCACTGTTAAAGTAGGCTGTATGGTAGGCTGCTAATTTATCATCATCGTATTTAACAGATGACATGAAGAATTCCTCAATAAGCTCTGGAATTTCTTCTAAAGCTGAGTGGAAGTCTGTAAAGACCACTCCTTGTTCAGCCAACTCAGCTGGAGTTTGTTCAAAAACAGTTTGAGTTCCTACTTGCACCAACTTCAAGTGATTATCTAGAGCTGTGAAGTCAGGAACATTTGCTGATGGTTCACTTTCTGTAATAGTTCCATCACCAAGATTCCAACGGTGAAATTTGACACGCTCAATGACTGGTAATTCTAGGCTCTCAATCTTATCAAAAGCTTTTTGACGGAGGTCAGCCAACCAGCTTGGTTCAGCGTGCATTTCTGAAAAAAGTTTAATAGTTTCTTTAGTCATTTACTTCTCCTAAAAGATACGAGGGAATTACAATTCTTCCTTGTAGTCATAGCCAAGTTCTTCAGCTAATTTTGCGTATCCTTCACGTTCCAAACGTGCAGCCAATTCTGGACCACCAGAAAGTACAACACGACCTTCCATCATAACGTGTACTACATCTGGAGTGATATAGTTCAAGAGACGTTGGTAGTGAGTAATAATCATAGCACCAAAGCCTTCACCACGCATAGCATTAACCCCTTTAGAGACAACTTTAAGGGCATCAATATCAAGACCTGAGTCAATCTCATCAAGAAGTGCAAAAGTTGGTTCCAACATCAAGAGTTGAAGAATTTCATTGCGTTTTTTCTCACCACCAGAGAATCCTTCGTTGAGGTAACGCTCTGCCATTTCTTCTTTCATGTTGAGCAATTCCATTTTTTCGTCTAACTTAGTGATAAACTCACGCACCGAAATCTTCTCATCATCTTCTTTACCAGCATTCATAGCTGCACGAAGGAATTCTGCATTGGTAATTCCTGGAATTTCTGATGGGTATTGCATAGCTAGGAAAAGTCCCATACGCGCACGCTCATCCACTTCCAACTCAAGGATATTTACACCGTCAAACAAGACTTCACCTTTAGTGACTTCATAGTTTGGGTTTCCCATAATAGCAGCTGAGAGAGTTGATTTACCAGTACCATTTGGTCCCATGATAGCGGCAATTTCTCCTGTTTTAAGAGTCAGATTAACCCCTTTTAAAATTTCTTTTCCTTCGATTTCAACGTGAAGATCTTTGATCTCTAATACTGACATGATAATTCCTTTCTTTTCAATCCGTTTTATCATTTTCGCTAGAAAATTGTCCTTAGTTTTCTAGTAAAAGACGATAAAATATCAATAAATATACTTTAATAGTATAACAAAAAAAAGCCTAAAAGGCTTTAATTTTGTCTAGAAGCTGAGGGTTACTTCTTTCCACGAAAATGGTCATCTATAGCGTTGACAATTTTACCCATAATATAGCTGACTCTAAAATTTCTTAGGATTAAAATAGCCCAAAGCAAGGCCACGATATACCGTTGCTCCATGATGGATTCATTAAAGAAATAAGTCTCGGCAGCAGTAAATAAGGCCATAATTATAAATTGTTGTCTGTTCATCGTATTATGTCACAAAATCCTTTTAATCTTCTGCAATGGTTACTTTATCCGCTAGAAACTCAAATCCTTTAGGGAGGACAGATTCCTCAACTTCTTCCTTAACGGGTTGACCTTGAGACGATTTAGCTTTAGCTGAGAAGTCTGCTCTGACTTCTTTCCACTCGTCCATAGATATAGCAAGAATCTCTGGTGAAAATCCCGCTGCTTGACTAAGGATATTGCCAAACATGGTGTTGAGATTATCACGTTTCATGGTCTGGCCAGCATTGAAGTTAGATTCAAATGAAAGAATCGCATGGTGCTCATTAGCCGCAACAGGTTGAGAACCAACTAAAAGTGCCTTATCAGGACCTGACAAACTTTCAATAACTTCACCCCAAGCATTTTGAAGACGTATTAGATTTTGACGGGCTAAATCAGGATTTTCAACAGCTTCTTGAAGAATAGACTGAACCTTATTACGATCTACACGATAAATTGACTTGCTGTTAACTGGACGACTCGGTGTTGGTGTAGTCTGCTTAGGACTCGTGTTAACATTTGCTAGGGCCTGTTTCAATCGTGCAACTTCTTCTCTAAGTGAGGCTAATTCTCCACTTGTATCATCTGATAATGTTGGTTTTGAATCTATCTCTGCCAAACGAATGGTCATCATTTCAGCATAAATCTTAGGCTGTAAGCTAGCCTTGATATCAGCTAAACTACTTGTCGCAATTCCAATCATTTCAAACAAAACAGCCTGTGAAAGACCTAGGTTATCCTTAAAGAGATCACTATGGTGAGTATTCTCCCCACCAGTTTGGACAATCAAAATATCCCTTAGATACTGCAACAAATCCGTTACAAATCGTGTCATGCTTTTTCCGTTATCAAAAATCAAATTAAGATTTTCCAAAGCACGAGTCACATCTTTTTGCGCCAAGGCAGCCACATAATTATCCAAAGCACTTAGACTAATAGTCCCCGTAATTTCCTCAGAAACAGCTGTTGTTAATCTAGCATCTTGAGTCAAGCTCAATGCTTGGTCTAAAATGGACAAAGCATCCCGCATACCACCTTCTGCTCTACGAGCGATAATCTCAACAGCTTCAGTTTCATAAGCAATCCCTTCCTTCTCTAAAATATGGAAGATATGATCTCGAATATCCTGAGTTCTAATAGATTTGAACTCGAAGCGTTGAACACGAGACAAAATGGTTGCAGGAATCTTATGAAGCTCTGTCGTTGCTAGGATAAAAACAACATTAGGAGTGGGTTCTTCGAGAGTTTTCAAAAGGGCATTGAAGGCTCCAGTTGAAAGCATATGAACCTCATCAATGATATAGACCTTATACTGAGCTACACTTGGAGCATAGGTTGATTTATCACGAATATCACGAATTTCATCCACTCCATTGTTCGAGGCCGCATCCATTTCGATAACGTCTTCCAAGCTACCGTCTGTTACAGCTTGACAGATATAACAGTTATTGCAAGGTTCTCCTCCCTCTTGATTAGGGCAGTTCATAGCCTTGGCAAAAATTTTGGCTACACTGGTTTTTCCAGTTCCACGAGGCCCTGAAAAAAGATAAGCATGGCTGATCTTTTCCTGCTCTACAGCTTGTTTAAGAGTTTTTGCAACAATTTCTTGGCCTACTAACTGTGAAAATGTTTGACTTCTATATTTTCGATAAAGGGCCTGATACATTACGCTTTCTCCTCAAACATTGAAAAATTCCATTCGGTTTTCTCTAACAAAATAGCAACATACTCTTCTAGATATTTCTGATCCAACTCATCATAATCATCAACAAGAGATGAATCTAAATCTAGAACGCCCAAAAGACGTCCCTCTTTAACCATTGGCACAACAATTTCACTACGAGCACTACTATCGCAAGAAATATAGTTTGGATAGGTTTTTACATCACCAACAATAACTGTTTGACGACTAGCTGCCGATTCGCCACAAACACCTTTTCCAAGAGCGATTCGTACACATGAAACTCCACCTTGAAAGGGTCCCAAGATCAGTTCATTCCCATCAAATAGATAGAAACCTGCAAAAACAGTATTGGGAAAGCTTGTTTTTAGCAAAGCACTAGCATTAGAAAGATTAGCCAACACATTGGGCTCTCCTTCTAAAAGATAAGAGAGCTGTTCATTTATTATTTGATAAAGTGATTCTTTTTCTGAATATAACATAAAACCATTATATCAAAAAATGCTAGTAGAAAAAAGAAAAATCCCTTGTTTTAAAAACAAAGGATTTTATTCAAATTCGAATGGATTAAAGTTCGATGTCTCCGAACAAGTCAGCCATTGAGAATCCTGTTTGAGTTTCAGGAAGTTCAAAATCACGTTTTTCTTGACGTTTTGGACGACGTGGACGTGGAGCGCGTTTTTCTTCTTTTTGTCCTTCTTCTTGAGCTGGACGTTCTTCAAGAGCTTTGATAGAAAGTGATACGCGTTCTGCATCAGCATTAACTTCAAGAACTTTAACAGTAACTTCTTGACCAACTTTAAGAGCTTCTTTTGGATTTTCAATACGTTTGTGTGAAATTTGTGATACGTGAACAAGTCCATCGATACCTGGCAATACTTCAACAAATGCACCGAAGTCAGTCAAACGTTTAACTGTACCTTCTACAACATCACCTTTAGCCAATTTTTGCTCAACGCCATCCCATGGTCCAGGTGTTGTAGCTTTAAGTGAAAGTGATACACGTCCTTCTTCTTCGTTAAGATCAAGGATTTTCACTTCAACTTCTTCACCAACAGTTACAACTGATTTTGGTGAAACGTTACGTTCGTGTGACAATTCAGTCAAGTGAACCAATCCGTCAACACCACCAAGGTCGATGAAAGCACCAAAGCTTGTGATACGTGCAACTTTACCAGTTACAACATCACCAACAGCCAATTTACCAAATACTTCAGCACGAGCTGCTGCTGTAGCTGCTTCTACAACTTCACGACGTGAAAGGATGAAGCGGTTTTCTTTAGGATCAACTTCTTTGATTTTAGCATCAAACTCTTGACCTACAAAACGCTCAGTGTTACGTACAAAACGAGTATCCAACATTGAAGCTGGGATAAATCCACGTACACCTTCAAATTCTACTGAAAGTCCACCCTTAACAGCGCGAGTTCCTTTAACTGTAACAACTTCTTCTTCACGTCCTACAAGTTTGTCCCATGCTTTGCGAGCTTCAAGGCGTTTTTTAGATACAAGGTATGTTACTGTATCAGTATCTTTACCAACTACTTGACGAAGTACAAGAACATCCAATACTTCACCTACTTTTACAAAGTCATTGATATCTGCATCGCGATCGTTTGTCAATTCGCGAAGAGTCAAGACACCTTCAACACCAGTTCCAGAGATTGCAACATTAGCTTGAGTAGCATCAACTGTCAATACTTCAGCACTAACAACATCACCTGGCTCAACTTGGCTAACGCTATTTAGCAAATCTTCAAATTCGTTCATCTAAAAAATCCTCCAACAATCAAGTTTTTCTTAAACTTGACATACTTATAATTTTTTCCTAAGCACCCGCAAAGACATGTTATATCGTTCACGTCCTTCAATTATAAAAATAAAATACCCTAAGATATTTTTCTTTTTATCTTGAATATATTACCTAAGAACTGGGGTAGCTGGATTCGAACCAACGCATGAGGGAGTCAAAGTCCCTTGCCTTACCGCTTGGCTATACCCCAAAAGTGAAATGGAGAGAGAGGGATTCGAACCCCCGAACCCGAAGGAGCGGATTTACAGTCCGCCGCGTTTAGCCTCTTCGCTATCTCTCCAATGTTCAACGAAAACTATTATATCATGAAAATTTACAAAAAACAAGCTTTATTTTGCTAAATTATAGTTTTCAATCAAAATTTCCACAGCTTTTTCAAGTTTTTTATAAAAACTATCGACATTTCCATTCTTTATGATCGCAAATTGATTATCTAGTTCAGCAATTTCACCAATAACCTTTTTACCAATCGTTAAAGTATATCCTTCATACTTTTCCTTACCGACTAAAACAGTCGCGTCTGTTAATTGAATTTCAATTTTTTTATCTTTTTTACTCATACGATACCTCTTTTCACTCTTCCTATTGTACAAGAAATTTAAAAAACTGGCAAGAAAAAACTCTTTATCAAGACAACCTTGATAAAGAGTTTTTGTGACAAAATCTAATTTTTTAATCTAGTGAAGACTTATTGTTAGTGGGTTGTCCCACCCACTAATTTTATGTCCTTATCTTTATAATCTACGATAGCACCAATCGCAGCTTCGATACCTCTGACGATATCAGTTAAATTCATAGATGCTGTATTAGGTTTATTGATCACCTGTTCTGTCATATAGGGAATATGCATAAAGCCTGCTCTCATATGTGAAAACTTTTTATCCGCTAAATAGAGAGCCTGGTACATCAAATGATTACAAACAAAGGTTCCTGCTGTATTGGACACTGTAGCTGGTAACCCTTCCTCTTTTATGGCTTGTACCATTGCTTTGATAGGGAGTGTGCTAAAATAGGCTGCTTGACCGTCCAGGCGTATAGGAGTGTCAATCGGCTGATTCCCTTGGTTATCAGGAATTCTAGCATCATCTTGGTTGATGGCAACTCGCTCAGGAGTTAGACTAGCTCTTCCTCCTGCTTGACCGATGCAAAGCACAACATCTGGTTGATATCGAACTATTTCTGCTTCTAAAACCTCTGCTGATTGATAAAAGACCGTTGGGATTTCTACCCAATGAATTTCAGCTCCATGAATCTCAGATGGTAATGATTTAACAGCTTCCAGAGCTGGATTGATCTTTTCACCACCGAAAGGATCAAAACCTGTTACTAATATTTTCATTTTATTTCCTTTGCTAAAATGCCAAAAAGTACATCAAAAATACATGTAGGATAATCATGATAACAGCTACTCCTACTTGAGCTTTGATAACCCCATTTGGATCTTTCATATCCAGGAGAGCTGCTGGTAAAGCATTAAAGTTAGCAGCCATTGGAGTCAATAAGGTTCCACAGCAACCTGCTGTCATTGCTAGAGCAGCGGCTACGATTGGATCAGCTCCCAAGGCAAATACAAAGGGAACACCAATTCCAGCCGTAATAACCGTGAAGGCAGCAAAGGCATTTCCCATTATCATGGAGAATAGAACCATCCCAAGGACATAAGCTACCACACCCATAAAACGACTGCCCGATGGAACTAAACCACTTATCAAGTGAGCGATCAGATCTCCAACTCCTGCTACGGTAAATATTGCCCCTAAAGCCCCTAAAAGTTGAGGCACAATCCCACTGGTTGAAACTTGTTGCACCATGCGATTGTTTTCTGCTAACAAACTTCTAGGAGAACTCTTAGTAATCAATAAAAGAGAGATGGTTGCGAAAAATGCAGCAAGACTGATAGCAATCTTACTAAAGTCAGGGATCATTTTTGCTAATACCAAAGCAATCAAAGCCATTAACATGACTGGAATAAAAATTTTATTCTTTAGTCGTTTAGCTTCAATATTTGCCTTGACTTCATCCAGAGACAGTAAGGTGCCGATACGAACCTGTTTAAAGAGAGTTAGCAGGGCTAATAGCACTACGATAACTCCAATACAGACAGAAGGTAGATAGGAACCACCGATAAAACTGATGCCCAATAAAGCCCAAAACCCAGCCGTTCCAAAGCGAACTGGGTTTGTTTTATCTTTATAGCTACAATAAGCTGTATGAAGGAATTGACAACCAATCACAATATAGGTCAACTCTAATAACTGTCTTGCTAGATTGGTCATTCATCTTTTCCTTTACTAACCTTATTTGCTAGCAGTTTTCTATCAAACAGGTAATTGTAAATCCCAACTATAAATAGGGAAATTCCTGCAACTATAAGCGAAGCTGAAGCAATTCCTGCATAATTACTTTCGTAACCAAATTGGTCCAGTGTGCCCCCTATCAAGAGGACACCACCTGCACCAACGAAAGTGTTTTGAGCAAAGAAATTTGCGAAATTATCATTTGCTGCTGCACGCGCTTTTAGCGCTTCGCTCTCCTGCTCCGTTAATTTTCTACCTAATTGAGACTCTGCTGCTGCTTGTCCCATGGGTTGAACCAAAGGCCTTACAAACTGCGGATGTCCTCCAAGACGAATGGCAAAGAAACCATCGAGTTCCCGAAAAAAGAAATACACTGTATAAAAACTTCCAACTGTTAGTCCCTTTATCTTTTGAATCAAGTCAATCGAACGTTGCTTGAGGCCAAAAGTTTCAGATAAACCTACCAGTGGCAAGGTTACCATAAAAATCGTCAGAACTCGTTGATTACTAAATTCTTTTCCCAAAATTTCCAAGAACTCAACAAGAGAAACTCCAGAAACTAGAGCGGTAACTAAACTAGCTAAGACTACCGTTGCAATGGTATCTAACTTATAGATAAAACCAACCACAATGATAAGTATCCCTATTAGTTTAATCCATTCCATATAGGCCCCTTTATTCCAAAAGTACTAGTCTGTTTTATTTGACATGACTTTCTAATTCTTTTTGATATTTATTGTTTGATTCCAATTTTTCTTTTTGCCATTTTTCAAGAGCTGCTTGGTATTCTTTAGCAGATACAATCTCTTTTTGCAATTTCATTCCCTTGAAGATGTATGGATCACCCTTAATACCAACTTGTGAGTATGGTTTAGAGAAAGGAACAATGTTGCTGACAACTGGTGAACCACCTGATGAAGCTGTTGGCATCAGGAGAGAACTATCAGTGAGCCACGCTTGAGCTTTAGCATATTTTTCATATCTCTTATCCAAGTCGTTTGTCTCAGAAACTGCATCATCCAAGAGTTTCTTATATTCGTCCAAACCTAGTTGAGCTACTACTTCCTTGTCTTTTCCTTTAGTGATACCAAGGTGTTTCATAGCAGAACCGGTCTTAGGATCCATGATATTGAGATAACTTGCTGGATCTTGGTAGCTTGGAGCCCATCCAGTACTGTTCAAGTCATAGTCTTTTTGAGCAGGAACACGAGCTTGAGATGTAATGCTTTCCTTCTCGTTATCAGTCATTTGAAGAACATCGATCACGACATTTTCAGAACCAAGTGTTGACTCGATTGATTGTTTAAAGGAATTACTTTGTTGAACAGCAATTGTATCTGTTTGCTCAACTGGAACATCCAAGTGAATTGGGAAGGTTACACCTTTTGCTTCCAATTCTTTCTTAGCTTTTTCAAATGAAGCTTTGGCTTTGTCAGGATTGTAGATGGTATCTTTTCCGTCTACAAGTTCAACACCTTTCCATTGGTCTCCATAGTTGACCAATTCTTTTTGAGCGATATCACCAAAGTTTTTACCACCAGATTGAACGAAATTGTCTGGTACTAAGCTATTACGAATAATCTTATCCGCACCATCTTCACCATTGAGCTGGGCAGCATAAGAATGACGATTGAAGGCAAAGTTGATGGCTTGACGGAAGTCCTTGTTCAACATTGCTTCTTTTGTAGAAGTTTTCTGTTCTTCACTTGTTTTCGCTGTCTTATTGAAAGATTGACGGTTTACGTTAAAGGTAAAGTAGTAACTAGTTGAATCCTGTGGGCTGTAAGTAATTTTATCTCCGTATTGTTCCAAAGTTGAGGCAAAGTTTGAGCTACTTGGGAAGAGACGGGCTGTTGTGTAAACACCTGAAGAGAAGCTACGAATCAAGGATTCTTGGTCTGAACCATCATAGTAAGTTAATTTAACTTTCTCGATTTTAACCTTCTCTTTATCCCAATAATTTGGATTCTTTTCATATTCGATTAAAGATTTTGAAGTCAATGTCTTCAGGATATATGGACCATTATAAAGAATACCAGCTGGGCTGACCGTTCCATAATTCTTACCTGATGCTTTGAGGAATTCTTCATTTACAGGCAACATAGTTGCTGAAGTTACTTTTGAATTCCAGAAAGTTTCAGGTGCGTTTAGAGTGTACTCAACAGTATAGTCATCCACTGCCTTAACCCCAACTGTTGAGAAGTCGTTAGTCTCACCAGTCATATATTCATTCAAGCCCTTGATTGAGTTTTGAATAAGAGTGACACCGTCTGATTTGCCATCTGCTACGTGTTTCAATCCTGTAACAAAGTCATGCGCAGTTACTTCAGCGTATTCTTCACCCTCTGAAGTATACCATTTAACCCCTTTACGAAGTTTATAAGTATAAGTCAAACCGTCTTGTGAGACACTCCAATCCTCAGCGAGGGAAGGAATCAAATTCCCATATTCATCGTTTTCCAACAAACCATCAACGACGTTACCGATGATATCCGTTGTTGAAGTACGAGTTGCGATACTGTAGTCCAAAGATGATGGGTCTACTCCATAGACATAAGAGAAAGTTGTAGGCGCATCTGCTTCCTTGTCAGCTTTCCCACAAGCTACAAGAAGAACTGCTGTACTCAGGACCACTCCTGCTGTTAACATCCACTTTTTCGTTTTCATAAAGAACTCCTTTAATAATTTTTAATCTACTTTTACAATCCAACCTTCTGGCGCTTCAATATCACCAAATTGGATACCTGTCAATTCATCGTATAGTTTACGAGTCACTGGACCAACCTCTGTCTCACTGTAGAAAACGTGGAAGTCGTCACCGTGTTGGATTCCCCCAATAGGTGAAATTACTGCTGCAGTACCGCAGGCACCTGCTTCTACAAATCGATCCAAACTATCAATTGGTACATCCCCCTCAACAGGTTTCAAGCCCAAACGATGCTCTGCCAAGTAAAGCAATGAGTACTTGGTAATGGATGGCAAGATTGATGGACTCAATGGGGTTACAAACTCATTATCAGCTGTAATTCCAAAGAAGTTTGCTGAACCAACTTCTTCAATCTTAGTGTGTGTTGATGGGTCAAGATAAATAACATCAGAGAAATGACGGGATTTAGCCATTTTTCCTGGCAAAAGACTGGCTGCATAGTTCCCACCGACCTTGGCAGCCCCTGTTCCATTTGGTGCAGCACGGTCATACTCATCTTGAATCAAGAAATTTGTTGGCACCAAGCCACCTTTAAAGTAATTTCCAACTGGCATGGCAAAGATGGTAAAAATATACTCCTCAGCTGGTTTTACCCCAATGATATCTCCAACACCAATCAAGAGTGGACGAAGGTAGAGGGTTCCACCAGTTCCATAAGGGGGTACGTATTCCTCATTAGCACGAACAACGGCTTTACAAGCCTCTACAAACATTTCTGTTGGAACTTGAGGCATCAAAAGACGATCACAGGTGCGTTGCAGACGCTTAGCATTTTCATCTGGACGGAAGAGTTGTACGCTACCATCCTTTGTACGATAGGCTTTCAATCCTTCAAATGCTTGTTGTCCATAGTGAAGACTTGGAGATGATTCTGAGATATGCAAGGTTGCATCTTCTGTTAATTCTCCTTGAGCCCATTGTCCATCTTTAAAATAAGCGATATAACGATAAGGTAGTTTCATATAGGAAAAACCGAGATTTTCCCAATCGATCATAACTGTCATGATAATCTCCTTTATTCTAATCAAGCTTTGTGTTCTATTCTACACTATTCTCCTAAAAATTCAAGTATTATTTGTAATTTTCTGAAAATTTTACTTATAAAAAATCAGTCACTAGGACCGATTTTTAATTTTCTTTGATTTCTTTAAAGATTTCTTTGAGATAAGCATCAAAAACTTCTTCATCAGAAATACTATCTGAAATGAAACTTCCATTGCTTGTACGTTCTGATAGATTCAAATCTTGTAGGATTGATTCGTAAATCGTTCCATTATTTGATTGAATCACAAGTGTTTGTTCTCCATCTTCTACTTCTGTACTAAAGAGATCTCCAACAAATCCTTGTTCTGAGACCGCTCCAGCCAAGAATACGCGATGGGGTTTACTCTTTAATTCTCTCAAGACTTGAAGGCCACGATTGGCACGACTGGTTGCTGGAATTTCCTCTGTTGAAACACGTTTCAAGCTTCCACGTTGCGTCAAAAGATAGAAAGATGAAGTATTGCAGATAAAGGCTGCTTGTATCACATCATCTGCTTTCAAGTTCATGGCTTTGACACCTGCAGCTTTGGCACCGATAACTGGCACTTCTTCGATGTTAAAGCGGAGGGCATAACCATTTCGACTGATCAACAGAACATCATCCAATTTAATCGGAGCTACTGCTACAATCTGGTCAGTATCGTCTTTCAACTTAGCGTACTTGACAGATTTAGAACGGTAGGTTCTCCATGGAGAGAATTCTTTGCGTTCTACCCGTTTGATTTGTCCAAGTCGTGTTGCTGCAAAATAAGTTGTCGCATCATCAAATTGATCCACAACTTCTGCATAGAGCACTTCTTCATTGGTTTCAAAGTTTGTAATAGACTGGCTCAAATGCTCCCCGATATCCTTCCAACGAATATCTGCCAACTCATGGACTGGTCGATAAATGACGTTCCCAAGCGTTGTAAAAATTAAAAGATGCTGGGTAGTTTTCACATTTTGAACGAATAGCAATCGGTCATCATCCCGTTTACCAATTTCTTCTAAGGTTGAAGCTGCAAAGGAACGAGGGCTAGTACGCTTGATATAACCTGCCTTAGTCACGCTGACGTAGGTATCTTCCTCGGCGATCAGACTAGCTGTATCAATCTCAATGACTTTTGCTGTATCTTCTAAAGTACTAAATCGAGGTGTCGCAAATTTCTTCTTGACCTCACGGAGTTCTTTCTTCATGAGATTATACAATGTTCGTTCGTCACCGATGATAGCTGCAAGCATAGCAATCTTTTCACGAAGTTCTGCTTCTTCTTCTTGCAAGACAACAACGTCTGTATTGGTCAAACGATACAATTGCAAGGTAACAATGGCCTCAGCCTGTTCTTCTGTAAAATCATAGCTGACCTTGAGGTTTTCCTTTGCATCAGCCTTGTTCTCAGAAGCACGGATAAGAGCAATAACTTCATCCAAGATAGAGATGACACGAATCAAACCTTCCACGATATGGAGACGTTTTTCAGCCTTTTCCTTGTCAAAGCGAGAACGTGCCAAGATAACTTCACGACGGTGGGCAATATAACTAGATAAGATTGGCACAATCCCAACCTGACGAGGGGTGAAATTGTCAATCGCCACCATGTTGAAGTTGTAATTGACTTGCAAGTCAGTGTACTTGAAAAGATAGTTGAGAACAAGCTCGGTATTCGCATCTTTCTTAAGTTCAATAGCGATGCGAAGACCGTCACGGTCAGACTCATCTCGAACCTCAGCGATACCTGCCACCTTGTTATTGACACGGACTTCATCGATTTTCTTGACCAAGTTAGCCTTATTGATCTCATAAGGAATCTCAGTGATAACGATTTGTTCCTTACCACCTTTTAGCTTCTCAATTTCAGTCTTGGAACGAACGACCACGCGCCCCTTACCAGTTTCATAGGCCTTTTTGATTTCATCACGACCTTGGATAATCCCTCCAGTCGGGAAATCTGGCCCAGGCAAGAATTCCATGAGCTTTTCAACCTTAGCAGTCGGGTGATCAATCATGTAGACTGTCGCATCAATAACTTCAGCCAAATTATGCGGTGGAATATCTGTGGCATACCCAGCTGAAATACCTGTTGAACCATTGACTAAGAGGTTTGGAAAAGCTGCTGGTAAGACAGTTGGCTCTTTCTCCGTATCGTCAAAGTTCCAAGCAAAAGGAACTGTCTTTTTCTCGATATCCTGAAGAAGGTAGCCTGCAATCTCAGACAAACGGGCCTCGGTATAACGCATAGCCGCAGGCGGATCCCCGTCCATCGAACCGTTGTTACCGTGCATTTCGACCAGAATCTCACGATTTTTCCAGTCCTGAGACATACGAACCATGGCATCATAGATAGAAGAATCTCCGTGTGGGTGGAAATTACCCATGATGTTCCCGACAGACTTAGCCGACTTACGATAGCTCTTATCAAAAGTATTGCCATCCTTATTCATCGAATAAAGAATACGGCGTTGAACCGGCTTCAATCCATCACGAATGTCTGGCAAAGCCCGGTCTTGAATGATGTATTTGGAGTAGCGCCCAAAGCGCTCTCCCATGATGTCCTCCAGGGACATGTTTTGGATATTACTCATATAAGATACATAGGGACGTTTCGGCTTGCCGAAAATTTCTGTAGAAAAATAGGAAATCGATGCAGGGTTCGATGAACCCGAATCGATTTATCTTTTTTCCTAGGAAATTAGTCCCGTGTTCAGTTACCTCTAGTAACCAAATTATCCTTTCTGTAGTTTAAAGTTATGAATTATGTTCTTTATTTAATTAGTGTTTTGAAGTTTTTCCTCAGCATACTCAATCATCTTCTCAGTTACTTCCCTATCGTAGTCAAAGCCCATCTTTTGGGCAAGCCTTTGAGCTTCTTGGTGAAAAAGTTGCATCGTAGCCAATAAAGACTGAGTGGTTTTTTCTAAGCTTGATAAATCAAGCAAATTTGAGAATTCTTTCTCCTTCTCAGCAGGCAAGTAGTTAAAGAGGTACTTGTAGTTCTTACCGATGTCGACTGCTTCTCTATCACTTGCCACCTGCCAAGCTAAGATTTTCAAGAGTTCTTGCTGGCAAATACCGTAGAGATGATCCGTCGCATAGATGACTTGCTTTCGACAAATTCCTTTGACCACGTAGGCTGACACCCACCAAAATTCATTACAAGATTTTTCAAAATCCGTCTCACTAGCTGGATGTATCCAGAAACGCTCTGGACCGGAAGAATAGGACTCAAACAAACCTTTCTCATCTACTAAAACTGTGAATCCTGCCTCACTATCCACCCACTCTTGAATATACTCCGTAGGACAGAGGGTCAAATCAATCCGATTGCCATCTTCAAATAGCATGAGATAGAGGCGACGGTTGCCTAGAACATTATGCTGCTCAATGATACGAGTGCCAAACTGGTCTAACCAAGAAAGGTCACTCGTCAGATTATCTAAGTCGTCCACGACATAGACCACATCGTAATCCTGAAACTCATCTTTTGGTGCTTTTGGATTTGTCCGCGAGCCGGACATGGCGACTGCATCGATTTGTAGCACTTTTGCGGTTTGCAAAATCACATCAAACATCTCGGTTTCAGTTCTCATTGGAATACCTGCCTTTTTAGTAGAAACTCTTGATTCTGTATAGGACATGTCTATAAAGCAGACTGTCTGCTGGAACTTTTTAATTATCAAATTCTTTGACAAATTCCATGCTCAGTTTTTGCATAACTTTTTGCGAAAGTTGATTGAGTAAGGATGTAAAAGAGTAAACTTCTGACAAGCCAGCCTGCTGAAAAGCAAAGTCTAGACAGGCTTGGGCAGCCTCCGTCGCATAACCATCTTGGCTAGTTCAAGCGAATCTGTCAGACCCAGTTTGTTGTCAAGCGTCATTGGCTGTCTCCTTTCATTCAGATTTTCTAAATCCTGTACCAACAGGCTTAAAACTTATTGACCGATAAAATCCATCTGCTTCAGATATTAATTCAATCCGTGTCAAAGGATATTTTTTGTGGATCTCCTCAATCAGCTGCTGTCCCAGTCCTTTTCTGCGGTGGGATTTATCAATAATTATTTCAGCTAAAAAGGTCGTCATCACTTCATCCGTCAGATAACGGGCAAAGCCAAGGATTTTCTGGTCCTCTTCAAGCACCAAGTAATGAGACAGATTTGTTGAAAATAGAGATGTCACTTTTTCCTCTGTAAAAGAAAGCCATTTTTCACTTTGATAAAGGCTATAAATAGCTTGACAATCTTTTCTGCTTGCAGGTCTGATAATCATCTTCTATTCCTCCAAATCTGTCAGACTTAATTAACACTCCCCACTGCTTCCGTTACCTTCATAGCAGGTTTGCGTTTTTTGTAGCGGCTGCGGATGGTTTTGAGGTGGTCAGTCGCATTGATGACTTGATTGCGACAAATGCCCTTGACTACATAGGCAGAAACCCACCAAAATTCATTGCAGGCTTTTTTAAAATCCTTCTCAGTAGCTGGACTTGTCCAGTAACGCTGAGGATTTGAAGAATATGGCGCAAACAAGCCCTTAGTGTCCTCTAGCACCGTGAAATCCGCTTCGCTTTCTACCCACTCCTTGATATGCACTTTAGGACATAGAGTCAAATCAATACGGTTACCATCTTCAAAGAGCATGAGGTAGAGACGACGGTTATCTAGGATATTATGTTGCTCAATGTTACGTGTACCAAACTGGTCTATCCAAGATAAATCTGAAATCAACTCGTCCAGATTCTCTACAATATAGACAATATCATAGTCTTGAAATTCATCTTTTGGAGCTTGAACCTCTGTTCTTGAGCCAGGCAGAGCCACAGCATCAACCTGTAACTTTTTAGCTATTTGTATAATCAGATCAAGCATTTCCTGGTCAGTTCTCATGTGGTTCATCCTCAGTTGCCTCTGGGTTCAGAATAAAAGAATCTTCATTTCTTTGCTTAAGAAGTTTCTGAACTCTTTTACTTTCAAGCTCTCCGGCCAAGAATTGAATGATAAAACTAATACCAAAAATTGGTAATAGCAAAATTATTCCCATTTCTTGCGCCAACATTATAAATAGTAGGTTCATACCTGATAAGATTGCTAAAAACCAGGCATTTATCTTAAGAAGTTTTGAGTAACTACTAGGATAATATCTGAGATGTTTGGTACTTTTATAAATAGCTGTAAAACTGAATGCTAAGCTAGCTGATGTGAAAATATAAAAGTCAAAAACATAAAAGAGCAAACCTGCATAAGGATTGGATCTTAAAGGATTATCAAATAAAAAGACACAGGTAGTTATTATGGTTAATAGTAAAAATTCAAGATAGCGGCTTTGCTCAGGTTTACCTTGTTTGGCAATTATATACATAATTGCACCTAAAGCTAAGACTATGATAAGAAATGGACTATCAAACAATAAACTTATCATGATTTATACCTCTTTTAAAGAGCTAAGATTAAGAAATATAGACGATTTTTCAGATCAATCCTTGAGACTGACGCCATCTATCATAGGTTTCAATGTCTGTTTTGACCATATTCATACAAAGTCCTAGAACCGCCATATCGTCCAAGTAACCTGCTAGCGGAATGAAGTCAGGAACAATATCAATAGGAGCAAGGAAATAAATAAGTGCGCTTAAAACAGCTAAAATAGTCCCATAAGGAACCGTGGTATATTTTCCTTGAACATAATTTTTCACCAAAGAAATCATGACTGGGATCATCGAAAATTTCTTTCCAACAAATGGCATATTGTTAATTTTTTGCTCCAAACGGTACAAAAAGTCATCTAATTCATCTTTATCATTTAATAATGCTTCAGATTGTGCATAACCACTTTCAAGAGCTTCTTTTACTTGCTCTTCACTTAGATTTTCAGACATAACTTGTCCTCCATTTGTATTTATATCAAACTTTAAAACACTGTCGCTTCTTCAAATGTAATTTTAAAACTAGTTTTTGATTTTTTAAACCACTATGTCTAGTCTGTATTAACCTTATCATTAGAATTCACTTATCTTTTATCTGGAATCATAGAATAACTTGCAGTAATTGCAACATTTTCATCAAGAATATGTTTCAATTCATCCAAAGCTTTTCTAAAATTTGTAATCAAACTTGGAGAAATATTCCAACAATCTTGTTCAGTATTAGTAATATTATTTCTATACTTTGTAATTTCCTCATCCATATTTTGTACTCTTGAAAATATAGATTTAGATTCTGGCCTAGTTTGCGTCTTATCTTTTATCAATGGATTTTCACATATACTTCTAACTACAGCTAGTTCGATTGTTGTTGTATCTTGTAAAAAATCCTGTTTTGTTGTCTTTGTTGATAATTTATTAATAGCTTCTTTAGCTCTCACAATTTCATCTCTAAAGAATATCTCCTCTTTTATCTTAGATATTGTTTTTGATCTTTGTTCTTCAATATTTTTTACTTCAGTTAGTACTTGAAAATTAATAAAGATAGAAAATATACCAAATAATCCAGATAAGATTCCAATAAACGATATGGTTCTTTCAACATCAAACACCATCCCATTATCAGAGATAAATGCTAAACAAATTGATACTACAGTTAAAAAAACAACAATTCCTAGCACCAATTTTTTATTTCCTATTATGTTCAAAACACCATCTCCCCACTCTCTTCCAGCGTAAATTTGACATTATCTTCAATCCATTTACGGCGTGGTTCAACCTTGTCTCCCATGAGGACATTGACACGACGTTCTGCGCGTGCTAGGTCTTCGATTGTAACACGGATGAGGGTACGCGTTTCTGGGTTCATGGTTGTTTCCCAGAGTTGGTCCGCATTCATCTCACCAAGACCTTTATAACGTTGGAGGGTAGCACCTTTACCAAACTGCTTACGTAGTTCTTCTAGCTCACCATCCGTCCATGCGTAGGCCACTTCTTCTTTCTTGCCTTTGCCTTTTGACATCTTGTAAAGAGGTGGAAGGGCGATATAGACATGTCCAGCTTCGACTAGTGGACGCATATAACGATAAAAGAAGGTTAAGAGAAGAGTTTGAATGTGGGCACCGTCGGTATCCGCATCGGTCATGATAATGATCTTGTCATAGTTGGCATCTTCAAGAGAAAAGTCTGCCCCCACACCAGCACCGATGGTATAAATCATGGTGTTGATTTCTTCATTTTTAAGGATATCCGCCATCTTAGCCTTGGCTGTATTGATAACCTTACCACGAAGAGGCAAGATAGCTTGGAACTTACGGTCACGACCTTGCTTAGCAGAACCACCGGCAGAATCTCCTTCGACCAAATAGAGCTCGTTCTTTGCTGGATTTTTAGACTGGGCTGGGGTTAATTTCCCAGAAAGTAATCCCTTGTCTTTCTTATTTTTCTTACCATTTCGGCTCTCATCACGCGCCTTACGTGCTGCTTCACGAGCATCACGCGCCTTGATAGCTTTGCGAATCAGGTTAGAAGCTAGTTCTCCATTTTCCATGAGGAAGAAGGTCAACTTATCAGCCACAATCCCATCCACAACTGGACGAGCAAGGGGACTTCCTAGTTTATCCTTGGTCTGTCCTTCAAACTGAAGGTGTTCTTCAGGAACGAGAATTGATAGAACTGCTGCTAATCCTTCACGATAATCAGAACCTTCAAGATTTTTATCTTTTTCTTTGAGAAGACCTGTCTTACGGGCATAGTCATTCATAACCTTGGTAATAGCTGACTTAAGTCCTGTCTCATGCGTTCCACCGTCCTTGGTACGAACGTTGTTAACAAAGGACAAGATGTTATCTGAAAATCCATCATTATATTGAAGGGCTACTTCTACTTGAAAACCATTATCTTCGCCTTCAAAGTAAAGGACTGGCGTCAAGGTTTCCTTGTCTTCATTGAGGTAAGAAACAAAGTCTTGTACCCCATTCTCATAATGGAATTCAATTGCTTCATCTGTTCGCTTGTCCGTTAATGACAAGGTTACATTTTTCAAGAGAAAGGCAGACTCATTGAGACGCTCTGAAATGGTATTGTATTTAAAGTCTGTCGTAGAAAAGATACTAGCATCCGGCATAAAGGTCACTTTGGTACCTGTTTTAGATTTAGGTGCAGTTCCAACCTTTTCAAGAGTTGTTACTGGTTTTCCACCATTTTCAAAGCGTTGCTTGTAGACTGCACCATCACGAGTGATTTCTACTTCAAGCCAACTAGAAAGGGCATTGACAACAGAAGAACCAACCCCGTGGAGACCGCCAGAAGTCTTGTAACCACCTTGACCGAATTTTCCTCCAGCGTGAAGAATGGTAAAGATGACCTCAACCGTTGGAATCCCCATAGCGTGCATCCCAGTCGGCATTCCACGTCCGTGGTCTTGAACCGTTAAACTTCCGTCTTTATTAATGGTCACATCAATACGATCTCCAAACCCAGATAGGGCTTCATCGACCGCATTATCGACAATTTCCCAAACAAGGTGATGTAGTCCAGCACCATCGGTCGATCCGATATACATCCCCGGACGTTTTCGAACCGCATCCAACCCTTCTAGCACCTGAATGGCGTCATCATTATAATTGTTAATATTGATTTCCTTTTTTGACACAAGGAACCTCCTATTTGTTCATCTTTACTATTTTACAGGTTTTCTAGGGATTTTGCAAAATTTTCAAGTTAAAAAGCCTATTCACAAGTCCTTTTTAGTAAAAAAAGCACTCATTTCCACCCTAAAAAAAGAAACCAAGACGCGAGTCTCAGTTTTCTTTTCCTTTAACTTGGCTTGTTGCTATATCTTCACCAAACCATTTTTGGCTAATTTCTTGGAATTTACCTTCTTGATAGAGTTCCACAAAAGCTTGATTCAAATTTGCTAACAAGGTCTTATCTGCTGGTCTTACTCCAACTGCAAAAGACTCACTCTCAAAACCAGCTGGGAAAATCTCATACTGGTCTATAATCCCTTCCGTTTTAAGATAATAATTAGCGTAAACACGGTCAATCAAAAGGGCATCAATCCGATCATTTTGCAAGTCAATCAAGGCTTCATTAAAACTTTGATACTGATTAGCCTTTTGGTCCTTAACAATATTCTTTAGAAGTTCAGGCTGAGCTTCAAAATCTAGATAACCAGAAGAACCTGCTTGGGCTCCCAAAATCTTATTTTTCATATCCGAAACCGACTGGATATTTTGCGATTTTTTTGAGACGAGAACCTGCTGATTCTCCATATAAGGAATGGTAAAAGCAACCTTCTCACGGCGTTCATCTGTTGCGGAATATCCATTCCAGATAGCATCAATAGTGCCGTTTTGAAGTTCTGTTTCCTTCATATCCCAATCAATGGGTTGAAACTGTACCTTGAACCCCATTTTCTCAGAAACAGCCTGGGCTAAGTCAATATCAAATCCGACATATTGGCCATTCTTTTCTTCAAACCCCATAGGAACAAAGGTATTGTCAAATCCAATAGTAATGCTTCCTTGTTGTTGGTATTTGTCCCAATTATCGACTTTGGGATCACTAGCTTTTTGCGTACATCCTACTAGGAAAAAAGCCAGAAAGAATACCAAAACAAGACTGATTTTCTTTAGATTCATAGACACCTCCTACTTGGGCTCTACTTTGAGAATCTGATCAGCAATATTCTCTGCAAACTGGAGATCATGAGTCACGACAATTTGAGTCATGCCTAATTCTCGATTTTGTAGGATCAGTTTTTCAACTTCGAGACGCAACTCTGGGTCAAGGGCTGAAGTTGGTTCGTCATAACCAATCACTTCAGGATCTATCATCATAGCACGTGCTAAGGCAACCCGTTGCTTTTGACCACCAGATAAGGAATAAGGATAGGCATCTGCATGAGCTTCGAGTCCCAGACGAGTTAATAAGTCGACCGCCTTCTTCTTTGCATCTGCTTCAGACATCCCCATAGTCTTGATAGGTGACAAAATCAAGTTCTCCATAACGGATAAGTGAGGAAAAAGTTGAAAGTCTTGAAAAACAAAACCTAACAAGTGGCGCTTTTCAAGTTCATCCAAAGGTAGGGATTCTCCATTATAAAAAATCTCTCCTGAATCAATGGTCTCAAGTCCAGCTAACATTCTAAGCAAGGTAGTCTTCCCACCACCAGAAGGGCCAACAATGGCCAAAATTTGCTTTTCAGGAATTGTTAAACTGAAATTGGATAAAATTTCTTTTTTTCCAAATTTTTTGCTGATATTTCTTAACTCTAACATGGTTAACCTCCTATCTATAGTAGCTGAACTTCTTCTCAAGTTTCTTAGCTAGGATTGTAACGATACCAATCATAAGCAGATAAATAGCTCCTGCTAGAAACATTGGAATCAAGCTAGCATCACGATTGGCTGCAGTACGACTGGCTAGGATTAAATCTGAAATACCGAGTGCATAGACCAGAGAAGTATCCTTAACCAAACTCATAACCTCATTAAATACACTTGGTAAGACAATCTTGGTCACCTGTGGCAAGATGATACAGCGGACGGTATCGATAGGATTAAATTTCAAAACCTTAGCTGCTTCGTATTGCCCCTGAGGAATCGTTGCAATTCCTCCACGGAAAATTTCAGCAAAGTAGGCTGCATAATTAAGCGTGAAGGCAATAATCGCAGCTGGCACCCGGTCCAATCGAATTCCGATACTTGGTAGGACATAATAAATAAAAATTAGTTGCAAAAGTAAGGGTGTTCCACGCATCACCCAGATATAAACATCAATTATGTAATGGAGGGGTTTCCAATGGACCTGTAAGCAAAAGGCAACCAAAATACCTAAAGGGATTGAAAAGAGCAAGACCAGTGCAAAAACTTGTAAAGTCATTATAGCACCGCTCAATAAACTTGGTAATATCTCGAATAAATAAGACATATTCCACCTCCTAAAAATAATTGTTCCTATTATAGCATAAATAAACATAAAATCAAAGATTTTCAGAAATTTCCATGAATTTTTAAAACTTTAGCCTTAATTTCCGAACAATAGTGTTCATGAGAAAATTTTTATACTTACATAAAGTATCAGATGTCACAATTTGAGAAAAGATTCCTTTCCGTTTCTCTCCTATTTCATGGTATAATAGAAGCATGATGACAATAGTATTATTAATTTTAGCTTATTTATTGGGTTCTATCCCTTCAGGACTGTGGATTGGGCAAATCTTCTTTAAGATCAATCTAAGAGAACATGGTTCAGGTAATACTGGAACGACCAATACCTTTCGTATTTTAGGTAAGAAAGCGGGTATGGCAACCTTCGTGATTGACTTTTTCAAAGGAACCATCGCAACCTTGCTTCCACTTATCTTTCATGTTCAAGGTGTTTCACCTCTAGTCTTTGGCCTTTTAGCTGTGATTGGGCATACCTTCCCAGTATTTGCAGGATTTAAAGGAGGAAAGGCTGTCGCAACTAGTGCTGGAGTCATTTTCGGATTTGCTCCTCTATTTTGCCTCTACCTAGCAGTTGTCTTCTTTGGAACTCTATATCTAGGAAGCATGATTTCTCTCTCTAGTGTTACTGCTGCTCTCGCTGCTGTACTTGGGGTGATCCTCTTTCCACTTATCGGTTTCCTACTGCCAAGTTACGATTTATTATTTGTAGTGATTATCCTAGCCCTCGCAAGCTTAATTATCATCCGCCATAAGGATAACATCAATCGTATTCAAAACAAAACTGAGAACCTAGTTCCTTGGGGACTAAATCTTACCCATCAAAAACCTAAACAATAAAACGTCAGTTTCAAACCGACGCTTTTTTGTTTATTTAGATTTGATATAGTTGATACCATCTGCTTTCGGTGCAACAGCTTTACCAAAGAAGGCTGCTAGTACGACAATGGTCAAGAGATATGGTGCAATTTGCAAGTAAACGGCTGGAACTCCTTGCAAGAAAGGAAGTTGAGAACCGATAACTGCCAAACTTTGTGATAGTCCGAAGAAGAGACTTGAAAGCATAGCACCAACAGGATTCCACTTACCGAAAATCATAGCAGCAAGTGCGATAAATCCAGGTCCAACGATGGTTGTAACTGAGAAGTTAACGGAAATTGACTGAGCGTATATAGCTCCACCGATTCCTCCAAGGAAACCTGAAATCACAACTCCAAGATATCTCATCTTGTAGACATTAATCCCCAAAGTATCTGCTGCTTGTGGATGTTCACCTACTGAACGGAGGCGAAGTCCAAAGCGAGTTTTAAAGAGGACAAACCATGCTAAGAATGAGAAGGCAATTGCTAGGTAACCAAGTAAACTTGTTGACTTGAAGAAGATATCTCCGATAACTGGGATATTAGCCAAAAGAGGAAAATCAAAACGTCCAAAAGTTTGCGTTAAGTTATCCGTTTGCCCCTTGTTATAAAGCACCTTCACCAAGAAGACTGCCAAGGCTGGCGCCATCAAGTTAAGTACGGTACCACTGACAACATGGTCAGCACGAAAATGAACTGTAGCTACTGCGTGAATCAGTGAAAAGATAGCTCCGACTAATCCACCGACTAGAAGAGCCAACCAAGGAGTTAATGCTCCCAAATCTTGTGCAAATTCAAGGTTAAAAACAACTCCAGAGAAGGCACCCATGACCATGATTCCTTCAAGTCCAACGTTAACAACTCCACCACGTTCAGAGAAAACGCCTCCGATACTTGTGAAAATAAGTGGTGCTGAGTAAATCAACATTGAAGAAACCATAAGGGTTAGCATTGTTGTAATCGACATCCTTATTTACCTCCTTTAAGTTGTTTTCTTGGTTTGACATAGCGTTCGATGATGTAATGAACGCTGACAAAGAAGATAATTGAGGCTGTAACGATACTTACAAGCTCAGATGGCACTTGTGCAGCATTCATACCCGGAGCTCCAACTTGAAGCACTCCGAACAAGAAGGCTGCAAAGAGAATTCCAATTGGTGAGTTTGCAGCAAGTAGACTTACCGCCATACCATTAAATCCGATTGCCAATGATGAACCTTGAACATAAACGTTTTGGAAGGTACCGAGTCCTTCTACAGCTCCACCTAGACCTGCAAGAGCACCCGAGATAATCATTGATAGAATAATGGTACGTTTCGCTGAAATACCTGCGTATTCAGAAGCATTTGGATTGAGACCAACTGCACGGATTTCAAAACCGAGAGTTGTCTTCTTAAGCAAGAACCAAATAACTGCAACTGCAATGATGGCAAAGAAAATCCCAATATTCATACGAGAGTTTCCTGTTAACTCAGCAAGCCAAGGTGTTTGATAAGTTGCGTTTGCACTTACTCGGATTGATGAGTCTGTACTTTGCATGATATCTTTGGGGAAAGAGTGGATAAAGGCATTACTTGTATAGAGAACAATGTAATTCATCATGATGGTTACGATAACTTCAGATGTTCCAAGATAGGCTCTTAAAATACCAGGAATGGCTCCAACAATTCCTCCAGCAACCAGCGCAATGACAACTGTCGCAAGAATCAACAATGGACGTGGTAAATCTGGATTTGAAAGAGCGAACCAGCCACTCATAACCCAACCAGCGAGTGCTTGTCCTGGAAGACCAACGTTAAAGAAGCCAGCACGACTCGCAACTGCAAATCCAAGAGCAATCAAGACTAATGGTCCCATGGCACGGAAAATTTCACCGATCCCACGAACACTACCGAAGGCTGTGTAGAACAACTCTTCATAACCCCAAATAGCATCGTAGCCAAAAATCCACATGACGATGGCTCCAAGCAAGATTCCAAGGATAACAGAAATCAAGGGAACCGAAATTTGTTGTAATTTTTTAGACATCACTCTTCTCCTTTTTCCAATTCACCACCAGCCATCAAGACACCAAGTTCTTGCTTGTTGGTTGTTTCTGGTGTTACGATCCCTTGAATCTTACCATCATGAATAACAGCGATTCTATCTGAGACATTTAGAATCTCGTCTAGTTCAAAGCTGACTACAAGGACAGCTTTTCCATTATCACGTTCTTGAATCAAGCGTTTGTGAATGTACTCAATGGCACCGACGTCCAAACCACGAGTTGGTTGGCTGACGATGAGGAGATCAGGATTTCGATCAATCTCCCGAGCGATGATTGCTTTTTGTTGATTTCCTCCAGAAAGGGCTGAAGCTGGAACAATCTCGTTAGCAGCGCGAACATCAAACTCTTGCATCAATTTTTTTGCATAGTCAATGATATTCGTATAATTTAAAATTCCCTTTTTGCTAAGAGGTTCCTTATAGTAGGTTTGAAGAGCGATATTTTCAGAAATCATCATTTCCAAAACCAGACCATCACGGTGACGGTCTTCAGGAACGTGACCTACGCTTAGCTCAGTGATTTGGCGAGGATGCAAACCTACGATAGATTGGCCTTTCAATTCTACGCTACCAGATTCAATCTTACGAAGTCCTGTGATAGCTTGGATCAATTCAGACTGACCATTTCCATCAATACCGGCAATTCCGACAATCTCACCAGCTCGAACATCGAGTGAGAGATTTTTAACAGCAGGAACGCCACGGTTTTCATGAACAACCAAGTCTTTAATGGACAGTACAACTTCTTTTGGTTGAGGTGCCTGCTTCACAGTTTTGAAGGAAACTGAACGCCCTACCATCATTTCTGCCAAGTCAGCGTTAGTCGCACCAGCAATCTCCACTGTTTCGATAGATTTCCCACGACGGATAACTGTAACACGATCAGATACTGCGCGAATCTCATCCAACTTGTGGGTAATCAAGATAATTGATTTGCCTTCTTTGACTAGGTTCTTCATGATGGCCATCAACTCATCGATTTCTGATGGCGTCAAAACGGCAGTTGGTTCATCAAAGATGAGAATATCGGCACCACGATAAAGTGTCTTTAGGATTTCAACACGTTGTTGAGCACCAACAGAGATATCTGCTACTTTGGCTGAAGGATCCACAGCAAGACCATAACGCTCCGATAGTTCGTTAATTTCTCGAGTTGCTCGAGCAATATCTAGGACACCATTTTTGGTTAATTCACTTCCCAAAATGATATTTTCAGCAACTGTGAAAGCTTCAACCAACATAAAGTGCTGGTGAACCATCCCAATTCCTAAGCTAGCTGCTTTTGATGGCGAGTCTAATTTTACAACTTGACCGTTGACCACAATTTCACCACTAGTTGGTTCTAGAAGCCCTGCTAGCATGTTCATAAGAGTGGACTTCCCAGCTCCATTTTCTCCTAAAAGTGCATGAATTTCACCTTTACGAAGTTCAAGGTTAATCTTGTCGTTAGCGACAAATTCACCGAAAACTTTGGTAATTTCACGCATCTCAATGACATTTTCGTGTGCCATGTGCTCTTCCTTTCAGAGTTTTATTTTATTTCAATAAAACCTGCTAAAGAGATTTAGCAAGCTCTATTGAGACAAAACAATTTGTCTCAATTCTTAAAGAAGCGGCCACAGGCCGCTCCCCTAAGAAATGACTTCCTTTAATTATTTTTCAGGAACTTTTACGCTACCATCAAGGATTTTAGCTTTTGCATCTTCAACAGCTTTTTTACCTTCTTCAGAAAGGTTTGTCACTGCCAAGTCAACACCTTTATCCTTCAATGAGTAAACGATAACTTGACCACCAGGGAATTCACCTTTTTCAGCTTTGTTGGCAAGGTCTTTTACAGCTGTACCAACTTGTTTCAAAGTAGAAGCAAGTACGAAGTTAGCTTCTTTACCGTCTTTAGAAGTATATTTACCTTCTTCAACTTGGTCGCGGTCTACACCGATAACCCAAACTTTTTCGCTTTCGTTTTTGCTTTCATTCAAAGATTTAGCTTCTGAGAAGACACCTGCACCAGTACCACCAGCTGCTTGGTAGATTACGTCTGCACCTGCAGCGTATTGAGCTGCAGCGATTGTTTTCCCTTTAGCGGCATCACCAAATGAACCAGCGTAGTCTACTTGAACTTTGATAGATGGGTCAACTGACTCAACACCAGCTTTGAAACCAGCTGCGAAACGAGAAATAACTTCAGATTCCATACCACCTACAAAACCAACTTGTTTTGTCTTAGTAGTTTTAGCTGCTGCTACACCTGCAAGGTAAGCTGCTTCATTATCAGCAAAAGTAGCACTTACAACATTTTTTTGGTCTTTAATCACATCGTCAATCAAAACATAGTTTTTATCTGTGTGTTCTTTGGCAGCATCAGCAACTGCATTTTTAAGTGCAAAACCAATTCCATAGATCAAGTTGTAGTTTCCAGCTGCTTGTTGCAAGTTGTTTGCGTAGTCAGCTTCACTTGTTGATTGGAAGTAAGTGTAACCTTTATCTTTTTCAAGGTTGTGTTCTTTACCCCAAGCTTGAAGACCTTCCCAAGCTGATTGGTTAAAGGATTTATCATCAACACCACCAGTATCTGTAACGATAGCTGCTTTAGTCTTCACATCAGAAGAAGATGAAGCTGCGTTACGAGAAGAGCGATTACCACATGCAGCAAGTCCAAATGCTGCTACTGCAACTAGACCAAGGCCTAGCCATTGTTTTTTGTTCATTACTGAACCTCCTAAATAAGATGCGCAACAAAGTTGCAAGTATGGATTGATTGGCCACAAGGACCCTTGCCACTCAGTGAGTGACACAGACTATTGCAAGTCTGTAAAAGAATATGGAAGTAATTCCCCGACCGTCATCTCGACCGTCGTTTTATCTTTGGCGACTAGAGTCACCTTTAGATCTGGTTTAAAAAATTCGACCATAACCTGTCGGCAAGCACCGCAAGGAGAAATAGGTTTCTCAGTTTGACCATAGACAATCAATTCTGAAAACTCACGTTGTCCTTCAGAGACAGCTTTAAAAATAGCTGTTCTCTCACCACAGTTGGTCAAGGGGTAGCTAGCATTTTCAATATTGCATCCTGTATAAACACTTCCGTCCTTGGCAACCAGAACGGCACCAATTGGAAAGTGTGAATAGGGTACATAGGCGTTTTTACTAGTCTCAATCGCTAAGTCAATCAACTCAGTAGTCGCCATCTGCTAACTCTCCTTTTAAGATTGCTACACCAGAAGATGTTCCGATACGAGTAGTTCCAGCTTCAACAAAGGCTACTGCATCTACATAAGAACGAGCTCCACCAGCAGCCTTAACCCCCATATCAGGACCAACTGTCTGACGCATTAATTGAACATCTGGCAAAGTCGCTCCACCTGTTGAGAAACCAGTAGAAGTCTTGACAAAGTCTGCCCCTGCCTTCTGAGCTAGCTGACAAGCTAGAACTTTTTCTTCATCAGTTAACAAACAAGCCTCGATAATAACCTTAACAAGTTTGTCTCCGCTTGCTTCAACAACAGCTCGAATATCTGACTCAACTAATGCAGCATTCCCAGACTTGAGTGCACCAACATTGATAACCATATCAATTTCATCAGCACCATTTTGGATGGCTTCTTTGGTTTCATAAGCTTTGACAGCTGAAGTTGTAGCTCCAAGCGGGAATCCTACTACTGTACAAACCTTGACATCAGTATCTACGAGTGCAGTTCTTGCATGCGAAACCCAGCAAGGATTGACACAAACACTGGCAAAATCGTACTCTCTTGCTTCAGATAGCAAACGATCGATTTGCTGTTCGGTAGCATCTTGCTTTAAAAGCGTATGATCAATGTATTTATTTAATTTCATTTCGGTTTTTCCTTAAATTAGGAGATGATTTCAATGATTTCACGCGTTTTGATCGCTTCATCACTTATCTTAATTTTAACATAATTTTGGAAATCTGTAACTAGTTCCGGAGAAATTTTCCCATTTGTATATACTTTTGCGACAATTTCACCCTTTTTGACTGATTCTCCAACTTTCTTCTCAAAAACGATACCTGTCTCATAGTCAAGAGCATCTGTTTTAACGGCACGACCAGCACCCAATCTCATAGCAAAAAGACCAAACTCCATGGCTGGAAGTTCTGCGATAAGTCCGTCTTCTTGAGCAGGAATATCAACTACATGGTCAACTTTTACTGGACGATAGAGGGCTTCTAGGTCTCCACCCTGAGCTAGAACCATCTCTTCAAATTTCTTGAGAGCCTTACCATTTTCAAGATGTTGCCTTACTTCCTCAATAGTTTTTTCAACATTTGCTAATGATAACATAATCTGGGCCAACTCACAGATAAAGTGGCTAATATCTTGACGGCCTTTACCTTGAAGAATTTCCAGAGCTTCTAGGATTTCTAAACGATTACCAATGGCACGTCCCAAAGGTTGACTCATATCAGTAATAACTGCTACTGTCTTACGACCTACAGCCTTACCAAGGTTTACCATGGTTTGAGCCAGTTGGCGTGCCTCATCAACTGTCTTCATAAAGGCACCTTCACCCACTGTTACATCAAGTAAGATAGCATCAGCTCCAGCTGCAATTTTTTTACTCATGACCGAACTAGCAATCAAGGGAATAGTATCCACTGTTGCTGTCACATCACGAAGGGCATAGAGAAGCTTATCCGCCTTAACTAGTTGATCCGACTGACCAATAACTGAAACCCCAATATCTTGAACTTGTTTGATAAATTCATCCTGACTTTGTTCAATCTGAAAACCTTTGATGGATTCTAATTTATCGATAGTACCACCGGTATGCCCCAAACCTCTACCACTCATCTTGGCCACTGGGACATCAAAACTGGCTACCAAGGGTGCTAGAATTAAAGTTACCTTGTCACCAACACCACCCGTAGAGTGTTTATCAACCTTCACACCATCTATAGCTGACAAATCAAACTCCTGACCTGTCTTTACCATATTCATGGTTAAGTCAGAAATTTCTCTCGTAGTCATTCCTTGGAAATAAACTGCCATGGCAAATGCTGACATCTGGTAATCAGGAACAGTTCCTGCTACATAGCCTTCGATCAACCATTGGATTTCGTTCGAACTGAGTTCTTGCCCGTCTCTTTTTTTCTGGATTAGATCTACTGCTCTCATTCTTTCACACTTCTAAGGATATAATATCCCTTATCTTTTTTTACAACCTCGCAATTGCCAAATACGTCTTCCATCTTACTTTTGGCACTAGGAGCTCCTTGTTTCTTTTGGATGACAATAGTCAAATCTCCACCGTCTACTAAAAAGTCTATACTTTTTTCGATGATTTCGTGAACTACTTGTTTGCCTGCACGTATGGGCGGATTCGAAATGACATGGTTAAATTGTCCCTCTACCTGCTCATAAATATTAGACTGGAAGATAGTCGCTTGAACCTTGTTTTTTACTGCATTTTGCTGGGCTAAATCCAGGGCACGATTATTGATATCCACCATAGTCGCCTGGACATCATAAGCCTTAACCAAAGACAAGCCTATTGGACCATAGCCACAACCAACATCAAGAATTTTTTCACCTTTTTCAACATCAAGGCATCTTAACAACAACTGACTTCCAAAGTCAATCATTTTTTTACTAAAGACACCAGCATCTGTCAAAAAGGCCATCTTTTGCCCAAGTAGCTCAACTCTAAGCTCATGAATATCATGGGCTGCATCTGGATTTTCTGCATAATACATTTTACTCATGATACTATTTTACCATAATTTGACTTAAATTGTAAATCGTTTACAAAGGTATCAAGCCCTTACATCACATTGTATTTTCTCAAAAATAATATAAATTCGGATTAACATTAGGGACCTAGTAAAAAGCTCCCAACTGCCATGGTAATCGGAAAAGCAAAAATGCAAGCAAGACCAAAAAAGAAGAGCCAACACCTTCGTTTAAAGAAAGCTAGCACAAGGTAGCCAAGACCTATGAGGGGCAATAAGATAAACAGAACAAAAGTGGTCCAGTTATGGCTCTGAGTTCCTATCGTAAAGGAGAAATTCACCCAGTTTGGTGATAACCATAAAAAAATAACAAATAGGCTGAACAAACCCAGCGCCTTTTCTCTTAATCTAGCTTTCATCTTAACACCTCCTTTATAGGTTTTCCTCCTTATATTTTAACAAAGAAAGCGCTTTTTCTCAATTGGTCAGATGGTTATTCTTTCTAAAATATGGTATACTAAGATATCAAACGAGGATATAGTATGACCAACGAATTTTTACATTTTGAAAAGATAAACCGCGAAACTTGGCAATCCTTGCATCGCAAAACAACCCCTCCCCTGACCGAGGAAGAGTTAGATTCTATTAAGAGTTTCAATGACCAGATTAGCCTTCAAGACGTTACGGATATCTATCTGCCACTGGCACATCTGATTCAGATTTACAAACGTTCCAAAGAAGACCTTGCCTTCTCAAAAGGCATTTTTCTTCAAAGAGAGAGCAAAAAACAGCCCTTTATTATTGGAGTTTCAGGAAGTGTCGCTGTCGGTAAATCAACTACTAGTCGGCTCTTGCAAATTTTGCTGTCTCGTATCGTTCCTGGAGCAAGTGTTGAACTAGTTACTACAGATGGTTTTTTATACTCAAATAGTGTCTTAATTGAGCAAGACATTCTCAACCGCAAGGGTTTTCCTGAGAGCTACGACATGGAAGCTTTGCTCAATTTCCTAGACCAACTCAAAAATGGGCAGGATGTTGATATACCTGTTTATTCCCATGAAATCTATGATATTGTCCCTGGTCAAAAACAACGAGTAGAAGCCGCTGATTTTGTCATTGTTGAGGGAATCAACGTATTCCAAAATCCCCATAATGACCGTCTCTATATTACTGATTTCTTTGACTTTTCAATCTATGTCGACGCCGCAGTCGAAGACATTGAAAGCTGGTATTTGGATCGTTTCTTAAAACTTCTTAGCTTTGCTCAAGATGATCCAGGAAACTATTACTACCGTTTCACTCAACTTCCTCTTAGTGAAGTCAAGGATTTTGCCCACCAAGTTTGGACCAGTATCAACCTAACCAATCTCCAGAATTACATTGAACCAACACGAAATCGTGCAGAGGTCATTCTCCATAAATCTAAAAATCACGAAATTGATGAAATTTACTTAAAAAAATAATTTTCCCTTGTCAAAACGTCAGTTTTCAGATATAATGGTATAGTTAGTAAAAATGGAGGTAAGAACATTGGCAAACATTAAATCAGCTATCAAACGCGCTGAATTGAACGTTAAACAAAACGAAAAAAACTCAGCTCAAAAATCAGCTATGCGTACTGCTATCAAAGCTTTTGAAGCAAACCCATCTGAAGAACTTTACCGTGCTGCCAGCTCAGCTATCGATAAAGCAGAAACTAAAGGTTTGATCCACAAAAATAAAGCTAGCCGTGATAAAGCACGTCTTGCAGCTAAACTTGGTTAATCATTAACTGCATACAAAATGAGCTCCTCGGAGCTTTTTTTGTGCACATTTTCTGGAGGTTATTATGAAAATAGCTATCATTGGATATTCTGGATCAGGCAAATCTACTCTGGCAGAAAAACTAGCTAAGCACTACTCTATCCCCAAACTTCATATGGATACTCTCCAATTTCAGCCAGGGTGGCAAGATAGTGACCGCGACTGGATGCTGAACGAAATGAAAACTTTTCTAGTCAAAAACGAAAACTGGGTCATTGATGGCAACTACTCTTGGTGTTGCTATGAGGAAAGAATGGAGCAAGCTGACCAGATCATCTTTTTAAACTTCTCTGCTTGGACTTGTTTGCTAAGAGCCTTTAAACGCTATTTAAAATACAGAGGAAAAGTGAGAGAAAGTATGGCTAAAGGATGCCCCGAGCAGTTCAACTGGGAATTTATTCGTTGGATTCTCTGGGATGGACGAACAAAAAATGCTAAGGATAGATACCAATACTTAAACAATACTTACCCAGAAAAGATGCGTATTCTCCATTCTCAAGCAGAGATTGATTGTTTTTTGCGATTTTTAAAAAAGTAAACAATATAGTAGCATTTCATTAAAATCAGTATGTACTGATTGACTAAAAAAGGAAGATTTTCATCCAGAAAATCTTCCTTTTTTCCATTTATTCAACAATTAAAAATAACTCGAGCAATTTATAAATCAAATTTGAGATTCCCCGATAAATGGAGAGAATCTTGTTCATAGTTTCTGAGTTCATGATACAAAAAAAACTGAAGGAAGTAAAGTCCTACTTCTTTCAGTTTTTTATTGTCTCAATTTAGAAAAAACTTCTCCAATCTTACCTTCGATAACCAAATCAGCTTGGCTGTCTTGAGGAGTGCTGGACTTGTTGATAACGACAAGATTTGCCCCTGAAAAATAATTGATTAGGCTTGCTGAATGACTTGGGCTGCTCGACTAAAAACATCCATATCCAGAGGTTCTTCATAAAGGGTTACGTCAGGTTTGACCACCTTACCACAATCTAAGCAGTAAGGAACTGGACCTTCAAGTGCCAAAAATGCATTCAAATCATAAAAGCGATGACAGCCCAAACAGTAATTACGATCTGCACTGCCATGCAGTTTCAAAACTTTCTGAGATCCTGCCATTTCATGGAGGCTATCGATATTTTGCGTCACAATCGCCTTTAATTTGCCTGTTTTTTCCAAAGACGCTAGATAATCATGTGCTAAATTCGGCTTAGCATCTGGATAGACCAGATACTTTTTGTAGAAGTCAAAAAAATCCTCTGGATAGCGCTCAAACATAGTGCGTGAAACCAGTTGCTCGGCAGTAAAATGGCGACCTAGTTTCAGACTATAGATACCATCTGAACTACGAAAATCTGGAATATTAGACTCTGTAGAAACCCCTGCACCACCGAAAAAGACAATTCTCTGACTTTGATCAATAATACCTTGTAGTTGTTCAATTTTATCCATTTTGTACTCCTAGGAATTTTCAAGTTAAAAAGTTGAAAGCCTTGACTGCTTGACAACTTGGCTTCCAACTTCTTTTGATTATGATTTAGATATTAAACTGACTAGTCTCGGTCCTTTGACACAATTAGGCTTCCTTAAATTTCCTTATTCTTACCTATTTCAGGATTGATTCATTGTTGGCGGTTATCATTTTGAGAACAAGAGAAATCACATGAATGGAATCTACCTATAGTCAGCAATCAATGTTTCCAAACCAACCTTCATCATATCAGTGAAGGTGTTTTGGCGTTCTTCAGCTGTAGTGTCTTCTTCTGGGTTAACCAAGCTGTCAGAAATCGTCATAATAGCTAAAGCATCGACATGGTGTTGGGCAGCAAGATAGTAAAGAGCCGCCGCTTCCATTTCGACAGCTTTCACACCCCATTTACCAAGCTCGATGTTCTTATCACCATAATTAGAATAGAAAACGTCTGATGACAAGACATTTCCGACGTGAGTAGTCATACCGAGGTCTTTGGCAATATGGTAGGCTTTATCTAGCAAATCAAAGCTAGCAATTTGAGGAAAATCGTATTGAGGCCAGTCATTACGAATGATATTTGAATTGGTAGCAGCTGCTTGTGCCAAGACCAACTCACGAACGTGAACATCCTCATTCAAAGAACCGGCTGTACCGACACGGATCAATTTCTTCACTCCGTAGTCGACAATCAATTCACGAGCATAGATAGAGATTGAGGGCATACCCATTCCTGTTCCCATAACAGATATACGGTGACCTTTGTAAGTACCTGTATAACCAAACATGTTACGAACTTCGTTAAAGCAAACAGCATCTTCAAGGAAATTCTCAGCGATAAATTTCGCACGAAGAGGATCTCCAGGAAGGAGAATTTTATCAGCAATTTCACCCTGCTTAGCAGCAATATGGATAGACATAATATAAGATACCAAGGGCGTAAAAGAGGCAAAGTAAAAATAGGAAATCCGACAAAGATGCCTCGCATCTAGGAGGATTTATCTTTTTTACACAGCCTCTAGCCCGGGTTCAGTTTCAAACCCGAACTACCCTTCCTTTCATTTTTTATAAACAAGACAGGCGACAGAGAACAAAGTAAAAATAGGAAACTGGCGACGCATTGTAAATGCTAGACAGTTTATCTTTTTTACACAGTTCTCCTCCCGTATTCAGTTCAGCTAATACGGTTAACCCATCCTTTCTTTTTTAATTGAGTAATTAGAAAAGCTTTCCGCTCGTGTTCAAATTAGAACACACGCTCTACCTTTCTATAAGATACCAAGCCCGTAAAAAGCACAGTGAAAATAGGGGATTGACGCAGCAAGTACTGGACTTGCAAGGCAATCAATCTTTTTCACACAGCTTTTAGGGCGGGTTCAATTGTAAGTTAGTTTTGAAAGTTGAGGCGATTACGGGTTCAATTTCAAACCCGAACTCCCTTTCCTTTTCTTTCATTTTTATATTTAATTTGTTAATGAATCCAAAAATGCATAGAGTTTTGCATTCATTTCTTGATAATCATATGCACGAATAGCTTCAGGCTTTTGAACATAAGTCAAATTCTTGCTTTGTTCTTCCAAAACTTCTTCACCATCCGCAGCAATTAAGAGCTCTACTGCTTCTGGATCAAATTCCAAATGAGCTTGGAAGGCATAGTGTTTAGGACTAAAGCGAATAATCTGACGTGGACACCCTTGACTGGTCGCAAGGACGACAGCATCTTCTGTCAATCCTGGCATATCGCCATGCCAATGGCCGGTATTTAAAGTTTGTCCAAGAACTTTGACATGTTCATCTTTTAAACCAGCTTCAGTAAGCGTTATTGGATAAACACCAATCTCACGCTCTGGACTATGTTCATACTCTGCTCCATAAGCAACAGACAAGAGCTGAGCACCAAGACAAACCCCAACAATATAACGATCTTCCTTCATAGCCTTTTGAATCAGCTCAATCTCTGCCTTTGGATCATAATATGGGAATTTTTCTCTATCCTCATCAGGAGATTGAGGACCACCCATAACAATCAGAAAATCAATTCCGTCAACAGTTTCCGGAAGAGACTCTTTTTCGTAGACCTTAGTCGTAGTCACTTGATGGCCACGCTCCTGCGCCCATTTTAGATAAGCGCCCGGCACTTCAAAGGTTTCATGCAGTACAAAATGTACCTTCATCGTTTCTTCTCCCATCTCTTTCGAATCACGTAAGACAGACCAGCCGCAAGTACAAGCGGAATTGTCAAACTCCAAGTTTGGCCTGTAAATCCAAGGCTCAGGGCAATGGCTGTCAGAGGAGCTTTTAAGGTCGTCCCTAAAAAGACGGTCGCTCCTAGTAACATCCCTAGAGCAGGATCTAGATGAATCCCAACTGCTGTCAAAAGCAAGGTCACTAGATAGCCAGATCCAATACCTAAGGCAAATGATGGTGTCAAAGTTCCCCCATACGCACCATTGCGCAAGAGGAGATAAACCAGAAGCCCCTTCACTGCAAGAGCCAGTGGAAGATAAGGAATCGACTGACTAGACAAGAGGACTTGCGCTAGTACCTGGCCATTTCCCATAAAGATAGGGAAAAAGGCTACTAGGCTCCCCAGCACTAGAAAGGCTAGAGGAAGAGCCCAAAGAATCGTCCCATCCTTCCGCCGTTTGTGACTAGCCCGCTTGGCTAGGAAAGCAAAGACCAGAGCCAAGGGAGTGACCAAGAAAGCAATCACAATAGCCTGTAAGAAGCCGCTAGCCGACCATGAGACTGCGGACAGGTGATAAACGGCCTCCTGACCAACGATGGACTGAGCGACCCAGGTGGCCAGATAAGTACTGGTCAAAACCAGTAGAAAGTTCTGCCAACTGAAGGCGAGCCCTAAGGTCTCAAAGACAAACAAGCTACTGGCAAAGGGAACCTGATATACCGCAGCTAAACCAGCTCCAGCACCGCAGGCGATCAAGACTTTTCGCTCTTTGAGGGCTAGAGAAAAACCTTTCGCCAAGCGACCAGCTAGAAGAGCCCCGACCTCACGTGGTGCTCCTTCTTTTCCGACCGATGCACCTGCTCCGACAATCGCAACCTGCATACCTGCATGAAGGAGGTGGGCTAAGGGCGCTGGTTCCCTGTCTCCAGCTAAGTCAATTTGCTGGCGAATAGACAGAATCTTATAACGCTTTTGCAGGAAATACCAGAAGCCAGCTGCCAAGCACCCAGTCACACATAAGACCAAAAATCTACGGAGACCTCCAGCTTCTTGAAATTGCTGGAGTAAATCCGACTCATCTTGGCCAAAAGCCAGCCCTTGCACCCCTTCTAGTAGATAATGACAGGCAATTCCGACCAGACCCGTCCCTATTCCTAATGATAAAGTGGCTAGAAGCACTCTCAGTCCATAGGGAATACTTTGGAGTCGTACTCTCATAACATTACAATTCTGCAAGAATCGCTTTCAGCAAGCCTTTAAAGTCGCCTTTTACACGTTCGGTCACTTCTACCACTTCTTCGTGGTTGAGTTCTTCTTGGAAACCAGCCGCAAAGTTGGTAATATATGAAATACCAAGAACTTTCAAGCCAGAGTGAGCTGCCACGATAACTTCAGGAACAGTGGACATACCAACCGCATCTGCACCAAGTGTCTTATACGCACGGATTTCAGCTGGAGTTTCATAAGTTGGACCAGTTACACCGATATAAACACCGTCATCAAGTTTAACACCAAGCTTTTCAGCAACTGCATGAGCTGTAGCACGGTATTCTGGAGTGTAGGCTTTTGACATGTCTGGGAAACGTGGACCGAAGTCATCTAAGTTTTCACCGATTAGAGGGTTTTGGCCTGTCATATTGATGTGGTCAGTGATAGCCATCAAAGTACCAGGACCAAAGCCGATACCACCAGCAGCATTGGTAACAATCACACCTTCACAGCCCAAAACTTTCATAACACGAACTGGGAAAGTAACAACTTCCAGCGGATTTCCTTCATAGAAATGAAAACGTCCTTGAAGGGCTAAAACTTTACGTCCTGCAAGCTCACCGTACACCAATTTTCCAGCGTGTCCAACAACAGTAGAACGTCCCCAGTTTGGAATCTCAGCATAGTCTACCACAACTGGATTTTCGATTTCTTCAGCAAGTTCGCCAAGTCCTGATCCAAGAATCAAGCCGAACTCTGGTGCTTCTACTCCCTTTTCTTTTAAGAAAGCAGCTGTTTCATTGATTTTTGCTAATAATGTCATTTTCTATCTCCTTTATAATCTTTTAAAAATTGACCGATTTTGTCAAAGGTTTTTGCATTGCGAATAGTAATATTACGATAGAAAGGCATCTTAAGCAGGAACTTGTGATAGGCTGTTTTGCTATAGGTTTCTTCTGAGAATTTGCCCCAGAAGATTCCCAGTTTCCCGAAATGAAGCAGTTCATCTCCTAGCTTCAAAGTAAGCAACTTCTCTTCTACGGATTCCCTATCCAAGTCCTCCGTGTAAAAGAGGATATCCTTTCGAGCCATTTCTTGGAACCACCATTCCGGAAGAGTTCTAAGCTCCTCTTCGTAATCTTCTTGACTTAACAAGGAAAAATGTTGGATAAATGGATAATGCTTGTCAAAGAAAGCCTGTAAGATCTCCACTAGTTGAGTCTTCGAGATACTTGTGTCAAAGAAAATATTGCCACTATTGATGTAGGTTTCAACATTTTCCAATCCCAACTCTGTCAATTCTTGACGAAGCTGGGCCATGACCACCTTATGTTTCCCACCGACATTGATCCCTCTAACCAGTAATGCCAAGCGAGTCATCTTAAACCAATTTATCTAAGAAGCTTTCACCAATCATAGCCTTATCTACGCCAAAGTTATCAGCGATTGTTGCCGAAATATCAGCAAAATGACCGATTGGTAAGTGTCCATTTCCTTTTAGTGATGGGCTATAGACCAAAAGTGGAATATATTCACGAGTATGGTCTGTACCTGCATAAGTAGGATCATTACCATGGTCAGCAGTAATCATGAGTAGATCATCTTCTCTCATAGCAGCGATAAGCTCTGGCAAACGTTCATCAAACTCATGCAAGCAATCACGGTAACCATGCGGATCACGGCGGTGACCGTAAAGGGCATCAAAGTCGACTAAGTTAGTGAATGAAAATCCTTTTTCAAACTCAGTAAGGCCCATTGTTGTCAAAAGTGTGTCAATTCCATGGCTATTTGACTTATTGTGTCCCATATCATGGTTCACCCCAGCACCATTAAAGATATCGCTAATCTTACCTACTGAGTAAGTATCAATGCCTGCTTCGTTGAGTTTGTCCAAAACTGTTGGAGCAAATGGTGATACAGCCAAGTCACGACGATTTGCAGTACGTGTAAAGTTTCCTGGCTCCCCAACGTATGGACGGGCAATGATACGTCCTAGAAGAGCCGGACGTTCCAATGTAATCGAACGAGCGTATTCACAGATACGGTACAATTCATCCAAAGGAATGATGTCTTCGTGGGCCGCAATTTGAAGAACTGGGTCAGCTGATGTATAGATAATCAACTCACCTGTTTCCATTTGGCGTGGTCCAAAATCATCGATGACAGCAGTTCCTGAGTAAGGTTTGTTTGCTTCACGGATTACTTTACGACCTGAAAATTCTTCAATCTTTGTAAGGATTTCTTCTGGGAATCCATTCCAGAAAGTATCGAAAGGTTCAGTGATATTGAGGCCCATGATTTCCCAGTGACCTGTCATGGTGTCTTTACCTAATGACACTTCCTCAAGTTTAGTGTAGTAACCGCTAGGATTTGCTTCTGCGGGAACAGTTTTTAGTGCTGTCTCACGCTCGATGTTCCCAAGACCAATCTTAGCCATGTTAGGAACATTCAAACCAACTGATTTTGAAATATGGCCAAGTGTATCAGATGCTCCATCTGGAACCCCTGCATTGACAAAGTTATTAGCATCTGGTGCTGCACCGATTCCTACAGAATCAAGTACCACCAAGTGAATACGTTTAAATTTTGACATCGTTTGCCTCCTTTATTTCCCTTTTGTTGAAGTTAAAACCTGAACGCCAGCTTGCCCTGCAACAATCACTTTATCAACCATTTGATTAAATAAACCGTGCTCAACAATACCGACCTGAAGATCCAGTTGATGACCAAAAGCAATCGGATCTTCAATAACACCTAAATCAAGATCAATGATGAAATTTTTCATATCCGTCACAAAGCGTTGGCCATCTTTTTCACGAAAACTTGGCTTATAACCAGCTTTTTCAAAACGACGGAAAACCTGTTCTGCTCCGTATTGGACAACTTCGACAGGTAGTTTGAAAGCGCCCAGTTTCTCAACCATTTTGCTCTCATCTACCACCCAGATATACTGTTTGGTTGGTGTCGCAACTACTTTTTCCATTAGAAGCGCCCCACCGCCTCCTTTGATACCATTAAACTGGCGATCTACCTCATCAGCTCCATCAACAGTCACATCAACCTCATCCACCTCGTCAATTGACTTAAGTGGGATATTTAATCCTTGTGCCTGTTTTGTTGTTACACTCGAGGTCGTTACGGCTGTAATTTGAAGTCCTTCTTCTTTAATTCTACGTCCGATCTCCTCTACGAAATAATAGGCAGTCGAGCCTGTTCCAAGTCCTACAACCATTCCGTCGGTTACGAACTCAGCAGCCTTGATGCCTGCTATTTTTTTCAGATTTTCCACTTAAACACCTCCAAACAAAAAGCTACTTTTATTATAACATGAATACGCTTTAAATTCATCCTTGCACTAGAAAAACCCGAACATTTTATTTCGGGTTTTTGATTCTTATTTAACCATGTCAGGATCGTAGTCATAAAATCCTGTGTCAAGGAAACGATTTTTTGGATGGAGTTTACGGACTTGCTCATCCAACAAGAAGGCTTGGTCATGCGTAAAGCTTCCCTCTTGAATCAAACTACGGGCTTGGATGAAGAGTTTTGCAATCTCAACAAAATCTTGCCCTGGAGTATAAAGTCCCTCTAGTTTCCAATGAGTGAAACCATGTTCTACCAACTCTGGCAATTTGGTCATCAAATCGAGGTCGTTGTTGGCAAAAATGTGAGTTCCATGATTGTCTTCAAAAATTGAGTAATGGCTATCTGGATCACTAGGCTCTGCTAAGAAGAGGTCGCGTTGACGTGTTTTTTCATCATCAATCTGAGTAAAATTATAGTAATTCTGCAAGAGTGGACGCTTAGAGTGGTGGATAACACTTGCTCCATAGACCAAAATTTCAGCAGGAATTTCCAAAATTTCAGGCATTTTAAAGAGTTCAGCTGATGGAATTTCACGAGCCAATACTGCCTCAGAAGCGCCAGCCTTTTGTCCCCAGAAATTAATCTGACGGCTGCTAGTTACCATCGTTGAGGCATCATAGATGGTTTTAAAAGAATAACCATCGCGATTGACAACATAAAAGACACCCGCATCCCCAACAGTAATATAGTCTGTTTTAATTTCTTCCAAGAAATCAAGAAAGGGTTTGATACGATCCATCATATCCTGATGCATAAGAGCATTGACCGCTACGATCAATTCCTTACCTACGTCATGAACCAGACCAGCGATGGTTCTCAGTTCATCATAAGAAAAAGTCTTTGGTAGGCGAAGCCCAAAATCTTTCTCACCAACATAGATGCGGTCAACTCCCGCCTCTAGTAATTCTTTTACTTGTTCAATGCTTTCAGCAGTTGCTGTAATAATAATCTTTTCCATAAGAAAAATTATACCACATTTCTGAAAAATCAGCTATGGGCAATCTATTTTTTAAGAAAAGTTATACTCTTCGAAAATCAAATTCAAACCACGTCAGCTTCACCTTGCCGTAGGTATGGTTACTGACTTCGTCAGTTCTATCCACAACCTCAAAACACTGTTTTGAGCAACCTGCGGCTAGCTTCCTAGTTTGCTCTTTGATTTTCATTGAGTATTAGTTTTATCCCCTTCACTTTTAGAAAAAGAAAAGTGAACCACCTTTACTAGAGTTCACTTTATATTCTTTTATGCTTGTATTTCTTCAACAAGGTGACCATCATTCATGATAAAGACACGATCGACCTTATCGAGAAGTCTGGTGTCATGCGTAATCATCACTACTCCTCTTCCCTGCTCATGTGCAATTGAAGCAAGCATATCCGTTACTTGGTAAGCTCTTTGGGTATCAAGACTGGCTGTTGGTTCGTCAGCAAGAACGATGCTAGGATTGTTATAGAGTGCTCTGGCAATTGCTGCTCGTTGACGTTCTCCCCCAGATAAAGCCTTTGGATAATGATTTTGAACTTTGTTCAGGTCCAACAAATCAAATAACTCTTGACGGTCACTTTTCGAAGATTTGTCTTTATCTAGTCGATCAATTAGGTCTAATTGTTCCTTAACGGTTAAAAAAGGAATCAAATTTGAAGCCTGTAAAATAAAACCAAATTCCTTAAACCGAAGATCTGTTTTCTCTTTTTCAGTCAAATTACCCGTTTCTGTTCCCTTTACTAAAATCTTCCCACCTGAAGGTTCCTGCAACTGCCCTAAGGTGGTCAAAAAGGTTGTTTTACCAGATCCAGAAGGACCAACTATGGCAACAAATTCACCTGCATTTAGTTGAAAGTTCGTCTCGTGTAGTGCAACGACTTTCATATTTCCTTCTCCGTAACTTTTCGTCACTTGCTTCATTTCTATCAATGGTGTCATATAAGTCTCCTTATCATTCTGCAATAGCCGTTATTGGATCAACTTTGAGCAAACGAGGGAGAGAAATCACTCCTCCAAGTAATGCCATCAAACAAATTCCCAAGCTCAATCCTAAATATGCTAACCAACTTGGATAGAAAACGAAGGTTGCAGGTAAAACAAGGATGACAGCTACAATTGCCAATAATGCTAGACCAATCCCAAAACCTGCCAGCAATATAATTTGACAAAAAATCGACCAAACAATAGTTTTAACCTGAATTCCTTGGGCTCTCATAATCCCATAGAGGCCTAGTTTTTGAATAGTAATAATATAAATAAAAATACCAATAATGAGGCCAGATATGATAATCATCGCTAAAATCATGCCTGAAAATACATTTACTTGAGGTGTGTAGCCCGGAATATGGGTAATCATGTTTTGAATGGTTAGTTGACTTAAACCCTCTGCAGATAACTGAGCATCATTTTTTAAGACCAAAGCAGAAATCGAGCGACCTGCATTCAGACTACCTTGCAAGGTCCAATAGCTGGTCAAATTTGTAAATACTACAGGTTCTGTAAAAAATTTATTCCCTTTCGTAAGTCCAACGATTGTATAAGAATTTTCACTTCCATTCAGTTGAATGACATCGCCTAGTTTAATTCCATAGTTTTCTAAAGACTGATCCACGACAACCTCATTGTCACTTTCTGGATAATGGCCCTCAATCAAGGAAGGAGAGATAAAACTATCCCAATCCTGTGCAAAAATAGAGATGTTTACCTTCTCACTATCATTGACGAGATAGGTCACTGCAAACATATACCCCAAAGGTGCTACATCTTCAGAAACCTGATCCTTATAATTCTTTTCTGGAATAAAGGAAGCTGTCAGATTATCATTTGCATAATCTGATAAAACAATTCCTGTCGCTTGCCAATTATCCACGGCTGCTCTATTATTTCTAACAAGCCCCAGAGCTAAACTTGTCATAAAAAAGACCATAAACGCTATAAGAAAGATCGTCGTTAAAATCAAACTATAACGAAGTTTATTTTTTAAAATTTCTTTGATTGCAAGATACACCGCAAATCTCCTTTTACTTTTCTAAGAGTGGAAAAAGCTCACTCAGCATCAAAAATAAAAGACAGAAAAATCTGTCTTTCATGCAAATCTTTTCATTCATCCTACAAAGTGGTTCTAAATTTACGGAAACAACCAGCAATTGCTATTTATATTTGTTTCGCTTCCTCATTACAAAAACTTGAACAGGCAAGATGTTTTGAGTTGTTTACCCATCCTATCATCTTTGGGTAAGAGTGTCAAGAAATTTGTTTCATCATTTGAAAACAGACTTTATTCTTTTTGTAACCTTACTGTAATAATTTTTTTCTTGAAAAATGGTAAAATGAAAGAGTACTGTTAAGGAGAGAATCATGCCCGTAAGAAAATATCAATCGTATGAGTTTGAAGAAGAGGAAACTCAAACAACGCTATACCAAGACTATGTTCCAGAAACAACTTCCGTTGCTAGTTTGAAGGAAGTTCTTTTCTTTGTAAACATTGCTTGTTTTTGCGTCTTTTTAGCCTTATTTAGCTTCATCTTTTTAGCCCTCAAGTTTAATACAGTTCTGGCTTTTAGCCTAGCAATTGCCTTGAGTTTAGCGGCATCAAACTTTCAACGTTCAATGATTAAGAAGAAATTATATTAGATTCAAAAGGTCGGGATTTTTGTCCCGACCTATTTTTTATACGATAGCTAAAGAGCTGCGACTAGAAAAGCGATACTTGCTCTACCGCTTTCTAAGTCACAGCTTTTTTTATTTATTTTTACGCTTGGATGGTGTTTGGATGGCGATTTTTACTTCAAAAATCGTACCATGTGGTTTGTTATCCTTAACACTAATGGTTCCTTTTAAGGCATCGACAATCTGCTTTGCTAAGGATAAACCTAGCCCAAAGCCACCTTTTTGGCGAGTACGAGCTTTGTCAACTCGATAAAAGCGATCAAAAATTTTCTTTTTATCTGCTGCAGAAATACCAATTCCATCATCAGCCACTGACAAATAGAGATTACGCTCTGTAGCAGCGATTACAAAATGAATAACTCCTTCTTCTTCAGTATACTTGACAGCATTGTCAAACAAGATAGTCATCAGTTGCTTAAGAAGAAGCTTGTCTGTTATGATGGTCCGATGAATACGATTTTCAAAATGAAAAACGCGGTTATTTTCAGATGCGATCATCTCATAGTTGGTAAAGGTTGTGTTAAAGAAGTCTGGCTGTACCTCTCCTAGTTCAGGATTGATACCATCATCACGACGGGCTAAATTTAGGAGATTAGTCGTTAAAAAGCGCATATTACGAACTTCTTCTAAACTGGAAGCAATACTCTCACTTGACTCCATAATAGTTGCCTCAGGTTTTCTGAAAAGAGTTTCTAGGCGATTTTGCAGAACAGCTAATGGAGTTCGTAGCTCATGACTGGCATTTTCCACAAAGCTTTTCTGCTTTTGCATACTTTCAAGTAAGGGTTTAACACTGACACGCGCAAGATAAAGGCTGGCAATAATGGATAAAATCCAGAAGCTGGCCATGACTACTACGATTAACTGCTCATGATTTTGACTGATTTGCTCTAGCTGACTGGTATTAATTAAAACAGCTGCATACTTAATATTGGTCGAGACAGATTCAATATTCATCTCAGTCAGAATCACTCGATAAATCTCATCCTGCCCATAGCTATTCTGAACATGAAGCTGTCTAATGTGATTCAAATCCTTTTTATTAAATGTAACCCTATCAAGACCTAAAAAGCGATTCCCAGCTACTAGTTGATTTAAATTAGAGTCCAATAAAATCACTTCTGTATTGGAACTGACCGTTGGTTTTTTATCCGTTGATGGAGTCACGGATTGACTATTGAGATCTTTGACTTCATCTGTTGCTCGATTGACAGCCAACTGGATGACATCTTGAGGATTGCCACTGAGAGACAGAAGCTTCTCATCAACCGATGTGTAGAGACTGGAGTGCATAACCTGCAAGATAATCAAGGTCATAGCAGAGAAAATCAGAGTAAATACTCCAAAGTTACGGATAAAATAACTGAAATCCTCCGCATACCAATTTTTTTTAAATTTATTAAACATGTTTTAAAATATACCCAACACTACGCAAGGTCTGGAGGTTTTCAGCAAATACTGATCCCTTTAATTTCTTACGAACTTTTGATACGTAAACCTCTACGACAGAGATAGTGGTATCACTATCGAATCCCCATAAACGGTCAAAAATCTGGGTTTTGGGTAAGATAACATTTTGATTTTGGAGGAAATAAACCAAGAGATCAAATTCTTTACCTAATAGTTCCACAACAGTATCATTGACTTTAACTTCATTTGTAGATAGATTAACTGTCAAATCACCATAAGAGAGGGTATTTTCATTGAACTTACCAGAACGTTTGAGCAGTGCTTGGATACGCATCTTGAGCTCTTCTAGATAAAATGGTTTTGTTAGATAATCATCTGCCCCAAGCTCAAATCCATGTCCCTTATCATCAAGACTTTCCTTGGCTGTCATGATCAGAACAGGAGTCGAAATCCCTTTTTCACGCAATTCTTTTAAAACTTGGAACCCATTTTTCTCAGGTAACATCAAGTCCAATAAAATCAAGTCATAAACACCACTTTCGGCCTCATAAAGACCTTCTTCTCCATCAAAAACCTGCATGACATCCGCAAAATCATCCAAAAAATCAAAGACTGAATTTGACAGGCCTAGGTCATCTTCCACTAATAGAATCTTGATCATCAAAAATTCCTCCTCATTATACCTATTATAGCAAAATTATCTTAAAAAAAACTCAACTTCCCTTGTTTTTCCAAGAGAAAGTTGAGTTTTTATAGTTTTTATAACCTTTGAATTTTAAGCATTTCCATATTGAGCAACAACCGCTTCAACTGCTGCTTTTTCACGCTTAATCAATTCAACGCGTGCTGCGATTTCCTTGATTCCCATACCGATGTTACGGCTAAGGGCAAGGTCAGAAAGTTGTGGCTCAAAGAAGGCCTTGTATTCTGTCAAGCGTTGCTCTGTCTTAAATACATGGGCAGGCAGAATAACAAAGCTATCAAAGCTCATATCTCCACCAAGAGCTGCCTTAATCCAATCCCAGTTTTCACGCGCCCAAGACCACGCTGTTTCCTGGGTTGCTTGATGACCTAAGAACTGATAATACCATGCAGACAAATCTTGTGGTTTCACGACAAATTTGTCCTTCCAAGAAGCAATCAAGGTTTGGATATTATCCGCATCTGTACTGTAGGCAAGAGCAGCTGCCAATTGGCGTTTAAAGGCGGCATCTGTGGCATGAGTATAAAGATCGAGATAAGTTGCGACCAATTCCTTAGTCTCATGGTGTTTCATTTCATTGATAAGAACTTGTGAACGAATAGCTGCTGGAAGTCCTGAAAGATTATCCTTGTGGGCTTCGAAAATTTGGCTAGCAACTTGACTGGCTTCCTCGTCATTTGAACGAATCATCATGGAAATTGTCAATTGACGAACCAATTCATCCTCATCAGATTCACCTTCTTTAGCTTCAAAACCAAGACGATCATAGTTGTAACGAGCCAGTTTAGCAATAAGGGCTTTAAAGGCTTTTTCTGCCTCTGTTCCTTCATCAATGAAGCGTTCAAGGGCTGTAATAACTTGAGAAACTGCTGAAACAACGAGATAAGATTCTTCTTTAGCCAATTGATCCACTACTGGAAGCAAGTCTGCATATGCAATGTGTCCTGCTTCAGCAAGCAAACGACGTTCTTGGACGATTTGAAGTTTGCTTGTATTATCAAGTTCTACTAATTCTGAAAGAATAGCATCCAGTAATTCACCTTGATAGTCAGTAATATAGTGGGCTGTATTTTCAGTGTTAAGACGAAGGGCTGTTTTGTTTTCAGCAAGAAGCGCAGCATAACCAGGAATTTCGATACTTTCAGTTCCGAGAGTATCTGGCAAGCCTTTCCAGTTGCTGTTAAGTGGCACTACCCAGAGACGGTTCTTGTCTTCGTGTTCACCGATGAAGAATTGTTTTTGCGAAATCTTCAAAACATCATTTTCAACAGTGGCAGTAAGGACTGGATAACCAGGTTGTTCCAACCAAGAATCCATGAAGGCTGCTACATCACGACCTGATGCTTGTCCGAGGGCGTTCCAAAGGTCACGACCAATGGTATTTCCGTATTGGTGTTTTTCAAAGTAAGCGTGCAAGCCTTTAGCAAAATCAGCATCCCCTAACCAACGACGAAGCATGTGCATGAGGCGACTTCCTTTGGCATAGACGATAGCTCCATCAAAGAGCGTATTGATTTCATCTGGGTGTTTGACTTCGACGTGAACAGACTGAACACCATCAGTTGCATCACGTTTAAGTGCGGCTGGTACTCCACCTGTTTGGAAGTCCTCAAAAATATTCCAGCTTGGTTCGATGGCATCCACACAGACGTATTCCATCATGTTCGCGAAGCTCTCGTTGAGCCAGAGGTCATCCCACCACTTCATAGTTACAAGGTTACCAAACCATTGGTGAGCAAGCTCATGGGCAATAACGAGGGCTACCTGTTGACGGCTGGCAAAGGTAGAGTTTTCGTCCACAACCAAGTAAACTTCACGATAAGTTACAAGACCCCAGTTTTCCATAGCACCTGCTGAGAAGTCAGGAAGGGCGATGTGGAGAGATTGAGGGATTGGGTACTTGACTCCGTAGTAGTCTTCGTAAAATTCGATAGAACGAACAGCAATATCTAGTGAGAAATCAAGATTTGAAAGTGGATGTGCCTTGGTTGAGTAAACACCTACCAAAGTACCATTTTTCGTTTTAGCAGTTACCCCTTGTAAATCACCAGCTACGAAAGCTAGCAAGTAAGAAGACATACGAGGAGTCGTCTCAAATTTCCAGATGCCAGTTTCTTTGCGGTTTTCAACATCGATTTCCGGCATGTTAGACAAGGCCAACTCACCTTCTGCTTGGTCAAATCGAAGAGCTAGGTCAAAGGTTGCTTTGGCTTCTGGTTCGTCCACACATGGGAAGGCTTCACGAGCAAAGTGACTTTCAAACTGAGTTGACAAAACTTCTTTCTTAACACCATCAACTGTATAGTATGATGGGTAGATTCCTGTCATGTTGTCAGTAATTTTACCTGAAAATGCTAGAACCAATTCAACTTGACCAGCCTCAGCCAATTCGATATGAAGAGCTTCGTTTTCATTATCAACTGTAAATGGACGATCTTGACCTGCTACTTCAACAGAAGCAATTTCCAAGTCTTTTTGGTGGAGGGAAATACGGTCACTTTTAGCTTGACCAGTAATAGTTACTTTTCCTGAAAACGTCTTAGTCTCACGACTCAAGTCTAAAAATAAATCATAATGTTCAGGAACAAATGTTTCAATATAATGTTCTACTGCTTGCATCATTTTCTCCTATTCTATATTTCTGAGCAATTGTTCTAGTTCAAACATACCTATTTTATCATATTTTAAGTCAGAAAAAAGCTTTGGACAGTGATTTCCATAACTTTCTTCTTACTAGTAGTCTACAGAGGGTAGACCTTGCGAAATTCTTCCAAAACAACCTTGCTGTCAGGTGTAAAAGTCAGTCCAGCCTCCCTCATCCACTCAGCGAAACAGTCCTCATGAACCTGACGCCAATAGGCTAAAGATTTGTCTCCTTCACCTTCCTTGTAGGCATGGTCGGCTGAAACCTGATGGAAAGGCTGAACGGAAACCTTTGTAATTTCGATAATGCAGACAGCCCGATCTTGGCTATCTAAAATGATGTCAAAGGTCCCTTCTTGTGGCAGGGGACCGTTATCAACTGCATAAAGATCATAGGCTGATGTAGTTGCAGTCTTTTCACCTTTTAAAACCAAATCTGCCAAGAGATCGGCTTCTACTCCAAAAGCCCAGGCATCTATCTCATCACCGATAGAGGGGTTGATTTTCTTATAGGCATTCCACATTTCTTGAGGTGTCATAGGTTGCTCCTTTGTATTTTTTTACTTTCTTCTTTTACACGTTTGAGATGGTCTGGATGGTCAATTTTTAAATCAAAAATCTCTGGAATAGAACTGTAGTGGATTATGCATTTGATATCCATTTGATTCATTTTTTGTATGAAAGAAGGATTCAGATAACCTGCTACAGCGAAATCTATCTTTTTCATCCTTGCTTTATCCTGCATCTGTCTCAGCATTTGTAACATAATGGGACTTTCCATATCATGCCATTGACTATTTCTCACAGTTGCAAAAATAAATGAAGTCAAATCATTCATTCCAACTACAATCTTTGAAATACCAGTTTCCAGTACCCTGTCCAAGTCAAAATAAGCTGACGGTAATTCAATCATTGTTCCAACTTTTCCAGTAAAACCATGCTGGCGCAATACTGTAATCGCTTGTCTTAACTGTTCAGCATTATTGACAAAAGGAAAAATAAGAGACAGATTAGGATTGGTTTGATAAACTTCTGTAACGACATGTGCCTCAGCCTGAAATTCATCTGGACACGCCAGTAAACGCCTAGTTCCTCTATATCCAAATAATGGGTGGCGTTCGTCAAAATACTCTTTAGTCCCGTCTAGACTATTTGCTTCTGCATTTGTTAACTCTGAAAAGCGATACCAGACTTCTTCATCTGAGTATAAATGGCAAATAGTGTCTAGATAATCTTTTACAAATTGCCGACAATTTGGTAATAGTATGTTTTGGTTTATTTCTCTCAACAAGTATTCCCCACGAATCATACCGATATGGTGAAATAGTTGAGGATAAACTTTTTCAACAATTCTTTCGCCACTAAGAGCTAGTTGATTTTGCATTTTTTACCTTCCAATTCATGTAAGAGGTCTTGTCCAATTCAGGAAATCCACGTAACTCTGCCTTCACCTTCAATACTAAGGGTGAGGCATTTTCTTCGGTCATCTGCTCAATAGGGACCCAAACTGCCTTTGCTGAATCGTTACTTCCATCAAGAACTTCATGAGGAAGGGATTTTTGAGAACGTTCTAAATCAAGTACGATATCATAAAAAGCCATGATATGATGTACGGCGAAGTCTTGCCCTTCTTCTCGAACCAGCACATCATAAATCCTAGGATTGCAATAACGGATAAGCGTATACCCCGTCTCTTCCAGAAGTTCTCTCTTGAGGGTTTCTGTCAACCCCTCACCGAGTTCCTGACTACCACCAGGTAAATCAAAACGATGCTGATAAGGCCCTCTCGTTTTCTCAATGCAAAGCAATTTACCGTCTTGAAAACAGACTCCGTATACACCAAAGTGATGTTTGATTTTCATTTTCCACTCTTTCTAACAATCCAAGATTGAAAACTTACATCATCCCTTAAATGGAAAGAGGCTAAAGATTTCATGCTCCTTGATATACTTCTTTAGTATCTCCATATTCTCTTCGATTTTTGCTTGGATATCTGTCTCTTCACAAGTTGACTCAGTAATAAAGAGGTGAATCTTCAATAAATCTGTCAAGTATAGCAAACGGCGTTCCATTTTCGATTCAGGACTTGAAGCTTGCTCGATTTTTGCAAACTTTTGCTCCAAGCTATCACCATTCAAAAATCTCTGATGAACTCTCCTTCTAATTTTTTGAGTGGATTCCTCCCCTTGTTCTAATGGAGATAAAAGGAGTTTTTTATAGACGAATACCTGATTTTCTTTTTCTCTTTCCATATAGGCCAATAAACCCAGAGAGCTATCAACAAAGGTCCAAGTGTTATAATTCCCTTCAAATGGAACTTGTATGATACGATCTAATAATTCCTTAGCCATTTCCTCTTGACCATCCAGATAAAGTAAATAGGCCAGATGATTCAGTGATTCGAGATAACTAACTTGGGTCTTCTTATTCTTTTTTAAAATTTTATCTAAATAGAGATGTAGATCTGGATGATTTTCCACTAGCTCAACTACTTCTGATAGCTTCATCTGAAATCCTTTCTATTCTTTTTTAAAATAATTTAAAGAGATTTTAGTCAATTAATCCAACTCTGCTCGACTAAACAAGTCTTTCATGGCTTCGATATCATCGCAAAACTCTTTAAAGCCAAGAGCAAATCTAGACAAGGCGTCTACCTTGGAAGAATAGGCACAAAACATACTTCCTTCAGGATCAAAGTCTATTGCATCGCTTAATTCAGGCATTTTTTCCTCCAAAAATACCAAAGCTAGCGATGCCCAATCATAGCCATTTCCTTCAAATCCCTCCTCTTCTCGAGTGTCAAACACTTCCTGTCTGTATTCTCCATCTGGGTAATAAATAAACGACCCGCGAACATTTTGAGGATCCTCATCATAAACAAGCAAGTTAAAAGGGGCAATTTTTTCATTTATATTTTCGTAATCTATCATTTCTTAATTCCTTATGAGATTGATTTATTATTAATGGAATTGCAACATTCTAGTATGCTTACTAGCTTTCAAAGGGCATGAAACTATCATGCTGATGGTAATATTTCAAAGCCTCGACCAAGTCTTGGGGACTTGCATCTGGCTTTTCCTCAAGTGCAACCGTGAGAACATCAAGCAACTGCTCTCCATAGTAGACTAGCTGGAGATTTTGCTCCACTACATCAGCAGGGTAAATATCACGGTCTTCTATGACATCCGGATAATCTGATACCCAATAGAGCCTATCTAGTGCTAGCTCTCCATCCTCCTTGCCATAGAGGCAAAAATCATCTGAAGAAGACTCGTCCGCGCGCACCTGCTCGATCATCTGCTCTAGTGAAAGTTCTTGGTATTTCCGCATCTCTTCTCCTTTTTAGTCTTGTTCTTCAACAAAAGAATTCAAAAATTCTTCAAAAGACGGCCATTGACCATACACCTCAGCTGTTTCTTCTAGAACATAGAAATACACCTTGCCAAAGTCCTCTTCCCTTAGTGAAAGAGCATAATTGCCAGATCCAGGATCATAGGCAAAATGGAGAAGATCTGCGCCCTTAAATTCTGCAGGCACCACCTCATCGTCAAACCATGTAAGAGACTTCCTCATCTCATCAAGTGAATTAAAGGAATTGAAAGGAAAGAGATGACGGTCATCGTGAACACCCCTTACTTGGGGCTGACCACCGTTGTGCTTGAGATAAAAGCCCAACATAGTTTTTGGCAATTTCTTCCCAAGAATCTCCTCAAATTGTAAAAAATCTTCTTTTGAAATCGGTGAATCTGCATCTAGCACTCTAAACATGATTTCTCCCTCCCAGTTTTACAACTCTTCCTCTAAACTCTTATCAATAAAGTCATAGACGTTTGCAGCAATTTTTTGCATTTCTAAGGAGCCTAAAGCACCCAAGTCATTTTCATAAATGCAATCATCAGCATTTTTCTTGATAAAGTAGGCCAAATCTCCTTCCTGTCCAATCAAAAAATAATCTGGCTCTACTTCCTCAATCTGATAAGTCTCATTACGCTCCTCTAGATCCTCCTTGGCATACAAACAGATACCAGTATCTCCAATTTCATAGGGGTCAATCTCTTCCCACTCTGTTAAAAACTGATAGTAGAGATTGGGCAAGACAAATCCAAACTCATCTCTCTTCATGGCTCACCTCCACATATTTATAGAATAGCAACTATGCTACTTCAAGCTCCAACCACCATCAATCGTCAGGATTTGTCCTTGCATGGCGCTTGCCTTTCCACTGGCCAAAAAGAGACTAACTTCAGCCACTTCTTCTGGCTCAATCCAGCGTTTGATGGGTGTTTCACTAGCAACCCAGTCTGCTAGACCGCCTGGTTCAAAGTCAGCTGCGGTCATGCCCGTCTTAACTGCACCTGGTGCGATTCCAAAGACCTGGATACCTGCTTCTGCATAGTCTAGAGCCAACTGCTTGGTAAATCCTGCTAAGGCATGTTTGGACGAGGTATAGGCGTGTCCACCTCCGCCTGCCAAACTTGAAGCAATGGAGCACATATTGATGATAATCCCATGTTTATGTTCCAGCATGTTTGTCAAATAATAGCGGGTCAACTCTACTGGAGTCACATAGTTGATTTCAAAAATCTCTTGGATTTCCTGAGCAGATTGTTCTAGTAAAGGTTTGTAGTCATCCAAAACCCCAGCAGTATTGCACAAGATATCCACCTGAGGGCACCAGTCAAAAATTGGTTCTAAGTCAAGTGTTAAATCACGTTGTAGAAAGTGAAAGTCACCCTGTAAATCAGGATTTTCACCCTGATCCACTCCAAAAACCTGATAACCTTTTTCTAAAAAGAGTCGAGCTTGAGCCAGACCAATCCCTGAGCTAACACCTGTAATCAGTACATGTTTAGTCATGGACTTCCACCCAATCCGTCGCTAAGACATCACAAGGAGTTGGACTCCACATAGAAAAACCTTCCCCTTCACCAGATACGTTGATGAGGAAATAGGGTGCCACTTCAAGAGCGACCCCATTTTGCTCGATAGTATCAAAAAGTTGGACATAGTTTTCAGCTCCACCCCAGCCAGTTCGTACATATTTTTTCTTAGCCTTTAGTCCAGGCAAAATTTCTTCAAATGTCATGTTTTTCTCCTTTGTTATCTATGAATCTTAATTTCATTATAACAAAAAACCGTTTTTCAACGGCTTTTTGACTGTGAGTTCTTAAATGTAATTCACCTCTACGGCAAATCATTCCCTGCTGCTAGGTAAATCTCATACCATTCTTTTCGAGTCAGGTTGACATTACATGATTGGCTTGCTTCTATCAAATGTTTAGGGTTAGTTGTTCCTACTACTGCCTGCATCTTAGCTGGATAGCGTAATACCCAAGCGATAGCAATAGCTGATGGGCTTACACCGTATTTTAAGGCTAATCGATTTAGGACTTGGTTTAGTTGTTGAAACTTCTCATTGCCGACAAAATTCCCTTTGAAATATCCGAACTGCAAGACCGACCAGGCTTGAATAACTATGTCATTTAATTTGCAGTATTCAAAGACGCTACCATCACGCAAAGCTGCCTTGTCACCTTCCATATTGACATGGAAACCTGATTCAAATCCTGGCGTGAAAGCTGCGCTTAGTTGTAATTGATTGATAGATAAAGGCTGTTTGACCTCTTTCTTCAGTAATTCCATCATCATAGGATTTTGATTGGACACACCGAAGTCTCGAACTTTACCTGATTTGTGTAGAATTTCAAAGGCTTGAGCCACTTGATCAGCTTCCATCAAAGCATCTGGACGATGGAGAAGCAAGCTATCTAGGTAATCAACCTGCAATCGTTGTAGAATCCCATCAACTGATTCTAAAATATAATCTTTTGAAAAATCAAAATAGGTAAATTCTTCTATACGAATGCCACACTTGGACTGGATCCACATCTTTTCTCGCAGATCAGGACGATGCTTTAACACTTGACCCAGTAATTCTTCGCAACGTCCACCACCGTAGATATCTGCCAAGTCAAAGGCATTGATTCCTACAGATAGGGCTGTTTCAACCAACTCCTCCACTTCTTTGACCGACTTGTCACTGATTCGCATCATGCCTAGAACGATTTCGGACAATTCTCTTTTCTCTTGACCAAATGGAATGTATTTCATGGCAATTTCCTCCGTTTTTCTTCATTATAAAGTAGAATGACACTTTTATCAACTTTTATCAAACGAAAAAGAACCAGCTCAAACTGGTTCTTTAATCTTATCCAATCACACTTCCGTTTGGTACAGCTGGATCAACTGTGAGAAGGGTTAATTTGCTATCATGTTCAGCTGAGAGGATCATACCTTGGCTGACATATTTCTTCATCATCTTACGAGGTTTAAGGTTGGCAACGATTTGGACTTTCTTGCCGACCAATTCTTGTTCGTTTGGATAATATTTTGCAATACCAGAAAGGATTTGACGGTCTTCACCATCTCCAGCATCCAAGCGGAATTGAAGCAATTTATCAGAACCTTCCACTTTAGAAACTTCTTTGACTTCAGCAACACGAATTTCAACCTTGTCAAAGTCTTCAAACTTGATTTCTTCCTTGTTGAGTTTGAGTTCGACTTCATCTGGGTTCCACTCTTTTTCAACTGCTGGCTTGTTGCCTTCCATTTGTTCCTTGATATAGGCGATTTCTTCTTCCATATCGAGACGTGGGAAGATTGGTGTTCCTTTAGCAACTACTGTTACACCTGCAGGGAAATCAGCTAGGCTCAAGTTTTCAAGGCTAGAAACTTCTGCTAGACCAAGTTGTGTCAAGACTGCACGACTGGTTTCCATCATAAATGGCTCAATCAAGTGAGCTACGACACGAAGGCTAGCTGCCAAGTGGCTCATCACACTTGCCAATTGGTCACGGTGCGCTTCGTCCTTAGCCAGTACCCATGGAGCTGTCTCATCGATGTATTTATTAGTACGTGAGATAAGAGTCCAGACGGCTTCAAGCGCACGTGGGTAGTCAACTGCTTCCATATGTGTATGGTAGTCAGCGATTGATTGTTCTGCAACGTCAGCAAGAGCATTGTCAAATTCTGTCACACCTTCTACATAGGCAGGGATTTGACCATCAAAGTACTTGTTAATCATTGAAACCGTACGGTTGAGGAGGTTTCCGAGGTCATTTGCCAATTCATAGTTGATACGGCCTACATAGTCTTCTGGAGTAAAGGTTCCGTCTGAACCAACAGGAAGGCTACGCATGAGGTAGTAGCGAAGCGGATCGAGACCATAGCGTTCTACCAACATTTCAGGGTAAACGACATTCCCTTTAGACTTGGACATCTTGCCGTCTTTCATGACAAACCAACCATGAGCAATCAAACGTTCTGGCAACTTGATATTGAGCATCATGAGCAAGATTGGCCAGTAGATGGAGTGGAAACGGAGAATATCTTTTCCGACCATGTGGAAGACCGTTCCGTTCCAGAACTTGTCAAAGTTAGCATGATCGTCTTGACCATAACCAAGAGCAGTCGCATAGTTAAGAAGGGCATCAATCCAAACGTAAACTACGTGTTTTGGATTTGATGGAACTGGTACACCCCAGGTAAAGGTTGTACGAGAAACCGCCAAGTCTTCCAAACCTGGCTCAATGAAGTTACGCAACATTTCATTAAGGCGACCATCTGGAGTGATGAAGTCAGGATGTGATTTGAAAAATTCGACCAAACGGTCTTGGTATTTGCTGAGGCGAAGGAAGTAAGATTCTTCTGAAACCCACTCCACCTCATGACCTGATGGAGCGATACCGCCAGTCACATTTCCAGCTTCGTCACGGAAAACTTCCGCAAGTTGGCTTTCTGTAAAGAATTCCTCATCTGAGACCGAATACCAACCTGAATATTCACCCAAGTAAATATCATCTTGAGCAAGCAAGCGTTCAAAGACTTGCGCTACTACTTTTTCATGGTAGTCATCAGTTGTACGGATAAATTTATCGTATGAGATATCGAGTAATTCCCAGAGTTCTTTAACTCCAACTGCCATACCATCAACATAAGCTTGAGGTGTGATGCCTGCTTCTTCTGCTTTTTGCTGGATTTTTTGACCATGTTCATCAAGACCAGTCAAATAAAAGACATCGTAGCCCATAAGGCGTTTGTAGCGAGCTAGGACATCACAAGCAATGGTTGTGTAGGCAGAACCGATATGAAGTTTACCAGATGGATAGTAAATCGGTGTTGTAATATAAAAATTCTTTTCAGACATAATTTTTCCTTTCCAGGCAAATGAAACCTGTTTTTCTAACACTTCATTATATCATATTTTGATGATTTTCGATAAGGAAATCCATACAAAAACAAGACAGACTGATGTCCATCTTGTTTTTCCTGTTGATTATCTTATTCATAGCGAAGAGCTTCAATCGGATCTAGCTTAGAAGCTTTATTGGCTGGTAGAACACCAAATATCATACCGATGCCAGCTGAGACCGCTAAACTAAAGAGAGCGATTGGGATGGATACTCCAACTTCTATTCCTGCAATCAAGTTTTGAAGAAGAACACCTGCAAGCATGGTCACTCCTGCAGCAAGCAGAAGACCGATGACCCCACCTAATAAGGTCAAAATCATGGATTCAATCAAAAATTGAACCAGGATATTAGCCCGTGTTGCTCCTAGTGCTTTACGTAGACCAATCTCACGGGTACGCTCTGTCACCGAAACAAGCATAATGTTCATAACACCAGTACCACCGACAAAGAGGGAAATCCCCGCAATGGCACTAATAATCGTTGTTATGAAGCCAAACATTTGTTGCACTTCGTTGAAGGCTTCCGTTGCATCTGCTATCTGATACTCCCCTTGTTGGAGACCAGCAATCTCCGTCATTCTCCTAGCCAGCTCTGGTCCTAAAGTCTGAGTCAAGCTAGTATCATTGACACGGAAGACAATATTTGAAATCTCGTCTGTGTTAAAATTGGCTGCAAGAGAAATATTGGTCGTGATTGGTAGTCCTCCGACTCCAAAGGCTTTTGCAGCCTTAGCTTCTTTACTTGCATAAACACCAATAACACGGTAACTGATTTCATTTACTTCAACAATTTGGTTGAGTGCTTCTTGTGCTGAACCAAAAAGGCTATTGGCTAGTTCTTCATCTAAAATGATCACGTTTGCAAAATCCTTATAATCTTGTGCTCTAAGACTTCGACCTGCAATGATTTCATTTTCGACCGCATCCATATAAGTGACATTCCCACCAGTCATGTTAGCGTGTTCCACCTTTTTATCCTTATAGGTCAAGGTTACATTGGCTGAGTTGGTCACATAGTAACTATCCACTCCCTTAAGCTTAGCAGCTTCCTTAACCCAAGCTTCTTGTGGTTTTGGAGGTTCAACAAAAACATCTTCCTCTTTACCAGACAGGGTTAGAGCAGATTGCTTCTGGGTGAAGGAACCGTCCTTGCTCTTGGTAGGTGAGAAAAAGACATGAATGTCCTTCTGAGACTTGGTCATATTTTTATTGACCTGACGAGACATGGAGTCTCCCAAAGCCATGATCACAACAACTGAGGAAACACCGATGATAATACCAATCATGGTCAGGAAAGAACGCATCTTGTGGGCCATAATGGATGAAAAGGCAAATTTCAGATTCTGCATCTTAGTTTTCCTCCTTTTCTACGAGACCACTATCAGATGAAATGACGCCATCACGAATGACAATCTGACGCTTGGCGTATGCAGCGATTTCAGGCTCATGCGTAACCATAATGATGGTTTTTCCTTCTTTGTTTAATTCAACTAAGAGTTGCATGATCTGATTTCCAGTTTTAGTATCCAAAGCTCCAGTAGGCTCATCTGCCAAGATGATTGACGGATTGTTGACCAATGCACGCGCAATGGCAACCCTTTGCTTCTGACCACCTGACAACTCCGAAGGTAAATGATGGCTACGATCGGTCAGTTCAACCTTTTCCAGATATTCTTCTGCTAATTTGCGACGTTTTGAAGCTGAAACTCCAGCATAAATCAAGGGCAATTCTACGTTTTGTAGAGCATTAAGCTTGGACAAGAGAAAGAATTGTTGAAAGACGAAGCCGATTTCCTGATTTCGAACCTTGGCTAATTGTTTTTCACCCAAACCAGCTACTTCTTTTCCATCTAGAAAATACTGCCCACTTGAAGGGGTATCTAACATACCAATGGTATTCATGAGGGTAGACTTCCCAGAACCAGATGGTCCCATGATTGCCACAAATTCTCCCTCATGAACTTCTAGATTAATGTTCTTGAGGACTAGTAGTTCTTGGTCACCATTACGATAGCTACGGCAAATATTTTTGAGGCTAATTAGTTGCTTCATCAGTCTTCACCTCTTTTCCTTCTTGCAAGGAAGCTGTCAGATTACTGATGACTTTTGCTCCATCTGTCAGACCAGATGTGATTTCTTGGTTTTCTGCATCTGCATTGCCCAATCCAACTTCAACTTTTTTGGCCTTTTGATTTTCATCAAGAATCCAGACATAGTTTTTATCTTCTTCCATGACTACGCTCGAGATTGGAACTATCAATGTTTTACTAGTGCTTTTCACTTCGACACTGACTGTAAAGCCCTGTTTCAAGTCACCGATTTCACTAGTTATATCGACTGTATATGGGTATTTAGAACCTGTGTTTGAACCAGCTAAGCTACTGCTTGCTTCACTGTTATTTTTTGGATAATTTGAAATATAGCTAATCTTACCATTCCAAGTTTTATCTGGATAAACTTTAGAAGTGAAAGTTACTTCTTGACCTACAGATAGATTGGCAAGGTTGTATTCAGAGAGCTCCCCCTTGACCTGCAAATTATCGTTACTTACGATATGTACCAATACTTGACTATTTCCTGTTGGAGATTTTGAAATGTTACGATTCACTTCAACAACTGTTCCCTCTACATTACTCAATACCGTAGCAGCATTCAACTGGGCTTGAGCTTTTTCGAGTTGCGCTTCTGCATCTGCACGCACATCACGAGCATCGCTGATTTGAGAATCAATAGCAGCTGTAGCAGAACCGGATGACTGAGCTGGCGCTTGTCCAGTTGCTCCTTCTAGACCTGCTTGCGGAAGGCTAGGTGTTGCTGCAGCGGTATTTCGAGACTCATTCAGTTCATTGATATGACGATCAGCTTTAGCAACAGCACGACTGGCAGCATCATAGGCAGCCTGGGCTTCTGTGCTACTATACTTAACGAGAGCCTGTCCTTCGCTGACCTGATCACCAACAGAAACCAAGACCTCATCCAAGTCACCCTTGCTGGCATCATAATAGATGTATTGTTCATTCTGAGCTGTTACGGTACCAGATAAAAGAACTGAAGATGCCACAGACCCCTCTTTTGCAAGGACAATCTTAGCAGTTTCATCCTTTGCTGCAGCTTGATTTGGTTGTCTCAATAGAAGAACAGCTGCTGCTCCTACTACAAGTACTGATGCCACTCCAATAGCAGTAAATAAAGGCCATTTCTTAGCTTTTGACTTTCTTTTCATAGTAATACCCCTTTTATAAATATATATGTTAAGATTATAGCACACATCCTAAAAATGGACAATTGATTTCTCATTATCCAAAAACATTTGCCAAAATCTTTTATTGTTGTATTAGTTATATAATACACTTTCTTTTTTATTTTTGCAAGCATTTTCTTAAAAATTTTAAGCGTAGCAGATTTTTGCATTGACCTCTAAAAAAAGATAGAATATGACTAGAAAACAACTAAAGGAGCTTTCTATGAGAGAATATGATATTATCGCCATTGGAGGAGGTAGCGGGGGAATTGCTACCATGAATCGTGCTGGTGAACATGGTGCTAAGGCGGCAGTTATTGAGGAAAAGAAATTAGGTGGAACTTGTATCAACCTCGGCTGTGTCCCTAAAAAAATTATGTGGTATGGAGCGCAAATTGCAGAGAGTATCCACAAATATGGGCCTGACTATGGTTTCACAAACACTGGGAATGAATTTGATTACGCAAGGCTTCGTAAGAATCGTGAAGCCTATATTGACCGTGCTCGCTCTTCTTATGGTGGAAGCTTTAAGCGTAACGGAGTTGATTTGATTGAAGGACGTGCCGAGTTCGTTGATGCTCATACAGTCAGTGTCAATGGTGAGTTGATCCGTGCTAAGCATATCGTGATTGCAACTGGGGCCCATCCTCATATCCCTGCCATTCCTGGTGCTGAACTAGGTGGTAGTTCTGATGATGTCTTTGCCTGGGAAGAATTACCTAAATCTGTAGCCATTTTAGGTGCTGGTTACATTGCTGTCGAATTAGCTGGCGTGCTCCATACCCTTGGTGTACAGACTGATTTATTCGTCCGTCGTGAGCGTCCACTTCGTGGATTTGATAGCTATATTGTTGAGAGCTTGGTTCAAGAAATGGAAAATACTGGATTAAACCTCCACACCCATAAGGTTCCTACCAAACTTGAAGATACCGAAGAAGGCATTAGGATTCATTTTGAAGATGGGAGTACCCATACCGCCAGTCAAGTTATCTGGGCAACTGGCCGCCGTCCAAATGTTGAAGGACTTCAACTCGAAAAAGCTGGTGTTACCCTCAATGAACGTGGCTTTATCCAGGTTGACGAATACCAAAATACTGTCATTGAAGGTATCTACGCTCTTGGCGATGTCACAGGCGAAAAGGAACTAACTCCTGTCGCTATCAAGGCTGGTCGTACCCTATCCGAGAGACTTTTCAACGGTAAAACCAATGCTAAAATGGACTACACGACTATTCCAACTGTTGTCTTCTCACACCCAGCTATCGGAACTGTCGGCCTAACTGAGGAAGAAGCTATCAAAGAGTATGGACAAGACAACATTAAAGTCTATACTTCAAAATTTGCTTCTATGTATTCAGCAGTAACTAGCCACCGTCAAGAAGCTCGCTTCAAGCTAGTTACAGCTGGTGAGAACGAAAAGGTAGTTGGCCTTCATGGTATCGGCTACGGCGTTGATGAAATGATTCAAGGTTTTGCTGTAGCAATCAAGATGGGAGCTACAAAAGCAGACTTTGATGCTACTGTCGCTATCCATCCAACAGGATCAGAAGAATTTGTGACCATGCGTTAATACAAAAAGAGACCATCTTGGTCACTCAGATTGAAGAAAAAGCCTATTTTGGACAATTTTCTTCAATCTTTTTCTTTTATTAGAGCAAATTATAAAACACTTAAAAATAGCATGCCATCAGGATTCCTAAGAATTTTCACTATATGGGAACCAATCTCCATAAGGCTACTCTTTTTATTACGGATAGGATCTATCTGTGTTCTGAAAAAAATCCTAACCGACTTTTTTATCTAAATCGGCCGTTACAAATTTGTTACCTTTATTCACAAAACAGGTTGACAATCATCTTCCTTGCAGTATAATAGTTACTATAAATTAAAAAAGAGGTTAACTATTATGAAAAAAGCACACATTTACGCTATTCCAGCTATTGGAGCTGCTCTGATTGCAGTATTAGCCCAAATCAGTATCCCAATTGGACCAGTACCATTTACTCTACAAAATTTTGCTATCGGACTCATTGCTACTGTTTTTAGACCAAGGGAAGCCGTTCTTTCTGTTGGTCTCTATCTCTTGCTGGGTGCTATCGGTATTCCTGTCTTTGCCAGTGGGGGAGCTGGTTTTCATGTTTTGGTAGGTCCAAGCGCTGGCTATCTTTGGTTTGACCTTGTCTATGCTGGGCTTACGTCCTATCTTATCCATAAGAAAAGTGGCTATATTCGTATCTTTCTTGCAAATCTCTTGGGTGATTCACTTGTTTTTGTCGGTGGTATCCTCAGCCTCCACTTCCTCGCTGGTATGTCTTTTGATAAGGCACTGGCTGTCGGTGTCATTCCCTTTATCATTCCTGATCTTGCAAAAATTATTGCCATTAGTTTTATCGGACGACCACTCCTTCAACGTCTTAGTAATCAACCCTACTTTTCACATAAATAAAGAAAGGAGGTCGGGAATTTTCTCCCAACCTCCTTTCGTCTGTTTTTATATGATTGCTTATTGATTTTTAAAAGCATCGACCATCACTTGAAACTCCTCGTTTGAGAGGGTGATTCCTTTCCCCATCTTAGTGTGGTCTGGACTCCAAGCACGAATGTCAAACTTTGCTGGTGCTCCATTAAAGCTGACACGATTAATTTCCTTGGTCCAACCTTTTTCATTCTCTGAGAGTGTGAGTAGGTGTTCTTCGATTTCAAATGTAAATTCTGCCATTGTATTCTCCTTTTGATTGTCTTCACTTGATTATTCGTAAAATCTTGTAGATTTTCTTAAAATTGTATATAATAATGTTAAAAAGAAGGGAGGCTCCGATGAAAGATTTATTTAAACACATTCAACAAAAGTTCCAAAGCTTTCTCAACGGACGAGAAGAACCAGATCATTCCAAAGCCGACTCCCTGACAAGTGCCATTAAAGAGGCGCTCCTAAAAAAAACTGCTGTCCACATTATTTTTTCAGATACAAGTTTTACAGGGGATATCATCAAATATGATACGGACCGCCAGCAAATTATCGTTAAAAATTTTGCAAAAAATGTGACCCGCATTATTCGAATACCAGATATTCAGAAAGTGAGTTTTGTTCCCTCGACTGTCCAAACAGCCCAAAAAAATAGATTTAAGAAAGAGTGAGATGAGTTTTCTTCATCTCACTCTTTTCTATTAACGAATTTGTTCAAAATGAAGGTGAACAGCAATGTGTTCTCCGTAACCACTTCTCTCTAAATCACGTTGCAAACGGTAAGAGATATAGTGTTCAGCGATGGTAATGTAGCCTGCGCCAAGCAAGCGATGCTCAACCATTGATTGAATCATGCTGATAGTGGCACGCTCCACTTTTGCCTCTTCTAGATCCAAGACAACCTTTTTAGTTACCTGAGCTAGATTTTGACGTAAATCATCTGTCAAAACATAAACTGTTTGAGCAGCTTTGAGAATGGCTTGATAGATTTTATCTGGATCAAAGTCGGCAACTTGTCCATCACGTTTAATGACTTGCATAGGCTTCTCCTTTTAATTTGTATTTTCTTTAATGTCTGCTAACATTTTGGCTTCTTCTGCTGTTAATTCGTAATGTTCCAACAAATCTGGTCTACGTTCATAAGTTTTTTTGAGACTTTCATAGAGACGCCATTGGCGAATCTTCTCATGATGCCCACTCATAAGCACTTCTGGAACCACCATGCCACGATAGTCATAAGGACGTGTGTACTGAGGGTATTCAAGAAGGCCTGATGAAAAGCTATCATCTTGGTGACTGGTTTCCTTCCCAATTACTTCTGGTATCAAGCGAACCGTCGCATCAATCATGGTCATTGCTGCCAGTTCTCCACCAGTTAGAACATAATCACCAAGAGAAATCTCATCTGTTACCAAGGTTTTGATCCGTTCATCATAGCCCTCGTAGTGACCACAGATAAAGATGAGTTCCTCTTCTTGTGCTAAATCTTCAGCATAAGCCTGGTCAAATTGCTTACCAGCAGGATCCAAAAGGATCACGCGCGGATTTTTCTTTTGAATAGCATCAAAGGCATCAAAGATTGGTTGCGCTCGCAGGAGCATGCCTTGACCACCACCGTAGGGTTCGTCATCGACATGACGAGCCTTTTCAGCATATTCACGAAAATTATGATACTGGATGTCAAGAAGTCCCTTTTCACGGGCCTTTCCAACGATAGAATGTTCTAGTGGAGAGAACATCTCTGGAAAGAGGGTTAAAATATCAATCTTCATCGTCTAACCCTTCTAAGAGTTCTACATCCACGCGCTTATTAGGAATATCAACATTGAGCACGACCGGTGGGATATATGGTAAAAGCAGATCACGTTTTCCCTTACGCTTAACTACCCAAACATCATTGGCCCCTGGTTGAAGAATTTCCTTGATGGTTCCAATCAAGTTATCACCCTCGTAGACCTCTAGTCCAATAATCTCGTGATAGTAAAATTCACCCTCATCTAGGTCATTAAGGTTTTCTTCCGCAACCTTGAGACTGTAGCCCTTGTATTTTTCGATATCATTGATGTGATACATATCCTTAAATTTGATGATATCAAAGTTTTTATGCTTACGGTGACTTGCGATAGTCACTTTTCTAACAAATTGATCCTTCTCATCAAACAAGGCCAGCTCTGCACCTTTTTTAAAGCGTTCTTCCGAAAAATCCGTCACAGATAAGATTCTCATCTCTCCTTGTAAACCTTGCGTATTGACGATTTTTCCAACGTTAAAATAGTTCATTTGATCTCCTGTAATTTCCTTATCTCCATTTTCTTCTTACATTTTTTTAATAATATCTACAATTTTCTCTGATTCGGACCACTGTAAATAATGGTGATTCCCCCCTAAAATGAGTTTAGTATTGGAAGTCCAATATTCTGATTCTCTATACTCTTTTTCTCTGTAAGCCTGACAAAAAATAAATACAGGGATATGAGAGTCTATCGACAAATTCTCAAAATCTTCCTTAGTAATTTCTCCAGATATCTGAAATTCTGGATCTTGATTTGTCAACTTTGAGCCTTTTTCTTGCATTAATTTCCAGATTTCTTTGTTAGTTTCAGGGTTAAATGTGGATTGAGTTAAGTTCTTAAAATAAAGTTCAGGACCAAATTCTTCAATCAGTCTCATTTGCTCTTCCATTTCTGGATAAGGATTTTCTGAAAAATCAGCAAACATTACTTTTTTAGTGGTCGGTTCAAGCGCTACTAAAGCCTGACACTTAATTGGTTTGTTGAGCAATTTGCAAGCTAAAATTCCACTCAAACTATGTGCACAAAGTATATATTCAGAAATCGCCAATTCTTCAAGTACTTTATAAACCGCATCTGCAAGATTATCTAGATTTTTTCCAGCTTGGTCACGAATCGGACTCCTACCTGTGTTCGGAAAATCAATTGTCAAATAACCAATTGTAGGAGGAAGTTTTTCAAGTATAAGTGAAAAATTTTCATAACTTGGTAACAAACCTGCGCCACTTAAACAAACTAGCACTTTCTTTTGCTTTTGATAAGTAACAAAGAGACTGCCAATTTCTGTAGATACTTCAAACCTCTTCATAAAGAAACCACTCATTCTATACAATGATTTATTATATACCCTTATCTTTTATTTTATCACGTTCCAGGGATTTTCACAAGTTTGAGAAAAAAGCTAGTTCTGACCTTCGGCTTCTAAATATCCTTCCAAATCTCGTTCATGCTGATATTTGATAGCTGCCTTTTTGTCTTTTTCAAAAATGGTCTTGGTTAGATCAATATCGTTGATGGCTGCAATTGCGACGGTGTAGTGAATGATATCAGCAAGTTCTTTGGCAAGTTCCTCGTTAGAATCCTGAACTCCTTCTTTTCGACCAGAGCGTCCATTCAAAACCTCAGCTACTTCTCCGACTTCCTCCACTAGCTTGATAAAAAGACCTTCCTCAGTCCGAGACTGCTGGTAATGTTCGAGTAAGTAGTCTTGTAATTGTCTAAACGTTAAATCCTTCATATCCTGCTCCTTGCAAAAAAAGCGAGACATCCGTCCCGCTTTTCTTATTTTTCGTCAATAACGATTCTTACTTTTTTGTCTTCAGTTGGGACAGAGTAGACAATCGTTCTTATCGCAGAAATAGTGCGACCCTTACGACCGATTACACGACCCACATCGCTTTGATCAAGATCCAAATGATATTCCAAAAATTCTGGTGTATCTTCAATCTTGATAGTTAAGGCATCTGGTTGTGAAATCAAAGGTTTCACAATTGCAATAATGAGATTTTCAATCGTATCCATCTGTCAACCTACTTTAGAATTATTTAGAGAATTTAGAATCGTGGAATTTCTTCAATACGCCTTCTTTTGAAAGGATGTTACGTACTGTATCTGAAGGTTGAGCTCCATCAGCCAACCATGCAAGAACGCGGTCTTCTTTCAAAGTTACTTGGTTTTCAGCAACAAGTGGGTTGTAAGTTCCAACTGTTTCGATGAAACGCCCGTCACGTGGTGAACGTGAATCTGCTACGTTAATACGGTAGAAAGGTTTTTTCTTAGAACCCATACGAGTCAAACGGATTTTAACTGCCATTTTTAATATCTCTTTTCTTTTATTTTTTAGTTCGGTGAAATAGCTGAGCTATTTAGCACATGTTCTATTATAGCAGATTTCCAAGAGGTGTCAAGAAAAAAACTTGACAGACTTTAAAATTTTTAAATTTTTTAGACTAATAGGGATAAATTAGAAAGAGAAACTTTATGAATACTACTATAGAGAACATTTACAAAGACCATCAGGTTAAGCCTTACATCTCTCCTGATCGTGATATCGAGACTTGGCTACTAAATCCCAAGCCTGTCCCAAAACGAAATATGGAATTATTAGAAGACAGTCTCCTAGCAGGTGATATTATCCTCCTCTGGAGAATCAACTTTAGAACATTCACCACCGAAACATGATTTCCGAAATACTTCGAGTACACTTATGGCATCGATGCCCCAAAACATTTAGAAACGCTTGTTGAAAAAGGCTATGCTCTTGTCGAAACTGCTTTTGACTCGCTTGACCATCTAAACAGTACCATGAAAAAGAATATCCTGAAGAAGAAGGGAGTTACTGGACTTTCCAAGATGAAGGCTTCTGACTTGAATCAAGCCCTTCATGACCATTTTTCAGAAGAGGAATTAGCTAGTCTCTTTTCGATTCGCGGTTATAAACTAACTCCAAAAGGAGAACAGGCTCTCAAGGACCATCAGGCAATCATTGACCGCCATCCAAAGAAGAATCTTTAATCAACTAAGTCAGGTTGATTTTTTTGTAAATCATTTAAAACACTTATAAAACATTACATTTATTGACAATCACTTACGAAAGAGGTATATTAGTATTAAAAGAGGGAATTCATATGTACCAAGAACAACGATTAGAAGAAATCATTAAACTTTTAGAGGATAGAGGAAGTCTATCAGCAAAAGAAATGGTTGACCATTTCCATGTTTCTAAAGATACCATCCGTAGAGATTTTGCTATTCTCGCAAAGGAGAAACGAGCAAAAAGAACTCATGGAGGTTTATTGCCAATCCAAAAGCAAAGGATTCTTGGTTATAAAGGTCGAGCAGAACAGTCTTCCAAAGAAAAAGAGAAAATTGCTCATTTAGCTACCCAACTCATTTCTGATTCACAATTAATTTTCTATGATGTTTCAACAACTGTACTTGAGTTAGCAAAAATAACAGATAAAAAAGTTACTATTTTCACCCATTCATTGGATAATGCACTGGTCTTAGGAGAAAATGAAAATGTCGATTTTCACATTATCGGTGGACGATTTCATAAAAAGAATCGTTTCTATTACTCATTAGAAGAATCCGAATCTTTGAATAGAATTAAATTTGACTTAGCATTTTTTGGTGCAGCTAGTCTTTCAGACGGACAAGTTAGTTTTGAAGATCAAGAAGATGTTCTAATGAAAAAAAGAGCATTTAAAACCAGTAAAATTCGCGTCTTGTTAGCTGAAACCAGCAAGATAAACAAACACTCTCATTATATTCTTTCCGAACTTACTGATTTTGATTATTGGATTACAGACAAAGAACCCGACATAGAAATTCAACAATCTTTAGATGGTAAAACAACTATTCTATTTTAAAAAGGAGAAACATATGTCAGTAATAAAGTTAATCATAAGTGATATCGATGGCACCATTTTAGACCAAAAGCACCAATTAGACTCTCATTTACTAGAGCTTATGCCACTTTTGAAACAAAGTGAAATTCCTTTTGTTCTAGCTTCTGCTAGATCTCCTCTCGGTATAGCGCCAATTTCGAAAGAACTGGGGATTACAAGTTTTCCAATTGCAAGTTATAATGGTGCTCTCATTAGTACAGGAGATAAAATTCTGAGTCAGCATACTATTAATAAAAAGGAATTACTCTTACTACATGATTTTTTAACAAAAGAATTTCCGACAGTTTCAATTAATGTTTATTCTGGAAAAGATTGGTACGTAAATACTTTAGATAAATGGGTAGAAATTGAAGCACAGATTACTGGAGAGAGCCCAAAAGTTACTTCACTAGCAGATTTTCTTCAGGAAGAAAAGAATCTTATTCATAAACTTTTACTAATAGATAACGCAGCTACTATCCAGAAACTTAAAGAGACATTAGCAACCATGGATTTCCCTCAAACTGACTTTTACCTTTCGAAGGATAACTATCTTGAAGTCACACATAATCAAGTATCCAAAAAACAAGCTCTGTTAGAATTAGCCAACTATTATCAACTATCACTCACTGAAATTATGAGTATTGGAGATAATTATAACGATATTCCAATGATTGAGACCGCTGGACTTGGTGTTGCAATGGGAAATGCTCCTACAGATGTTAAAGTCTGTGCAAATACAGTAACAGATTCTAATGATCAAAATGGGGTAAGTAAGGCCATAAAATTGTATGTACTATCGGAATGATCACAATTGAATATTTGAAATCCACTTTCAATTAGGGTACAATGGTAGAAATGATTTTTGAAAGGATTACCATGAAAAAAATAGCAACACTTCTATTAATCTCAACTTTTGCCCTTGCTGGATGTAGCAGTATCCAACGTAGTCTCCGAGGGGATGACTATGTAGATTCTAGCTTGGCTGCTGAAGAAAGTTCCAAAGCAGCTGCCCAATCTGCCAAGGATCTCAAAGACGCCTTGACAAATGAGAATGCTAACTTCCCACAACTCTCTAAGGAAGTTGCTGAAGACGAAGCTGAAGTCATTCTCCACACCAGTCAAGGAGATATCCGCATCAAACTCTTTCCAAAGCTAGCTCCACTTGCGGTTGAAAATTTCCTAACTCACGCAAAAGAAGGCTACTATAATGGCGTTACCTTCCACCGAGTGATCGATGGCTTCATGGTTCAGACAGGTGATCCAAAAGGAAATGGTACTGGTGGTGAATCCATCTGGCATGGTAAGGATAAGACTAAAGACCAGGGAACTGGTTTCAAGAGCGAAATCTCTCCGTATCTCTATAACATTCGTGGTTCTCTCTCTATGGCCAATACTGGTCAACCAAATTCAAACGGTAGCCAGTTCTTCATCAACCAAAATACGACGGATATTTCTGCCAAACTCCCTACAAGTAGCTATCCAAAGAAAATTATCGAAGCCTACAAAGAAGGTGGAAATCCTAGTCTAGACGGTAAGCATCCTGTCTTTGGTCAAGTCATCGACGGTATGGATGTTGTTGACAAGATTGCCAAGGCTGAAAAAGACGAAAAAGACAAACCAACTACTGCTATCACTATCGACAGTATCGAAATTGTTAAGGACTACGATTTCAGTAAAAAATAGGATAATCCCAAAATAAGGAGATGTGAAAATGATTTTATTCTGGGGTTCTAAAGGTTACCAAAAGGTCTTAGGACATACTCAAACCACTATCGAGTGTGGTCACTGTAACAATGCCGACACTTGGGAAATTTCAGAAACTGGACGTAAGTTTACCCTCTACTGGATTCCGCTCTTTCCTTACGGAAAAACTTATTTTGTTTCTTGCCCGATTTGTCACTACGGGAAAGAAATCCAAAAATCTGATCTTGAAACCTATTTGAATTACTAGCCAAAAAGCCAAGTCACCCAGACTTGGCTTTTTCCTATTCTAGTTTTGCGGGATTCTCTTTTTATGTCAACTCATTGAAGTCCCAGATTTGGTCCATCCAGCCTTCGTAGAAGTCTGGTTCGTGACACACCATGAGGATAGACCCCTTGTATTCTTTCAGAGCACGTTTGAGTTCATCCTTGGCATCCACATCCAAGTGGTTGGTAGGTTCGTCAAGAACAAGGACATTATTCTCTCGGTTCATCAAGAGACAGAAACGAACCTTAGCTTGCTCTCCACCTGACAAGACCTGAATCTGGCTTTCGATGTGCTTAGTCGTCAAGCCACAGCGGGCAAGAGCTGCACGAACTTCTGCTTGATTGAGCGCTGGAAAGGCATTCCATACCGCTTCTAGTGGTGTTTGGCGATTGCCTCCTTCCACTTCTTGTTCAAAGTAGCCAAGTTCTAGGTAATCACCACGTTCAACTTCACCAGCAATTGGTGGGATAATTCCTAAAAGACTCTTCAAGAGGGTTGTTTTCCCGATACCATTGGCACCGATGATGGCAACCTTTTGATTACGCTCAAAGGTAAGATTTAATGGTTTTGTAAGTGGGCGGTCGTAACCAATCTGCAAGTCCTTGGCTTGGAAGATAAAGCGACCTGGTGTACGTGCTGGTTTAAAATCAAAGGAAGGTTTTGGTTTCTCGCTTTGAAGTTCGATGATATCCATCTTATCCAATTTCTTCTGGCGGGACATGGCCATGTTTCGTGTTGCAACACGCGCCTTGTTTCGAGCCACAAAATCCTTGAGGTCAGCAATTTCTTTCTGTTGACGTTCATAGGCTGCCTCTAGTTGCGATTTCTTCATGGCATAGACTTCTTGGAACTGGTAGTAATCTCCAGAGTAGCGAGTCAACTGTTGATTTTCTACATGATAGACGATATTGATCACATCGTTGAGGAAAGGAATATCGTGAGAGATAAGAACAAAGGCATTTTCATAGTTTTGGAGATAGCGCTTGAGCCAGTCAATATGCTCTGCATCCAAATAGTTGGTAGGCTCGTCAAGCAACAAGATATCTGGCTTTTCAAGAAGAAGTTTAGCTAAAAGTACCTTGGTTCTTTGTCCACCTGACAAGGCTGTTACGTCTGTATCCATCCCATAATCCATAACACCAAGAGCACGAGCAACTTCATCAATCTTAGCATCCAAGGTATAGAAGTCACGACTTTCCAAACGGTCCTGAAGTTCGCCGACTTCTTCCATTAGGGCATCAATATCAGCGCCCTCTTCTGCCATTTCCATGTAGAGTTCATTGATACGCGCTTCTGCCTTAAATAACTCATCAAAAGCTGTACGAAGAACGTCACGAACAGTTTGGCCTTCTTTAAGCACCGCATGCTGATCTAGGTAGCCAGCTGTCACATATTTAGACCATTCCACCTTACCTTCATCAGGTAACATTTTACCAGTTACGATGCTCATGAAGGTTGATTTTCCTTCACCGTTAGCACCAACTAGTCCGATGTGTTCACCCTTGAGGAGACGGAAGGATACGTCTTCAAAAATCGCACGGTCACCAAAACCGTGACTTAAATTTTTTACTTCTAAGATACTCATTTTAATTCCTTATCTTGTTTTTATGTAGTAGTTTGTAAAGGACCCAGGCTAAGTAGCCACCTAGTGTGTTGGTCCACAAATCATCAATCTCAAATACCCGATTAAAATCAAAGAAAAAATCTAACACTAGCTGTGTGCACTCGATGCTCAAGCTTAGTAAAAAGCTAAACAAAATCACTCTCTTGGTTTTTCTTAGACTAGGGATGAGATAGAGAAGCTGGAAAATCAATGGGAAAAGCAAGAGAATATTTAAGGCATTTTGCAAAAATATCCAAAATAGCTGCAGAAGGCTTGTTACTTCTCCCAGTTTCCATAGGGAGTTAAAAGGCGTCAAAAGAAAAACCAGGCGTCCAAAAGTTTGAATACCTGGAGTTTCCACTCCTGTAGGAAGTTGAGGCTGGGGAGTAAAACAAAAGCAGACGATACAAAAACTGTATAGAAGAACTCCCAAGCTAAGTATTTTTTTTCGTTTCATCTTATGGATTTACTTCTGCTACTGCTTTTTGGCGATCACGCTTCATGGTATTTGAACGCAATTGTCCACAAGCCGCATCGATATCAGTACCATGTTCCTGACGAACAACACAGTTGACACCTTTTTTCTTGAGCGTATCGTAGAAGGCCATCACGCGCTCCTTAGGACTGCGACTGTATTGGTCATGCTCACTAACTGGGTTGTAAGGAATCAAGTTAACATATGACAATTTCTTAATGTTCTTAAGCAATTCTGCCAACTCAAGTGCTTGTTCTACTCCGTCATTGACTTCATTGAGCATGATATACTCAAAAGTTACACGGCGATTGGTTGTTTCGATGTAATACTCGATAGCTGCAAAGAGTTTTTCAATTGGAAAGGCACGGTTAATCTTCATAATGCTTGAACGCAGTTCATTGTTTGGAGCATGAAGAGAAACAGCAAGGTTAACCTGTACTCCTTCATTGGCAAACTCACGAATCTTGTGAGCCAAGCCAGAAGTTGATACTGTGATATGACGAGCACCGATTGCCATTCCCTTATCATCATTGATAGTACGGATGAAGTTCAAGACATTATTGTAGTTATCAAATGGTTCTCCAATCCCCATAACAACGATATGACTAACACGTTCATCTTGTCCACGTTCGTCAAAATACTTTTGAACCAACATAATCTGAGCAACGATTTCACCGTTATTGAGGTCACGTTGCTTCTTGATCAAACCTGACGCACAGAAGGTACAACCAATATTGCAGCCTACCTGAGTGGTTACACAGACTGATAAACCATAGTGCTGACGCATCAGTACCGTTTCAATCAGCATACCATCTGGCAACTCAAAAAGGTACTTAACTGTTCCATCAGCTGATTCTTGAACGATACGTTGTTTTAAGGGATTGACTACAAACTGGTCGTTGAGTTTGGTAATCAAATCCTTAGACAAGTTGGTCATTTCTTCAAATGATTGAACACGTTTACGGTAAAGCCATTCCCAGATTTGATCCGCACGGAATTTCTTTTCTCCCTGCTCCAAGACCCACTCTTGCATGCCTTGGCGTGTTAAACTATAAATTGACGGTTTCATCTTTTCTCCTTATTTTCTAGTCCTTCTTACGGATGACGAAATGACGCTGCCCCTTGTCTTCTTTCTGAGATTTCTGTTCTTTTGAACGGCGTCTATTTTTCTTATCCGTATGATTTTTTTTCTTACTTTGAGAAGTCTTTTTCCCTTTGCGAGAGTCCTTTTCTTCCTCTTTTTTGCGCATCTTTTGGTCAAATGGTGCTCGTTTAGGAGCTTCATTTTCTAGAACAAAATAGGCACAACCATAGCTACAATACTCTAGTAGGTAGTCTTGCAAGCGACTAATTTTTTCTAAAGACTCTTCAGCTCGTTCATTCTTATAAAATCCCCGTAAGCGTAACTGCTCATTACTCCAGTCTCCAACAATATAATCAAACTTGGTTAGTACTTCTGAAAAGCGTTGAGTAAAAGCTGTTGCATCAAAAGCATCCTTGCTATTTTCAACTAGAGTAAAAACAAAATCTTCAGCTTCCACTCTGTTTCCAGTCAGTTGAAATTCGGGACCAGGGAATTTATTGTAATTATATAATTCGGGTGCAATTTCTTTACGCATAATCTTCCTTTTTCAACGATTACTTAATACTCTATTCTACCATATTTTCGCCACATTTTCACCTTTAGTATTAAAATGAAAAAAATCTGACGATTTAATACTCTTCAAAAATCTCTTCAAACCACGTCAGCTTCGTCTTAGATTATATATGTGACTGACTTCGTCAGTCTTATCTACAACCTCAAAGCAATGCTTTGAGCAGCCTGCGGCTCGCTTCCTAGTTTGCTCTTTGATTTTCATTGAGTATAAGAATCTCTATCTAAAAACTCGACTTTTGTATACAAGAAAAAACTGGGGTTTCCCAGTTTTGAGTGATTATAGGTAAAGTAATTTGAAAAGTGCTACTGCTGCAATACCAGCTGCAATCGGTGCAACTACTGGTACCCAAGCATACCACCATTTTGAATCACCCTTGTGTTGACCAAGGATTGATTTTGGAAGGAAGGCATGAAGGAGACGTGGTCCAAAGTCACGAGCTGGGTTCAAACCAGGTCCTGTAGGTCCTCCAAGTGAAGTAACCAAAGCCATTACTAGGAAACCAAGTGCCAAGTGACCAACAGCAAGTCCTGATGCTGTATGAGGCGCTACTTGAGCTTTAATTGCCAAATCAGAGAAGTCAACATTTTGACCAGCTTGAGTTGCCATTTGTTTCATGTATTGGAGGACTTCAGCTCCAAAGAAGTTCTTTGTCATACCAAGTGCTGCAAAGAAGAGAACGAATGAACCAACAAATTCGTTGATAAAACCGTTAACTGTTGCTGCAAAGCGTGATTCTTTTGTACCTTGGTCAATACTTGAAATTGTTGAGAATGTTCCCAAGATATTGTTTGCTTTTTCAGTTTGCAAGTAGTAAGGACGGTGAGTTGCAACAACCAAGGCTTGTCCGAAGATTGCTCCCAAGACTTGTGCAACGATGTATGGTACTACTTGTGCCCAAGGGAAAAGTCCGCTAACTGCTAGACCAAGAGTGAAGGCTGGGTTGATGTGGTTACCAGAAACATTACCAAACATCAAGGCAGGGATCATAACCCCCATACCGTAACCAACAGCGATAACGAGCCAGCCACTTTGGTGACCTTTCGTACCTTTAAGTTCAACGTTGGCAACTGCACCATTTCCCAAGATGATCAAGATGGCTGTTCCCAAAAATTCAGTGGCATATTTGACTGCCCATGCGAAATCCATTGATAGATTCTCCTTAATATTTTTTAGACAATCCCTATTCTATCAATTTTTAAGCCTTTTAGCAACAAATTTTCTAAAAGAATACTACGGGAAAACGCTTTTATTTTAGTTCTTAAAAAAAGACCTAACAAACCTAGTTTGTTAAGTCAAAATTTTGATTATTCTTGACGCTGACCAAAGTCCTTAATCATCTGATCCATTTCCTCACGACTTGGTGTCGTTAGCAGATAGAGAAAGTCTCCTTGCAATTCAGCAAAGGCTGCAGGCATGATTTTCTTAACCTTAAATTGCTGACCGTATTTGGCGAGCAAGTCTTCTTCTGAATAAACATAGTTGGCGTTGGCACGACGTGATGTCGCCAAGCAGTACTGGGTTTCAAATGGAGACTCTGGGAAGGGTTCACCCGCAACAATCGCTGCATAGCCCTTGTACAAATCAAAAGAATGGGCATAGTTATAAACATCAATGGTGAACCCACCCGCTGGACGGTTATTGTACTCAATGGCAATATAATCATCACCTTCACGGAAGAACTCGATATGGAAGAAACGTTCTTTCATGCCAAATTCTTTAACGATTGCCTCACCATACTTGCGCAATTTTGGATCCATATCTTTAAGAACATAATAAGAATTGTCCATCTTGTAAATCATGAGATCAAGCGGTGTATGGGCATAGTCAAAGGTCGTAGAAAAGACGATATTTCCATCTCTATCTACCAAACCATCAAAGGTACAGATTTCACTAGAGGTGACAAATTTTTCAAAGAAATAAACGGTTGAATGATCCCACTCTGCCTTGAAATGATTGATATCCTCTTCTGTTTCAAGCTTGAAGGTTGCTGCCGCTCCCACTCCATTGTCAGGTTTGGCAATCATCGGAAGACCAATTTCTTTCACAGCTTTGTCAACATCTGCTTCTGTTTCAATGACAGCACCTGGAACCACTGGTACTCCAGCTTTTTTGAAGAGTTTTTTCATCTCAGACTTGAACTTGGTCTTTTTGAGGTCGTCTGGTTTGGCACCAAAGACATTAAATTGTTCACGAAGAGCAGCATCCAACTCTAGCCAGTATTCATTGTGAGATTCGATACGGTCAATTGGACCATACTTATAAAAGAGAAAGGCAACTGCACGTTTAACTTCATCAATATTTTCAAGATTATCAACACGGAAATACTCAGTCAAGCTATTGCGCAATGGCTCATCTAGTTGTTCATAGGGTTCTTGCCCAATCCCTAGAACGGTGATTCCTTTATTGGCTAGCTCAATACTAAACTGTTGGAAATTTTGTGGGTAATAGGGTGAAATTACAAGATAATTCATAAGCGACTCCTTTTATAGACTCATGTGACCGAGGAAATATGGCATTTGTTTGCGCCACCAATCCCAATCATGGGCAACATCATGTCCCCATTCTGCAAACCAGGCAGGAATTTGTTTTTGGTCAAAGGCTTCTTTTAACTTGTAGTAAGAAGGCAGGCCATCATGCTCCCAAGCACCTAAGCCAGTACAAATCACAATCTCAGCCTGACGGTAACGGTCAATAAACCAACCATCATTTTGATTCCAGATATAATCTACTGGTGAATTTTGATAGATTGCATCATCATTGTAGTAGTCACCTACAAAGAAACGCGCATCATAGACACCACTGAGGGCGATAACCTTGGTAAAGACATCTGGATGCTGAAGGAAAAAGTTAAGTGCATGATAGGCTCCCATAGAGCAGCCTGTCGTCATCATGCCGTCGAACCAGCCTGTCTTGTGCTTGATAAAAGGAATGGCTTCTTCAATAACGTATCGCTCATAAGCACGGTGCATTTCAGCTTGGTCATGACCATTTTTCCATGTTGCTAGCCAACTTTCACTATCGACACTTGAAAGTGTAAAGAACTGAACACGGCCCTCCTCAATAAAAGATGCACATGCATCAATCATGCCAAAATCATAATATTCATTGTGGCTACCACCTGAGGATGCAAAGACAACAACTGGGATACCTGCGTGTCCGTAACGATTGACGTACATTTCACGATTTAGATGACCACTCCAGTGGCTAAGATGTTCAATATTCATATCCTGTCTCCTTTATACTATTTACCAATTTTCTGCAAAAAATCGTAGACAAGCTGGAAGATTTTCTGACCATGGCACTTCATGGTGAATGGCTCCAGCCTGAACCTTGAGTGAGAGATTTTCCAACTGCACTCCTCCAGCTATCAAATCATGATAATAGCGAAGGGAAGAGTCGATATAGGCCTGCTTAATATTGCCAGCCATGAGGGTCTTGTCTGTATCATCAGCTTCTTCCGTTCCAACATAGATAAAGATTCGTTGGTCAGGCAAGAGTTTTTTACGCTCGATATAGCGATCAAAGGCTTCTTGGTGAAGCCAGTTAGCTGATGAGAAAACTCCCAAGCACCCAATCTGATCTTGATACTCCAAGCCGATAAACTGGGTAATATTGCCACCTAGAGAAGATCCAACCATAGCAGTGTGTTTACGGTCTGCTTTTGTCCGATAGTTTTCATCGATAAAAGGCTTAACCACTTCCATGACAAATTCTGCGTACTCGACTCCCTTACCACCAAATTGTTGACCAGGAATATTAGACTCTTGGAATTTCCAAGCTGCATACTCATTCATTCGACCAAGACCATCATTGTCAATAGCCACAACAATCATACGGCTGATATCTGGATTTCGCTTGATTGCAGGAATAATCTTCCAGGAATGTCCAACGTAAGATTCCTTACTATAAAAGACGTTTTGTCCATCATGGAAATACACCACTGGATAGCTTCTATCCGTGTCTTTTTCATAGTTTTTTGGGAGGAGAACACGAACCCGGCGCTCCTTACCTGTGTAGGGTACCACTAATTTATGCTCTCGCATTTTCAGGTAAAAATAAGATTGATTCATTGTCAGAAAACTCTCTATATTCAAAATTTTATCTAATTATATCATAAAAATAGAAAAAAAGTCAGTTTCCGTCCAAATTTAGGACAATAAACTAACTTTTTTTACTTATTTTATCTTTTCCTCTGTTTTTTCTGATTAAAGGAGGTCATCGATCAACTCATCGACTGCATCCTTCTCAGCTTGAGGCGTAATTTCAGTAATCATAATTCCTGCTACTGCACGTTCAACCAAACCTTCGACATCCATTCGCGCTTCATACTGCTCTGCATTCTTAATCTTTGGATTTGTCTTCGGGCGATCAGGTGCAAAAATGGTACAGCAGTCTTCAAATGGCTGGATAGAAATTTCAAAGGTATCAATTTCCTGAGCAATATCAATGATTTCCAACTTATCCATAGTCACAACTGGACGAATGATTGGTGTGTTGGTCACTGCATTGATAGCCTGCATGCTTTCTAGGGTTTGGCTAGCTACCTGACCAAGGCTTTCCCCATTGATGATAACCAAGCCATTTCGTACCTCACGGATACGGTCTGTAATCCGCATCATAAAGCGACGAGTCAGAGTCATGAGATAGGCTTCTGGCGCTTTAGCCTTGATTTCTTCTTGAATCTCCGTGAAGGGAACCTCGATAAATTGGATATTTCCTCCGAACTTAGTCAATTTACGGGTTAAGTCCTGGGCTTTCTTGAGGGCACCTGGACTTGTGTATGGAGGGCTAGCAAAGTGAACAGCCTCAATATCTACACCACGTTTTAGAGCAAGATAGCCTGCTACAGGAGAGTCAATCCCTCCTGACAACATAAGCATACCTTTACCAGAAGTTCCGACAGGCAAACCACCTGCTCCTCGAATGGTCTCATAAGAAAGATAAGCTGCTTCCTCACGAATTTCCACTTGCAGATTGATATCAGGATTTTTCATTTGAGCTTGCACATTTGGAATAGCTTCAAATACTGCTCCACCAAGAGTTTGGTTGAGTTCACGACTATCGAGTTCAAAGTTGTGGTCGCTGCGTCTACTAGAGATTTTAAAAGTCATACCTTCCTTGTAAATATCCTTCATAATCTCTTGGACAGCAGATTTCAGAACTTCTACAGATTTTTCAACCTTATATACTGGAGAAAAGTTTTGAATCCCGAAAACTTGCTTGAGTGACTCTGCCACCGGTTCATAATCTGCCCCATTCAGATAAGCATGGGCACGATCGCGGTCTGCTGTCACTTTAACTTGAGGATAGATGGATAAAACGTCTGAGATATTATTACGTAGTTTATTGATGAAACGCATCCGGTTTTTACCCTTGGTTGAAAGCTCTCCGTAGCGAATCATAATTTCTGAATACTGCATGAATGCTCCTATCTTACTTTTTTAGTTTGATTGTAGATTAATTTTAGTTTGGTCAAAAATTGCTCAACTTGACTCATGTCATTTTCTAGGTCTAGGCTGAGGCGTACTGCTGACTGGGCTTTATCCTTTTCAATTCCCATGGCAATCAGGGTTCCAGCAGGTTTCCCAGCTTTGGACGAGCAAGCTGATGTTGTAGAAATGAAAATATCATAGTCTTCAAATGCATGAACAATGACTTCCCCACGAACTCCCTTAATTCCGAAGGTCAGAATATGAGGCGCAAAGTCTTCCTCACCTGAGAAAACAAAAATATCTGGATAATCAAGAAGAGCCTGACGGATGACTTCCTTCATCTGACTCGTTTTGTTAGAAAACAATTCCAATCTTTCCATAGCTAGACGCAGTGCCTTGGCTGTTGCTGCAATTCCTGCTACATTCTCAGTTGTTGAACGATAGTCACGCTCTTGGCCACCACCAGTTAAAAGCGGTGTAATTTTCTTGCCAGACTTGATATAGACAAAGCCAACACCACGAACTCCGTGGAATTTATGACTTGAGAAGGTCGCAAAATCCACTCGGTCAGTCAAATACTTTTCTGTCGGAATCTTAGCTAAAGCTTGAACCGCATCAACATGGAGGGAAATCGTTGGTTTATCAGCTAATAGTTCTGATATAGCTTCAATAGGCTGGATTGAGCCGATTTCATTGTTGATTGCCATAACAGAGACTAGCGTTGTATCAGGACGAAGTAGGTTTTCTAAAGCAGTTACATCTACAAATCCTTTTTCATTTACAGGTGCAAAATCCACTTCAAAACCTTGAGTCATGAGCCAGAGAGCCGACTCCTTGACTGCTGGGTGCTCAATATCAGACACAATAATGTGTTTACCAAACTGCGCTTTTTCAAAAGCCACACCTTTGATAACCCAATTATCCCCTTCAGTCCCACCAGAGGTAAAGAAGATTTCTTCGCTTTTCTTGCCAATCAAATCTGCAATCTGCTGTCGAGAAGCTTCTAAAATTCTGCTAGATTGGTCTCCCAAACGATGGAGACTTGAAGGATTTCCAATAATTTTTGCAGACACTTGCATATAGGTTTCAAGTGCTTCTGGATAAGGCTTAGTCGTTGCCGAATTATCAAAGTAAATCATGGTTTCTCACGCTTTCTAAAATCACTCCTTCTATTGTATCACGAAACAGTTCAGGCGACAAGAAAGGCAATTCAGGTTCATTTAAGTTTTTTTTAAAGATTTTCGGTATAATGAATTTTAGTAAAGGAGAGATATTATGTCTAATTATCGTAGAACATCAAAACCTAAAACGGAACACATCAAAAAAGGATTTACTGTTTTTCAAAAAACGATTGCTACTATCGGTAGTATTCTAGGGCTGATTACTGCAAGCATCACCATTATGAATGCTATGAATAACAACAACAATAATAACTCTAAAAAAGAAACTACGACAACCCAGACAACTGTCATAAAAGAGATTCAAAAGGAATCCCCTCAAGAGAACACTACTCCCAACAAGGATAATACTTCTACAAAAGAAAACACACAAGAAGAAACAACAAGTCAATCTAGTAGCAGTGAAGAAAGCAAGAAAGAAGAGACTAGCAGTAAACAAGAACAACCAACTGTTCCTTCTTCTAGTACTCAAACAACAGATACAAAAACTTCCACTACAAATGGAGCTTCTTAAAAGAACTATCTGACAGCCAGTGATTGAATCGCTGGTTTTTTATTGCTGTCTTCAGCATTTATCAGCAAAAGTTGATCTTTGCAACAGAAAAATGATCAGCCTTTCAACCAATCATTTTTTGAATATATTTTAGCTAAAAACTAAAAATAGATAGTGTAGAATAGATACCAGTACCAGCACTCCGTTATTAAGCAAATGAACAGCTATAGAATCAAGAATGTTTCCTCTACGAGCATAGGCTAAGTAAAATATTACTCCCAGTAAAAAATAAGTTACAAACTCTACCGGATAAAACATATGCAGGTAGCCAAAAATAGCAGAACTTATTAGCAATTTCAACCACTTTTGATCAGCTTTAAAAAAATAGTGGCTGAAGAATCCTCTAAATACTAATTCTTCCATGATTGGAGCAAATATACCAATTGCAAAATGAAAGGCGATGAAAAATAGAGGAAAAACTCGAGTGACCTGCTCACTTGTAGCCAGCAAGGCCGCATCGTTAGCGGATGTTGGATTTCCAGTAACCACTTGGATCAGAAGAGTACCTACAATCGCTACGACTCGAGTAGCCACATAAAATAAAAGGGCTATTCCAAAATCCTTCCATGTGAACTTGAAAGCCTTCTACTGATTCGAAATTTTCTTTTTGTATTGTCGCCAAACAGCAACTAGTAAAAAGGTAGCAATTATCAAATACCCAATACTAGTCGTCCACTTTAAGGATAGAGAACTAGAATCTTCGAGGGCCAGCATTCTCATGGGAAATGTATTTACATTTATAATCAGTAAGATCATTCCTACAAATTTTAAAATATTTTTCAACTTTTGCACATCAATACCTCTTCTTTCCTTAACTCCAGCATTTCTACTTACTAAGAAAGCTCATCTGTGTTTTCTTTCCTCTTGATAGATTTCTACTCCCTTAATCAGAGATAATAACACAAGGATAACCCCAATATCTAAATTGATCAAACTACCTCCATTAGCGAATAAATACAAACCCAATCAGGCTTGTGCTAAAGGAAAGATATATTTCTTAAATTTCATAGATACTCCCCAAAGCTTTCTACAAATAAATGAATAGAATAACTCCTTAGTCTTGCTCACAAGAGAACATCAAATTTCAGATTTACTTTTCTCTACTAGCTACCTCTAAATCCAATTCAATAATACTCTTCTGATTAACTTGTAAGATCGGTTTTATTCTTTTAGGGTTGAACCAGACCACCGATCTACTAAATCATGTTTAGGAACAATTATAGTTTAGCATTTATTTCTAGGAAAAGATTGCTCTTTCTTAAATTGTCATCAAAACATCCTAAATGGTAGTAATTGGCTTGCGGCTTAACCCAATCTAATACTCTTCGAAAATCAAATTCAAACCGCGTCAACGTCGCCTTGCCGTACTCAAGTACAGCCTGCGGCTAGTTTCCTAGTTTGCTCTTTGATTTTCATTGAGTATAAGGACTTCGTCAGGAGTTAGGAATGTTTTATTCAAAGAACTTCAATGACCATCAGCTTCCTCACTTTAAGAAAAAGCGAACAAGACCAGCTTCTGTTTATCAGAAAACTAGTTTTGTCCGCTTTTTATAATCGAGATTAGTCTCTTGATTCAATCTCTATGACTTAGATGCTTTTACATCATCTTATTCGTCGTCTTTTTTCTTTCCCATAGCAAACATACCAAGAAGTGCACCTACAACACCAACGGCTGCAAGGCCAGCATTTTCTTTAGTACCTGTTTCTGGGAGCTTGTATGGATGACTTGCAGGTGCTTGGTAGGTCTTATCTTGTGACATAGCAAGAGCTACAAGAGACTGCTCATCTGTGTATGCTGGAGTTTCACGTGTAGTTGGGGCTGAACCATTCACACTTCCAGTAAATTCTGGAACTTCGTGAGTAGTTCCTTCTGATCCATTTACGTGACCAGTGAACTCTGGGACTTCATGGACAGCTGCTTCGACACCATTCACCCCACCAGTATATTCTGGGACTTCGTGGACAGCTGCTTCAGTGCCATTTACACCACCTGTGAATTCTGGGACTTCTACTACTGGTGCTGGAAGCTTGTCTGCTTCTGCCGTAGCTTCAGTATACTCTGGAACTTCATGGATAGCCGCTTCGACACCATTCACGCCGCCTGTGAATTCTGGGACTTCTACTACTGGTGCTGCTTCTTCACCTGCTGTGCCAATAGCTTCAGTGTATTCTGGAACTTCATGAACAGCTGCTTCAACACCATTTACGCCACCAGTAAATTCTGGGACTTCTACTACTGGTGCTGCTTCATCACCCTTGCTTGTAGTTAAAGCTGGTTTCTCTGGTTCTTCTGGAAGCTCTTGGTGGAAGGTCGTCATTTCGTAAAACTCAGGTTTGCCACCTTCCCAAACAACTTTGACATCTAACAATGGCGCTTTTTCTCTCACTGCAAATGTTTGGAAGCTTGAGGTAATTTCACCTAGTTCTGTCCAAGCTCCGTCTCTATCTGCTTTCAAAGTGCGAGCAAGCACACGTGCAGTAACTCCTTGAGGAATACTTGAAACAAGTCGGATATGATTTGCGTCTGTTGGTTCTGACAAGTGGTAGACAAGCTCACCTTGTTCTTTCTCAGCCTTGTAGCTTGTCAATACTTTGCCATCTACAAGGTTAGTGTAAAGGTTGCCTTGGCTTTCACCGCTGTTTCCTTCTACAGTTGGGTCATTGATTGGTTTCACGAATTCGCCATCATTGATCACCAACTCAGTGAATCCTACAAAACGAGCATCATAGTCTGCTGTAAATAGAACACGGAGATAGTTAGCTTTAACTGGGCTTGAAAGTTCACCCTCGATATAGCGATTTCCTGGCATCTTAGAATCATGTGTCCAGCCATCTGTCAAGGAGTCATCACGTGTTTCATTAGCAACACCGTCACCAACTGTCACAACATCCGTCCAAGTCTTGCCATCTTGACTGACTTGAATCTTACCATCACGGAGATAGTTTTGAGTGCCGTCTTGGATGTAAGCTCTAATCTTCTTAATATCACGTTCGCTACCAAGTTTCAAGGTAATATGACCGTCTTTACGAGCATAGTCTGAGAACTCTACAAAGTTATTGTAGACACCGTCAAACAACTGATCCAAGTTCTTGATCTTACGAACGTCGTTTCTACCGTATGTTTGGTGGATTCCCATTGATGTAGAATCAAGTGTGGTTGGCTGAACTTCTTTTGTCTGAACAAGTAGAGAAGTTGCTGTCACTGCTTGTTCTTGGTCAGTCTTATTAACCAAACGAACATAACGTACCAAGGACTTATCAGTCACTTGATCAGCTGGATACCATTCTTGGGCATTTGGAGAGTATTCCAAGTTGAGAGATGGATTTTCTGTACCAAGTGCTTGAATGCTTTCAGCTTGGTGTAGACGATCAAGTTTCATACCCAAGTAGCTATGAGCTGGAAGCTTAGTTCCGCTTGGAATTTGAAGGTCATAACGGCCTAGGCTGTCATAAACTGGAGTTGACTTCAAGCTCTCAACGTTTGTATCAGTCAATTCGCTATTGCCTGCACGTGTTTCAACTGAGAAGTCAGCGATACGCCACCATAGGTTGATGTTCTTAGTATTGCGAACACGAACGTAGCGAGCTGAAATTGGAGTTTCGATTTCTTTTGTTTGTTCGCCAGTCAAGCGATCCAACTCTTGCCATGAGCTACCATCTGCAGAATATTCAAGAACACCTTCTGCCAATTTATCTCCTGATCCTTGAACCAAACGAACCTTAGTCACAGGTTTGACTTCACCCAAGTCAAGTTGTACCCAACTATTGACTGGAGTTGTGTCTGTTCTATCAGCATTTGCAAGCATGGCTTCAGTATTATCACGTCCGTCTGTAATCTGACCAACTGTTGTGTTGTACTTGTACATAAGATTTGGACTGATAGTCACAGTAGCTGACTGTTTAGCACGAGTAACTTCTACAGGGCGGTTCACAGCAATTTCTCGTACAGCAAACCAAGTATTATCACGATCTGAAGTCGCAATCATACGAACAGCTTTGGCGTTAATGTTGAGGTTTTCAAACTTAAGCAGAGGTTCATTACCAGTGTAGCTTGGTTCTGAAAGGGTTACCCACTCATCATTTTCATTGAGATACTCAACCTTCGCGTTGTTGAAGGTATCGCGAGGATTTGCTTGAGTGCCCATTGCAAAGGTCAAGTTTTGAACTGGAACAGCCTTGTTAAATTTCAAACCAATGTAGTCACCAGTTTGAATGCTGTTTGGTGATTTGATCAAAGCATGTGTTCCCAAATCACCGTCAGTCACTTCAGCAAGTCCACCTTCTACACCTGTACGGTTTGTGATAAAGGTACTAATCACTTGGTCAGGATGCAAGGCTTTTTGAACTTCTGTTGCGAGGATTTCACGAAGTCCGAGCAAGAATGGACGGATATGTTGAACACCTAACTCAGCTCTCTCATCATGATCGACATAATGGAAGGTATAAGTTTGAGACTGTTCATAGAGTTTCAAGCCCTTATAGTAGCTATCCCAAAGTTTTGCAGAATCGTTCTTTTCGATAGCTTCTGTACCATCAAGAAGAGCACTCAAGGCGTCCATTTGGTCGATGGTATTATCCAACCAATAGTGGATTTGAGCACGCATCTTTTCATCACCAGATGCTTTATAAAGTTGAGCTGCTGCTTTTAGTTTAGCAAATTCTGCACGCAAGCCTTCACGCTCTGCACCGACATCTTGACCAGCTTTTAGCTTAGTCATGAAGGCATCTAATTTCGGTGCAAGTTCAACAGACTCTTCCAATTTCACAACACGACCATCCATGTTTTGGTTGATCATGTGTTTACCAAGTTCACGGAAGGCAAGAGATGTTTCACTATCTGTAAACTTACCGTTTTCAACAAAGTTGAAGGCGATGTCATTCACTCTCTTAGCTTCTTCTTCTGATTTCCATTGTTTCCATGCATATTGGGCTGCTGAGAAGAGGGCAATCTTAGAAGGCTCAGATTGTTGCATTGGGTTCAACATGATACCTGAAAGGAGACTTGGATCTACATTTGGATGAAGGAATTTCTCACCGCCACCCAAAATCAAGTGTTGTTTAGAGTTATCTGTAACAGGCCAGTTTACCCATAGAGAAACTGGTCGGTAGGTCTTACCTCCTGCAGTCAGGTTATTCTTAAGGTTAGAGAGGAAGCTTTCAGACACTTCACCCCAAATCTTACCACCAGTAAGGGTCATAGAAGTTGAAGTTGGAAGGTTTTCATTTAGAGATTTCAACTCATCTTCACGTCCATTACCCCAATATTGACCTGGAACGAAGATCATTTCCTTACGAAGACCAACATAAGTTGCTTGTTTTTCAGTCAACCAGTCTGTCATGTCCTTCATCAAGCGGTTGTAGCTATTGTAGCCACCAACTGGACTTGGAGCGTCATCAGCTAGGATACCGAACTCACGAACACCGACATCCATCAATTGAGTGAATTTAGCTTTAATTGTTTCAAGGTCTTTTTGGTAGTCAGCATCGTTGCCAAAACGGATACGGTTGTTCATGAATGGGTGAATGGTCCAAACATAACGAGTCTTGTTTTGGTTTCCGACACGCGCCAATTCACGGATTTCTGCTAATTTTTCTTCTGGATAAAGTTCACGCCATTTCTTGTTGTGGTATGGATCATCTTTTGGTGCAAAGAAGTATTGAGTCAACTTCAAGTCACCACCATAACGCATCAACTCAGCACGATCAGCATTGCTCCAAGGGTTACCATAGTATCCTTCGATAAAGCCACGGTTCTTAATTTCAGCGAAGTCTTCAACTGTTACATTACGCAAGACTGGAGCTTCACTTTCATTAAGCATGTGTTTGAGAGTTGTCAAACCGTAGAAGACAGCATCTGTATCCTTACCGACGATAGAGATTGTATTGTTCTTGATTGACAAGGCATAGGCATCAATCTTATCAAAGAGTCCTTGAGAAATGCCAGACACTTCTTTTTCAGCCTGTGAATTTTGACCATGAACCCCAAGGTAAATGTTGGTAGCACCTGCCACTGCTGTTTGACTGCTTGTGTATGAGATTTGATGATCTTGTAGGACACTCTTCAAGCGATTACGAGTATAGATATCTAATTGATCACCCATGACAAGATTGACTTGTTTATGGAGTTTCGTAACACCTTCATCGTAAGTTACTTTTTGTGGTGTTGGGAAGACCTTGTACTCTTTCTTGAGATAATCCTGACTTTGGGCTGCTGCGGCAACTGCTTCGTCACTTGTAGGTTTCGTAGCTACAAAGCTATCAGCAAGTTCAGTTGTACCATCGCCCATTTCCTCAACTTTAGGTTTTTCTGGTGTCACAGGTTTTTCTGGAGTTTCAGGTTTTTCTGGTGTCACAGGTTTCTCTGGACTAACTGGCTCTTCCACCTTGTTAGTAGAAACTGGTTTCAGAAGTTGAATTTCTGCAGCACTACCAAATCCTGCAGCACCAGCTAGAACTTTAAATTCTACCTTATCGGTTTCAATGGCATCAAAGTTAACTGTTTTCTCTTTGGCATTGTTTTCCCAATTTCCTGAAGCAACTTTAACCATTTGACCATCTTTTTGAGCATAGATTTCATAAGATGTCACAACACCGTTGCCTCCACCTGGACGTGGAAGATAAGTCAAACCATTAACTGTTTCAGCTGCTTTCAAGTTCATTGCCACTGTAAATGGAGCCTGATGACCAGACCATTTTGAATGCCAGAAGGTATTTGGATCATTGTCAAAGGCTTTTTCGACTGGACCTTCTGCATTGGTTCCTGGTAATTCTTGACTTGTTGCAGAAACTGTAAAATGATCATTTGGAATCAAACGTGGGTTTACAAATGCTTCATTTGACAACTCAGCACTATGCAAGATTCCTTTGAAGCCACCAATTGTTTCAAGTGGTAAGACTAAGCTATTATGAGCCAAACGTGGATTAGCTGGATTTGCAATCCGTTCAACCTTTTCACCGTCCACATAAACTTCAGTCACTTGAGGTTTGGTTACGACAGAAATTTGATAACGTTTGTTCTTTTCAAGTTTCTTGTTAAATTGAATATGGAATTGTTCAAAAGTATAGGCAAGGTAGCCATCTTTGTCCGCAAGATAGAGTTGATTGTTTCCGCTTGTTGAGAAGGTTTGCTCGCCATCACCAGTCACTGTCACATCCAATTTCAAGACATGACTTGGTCCAGCATCACCAACTAGGCCTTCGATAGTGCTATCTTTTTCGAAATTCAAACCTGCTTCAGTCTTCTGTACTTTCTTAGCAAGATAATCTTTGACAGTCTCAGGATTAATCTTGAACAAGTCTTCTTCAGCTACGGTCTTATCTGGATTAGATTGAGGTGCATAAACACTTGCTGGTTGAACACGTTCTGCATAGGTCTTGGCTGCACGGTCTGAACCCCAAGTGCGTTCTGCAGTTGATTGCATACTCTTGAAGAAGCGTTTAAAGATATCATAAGAAGTGAGTCCAGTTTCATGGAGGTCAATATTATCATTCCATACTGCATGACCACCACCAAGGATATTTGGATTAGAGGCTTCTAAGCGTGGTCCTCCACCTGTTGAGAAGTCATTTGGTGTCCAGCGATTGTATTGTGTTTCATAGTTTGCATAATCTCCATATCCACCTTGACTATTGCTACCACTTGGAACACTATAGGTTGGAATATCTGTGATATTGATAATCTTAGCACCTTGAGCAATTGCAGCCGCTGGACGTTGCCAACCAATACTCCAGATATCAACTTCTACATCTTTCCAATCTACAGGTGTAGTTCCTTGTTTGGCACTGAGGGAACCCCAAATACGCGGTGTCAAACCTTTGCCTTTGATGTACTGGATCATATCGTTGACATAGCGACGATAGCTTTCTGGATTTCCATAATATTCATCTGTACCGATATGAACTGTAGATACGCCATGGAGAGGTGCGTCTTCACCATCGAGCAATTTATCATAGACTGATTTGACAAAAGCAAGAGTTTCTTCGTACTTGTTATCCAAATCTAGCATAGCCACACGCTCTACATTATGTTTTCTCGCACTAAGCTGACCTTTATACATCAAGTCTGGACGAACTTTAACAAATGAAAGGGCGTGACCTGGTGTGTCAATTTCAGGAACAAGATTGATATGTAAAGCTTTGGCCAACTTGATGATTTCTTGCATTTCTTCCTTAGTGTAATGCTCGTCAGATGTTAATTTTTCACCATTTTTACCAACAACATCAGTCTCTACACGGAAGCCTGTCTTAGCTTTTTTGAGGACATAGTCTAGTTCTTCATCTTGAGAAAGATTTTTACCAGCCAAGTGATCTTTTAAGAAGATATAGTTATCATTCAAGTGCAACTGAAGATCGTTCATCTTGTAGTAAGCCATGTTGAGCATGATGTCTACAAGCGTATCATAAGGAATAAACTTACGACCTGTGTCTAGCATAAAGCCACGGTGGCTAAAGCTTGGGAAGTCACGGATTTCTCCGTTTTGCAAATCATTTTCGCCCATTTGTAGAAGAGTACGAGTTGCGTAAAAGGCTCCTGCGTTGGTTGCAGCTTCTACAGTAATAACACCATCTTTTACAGTGATACCATAGCCTTCTTTACCATAACCCTTATCTTCAACCTTTTTAAATTCAATCCGTTTTTGAGCTGTTTGATCACCTGTAGCGATTTTTAGCCCACGACTTTCAAGGTCAGTCTGATAGAATTTAGCTTCTTGACCAAATCCAGAATCGCCAACTGAAATCACAGTATCAGCTGTAATAGAAGTTTTGCCTTCAGTTCCATACCATTGTTGAACTGCTGGAGCAACTGCTGGTTTAGTGCCAACGCCTTCGTCTGCATGTAATCCTTTAATAAGGACTTCAAATTCTTTTGTGAAGGTATGAGTATCCTTGACTTGTTGGACCATGACCTTAACAGTTTGATCTGTTAAGGGTTTATAGATTTTGTTATTTAGGTCAACAACACCCTGTTTGTTGCTACCAATTAAGCTTACTTGACCTGGTAATTTAGGTAAAACAAGTGATTTCCCATCTTCAGCAACAGCTAATTCTGTAACTTGGCGAATATCTGTTGGTTTGCTAGCGTCTGGAATGTTTGAGTAGGCTCGAATTTCTTGAATCCCAACATTTTTCCAATTCATTGTACCAGCTTGATAGTCTGTAATTTCAAGTTTGAGATATTTAGCTTGGATAGCTTCTTTCAAGTCAATTTTTTCATCAAGAAGAGGATTCCCTGTTCTTTGATAAGCCAACTTCCATTCTTTAACTCCTGAACCATTCACCTCATCCTGGCCAGCGTAATAGAGGTTCCATGATTTGATATTTGGATCATTTTGTTCACCACGAACGCGGCGGTCCCAATCAATCTCAACATGCTTAATCACTGTTGTCTTTTCAAGAGTAAATTCGATTGTTGGTTTCTCAACGTTTTGGTCAGTTGCCCAACGAGTATCAGGTTTTCCGTCAATCGCCTTTTCTGCTGTGTATTGTGTGTTGGCTTCATGGTTTGATGCTGTAGCAGTCGCCTTTTCTAAATGATTGACATCTGGTGTATCTACTACATCTTTAGTCACAGGACTTGCAGCTGGTTTCGCCTCAGAAGCTACTTCCTCTTTTGGATTTGTAGCTGGTTTTGAAGCCACTTCTTCCTTAGGAGCAGGAGTTTCAGTTGGTTTTGGAGTAGTTGTTTCAGCTGCAGTTGCTTCAGTTTCTGACGCTGCAGGTTGTTCATCCACAGTTCCAGCACTTGCTTCTGCTTTTTCAATAGCTGCTGCTATATCTGCTGGTAGTTTATCCAGAGGCTGAGCCTGTGTTATTGTTCCTTCTGTCTCAGCAGTTCCTTCTGTTTCAGCAGCTTGAACCATACCAGCTCCAAAGATACTGGCACCAATCATAACAGAAGCTGCGCCGATTGTAAATTTACGTATACTGTAATGACACCGTTTCTCAAAAAAATGTTTTCCCATTTTTTCCTATTTCCTTTCATACGCTCACAAGTGGTAAGCGCTCTCATTCTTCTTTAGAAAAAGAGAGGACCTAGAGGGTCCTCTCTGGGTTTTCTTTTTCTCCACGACAATGAATGTGGAGTCTAAGCTCTCTTTTAATGAAAACTTTTTTGTATTTTAATCTTCTTTTCTTTTTGCAAGAAATAGAGCAGACATTGCTAGACTGAGGCTGGCAAGGAAGAAGAGATGCTCTGACTTGCTAGTACCAGTTTCTGGAAGTTTATCCTTCGCTTCTTGTTTAGCTGCTACTTCCTTCATTTCTGGTTTAGCAGTATCAACTGATTTCTGATCAAGTTTTTGTACTGCAGCATCCTGTGGTTTATGATCCAGTTTCTCTGTTGATGGAGTCTGTACTTGACTTCCAGGTTCCTCAGTTAATGGAGTTTGTGGTTTATGTCCTGGCTCTCCTACTGATGGCGTTTGTGGTTTAGAAACTTGTTTATAAACTACTGCAAAATGTCCTAGCTGACTAGTTGTAAACTCAACTACACCTTGACCATTTGTAAAGCTTACTGCTTCACCCGATGCAGTGTAATATACTCCAGCTACTTCACCAGAAACTGGAAGTCGAACGAGCACTACACCCTTCGCTTGAACCTCATGCTTATCTTTATCAACCAAATGAAGAGCATAAGCATCAAATTTCACACCTTGTAGACTTTGGTCTGTTACTTTTTGAACTTTAAGATCAAGATCCGTAGCCAAATCTCTTGCAAGTCCTGCAACTACAACTCCTGTAGTCTTATCTGACAAGACACGAACACCTTCAGTTGGTTTGTCTACTGTAGGTGCAGCTTGGTCACCTGCTGTTCCGATTGCACCTGTATACTCTGGAACTTCGTGTACAGCGGCTTCAGCTGCATTCACACCTCCAGTAAATTCTGGAACTTCATGGATAGCTACTTCATTTCCTGCGGTTCCTTCAACTTCACTATACTCTGGAACTTCATGAACAGCGGCTTCAGCTGCGTTCACTCCTCCAGTAAACTCTGGAAGGTCATTGATAGCTGCTTCAGCGCCATTTACACCACCTGTAAATTCTGGAAGGTCAACAACTGGCGCAGCTTCGTCTCCCTTGCTTGATGTTGGAGTTTCAGGTTTAGGTTCTGGAGTTGGTTCTGGATCTGGAGTTGGGGTAGGTGTTTGGTCTTTCAACTGGTCGAGATAATCTGCAAAGAATTCAAGCATTCTATTTGTCAAGAGATGATTATCTGTTGCAAATTTCATGCTGGCAACAACACTTGCTACTTCCTCTTGATTACTCTTATCAGTCAATTTTTGAGCTTTAGCCAAGGCTGCTTCATAGGCTGTAGTATCGAGACCAGTTTCAGCAACCTGTGGACGAGCGAAGATCAATTCTGCAGCTGATTGATATTGGTTTTCAGTATCACCGTAGGTTCTTGTTCCAGTTAGAACAATCTTTTTAGCCTTGATAGTCTTACCAAAGTCAATATCTTTTGGTTTATTATTGTTAGCCCAATTGGTTGCATTGAAGGTATGTTCCTTACCTGTTTCATCAGTAACCACAAGAGTGACATCTCTCAAGTTACCATTTGATCCTGAACCACGTGGAACGTAACGGAAGCCAGTAATTTCAGTTGGTTCCTTCAAGACCATAGTTGCAGGTTTACCAACATCTCCTCCGCTCCATGATGTATGCCATAGACTTGACACGTTGCTATCAAAGGCATTTTCAAGACCTTCACCAGCCTGAGCAGGAGCTGTAAGACTTGCAAAGTCATCTGCTACAAGAGCTGTTTTCTTCATCACCAAAGCATCTTTAAGAGCATTGACCTTAGCAATTTCAGACTTAGCTTCTTCTACACTGATATCATCGTCTGCTTGGCTGAGGTTGAAGACAGCTTCTTTCAAAGCATCCATTGTTTCTTTAGTGTAGTTGGTCATAGCAACAGTTGGAAGATAGTTTTTGACAGCATTTTCTGTCATCATCTTACCAGTCAAGACAATTTCTTCGATTTGAAGTCTGTCCATGATGAAGTCATTGTAGCCACGGAAGTTAGCATTACCACCTGAGTCTCCGCGAGTGTTGCTTGCATTGCCTGTAGAGTAGATACCTACCCATGTATCGCCAGTTTCTGCACCTGTTACTAGGAAGGTTGCACGTTTCGCTTTCTTAGAATCTGTCCAAGTATTTGGCAATTCATGCATTTCCAAATTACTTGCTTGTCCAGATTGGAATTCTCCCTTACCGACTACAAAGGCGTAAGTATTGTCAGATCCAGCTTCATAGTCAAATGTAATACGATAGGTCTTGGCTGCTTCAAAGCGGAAGTTTTGTGGAATTGTTTGGTAAACCAAGTTACGACGACTTACAAGTCCATTTGTCTTGAGTGACCAATTTCCTTCGATAACATCATCAACTTTCTTGCCATTCCAATCACGCTGTGTGTATGGAGCATGTTTTTCAGACAAGTGAGTACGGTTATCTTCAACACCCTCGATACCACCGATGACAAATGGGAAGATACCTTGACCAACATTTTCAAAGTCTTGTTTGAAGACGCCTGTTGCAGTATCGTGACCGTCTCCGTACATATTTGATTCATTTTCAAAGGTACGAATTTCATCGAAGTAAGTTGCCTCATCGCCTGCTTCACGACTCAAGGTCAAGGTTACATTTGATACATCTGAACCTGTTGTGAAGAAAGCATACATATTTTGGAAGTAACTTGTGTTATCAACTGTTGCATTGCTTCGACGAGTATTGTGAGCATAGGCTTTTACATAGTTAAGTGCTAGTGACTTGTTAGTGTAGTTGGTTACTTCTTTTTCACCAGTATTAACAGTAATACTTGCTTTAGCATCACTACGGTTGTCGACACCGACATACACTGCGTATTTAGTATTTGGTTTCAAGCCAGTCAATTTTTGAGTGAGACTAACTTTTTCTTTATTGCCTTGGATGCGGAGCATTTGGTTTGCACCTTGAGACTTGACGATTTCAGCCTTAGAAGCATCTCCCGAAATCTTCCAATGATCCAAAGATTCACTGTTAAATCCTTGGTCATAGATGTGCATTCCTTCACTCCATGACATTTCTGGATTTGTTTGTTTAGAACGATAGAGAACATATGGCTGATTTGCAGTGAGATCAAGGGTAATCTTACCGTCTTTCACGGCAACTTCTTTTTCCTCAGTCTTACCTTGGTCAGTTAGTTTATAAAGGTAAACCTTACCATTTGCCCAGTCGCTAGGAAGTGTCCAAGTTGTTGCTCCTGCTTCAGTATTGAAGTAGTACATTTTTTCCTTGTCACTTTCAAGCTTGTTACCATTTGCATCCCAGTTCCAAGGTGTCAAATAGGCTGAACCATCTTGAATCACACGATCGTTAAGTGTAACAATTCGTTCACGATATTGTGGACTGTTGACATCATTGGATTTACGAGTTACCACAACCTTGTTATTTGCAGCATCAACCAATTCGACTTTCATTTCTGGAGTCCATTTATAGGTACTACCATTGTCAGTCATGGTTACTGGTTTGCCATCTTCCCATTTGCTTACTGTGAAGTGTTGGAAGTACTTAGTCATAACGTCATGAGCAAACAAGTTTGTTACATAACCGTTATAGTCACTTCGTCCTTGCCATCCTTCAAAGTCCTTCATGCTATAACCGCCTAGAAGTGGGTAGTCAGCTGCACCACCATAACTTCTGTAGTCACCAACCCAAGAATCTTTTTGGTGGTTACGGATAAAGCGAGTGATGGCACTGTTAATACCTTTATTTGTATAGCCACCGTAGGTCAAGTCAGCTGCCCAGTGTTGGAAGGTAGAATCATATTCACCACCATGGCCCCACTCAATAGCAAAGCGCCAACCTTGTTTGTTAATTTCTTTCGCAATAACGTGAGTTGCCCAGGCACCGTTGTCACCTGATTGACCGTTACCCCATACGTCGACATAGATGAAGTCTAGACCTTCACCCAATTCCTTCTTCAACTCTTCCCAACGAGCTAAACGCCCATGAGCGAGGTCATAACCAGCATCAATATTGATACCTTGGTCAAGCCAGTTCCAACCGTAGCTATAGCTACCATCTGCATTTTTACGAAGAATATCTTCATTAAAGTATTTAGACTCTGGATAGGTTTCTGAAGCGTTGACGTGGATACCGAGATGGGCACCATATTTCTTAGCTTTCTCAATAAGAGTCTTAAAGTCTTCAACACCACCGATACGTTTACCGATGTCCGCGTAGTTCAAGTGACCAGAGTCATGTCCTTCACTTCCGTATCCCTTAAGAAGTACACCTTGACCAAGACCATCGGTGTGGAGGTTGATCTTCTTGATACCATCCAAGGTCATGAGGAATGGGTTTTGCGCTTGTGAACCAAAGTTCATAGCGATACGGTAAGCTGTAATGTCTTTAACTTTTTCCCATCCTTGAGGGTTGTTCATGATGCTACGGTAAGCGATGGCACCATCTTGCCAGTCAACCTTATGGTCAGCATTAGCATCTTCAGTGATGACAACTTTTGCACTTGGAAGTTCTTGAGTGTATGCTGGGAAGACAACTCCATTGTGGGCTTTTTCCCATTGCCATTCAGAGCTATGAATTTCCACATAGTTAGCATTGCCAATCGTATTCTTGTAAGCTGTCAAACGTGTCCAGTCGTAAGAACCACCACCATAGCTATTTTGTGAGTTGCTCCATACACCAGCAGCGAGTTTATCTGTTGAAACAAATCCGTACATGTAGCCTTTGGCTAATTCTTTCATTGGGTTTGTTACTTCGATATGGTCATCACCACTGACGTGAGTGTTGTTTGACATGGTTGCCCCATCAAACTTAGCTCCTGCTTGCTCGCTAGAAACAGATACCAAGGCATTTCCTAGGAAGCTGATGGAAGAAAGTAATTTACGTTCGTCATCAATCTTTTGTCCTGGTGTCACTTGGTTATGGTTGACAATCTTAGTCACATCAAAGTGAAGTTGGTTGTCCACTACTTGCAAACGAACGGTCATATCTGCATTGATGAGGTTTTTCTCATCACGGAGTTTCATGTCATACTCGGCAGTCGTTGCGTTGACCTTTTTATAGGTAACTTCAGGAGTCACAGCGTGCTTGTTAATCACCACTTGATTAATTGGTTGCACTTGACCTGGAAGTTTATTGCCATTAAGGACATATTCTTTAATACGTGGGAAGGCTTGGTCGATGACTGCTTTTAAGACTGTAGATTCGATAGTATCGTACTTGACATTGCTATCATCCACTGTATTTCCCTTTTCTTTTTCAGCGGCTTCTTGATTGTTTTTCACACCTTCTTGGTCATCAGTTTTGACATTGACAATTGTTCGTTCGCTACTGTTATAAGTTCCAGCTTTAAGAACAATTTTCTTCTCATCTTTGAGTTTGTCATTTACTGCAGATGGCAAGGTCACTGTGTCAAAGAGTTTGACATCATTGTTAGTTGCATTGAGTTGTCCATCTGATTTAAGGCTGACCGTCAAGTGGTTAACAGAACCATTTACCGGTGCTGCAACACGTCCACCTTGGTACCAAAGTCCACTGCCATTTGACTTGTATTCCCAGAACCATCCGCCTTGGTCATAACCTACAAAAACGTTGTTATCAGTGTCTTTGAATTTCATGAAGACACCAAAGCGAGATTTACCTGTTTCAGATTCTTCTTTAAAGGTCAAATCAACTGTGGCATTCCCATTAGCATCGACTGTCAAACCATCTTTTTCAAACAAGGCTGGTTTCTTACCATTGTCATTTTGAGCAGTTGAAGCTAGTTGGTTGTAACGAACTCCATTTTCTTCACGGATCGTTACAGTTCCCTGTTGGTCTTTATTTTCAACTGTTTTCCATTCTGGAGAAACTTCTTTTGATTCAGCAGGTTTATTTTCTGCTGGTTTATTTTCTGCTGGCTTGTTTTCAGCAGGTTTATTTTCTGCTGGTGTTTCTTCTTTTGGCTTATCTTCCTTAGGTTTATCCTCTTTTGGTTTTTCTTCCTTGTCCTCAACTTGTTTATCGAGAGCATCTAGACCAGCTGGTTTCGTTGTTTCAATACCCTTGATGTAGTTTTGAATCCACTCTAGCTGAGCAGGTGAGAAGAGAATACCTCCACTACGTTTACCAGATACACCATTTTGGTGAATACCAATCAATTTCCCATTTTCATCGAAAATACCGCCACCACTAGCACCTGGTTCACTTCCTTGATAGCTAATTCCACGAACACCTTCTCCGTGATTATTAATGTCCTCAACAGTTGTATTCAAAATCGGATCAAGTTCGCCTTTTGGATAGCCAAATACATGAACCTTATCTCCTACCTTAGTTGTAGCAGGCTTGTCAGTCACTTCAACTGGTGCATTTGCAAGAGGTGTACGAAGCTTAACGATTGCCAAGTCATTTTTATATCCTTTGAGGAATCCTTCACGGTCCCAGTGTTTTACATCATTTTTACTGAATTTAACGTCTGGAGCGCCTTGGTAAGAAATTGTATAAACATCGTCATCACTTTCAACATTATCAGCTACCTTACGATTATTGCCATCTGGAACATCTTTGATAAAGTTATGAGAAACAGACAAAACGAGATTTTCCCCGATAACGATACCACTACCGAGCCCAGCAGAGCTTTTAATTTCGACAGTCGCACCGTAGTTTAATTCTCCATTTTTTGTTTTAGCTACTTCTTCTGGAACTAAGCTTTTATCTTCTTTTTCTAGTTCTTCTTTTGAGGCAGTGCGGCCATTTTCTTCAGCCTTATCAAGTTTTCCACGTAGTTCTTCAGGAAGAGTATCTGAAGCTGCTGAGCTTGTTGCAGTTGCAGTTTCTTTTTCTTTTGCCAGCAATTCTTCTTCAGTCTTTGGTCCTTCAGTTACTTCAGGAGAACCCTGATCTTCACCAGGTTTTGGCGCTTCAAAGTCATGCCCATCATCCTCTTTAGCATTGGCAAGAGCTGCCGCCAAATCAGCTGGCATATTCGCTGTTGAACCTGTTTGTCCAGAATCTGCGAGAACAGTGCTAGTTCCAAAGAAAGCTGCACCAATCATAACAGAAGCAACCCCTAATGAAAATTTCCGAATACTATATTTGCAACGTTTTTCAAATAATCCTTTATCCATCGATTTTTTTGTTCCTTTCAGTTTACCAAGTAAGCGTTTGCATTTTGTTTTAAAAAAATATCCTCCTCAATTTTTAAACACTACTAGATAAACATATAATTTTTTCTATACCAACTTAATATATCAAAAACAGTTTAAAAAATCAATACTTTAATAGGTAAAACTAGTAAAAGTAAAATCCAATTAGTTGGCAAGTCTGAATCGATTTTCAGATGGCCTTATTTCTAAAGAAATCGCTTTAAAAAAGGAAACTCTATCTAAAAAGTTAGACCATTTTTGACTAACTTTTCAATAAAGTTTCCATGCATTTTTATACTATTTTTTCGTTTTTTATTGTTGTAAAACCTTTCGTGGCTTCGTTCCTTCTGCAGGTCCTATAACTCCAGCCATCTCTAATTCTTCCATCAAGCGAGTTGCTCGGTTAAAACCAACTGATAATCTACGTTGAATCATGGATGCGCTCGCTTTTTGAGTTTCAATGACCAGAGCCTTAGCTTCTTCAAATAGCGGATCTCCACCTTCATCTCCTGAGACAGACTCACCTTCTGTCTCAGAAACCTCTCCAGGATCAAAGCTTTCATCATAGTCAGCATCTGCTTGAGCCTTGATAAAGCTAACAATACGCTCAACATCATCATCCGAGATAAAGGAGCCTTGCAGACGAACAGGGTGGTTTTCATCGATTGGTTTAAAGAGCATGTCCCCTCGACCCAGAAGTTTCTCAGCACCATTTTCATCTAAGATAGTTCGAGAATCCGTTCCTGATGAAACAGCAAAGGCCACACGAGACGGTACATTAGCCTTAATCAGACCAGAGATAACATCAACCGACGGACGCTGCGTCGCAAGAATCATATGAATACCAGCTGCACGCGCCTTCTGTCCAAGACGGATAATAGCATCTTCTACTTCCTTGCTGGCCACCATCATGAGGTCCGCCAACTCATCGACAATCACAACAATCAAAGGAAGAGGTACTTGTTTGTACTCAGATTGAGCGTTGAATTCCTCTACCTTAGCATTGAAACCAGCAATATTACGAACGCCAATTTTGGCAAAGAGTTCATAGCGATTTTCCATCTCATCCACGACTTTTTGAAGGGCCTTGCTGGCCTTACGAGGATTCGTCACAACTGGAATCAAGAGGTGAGGAATATCATTATAGACTGACAACTCAACCATCTTCGGATCCACCATCATAAACTTGACTTGGTCTGGACGCGCCTTCATGAGAATACTTGCAATGATACCATTGACTGCAACAGATTTACCAGAACCTGTCGAACCAGCCACTAGCAAGTGAGGCATTTTGGCTAGGTCAAAACTACGAGCTGTTCCGTTAACTGCTTTCCCAAGGGGAATTTCTAGCAGATTTTCAGGTTTAGTTTGCGATTGTTCCCAGAGCTCTCGGAAGGAGACTGTCGCTATCTCTGAGTTAGGCACTTCAATCCCGACTAAGGATTTCCCAGGAATTGGAGCTTCGATACGGACATCTTTTGCAGCCAAGGCCAGAGCCAAGTCATCTGCTAGATTGGAAATGCGATTGACCCGCACACCAACGGCTGGCTTGACTTCGTACTTAGTAACTGATGGACCAATCTCAGCACGTTCAACCGTTACCTTAATACCGAAACTTGCAAAGGTTTCTTCCAAAATCTTGATATTTTCGCGAACGATTTTCTTTTCCTTGGACTGGTCTTTTGGCTTATCGGGTGCAAAAAGTTGCAAGCTTGGAAGTTTGTATTCCAAAGCTTTTTTAGCAAAAAAATCTACCTCAACATCCTCATCCTCTAAGAACTCATCATCTTCTTGAATGTCAACTTCGCTAGGAACTTCATAGTCTGCTTGGGGGAGAATAATTTCAGGTTCTACCCATTCTTCCTCAGGCAGAGGTGGTAAATCATCAAAATGAACAGGGGGAGCTTCTAAAATCTCGCCAGTTTCCATATCAACAGGAGGTATATCCAACAAGGCTTGTTCTGCTTGTTCCTTTTCTAGTCTTTCCTGTTCCTCTGCTTCCTTACGAGCTTTTTCTTCTTCTCGTTTGATAAAACGTTCCTGTTTCTTCTGCTCGCGTCGCTCCATCCAAAGTGCAAAACGTGCTCCAAGAAAATCAGCAACATCATAGACAGACCAGGGACTGACTAGAAGAGCTCCGATCAAGATTAAGATGGCTCCGATAAAATAAGTACCAATATTTGAAAAGAGAAAGGCGACTGGAATATAAAGGGCAACACCTAGAAGCCCTCCTCCAGCAAAGCTAGTCACACGAAAGCCTGTCAAATCTGTCAAAACTTGGGCTAAAGTCCCCTTAAAGACAGCCTGCTCTAAGCCATATTTCCATACAAGATAAGCTTCAAAAATCAACAATAAGCCTGAAAAAATGCAAAGAAAACCTGAGATTAAACCTTCTTGCTTCCGAATCCATTTGAAGAAAAAAAGATAGACTAGAACGACAAAGATGACCAGATAGGCCAGACTTCCTACTAATAGACGAATGAGGTTATAGAGGGTGAGTCCAACTGCTCCTAATCTAAGAGCAGCGAACATTAAGCAAAAAGCTATGACTAAGGAAATTAACATCCGTTGGATAGCTTGCTTTCTTTCTAATTCAGCTTTTGACGGTCTCCGTCTTGTTTTACTTGTATTCTTGTTTGCCATGCTTCTATTATACCATATTTCAGAAACATCTAGAAAAATCAAAAAAATGGCTGAATCTACTAGATACAATCATTTTTCGTTGATATTTCTGCACTTTCTTTTCTATATGATTTTTCAACAACCTTGTCTCACTATTTCTTTAAAAATCTAATTGCTGATTTTCTTGCTTTCTCAATCTTTTCGATTTCCAACTTCTCTACAGCAGATGTAGGGATCCATTTTTTCCCAAACAATACCTGGCCTGCTTCTACAATCAGAGCGCAAGCCTGTAAGTCCTTTTCTTCTGTAATTGCTTCACAAAACAAATCCTTCGTTTTTTCCATTAAGATTTCTTTTTTTACTTGATGAAAAGATAATTGCATTAGACTACTGGCAGACCAGGCACGACAAAGTGCATCTTGGTCAGTCAAGAGATGTTGTCCTAAGATTTCTATCTCACTTATTGAACCAATCCAACCTAGAGCAATGATTAGCTTTCTACGATTCGAAGCTTCTGAACTAGGTAAAAGAGAGATTAGAACAGGAAGTACTTGCTCGCAAGAAAACGCATAAAAATCTCTATGTCTTGCTTTGGAGAGGATTTTCGCTAGAAGATATACAATCAAAACGCGTTGACTCTCCACTTCCTCTTGATTGAGAGTTTCTAAAAGATAATCGATTCCCGCCTGCCCATGCTGGTCAAAACTCGCTTCAAAATTCAGGTCAGTTCCTTCCTCCCAATCGTTGCAAATGAGCTCAAAAAGAAAGGCAATTTCTGGGCTCCTACCTAAATCAGCTATAAAATGAATTCGTTTAGAATCAGGGAAATTCTCCTCCACCAAGCTGGCATAGGTCTCTTTTAACTCTTCTTTTGCAAGATTTTGGCAAGAGATCTCAGATTTCTCTCGTTTGTCGATTTCTTCTTTTCTAGAATCATTCATGACACTTATCTCCTCAAAGGTATTTGTAGAACTTTAGCATTCTGTCATTTATACTCTTCGAAAATCAAATTCAAACCACGTCAGCGTCGCCTTACCGTACTCAAGTACAGCTTGCGGCTAGCTTCCTAGTTTGCTCTTTGATTTTCATTGAGTATTAAATTCTCAACGATTTACCTCTATTATATCACTTTAAAGACCTGTCTCCCTAACTCCATTATCAAAAAATGACTGTCCACTTTCGTGTTCAGTCATTTGAATGTATTTGTAATTATTTTTCTAATGGTTTACGAAGGTAACCATAAACTACACCACTAACAAGTGCTCCAATCAAGACAAAGACAAGGTAAAGAAGGGCATTTGTTGTGAGTGCGATAACGAAGATTCCTCCGTGAGGTGCCATCAGTTTGATACCTGCAAGACCAACAAGTCCACCTGCCACTGCTGAACCAAGGATAAAGCTTGGGATAGCACGAGCTGGGTCAGCCGCACCAAATGGAATCGCTCCTTCAGTGATGAATGACAAGCCCATAACGATGTTAGTCAAACCAGAGTTGCGTTCTTCTTTAGTAAATTTATCTTTGAAAAGAAGAGTTGCGACAAAGATTGCAAGTGGTGGAACCATTCCTCCAGCCATAACCGCTGCCATCGCTACTGAACCACCTGTTGACACTGTTGCTGCAAGAGTACCAGTACCAAAAACATAAGCTGCTTTATTGACAGGTCCACCCATATCGACAGCCATCATACCTCCAAGAACGATACCAAGGAGGACAGCTGATCCACCTCCAAGACCGCCAAGGAAGTCGTTCATAGCAGTGTTGATTGCTGCCATTGGGATGTTAACAGCTAGCATGACAAATCCTGTCAAGACTGTTCCAAGAAGTGGCAAGAGAAGGATTGATTTAGCACCTTCAAGTGAACGTGGAACCTTCACGTATTTCTTAACCAAGAGTACCAAAGCACCAGCGATAAATCCACCAACAAGAGCTCCAAGGAAACCTGATGATACTCCTGCAAGAGCTGAAGTTGCTTCACCACCCTGAGCGTATGGGATTTTACCAAAAGCATAACCTTCTTTAGCGATAGCTCCAGCTACGAAACCGGCTACCAAACCTGGTTTTTCAGCGATTGAGTAAGCAACATATCCAGCAAATACTGGAAGCATCAAACCGAAGGCTGAACCACCAATTTTCATGAACATAGAAGCGAGTTCATGGTAAGAACCAAGATTTCCAAGGCTCTCATTTGGAACCCCCAAAGCACCATCAATCAAGAAGGCGAGGGCAATCATGATACCACCACCAATAACGAATGGCAACATTTGTGATACACCACTCATCAAGTGTTTGTAGAAGGCACCACCTAGACTTTGTTTTTCGTTAGACGCTGTTGAAGCTTTTGCTCCGTTAGCAGCATGATAAACTTCAGCATTTCCAGAAAGAGCCAAGTTGATCAACTCTTCTGTCTTACGAATACCATCTGCAACTGGACGATTTACCAATGGTTTACCATCGAAACGATCCATTTCAACTGCCTTATCTGCTGCGATAATAACAGCTTTAGCCTTACGGATATCTTCTGCTGTCAATTGGTTACCAACACCGCTGGCACCATTAGTTTCAACCTTGATACCAACACCCATTTCAGCAGCCACTTTTTGAAGAGCTTCTTGAGCCATGTAAGTATGGGCAATCCCTGTTGTACATGCAGTTACAGCAACGATAAAGTCATCAGAGGCATTTGCAGGAGTCTGAGCTGGTTCCTCAGCTTTTTCTGATGCTTGATCAAAGAGTTCGATGACTTGATCAGCTGATGTCGCTTGACGAAGTTTGTCAGCAAATCCGTCTTTCATCAAGTATTGAGACAATTCTGCCAAGGCAGCCAAGTGAGTATCATTGGCACCTTCTGGAGCAGCAATCATAAAGAAGAGGTCAGTTGGTTGTCCATCTAAACTTTCGTAGTCAACACCCTTGTTTGACTTAGCAAAGAGAACAGTTGCTTCTTTTACAGCAGCATTCTTGCTGTGAGGCATTGCGATACCATCACCCAAACCTGTAGAAGTCAAAGCTTCACGCGCCAAGATTCCTTCTTTAAAGGTTTCAAAATCTGTCACGTATCCGTGTTCAACCAAGCTATGAATCATTTCTTCGATAGCTGCTGTTTTTTCAGTTGCTTGCAAATCAAGCAACATGACATCTTTTCTCAATAAATCCTGAATTTTCATCTTTTTTCTACCTCAACTTTTTCATAAGTTTCTTTAATAAATGCTGCAGTCGCCAAGTCATCTGAAAATGTCGTTGCTGTTCCACAAGCCACACCCCATTTGAAGGCTTCTACTGCGTCTTTTGATTTGACAAACTCACCAGTAAATCCAGCAACCATAGAGTCACCAGCTCCCACTGAGTTTTTCACTGTTCCCTTGATTGGTTTAGCAAAGTAGGCTCCCTCTGATGTTACCAGAAGGGCACCGTCACCAGCCATAGAGATGATAACGTTTTGAGCACCTTTAGCCAGCAATTCTCGAGCGTATTTTTCAATCTCATCTAAACTTTCGAGCTTGACTCCAAAGATAGCTCCAAGTTCATGATTATTTGGTTTGACCAAAAGTGGTTGATAATCCAAACTATCAATCAAGGTCTGACCTTCAAAGTCACAGACCACTTGAGCACCCGTTTGACGAGTCAAGGCAATCAAATCCTTATAGATGACATTGCCTAAGTTTTTAGCGCTGGAACCAGCAAATACCACTGTATCTTCTGCTGTCAGACTTGAAAGAATAGTTTTTAATTCTTCAAGCTGTTCTGGTTCAACAGTAGGACCAGTTCCGTTGATTTCAGTTTCTTGATCCGCTTTAATCTTGACGTTAATACGCGTATCTTCTGCTACTTGAACAAATCGCGTTTCAATTTGTTCTTCAGCTAAAGTATCTGTGATAAATTTACCAGTAAAACCTCCGATAAAGCCTGTCGCTGTATTTGGAATATCCAAGCGTTTCAAGACACGGCTAACATTGATTCCCTTACCACCAGCAAACTTATCATCACTATCCATACGATTAACACTACCAACTTCCACTTTATCCAGACGAACAATGTAGTCAATAGATGGATTTAGCGTGACTGTATAAATCATACTTCGATAACCTCCGTTTTTTCTTTGATAGCTGGCAAGAGTTCGTGACCCTTGCTTGTAATAACAATTGCTCGTTTTATAGGCGCGACCTTAGCGAAACAAGACTGACCAACCTTAGACGAATCCGCCAAAATATAAGTTTGTTTGGCATTTTCTAAGATAGCACGCTTGACAGCTCCCTCCTCCATATCTGGAGTTGTATAATAACCTTCGTCCACACCATTCATTCCGATAAAGGCACGGTCAAAGTGTAATTGGTTAATCTGATTAAGCGCGACACCACCGATGCTGGCATCAGTCGTCATCTTAACCCCACCGCCAATAATAACTGTTGGGATTTGCTTATCCACTAATTGGACCGCATGGTGAATGGAGTTGGTTACAACAGTAATGTCTTTTCGCTCCAATTCCTTAATGAGAAAGGCTGTCGTACTTCCTGCATCCACAAAGATAACATCTTTTTCTTTGATGAGGGAAGCTGCTTTCTGCGCAATCAATTTTTTCTCTTGAAGGTTTTTGATAGATTTTTCTTGAATGGTTTCTTCTTCTTGCAAGGAGTGAGGCAACTCTGCTCCTCCATGAACTCGGCGAAGTTTATTTTCCGATTCCAATTCATCTAAATCTCGTCTAACCGTTGATTCTGACGTGTCTAACAAACCTACTAATTTCTCTAGAGAAACGACTTTATGTTTGCCCAGCTCCTCTAAAATCAATTTTTTTCTCTCGGTTTTTAGCACTTACTCACCTCCTGTTAACGATTACAATAATCATTCTACCACAAAAAAAATCAAAGTCAAGCACTTTTTGTCACTTTCTTTCATTTTCTATCATTTTGTCAATTGTTTGAATTTTATTTGCAAGATAATTCCCTTTATGATAAACTATTTTAGTAAGTATTGGAAGATTACTCAAGAGGCTTAAGAGGCCGTGTTGGAAACGCGGTAGGCGTGTGAAAGCGTGCGTGGGTTCGAATCCCATGTCTTCCGTTGCTATAGTGTAGCTGCATCTTCATGCAGCTTTTTAAAATGGATTTTCGTCTATCAAAGATTTGAATTGCAAAAAATCACCCAAGAGTTAACTCTCGGGTGATTTTTTTCTACTTCATGTTAAAAGGTCTTAAAAAATATCAAACAGCAATTTCACATTGAGGATGGTCAAGATAATGGAAACAATATAACCAAGGATGGTATTCCACTTAGCATTGGTAAATTCTCCCATCAGTGATTTTTTTGAGGTTAGATAAATCAAGGGGAAAATTGAAAATGGAAGAGCGATAGAAAGAAAGACCTGTGAATAAACCAATAACTGATCCAAGGTTTTTTCTTGATGACCGAACAGAACCGCTACTATCATAACAGGCAACAAGGCAAAGAGACGAGTCGCCAAACGAATAAACCACTGGGGCAATCGCATATGTAAGAAACCTTCCATAACGATTTGTCCTGTCAAGGTACCTGTAATAGTTGAATTCTGACCACTGGCTAATAGGGCCAAGGCAAACAAGGTTGATAAGGTTGAGCTGGCTATAGCTCCCGCAATAGTTGAATCCTGCAAGGCATTATACATTTGAGAGAAGGCAGAAATCTCAGATGCATGTCCGAAAAAGAGAGCCGCCCCTAATATCAAAAGAAGGGAGTTAACCACAAAGGCCAAGGATAACTGGAGATTAGAATCCCAGGTCATAAAGCGCACGGCTTTTCGAACATCATTCTTGTCCTTATGATTGACTTTCCGAGTCTGAGACAAGGACGAATGTAAATAGAGGTTGTGGGGCATAACGGTCGCACCCACAATCCCCAGCGCCAAAGTTAATTGACTTTCATGTCCAGGCAGAGGACTCTCAAATAAGGTTGCATTTGGCAGATAACCTTCAACGATTCCTTGGAAACTTGGATGTGACAAAGCTACTAGATAGGTAAAGATTGCTAGAATCGTTAAAATCAGTGTTGTAACGATAGCTTCGATTTTCTTAAAGCCAAATTTCATCAAGAGCAGTAAGAGAAAAACATCCAAAACCGTCAAGAGGATGGCTATCATAATCGGAATCTTAAAGAGAAGATTAAGGGCAATGGCTGAGCCTAGTACTTCTGCCAGGTCTGTCGCCATCAGGGCCAATTCCAAAATCACCCATAAGCTATAACGAAGCCATTTAGGTGAATGATGAGCCGTTGCTTGAGCCAGATCCATCTGGGTTACAATCCCAAGTTTTCCTGCCATCTGCTGAAGCTGCATGGCAATGAGAGATGAGATCAAGATAACAAACAAAAGACTATACTTATAGGAAGCACCACCGACTACGCTGGTAATCCAGTTTCCTGGATCCATATAACCAACTGCTACAAGAGCACCGGGACCTAAAAAAGCCTTTAAATTTTGCCAGAAATGATTATTATTTGGAGTATCAATAGACTGATTAATCTCAGAGAGTGAAACTTTTTTATGAGAAGACATAGATACTTACCTCTTTCTAATCTTGTCTTTTCCTACTATTCTAATATTGAGAAACCGAGATCACAAATTAATATCCAGAAGTTAAGAGATTTTTTGAAAGGACTTATGAAAATACTTGCTCATTTTCTCAATTTGCCACTATTATATCATAAAATTCAATAAAATTTTAGGGAAAGTCAGAATAAGTCTACTCACTTAACGTTAATGATAAATCTATTAATAAACTTTGACATTTAATGATGAACTGTTACTATTTTTTCTAACTCGATTTCTCTATAAAAGAGGAAAAACCAGCGCCTTCTGACGCTGGATAAAAAGCTACTTAGATCATTTACCAAGAAACTAAATTGCTTCTGTAACGAAGCTACGGCTTTCAAGTACCTTAAGCATAGCATCCGCTGTATCTAGGGCTGTAAAGAGTGGTACACCATGTTCGATAGCTGAACGGCGGATTTGTTCACCATCTTCATCAGCAGTTCGCTTGGTACCAACCGTGTTGATAATGGCTTGAATTTTCCCTTTACGGACAAAGCTTGGGATATCATGTTCATCGTCACCTATCTTACCTACAGGTTGAGCCTCCAAGCCATGATTTTTAAAGAAAGCTGCTGTTCCTTGAGTCGCAAGGATACCGTAGCCAATATTTTGGAAACGACGAGCCAAGTCCAAGGCTTCTTCCTTGGCATCGTCAGCGATAGTAAAGACAACATTCCCAAAGGTTGGCAAGTGAAGATAAGAAGCTTCAAAGGCCTTGTAGAGAGCTTTTTCAAGAGTCGTATCAGAACCCATAACTTCCCCTGTTGACTTCATTTCAGGACCGAGCAAGCTGTCTACTTTCGCGAGCTTGGTAAAGGAGAAGACTGGCGCTTTGATATGAACACGACTGCTTTCTGGGTAAAGTCCATCTTGGTAACCAAGTTCTTCAAGACTTTGACCAAGAATCAGCTTAGTTGCAACCTGTGCCATCGGGATATTGGTTACTTTTGATAGGAATGGTACGGTACGACTTGCACGAGGGTTAACTTCGATGACGTAGACTTTTTCATCCTTGATGACAAACTGGATGTTCATCATACCAAGACAGTTAAGACCGATTGCTAGACGTTTTGTGTAGTCCGCAATAGTTTCTTGCACCTTTTGAGACAAGGTTTGTGGAGGATAAACAGCCATGGAGTCACCTGAGTGGACACCAGCACGTTCGATATGTTCCATAATACCTGGGATGAGGACATTTTTTCCGTCTGAGATGGCATCGACTTCACACTCTTGCCCAACGATATAAGAGTCAACAAGAACTGGATGGTCTGGACTAGCCTTAACAGCTGTACGCATGTAAGAACGAAGATCATCTTCATTCTCAACGATTTCCATGGCACGTCCACCCAAGACATAAGAAGGACGAACAAGGACTGGGAAACCAATCTTGCGAGCTGCAAGCACTGCTTCTTCTTCGTTTGTTGCAGTCTGTCCAGGAGGTTGCGGAATATCCAAGTCTTTAAGAGCTTGTTCGAAGAGGTCACGGTCTTCGGCACGGTCTAGGTCAGCAACCTGCGTACCAAGGATAGTTACACCTGCCTTAGCCAATGGCTCTGCAAGGTTAATAGCTGTTTGACCACCAAACTGAACGATAACGCCTTTTGGTTGCTCAAGGTCAATAACATTCATGACATCTTCAAATGTCAATGGTTCAAAGTAAAGTTTATCCGATACAGAGAAGTCGGTTGAAACGGTTTCTGGGTTTGAGTTCATGATGATGGCTTCGTAGCCAGCAGCCTGAATAGCCTTAACAGAGTGAACGGTTGCGTAGTCAAACTCAACCCCTTGACCGATACGGATTGGACCAGAACCTAGAACCAGTACAGATTCTTTATCAGACTTGATAGACTCATTTTCCCAGCCATAGGTTGAATAGAAGTAAGGAGTTTCTGATTCAAATTCTGCCGCACAAGTATCAACCATCTTGTAAACTGGGACAATCTTGTTTTCCAAACGTAGTTGGCGAACTTGATCAGCTGTAGTATTCCAGAGTTCAGCAATCTTACGGTCTGAAAAACCATTCAATTTTGCAGTTTTCAAAACTTCAAGATCTTGTGGATGTGAGCCTAATTCTTGCTCAATTTCAAAGATATGCAAGAGTTTATCCAGATAAAAGATATCAATTTTTGTAAGCTCAGCAATTTCCTCAGGTGTATAACCACGACGAATGGCTTCTGATACGTAGAAGAGACGGTCATCTTGAGCCTTAACAACCTTTTCAATCAAGGCATCATCTGAAACATCTGCAAGCTCAGACATTTCATTATGATGGACACCAATTTCTAGAGAGCGACAAGCTTTAAGGAGAGATTCCTCGATGTTTCGACCGATGGCCATAACTTCTCCAGTCGCCTTCATCTGAGTACCAAGACGGCGTTCACCCTTTTCAAACTTGTCAAATGGGAAGCGCGGAATTTTGGCAACCACGTAGTCAAGGGCTGGCTCAAACATGGCATAAGTTGAACCTGTAACTGGGTTAATAACTTCATCCAAGGTCAACCCTACCGCAATCTTGGCAGCCAATTTGGCGATTGGGTAACCTGTTGCCTTAGAGGCAAGAGCTGACGAACGAGATACACGAGGATTTACTTCGATAACATAGTACTTAAAGCTATGTGGATCAAGTGCTAGCTGAACATTACATCCACCTTCAATCTTGAGGGCACGAATGATGCTCAAGCTGGCATCACGAAGCATTTGGTTTTCATAGTCTGACATGGTTTGCGCTGGGGCAAATACGATGGAATCCCCTGTATGAATCCCGACTGGGTCAAAGTTTTCCATGTTACATACAACAAGGGCATTGTCAGCCGAGTCACGCATAACCTCATACTCGATTTCCTTAAAACCAGCAATCGAACGCTCAATCAAACATTGAGTAACAGGTGACAGCTTCAACCCATTTTCAGCGATTTCACGCAGTTCTTCCTCGTTGGCACACATACCACCACCAGTACCACCTAGGGTAAAGGCTGGACGGACGATCACTGGGTAGCCAATTGTCGCTGCAAAGGCAACGGCTTCTTCCACAGTGTTAACAATTTCAGATTCTGGAATCGGTTGATTCAATTCTTCCATCAATTGTTTAAAGAGATCGCGGTCTTCAGCTTGGTCGATGGCAGACAATTTAGTCCCAAGAAGTTCTACTCCCAATTCATCAAGAATGCCATTTTTAGACAATTCCATAGCCATGTTAAGCCCTGTTTGCCCACCAAGTGTTGGAAGCAAGGCATCTGGACGTTCTTTACGGAGAATACGAGTCACAAACTCAAGTGTAATCGGTTCGATATAAACCTTGTCTGCAATTTCCTTATCAGTCATGATAGTTGCAGGGTTTGAGTTTACTAAGACAACCTCATACCCTTCCTCTTTCAAAGACAAGCAAGCCTGAGTCCCAGCATAGTCAAACTCAGCAGCCTGACCAATAATAATCGGACCAGAACCAATCACCATAATTTTTTGAATATCAGTACGTTTTGGCATTTATAAGATATTAAGGGCGTCAAGCGGACAAAGCTAAAATAGGAGTTATGACGAAGAACTGTCAGTTCTAGGAATAACTATCTTTTTAGCACCGTCCGTAACCCGTATTCAGTTCAGCAAATACGGCTCACCCTTCTCCTTTCTATTCGTCGCCTCACAGAGCGACATTAAATAAATTCTCCGACGATTTTTTAGAGAAACGATATCTTTCGATAAAAAATCTAGTGCAGGGAGTTTTTAGTTCGCCTGATAGCGACTAAAAGAAACGACCTGCCTTTCTATTCGGCAACTCTCGGGTTGCCATTAAATAAATTCTCCGACGATTTCACACTCGTCTTTAGTTTGTTTGTTTGAAGGCTTCCATCATCTCGATGAACTCGTCAAATAGATAACTTGCATCGTGCGGACCTGGTGCAGCATCTGGGTGGAATTGCACAGAGAAACCTGGTTGGTATCTGTGACGTACACCTTCAACTGACTTGTCATTGATTTCTTCATGAGTAATCATCAAATGGTCTGGAAAATCTTCACGGCTCACTGCATATCCATGGTTTTGACTAGTGAAATCCACGCGCCCTGTTACAATTTCACGTACTGCATGGTTAAAGCCACGGTGACCAAATTTCATCTTGTAGGTCTTAGCACCATTTGCCATTGCAAAGAGTTGATGCCCCATACAAATACCAAAGATTGGAATCTTGCCAAGAATACCACGAATCATATCAAGTGCTTCTGGTACATCTTCTGGATTTCCCGGTCCATTTGACAACATAACTCCGTCTGGATTTAAGTGAAGGATTTCCTCTGCTGTTGTAGTATAAGGAACGACCGTTACATTACACTCTCTCTTAGACAACTCTCTTAAGATTGAATGCTTGAGACCAAAGTCTACAAGTACCACACTTAAACCTACTCCTGGAGCTGGGTAAGCAGTTTTTGTAGAAACCTGTTTGATATTATCAATTGGTAGAACAGTTGCTTGAAGCTGATCTGTGATGTGATCGATACTATCTCCAACATGTGTCAGAGTCGCTCTCATAGTTCCATGTTTGCGAATGATTTTTGTCAAAGCACGTGTATCAATACCTGAAATACCAGGGATCTTCTTAGACTTCAAAAATTCATCCAGTGTCATCTGGTTTCGCCAGTTGCTGGCTCTACGAGCTTCTTCAAATACTACTACACCTTTACAGGTTGGACTGATAGACTCGTAGTCATCACGGTTAATCCCATAATTTCCAACCAAGGGATAGGTAAAAGTTAGAATTTGCCCATTATAAGACTGATCCGTAATGGATTCTTGATAACCGGTCATCCCAGTATTAAAGACGATTTCACCAGTTACATCAATATCAGCCCCAAAGGCTTTTCCTTCAAAAATTGTTCCATCTTCTAAAACTAGAAGTCGTTTAGTCATAAATTCACCTCTCGTGGATGCTCTCAGGCATCTTTTAACGTTTTGTGTCTTATTTTGCGTTTCTGTAAGTCAATACAGATTCTAAAATTGCCATTCTGACAAAGACACCATTGGTCATTTGTTGAACAATACGTGATTTTGGTGCTTCGACCAAGTGATCAGCAATTTCAACATCGCGATTTACAGGAGCAGGATGCATCAGAATAGCTTTATCTTTCAAGCGTTCATAACGTTCTTGAGTCAAACCATGCTGTGCATGATAGCCCTCTTTTGAAAAGACTGTTCCACTTTCATGACGCTCATGTTGAACACGGAGAAACATCATCACATCAACTTGGTCAATGATTTCATCAATGCTTACAAACTGTCCATAGTCTGCAAACTCTTGACTTCTCCATTCCTCAGGTCCAGCAAAGTAGAGTTCTGCCCCTAAGCGTTTTAAGATTTGCATATTGGATTTAGCCACACGCGAATGGTCAAGGTCACCAGCAATGGCTACCTTGAGTCCTTCGAAGTGTCCAAATTCTTCATAAATCGTCATTAAATCAAGCAAGCTCTGGCTAGGATGTTGACCCGAACCATCCCCACCATTGATAATCGAAGTCGTAATCGTCGGACTATCAATCAACTCTCTGTAGTAATCTACCTCGGGATGTCTGATGACACAGGCATCTACTCCCAAGGCTGACAAGGTCAAAATTGTATCGTAGAGTGTTTCACCCTTGTTGACTGAACTTGTTTTCACATCGAAGTCCAGTAGCTGAAGGCCCAGTTTAATCTCTGCTACTTCAAAAGATTTATGGGTACGAGTCGAACTCTCAAAGAAGAGATTAGAGACGATGTGTTGGTCCTCATAAGACGCTTTTGCTCCATTTTTAAACTCAATTCCTCGTTTAATCAATTTCATAACCTGGTCCACAGTGAGATCTTCCATGGACACCACATGTTTGAGTGCTTGTTGATTTTCTGACATGGCTACTCCTTTAGCTTTTAAGCTTCTTCAGTAATCAAAACTCTATCTTGGCCATCAAGTTCTGTCATCTCAACGATGATTTCTTCAGAACGACTAGTTGGAATATTTTTCCCAACGTAATCTGGACGAATTGGCAATTCTCTGTGTCCACGGTCAACTAATACTGCAAGACTTACACGGGCAGGGCGACCATGCCCGACAATGTTATCGATAGCAGCACGGATTGTACGACCTGTATAAAGTACATCATCCACCAAAATGACTTCGCGGTCTGTCACATCGACAGAAATCAATGAAGTATCTTCACCACTTTTGACATCATCGCGGAAAGGTTTTGTGTCTAATTCTACAACGGGAACAGAGATATTTTCCAATTGTTCCAAACGCTCTTGGATACGGTGAGCAATAAAGACACCACGTGTTTTTATCCCAGCCAATACAATCTTGTTTAAATCTTTATTTCGCTCGATAATCTCGTAGGTGATCCGAGTAATCGCTCGTTTGACGGTCAATTCGTCTACAACTTCTTTTGTCTTCATGACAAACCTCCAAAAAGAAAAGTCTCCTTTTTCAAGGAAACTTGAGAATGTATAACTAAGCGAGCCATACTGCAAACAGTATAGACTTACCCTTCTACTTAATCGAGCTCCTTGCCTGCCTCACGGGACAGGTTTAAAGGAATATTTTATTGTCCTTACTATATCACAAAGCCTAGTTCAAAGCAAGTAAAAACATTCAATGCTAAGCCTTATAATGAACTAAAATCGTATAACTGTGGATAGTGATCGCATTCTGGATTTTTGGGATGACAGATAGCACGACCAAAGTAAATCATAGCCTGATGGGCTGCCAACCATTCTTCTGGTGGCAAGACATCCATGACACGTTTTTCGACCTCAAGGGGTGTAGCTGATTTTTTAACGATATCGTGGTGTTTACAGATACGCTCAACATGAGTATCTACCGCAAAAGCTGGAATACCGAATCCCACGCTCAAAACTACGTTAGCTGTTTTTCGGCCAACTCCTGCCAAACTCTCTAATTCTTCCCTAGTCTGAGGGACTTGACCGTCAAAATCATCCAGTAGTTGTTGGGCACATTTTTTGAGGAATTTAGCCTTATTGCGATAAAGGCCTAGGCGAGAAATATACGAAGCAATCTCACTCTCACTTGCATCTGCCATGGTTTGTGGGGTTGGAAAAGCTGCAAAAAGGCCAGGAGTAGCCTTGTTGACTGTCGCATCTGTCGTCTGAGCAGACAACATAACAGCAACCAGAAGTTCAAAATGATTGCGAAAATCTAGACTTGGTTTTGCATCTGGAAAAAGAGCAATGATTTCCTCAATGACATGACGAGCACGTTTCTTGGATAAAACCATCTATTCGTCTCCGTCAAACAGTCCTTGCAAACCTGCAAAAGGACTATTTTCTTCTTTTTTGACTGCCTGTTGGGCTCGATACTCTTCCTCAGACATGATTTGCCAGTCATTTCCAGAAACAAATCCCTGACCAGCTTCTTCCTCAGCTGTTAAGACCTTGATTGGAATATTTAGCAAGATATTATCTGAGACACTTTCAGCCAGGTCGATTTCCCCATTTTCAATCGGTAAAACCAAGTCATCATCTAGAACTTCTTGATCCAGTTGATTGGTAGCACCTTCCATAAAGACTTCTGTCACTGGATAAGACTCTTTCAATTCTACCGGTTCCATGCTACGGCTAGAAGCTAGAACGATTGTATAAGATAACTGATAATCTAGGAAAAACATAAGGTCTTCGTACTGAACTTTCCCTACAGCAACAATATCTTTTACATCTATAATTTCTTGATTACGTTTACGTAAGTCTGCCACCAAATCTAAAGTTTGCTCAAAGTGCAAGCCTTCCGGCAACTTACGAATTTCTTGAATATTTAATTTCATACTTCCTCCATAAAGATTTACTATCTTGATTATACCATGTAGTATAGATATATTGTACCATAGAACGCGTAAGCTTTATAGGGTTACGACCTCAAAAAGTACTTACATTGCCCTTGGTTCTCAATAATATAACTGTAACAATGTATCAAAGTCATCTCTATCCACGTTCTGACTGTTTTGTTTTATTTGTTTAATAATTTCATTCCTTGTATTGATATCAAAAGGTAACTCTTCTAATACTTCCTCTTTAACTAAGAATTCCCCATTTTCTCCTTGAAATTGTCTAGTGATTTTTCTAATATCAGTTTCAAGTTCAAGAGATTGAATGATTTCATAATCGACATTATCTTCAATTGCCTCTAGCAACAAACTAATTGATATCTTAATCATCTTTACTCACTTCCTACTCACTTTCGTAAACTCAATGGTAAACAACCCATTATTATGTACTGCTATATAAAAGTCTAGCAAAAATTTCTTCATTAAAAGTCGCTAAAAATTAGTTGAATCATAAAAGATTACAATATTTTTCAACTCATTATCCTCTGTCAACGGATAAATGTCAAATATTTTTAAGAATTTTTTCCTCTCCTTCAAAATATTTCTAGACTTTAATTCTGCTATCTAGAGAATTATCATTTTTTGATATATTTATTATGACAATTTTATTTTTTGTGCTATACTATAGACATCAATACATGGGCAAAGGAGGACGCTCATATGGAAGACAAAGAACTAATCTTAGAAGCTTATCAACTCATTTCCGAGTTAAACAAAGCTTACCAAACTTGTAAACAAGGATTGCCTGATGATCTGCGCTTGCAACAAAATATTGACGAGCTACTCAGACAACTTAAAAAGACAAAGAAACTAGATAACTCTATCTTAGTTGATCTTGAGAAATTTTACCAACATACCAGTCTCTTGATTGGACTTGGCACCCTTAAACTCAATGAAGAAGCTCGCACAGCTTGGCGAAACTATGACAAATTCCACTACGATCAAGTCAAACACGTTTTGACTCTCTATGGACCCGTTTTTGGTTTCTAGAAAGATTTGAATTTCTCATTTCTTTTGACAAAGTGTTCCAAAAGGTATAAAATAAACATAGTAATTTTTGGAGGTAAGGGAGACATGAACAACTAAGTCTATCAAATAAAGAACCTTTATTTAGTAGATCTTGTTCTTGTCTCTTTTTGTGTGCTCTTTTATGCTCTTTCTTCTGGCATTTTATACTCAATGAAAATCAAAGAGCAAACTAGGAAGCTAGCCGCAAGCTGTACTTGAGTACGGTAAGGCGACGCTGACGTGGTTTGAATTTGATTTTCGAAGAGTATTAAAAGAGTTTTTTTGACATAGACTTTGGGCTCTACTAGGTAAAGTAGAGCTTTTGTTATGCAATATAGACATTCTAGAAAGGGCATTAATATGATAAAAATTAACCATCTAACTATCACTCAAAACAAAGACCTACGAGACCTTATTTCCGATTTAAATATTACTATCCAAGAAGGAGAAAAGGTCGCTATTATCGGCGAAGAAGGAAATGGAAAATCAACCTTACTTAAAACTTTAATGGGCGAAAGATTAGCCGATTTCTCAATCAGTGGAGAAATCCAGTCTGACCTTAGGTCCCTGGCTTACATTCCCCAACATCTCCCTGAAAAATTGAAAAAAAAATCTCTACAGGACTACTTCTTTTTAGAATCTGCTGATTTGGACTACAGTATTCTCTATCGTTTAGCTGAGGAATTGCACTTTGATAGCAGTCGTTTTGCTAGTGACCAAGAGATTGGTAGTCTATCGGGAGGTGAAGCTTTGAAAATTCAGCTTATCCATGAATTAGCCAAGCCCTTTGAGATTCTATTTTTAGATGAACCTTCAAATGACCTGGACCTTGAGACAGTTGATTGGCTAAAAAAGCAGGTTCAGAAGATTGGGCAGACCGTTATTTTCATTTCTCATGATGAAGACTTCCTCTCTCAAACTGCAGACACCATTATCCACTTGCGACTGGTCAAGCATCGAAAGGAAGCTGAAACCCTAGTCGAGCACTTAGACTATAATTGCTATAGTGAACAGAGAAAGGCTAACTTTGCCAGACAAAGCCAGCAAGCTGACAACGACCAACGATCCTATGATAAAACCATGGAAAAGCATCGCCGAGTCAAGCAAAAGGTAGAAACTGCACTTCGAGCTACCAAAGACAGTACTGCCGGACGACTACTGGCTAAAAAGATGAAAAATGTTCTTTCTCAAGAAAAACGCTACGAAAAAGCAGCTCAGTCCATGACCCAGAAACCATTTGAAGAAGAAGAAATCCAACTCTTCTTCTCAGATATAGAGCCATTAGCAGCTTCTAAAGTCTTACTTCGACTGGAAAAGGAAAATTTGTCCATTGGTGAGCGTGTTTTGTCTCAAAAACTCCAACTAACTGTTTGGGGGCAAGATAAAATCGGCATCATCGGTCCCAATGGAATTGGCAAATCAACTCTGTTAGGCAAGTTACAACAACTACTAAGTGGCAAAAGTGAGATTTCACTTGGATTTATGCCACAAAATTACCAAGAAACATTGCAATTGGATCTATCTCCAGTAGAATTTCTCAGCCAAACTGGACATAAAGAGGAATTACAGAAAATCCAATCCTTCCTAGCCAGTCTCAATTTCAGTTATCCAGAAATGCGCCACAAGATTCACTCTTTATCTGGTGGTCAACAAGGTAAACTCCTTCTTTTGAATTTAGTGCTGCGGAAACCAAACTTTCTCCTTCTGGATGAACCCACACGAAACTTTTCTCCAACTTCTCAACCCGAAATCAGAAAACTCTTTGCCAATTATCCTGGTGGTCTGGTCACTGTTTCACATGATCGACGTTTCTTAAAAGAAGTCTGTAGGAGTATCTATCGTTTGACAGAGAATGGTTTGGAAATAGTTGATTTACAAGATTTATAACTGTAGAAAATAGCAAACATCCAGAGGAAAATCTCTGGATGTTTTTACATATGTTGCAAACGCTCAATCCGTTCTGAGATTGGCGGATGAGTATAAAAGAGTTTTTGTAACCCACCTCGTTTTTGAGGATCGTTGATGTAAAGTGCACTGCTAGCATCATCCACATGACGGCTCATGGGTTTACTATTGTCCAGCTTACGAAGGGCATTGATCATCCCTTGAGGATTACGAGTCAACTCCACACTGGAAGCATCTGCTAAAAATTCTCGTTGACGAGAGATGGCTAGTTGTACCAAGGTTGCTGCTAGGGGAGCCAAAACAATTGCAAGGAGAGAAACGACTAGCATAATAATTTCAAGTCCACCACTATCGCGGTCATCACTTCTACGACCACGACCTGCACCTCCCCACCACATCATGCGTCCAGCCATACTTGATAAAAGTGTAATAGCACTGGCAAGGGCAACCGCGATCGTAGAAATCCGAATATCATAGTTACGAATGTGACTGACTTCATGACCAATAACCGCCTCTAACTCTTCACGATTCATAATCTCAAGGAGTCCTGAAGTTGCTGCTACCGCTGCATTTTGGGGATTTGAACCCGTAGCAAAGGCATTTAAGCTGGCATCATCGATGATGAAGACACGTGGCATAGGGATTTGCGCCACCATAGCCATATCTTCCACAACATGATAGAGGGTTGGTGCAGTCTGCTCATTCACCTCACGCGCACCATTCATACTCATGACTATCTCTGTTGATTGAAAAATCATGGACAAGGCATAGATAAAGCCGATAATCAGAGCGATAACTAAGCCACCAAGACCAGATCGCATAAAGAGATAACCAACTGCATATCCAACCAAAGCCAAAAGTAAAAAGAATACTAGTAGTAAAATCCAAGTTCTTCGCTTATTACTCGCGATTTGATCATACAACATCCTAGTCACCTAAACCACTAAAATCAACCTTTGGTACTGCCTTTTCTTCTTCAGGTGTTTGAAGGAAATCAGCCACTTTAAAACCAAAGAGTCCAGCAACAAGGTTGCTTGGGAATGTTTCTAATTTAACATTATAGTTGCTAACAACACTATTGTAGAGTTGCCGAGAGTAAGAAATTTTATTTTCAGTATTGGTCAACTCCTCTTGCAATTGTGCAAAGTTGCCACTTGCTTTTAGGTCTGGATAATTTTCTGCAACCGCAAAGATTCCTGAAACCTGACGTGTAAGAGCATCACTAGCCTTCATAGCTTCTGCTGGTGAAGTTGCTGCTGCTACTTGATTACGAAGTTCTGCAACTTTTTCAAGCGTTGAACCTTCATACTTTGCATATCCCTTTACAGTCTCAATCAAGTTTGGCAAGAGATCGTTACGACGTTTCAACTGAACATCAATCTGACTCCATGCCTCCTTAGTTTGCATGCGATTTTTAACCAAACCGTTATAACTAACAATTACGAAAATAACAATAAGAGCAAGAACTCCAAGAATAATCCAAGTCATCATATAATTCCTTTCTGCTTTTAGATTAATACTAGTATATCAAATTTCCATCTTTTTGTGGTAAAATAAGATGATACTTAAGAAGGAAACTACTATGAAACCAGAAACATTTTATAACTTGCTAGCTGAACAAAATATCCATCTTTCTGACCAGCAAAAAGTTCAATTTGAGCGTTATTTTGAACTCTTGGTTAAATGGAATGAAAAAATCAACCTGACTGCTATTACAGAAAAAGAAGAAGTCTATCTTAAACACTTCTATGATTCCATCGCTCCTATTTTACAGGGATTGATTGAAAACCAGCCCATTAAACTCTTAGACATTGGTGCTGGAGCAGGTTTTCCTAGCCTTCCTATGAAGATTCTCTATCCTCAGCTAGATGTGACCATTATTGATTCCCTCAATAAACGCATCAACTTTCTGAATCTATTAGCCCAAGAACTAGGGTTAGAAAATGTTCACTTCTATCACGGACGTGCCGAAGACTTCGCCCAAGATAAGAACTTCCGTGCTCAGTTTGATATCGTTACAGCTCGTGCTGTTGCCCGTATGCAGGTCCTGTCCGAGTTGACTATTCCCTACTTAAAAGTCGGTGGAAAATTGCTAGCACTGAAGGCTAGCAATGCCCCAGAGGAATTAACTGAGGCTAAAAATGCCCTTAACCTTCTCTTTAGTAAGGTTGAAGATAATCTCAGTTACACACTCCCTAACGGAGACCCTCGCTACATTACTATTGTCGAGAAGAAAAAAGAAACTCCAAATAAATACCCAAGAAAGGCTGGCATGCCTAACAAACGTCCGCTTTAGAAAGATTAAAAATCTGCAAACTCATACCTCGCTCTCTCATTTCAAGGCTCGGGAAAAAATGATTTACAAAATCATACCTCGCTTTCTCGTTTCAAGGCTCGGGAAAAAATGATTTACAAAATCATTTTTTTCTGCTATACTATCCTAAGCAAAGGTTTTTAATGTCATCCCGTGAGGTGACGAAGGCGCAGATCTATATAAAACTCTTTAAAACTTGATATAGGAGTCTTGTTTTAGAGAGGTCTTACTCTGGGAGCCTATTGCTATAAAATAATGGGCTCTTTTTTGATGCCCAAAAGTGAGGTTAATATGAAACAGGAATCAACTGTTGATTTGCTTTTAGACGTTGACCAACGTCCTTCAGCTGGAAAGGGAATTCTTCTTAGCTTCCAGCACGTATTCGCCATGTTTGGTGCAACCATCTTGGTACCTTTGATCTTGGGAATGCCTGTATCGGTTGCCCTTTTTGCATCAGGTGTAGGAACACTCATTTACATGATCTCTACTGGCTTTAAAGTTCCAGTTTATCTGGGTTCTTCTTTTGCCTTTATAACAGCTATGTCACTTGCCATGAAAGAAATGGGTGGTGATGTATCTGCTGCTCAGACAGGGGTTATCCTGACTGGTCTTGTTTATGTCCTTGTTGCTGCAAGTGTGCGCTTTGCAGGTACAAAATGGATCGACAAACTCTTACCTCCAATCATTATCGGTCCTATGATCATCGTTATCGGTCTTGGACTAGCTAGTTCAGCTGTTACCAACGCTGGTCTTGTAGCTGATGGAAACTGGAAAAACGCCCTTGTAGCCGTTGTTACTTTCTTGATTGCTGCCTTTATCAATACAAAAGGAAAAGGCTTCCTACGAATCATCCCATTCCTATTTGCCATTATCGGTGGTTACCTCTTTGCTCTAGCACTTGGATTGGTTGACTTCACTCCTGTTCTTGAAGCTAACTGGTTTGAAATCCCTGGCTTCTACCTACCATTTAGCACAGGTGGTGCCTTCAAAGAGTACAACCTATACTTCGGTCCTGAAACAATTGCCATCCTACCAATTGCTATCGTAACAATTTCAGAACACATTGGAGACCATACAGTATTAAGCCAAATCTGTGGCCGTCAATTCTTGAAAGAACCAGGTCTTCACCGTACCCTTCTTGGTGACGGTATTGCAACATCTGTATCTGCCTTCCTTGGTGGTCCTGCTAATACAACTTACGGTGAAAACACAGGGGTTATCGGTATGACTCGTATCGCTTCTGTATCAGTTATTCGTAACGCAGCCCTTATCGCCATTTCACTAAGTTTCCTTGGAAAATTCACTGCCTTGATTTCAACAATTCCAAATGCCGTACTTGGTGGTATGTCTATCCTTCTTTACGGGGTTATCGCAAGTAACGGTTTGAAAGTCTTGATCAAAGAACGTGTTGACTTCGGTCAGATGCGCAACCTTATCATCGCAAGTGCTATGTTGGTGCTTGGACTTGGTGGTGCTATCCTTAAACTTGGACCAGTTACCCTTTCAGGTACTGCCCTATCAGCTATGACAGGTATCATCCTAAACTTGATCTTGCCGTACGAAAACAAAGACTAATCCATATAGAATCAACAAGAGGTCGGGACCAAAAATCCCGACCTCTATTTTTATTCACAAGAAGACTTTGATACAGTGACTCATTGGACTGTTGTCAAAAAGTTTGATTTCTCAATTTCCTGTCCTAAATTCCTAATTTCCCCAAACAATTAAGAGATACAAGAGACTTGAACCAAACGTATCTGCAAGAGCATGCATGATAAAGAATGGGAGTAAATTCTTGACCACATACTTGTACAAGAAATAATAAAAGAGACCATAAATAAGCCCAATAACCAAGGCCCAGAGTAAGCCTTGATAGGTATGGAAAGAAATTCGTATAATTACAGAATATACTAGAACCAGCCACTGATGCTTTTCTTTTACTGAAGTCAGCAATCCCAAGAAGAAAAATTCTTCATAAAAACCATTTAGAAGAGCATAACCAATGGCCATTGGCGTCAAAACCATAAATTTTCGAATGATTTCCATGGGATCAATAAAAAGGATCAACTGAGGATTAAATTAATTGTACTCACCACTAAGGGTTGTTACAATATCACCAAATATCCCAACTACAGCAAAGATAAGGGGGACCCAAATTAAAACAGCCCAGCTCCAGCGTATAGGTCTTGTTTAAAATCATAATTTCGAATCAAGAGATAAAGGAAAGTAATCCCTAACATCATTAATTGAAAAATAAAATTACTAGAATAAGCTGCCCTATCACTAGCTACATTTGTCCTAGTTTCAGCAAAGTTAGTAAGAGTTGAAGGTGATAAACTTGCCATAAATTGTTGGGTAGAACGAATGATAAACTCTCCAAACATTAAAATAGTCACGAAAAAATATCAAACCATTTTAAGGGGCTTAAAGACTTAGATGGATGTAAACACAAAAAACAGTCCTTGTAAAAAGACTGTTCTAGTAAATTACACTGAGTGGTGTTTCTTTTCTAGCATTAAATCCTTTAATGAAATAATGGTTACAGCTAATAAAATCATAGCCATTCCAAGAAAGTCAATCGGATAGAAAATATCTCCCATAATCATGAAGGCGAAAAAAACTGCTGAAATAGGCTCAATAGAGGCCAAGAGGCTCGACTTGACTGGGCTAATCATACTAGCTCCTTTAAGAAAGGCTGTATAGGCAAAGACCGTTCCGATAAGGATGATTCCTGCAAATGCAAGAAAGATATCAAAAGACAAGGAAACACTAGCACCGATAAGGCCTGTAAAAGGTACTGCTAGAAAACCAGAGATGGTCATTCCAACACCAATAACCAAAATACTCCCCCATTTTTGAATCAATTTTATGGGTAAAATGATATAAAGAGCATAGGTCAGGGCTGAGAACAAGCCCCAGAAGAGACCCGCTGGTGTCATAGAAAGCTGATCCAACTGTCCATGAGTTGCAATGAGAAAGGTACCACCTATAGCTAAAAACATAGAGATGATTTCCGAAAGCGTCGGAGCCACCTTATCCTTGATACAAGTGTAAGCAAGAATTCCAACTGGACAGACATACTGGAGGACTGTTGCTGTCCCAGCATTTGTCTCCTGAATAGCCGATAGATAAGCTAATTGATTCAGAAAAAGACCAAATAAAGAAAATAACAAGAGAGAAAACAGACTTGATTTATCCTTCAGAAAGGCCATAAATTTATCCCTCGATTTAGTATAGGCCAGAAGAAGCAAGAGTAATCCAGCAATTATCAAACGGATATTGGTCAGGACAAGAGCAGAAATCCCATGAGCCATCAAGTACTGACCACTGGTGCCAGACAAGCCCCAGGCAATACCTGCAATCACTGTAAAAAGAGTTCCTTTTAAAGCTTTTGACATACTTCCCCCTAGTCTCTATCTCGAATCAAGTCCATGACCTGATTACGATCTAATATCCACTGAGCACGCTCATCTTTTTCATAGGTTCGGTTAGATAGAAAAATTGCCGCCTCTTGCTTCTTACGATTCCACATGATAAAGGTCCCAGTATAGCCTGTATGGTCCAGCCAGTCACCTTCAAGATTCCAGGCCAATGAGCGTTCTTTATCACTCAAATCTGAAAAATTTTGACTTAAGGATGTGGCAAAATCATCCTGCAAATAATGCTCAAGGAAGATTTTTAAATCATGAACTGTTGAAAACAAACCTGCACTACCTGCATGTTTCCCAAGCAAACGAGCTTTGGGATCATGGACCACTCCTGCTTTCTGTCCACGAACGGTTGGAACAGCACTGCTAACTGGACCAAACTGTGTTTCCTTCAACTTCCACGGATCCAAAACTTGCTCCTGTAAAATCTGGTCTAAATCTTTCTTGAAGTAACTTTCCAAGAGAAAACCCAGCAAGAGAAAGTGCACATCCGAGTAAAGAAAGGCTCTCTTTTCACGTCGATTCAGATGAAACATAGCTTTTCTTAGCTGGTCAGCTGAAAGCTGATCCCTATTTGGGATAAAAGGATCTAAATCCGTCGCATGCGTTAGGAGTTGTCGAAGGGTAATGTCTGGATAATCCACCTCTGGAAGATAGTCTCTTATGGAGTTATCTAGCTCAATCTTACCTTCCTTCCACAAGAAGATTAAGACAGTTCCTACTCCAACAACCTTACTCACACTGGCCAAATCATAGACCAAACCCTCGCGAGTCTTCTCACCAATTTCTGGATTTGCTTCGCCTAAATAGCAATCAGACCAAGCACCATCCTGATAATATGCAAAAGAGGCACCAGGATAAATCCCTGCCTCAATTTGTTGCTCTATTTTTTGAATGATTTTTTGTTTCATACTTCTTCAAACCACAATTCGATGTTGTTGGTATCCTTACTTAGGAAAAACTTCTCAGATTTTGGAATAAAGTAACCAGCTCCTTCGAAACGCTGACGCAATACAGCAAGATCCAGATTCTCTACTTGAAATTTCAACATGGACAAGTCCCAAGTTACATTATTTTCAACCAGCAAATCACTACCTTGAGCTTGATTAAAAGCTAGTCGGTTTTCGATTTCTTCTTTTTCAAGCAGACTAGCTGTCTTTTCTGGCAAGTTAATTTCCACAGAGATTTCAAAGGCTGTCAAATATCTCAGTTTCTCATCTTTTGAAAAAGTGACTTCTTCCTCAACTTTATTCAAATCTTTGATATCATCTTCCGCATGGATAAGGACACAATCTCCTTCCGGAGAAAGAACCTCAAAAGCATAGCCCTTGTTTCCTTTGTAGAGGCGAGGATGTTTTTCCATTCTAGCTAGTAAGGCTTCAATTTCAGATGCATTTTCTACCTTTACAAGTAGTCTAGCTAATTTTTTTATCCCTTCAACTTTACGGCTTCTCATACTTGGTGATTCTTCTAAAACTAACTTTTCAATGCCTGACTGGTCTCCAAGTGATAGAAATGCAGACTCTTCAAGCAAGGGTTTCATCCCCAAAGTCTCAATATAAAATGATTCATTTAAATTTCTATTATTTACCTTTAGCGTCGGGATCATACGCTTTATTTGATTTACAATCATAAATTCCTCCAACACTTTTTATTTTAAAGGATTTTATCTTTTTTTACAAGTTATTCAATAAAAAACTTTAACTATATTAACTCCTTAAATAAATCAACCCCTTCTGCTAGTAGAAGGGGGACTGGTTTGTTTTTACTAAAATACCTTATTTAGTCTTTCCAATCTAGTGTTGCTTGGAGACCATAATGATCGCTCACCTGTGGACTGTTTTTACCATCAAAGACGACGTGAAGGTTTTCTACCTGAATATCCTTTGTCGTAAAGACATAATCAATTCGAAGTGGTTCGCTGTTCCCCTTCCAACCATCAATTTCAGGCGGAACGGTAAAGCTTCCACTTCTTTGTTTTGCAACTTCATATGCATCTTGTAAGACTAGTGGACTAGCTAGAATGGCTTGATAACCTTCCTGACCAGCAGGATTATTGAAATCACCTGCTAGTAAGAGTGACTTGTTCAATTCTTTCAGAACCGCTTCAAAGCGCGCCCATTCCTCTTGGAAGCCTTTATCCCACCAAGAGAGATGGACACTGGCAACTGCAAGCTCTTTGCCTTCAACTACTGTTTCTGCTAAAGCAACTCGACGAGTGTGATAGTCTGTTGGATCATCTACATCTGAAACCAAAATTTCACGCGCTTCAATTGGTGTTTTAGATAGGATTGCAACACCCTCATGGTAGCGATCATAACCGATGTGGTTGTAAGCCCAAGTCCAATAATAATTTTGACCATGCTCAGCCAACTTCTCTACCAAAAGTCGCACATAGTGGTCTTGATGAATCGGCTCAGCAGATGGTAATGGATGATAAAGTGGACCAGCTTCTACTTGCGCTGAAGTGATTTCTTGGTTGATTTCCTGAAAACAAATCAAATCATAGCTGTTTTCTACTATATCTTGAAGCAAAAGTTGGAACTTTTGTTCAGGATCTTTTTCCATCCAACTATGGGTATTGAGTGTTAAAAACTTCATTCTTTTCTCCTATAAACAAGAGGTTGGAAACAGTTTCCAACCTCCTAAATATTACAATTCTACTTTTGCAACTGCTGTTTTAGCTGCAAGAGAACCTGTTTGTTCTAACTTAACTGATTTGATCGCATCACCATTTGTGAAGACAACCACAGTTGTAGTTTCACGACCAGCTTCACGAATAGCACCCAAGTCTGCTGTGACAAGAAGATCACCAGCAGCAACCTGTTGTCCTTCAGTAACACGAACTGTAAATGGTTTTCCTTCAAGACTTACTGTGTCCAAACCAATGTGAACAAGTACTTCAAGTCCTGCCTCAGTCACAAGACCAAGAGCGTGTTTAGTTGGGAAGATACTTGATACAGTACCTGATACTGGAGATACAATGTTTCCGTTTGCTGGTTCCACTGCAAATCCGTCACCCATCATTTTTTGTGCGAATACAGGATCCTTAACTTGATCCAATTCAATCACTTGACCGTCAGCAACTGAGTAAACTTCTTCAGTCACACCTTTGTATACAACAGTATCTTGTTGAGCTGCTGCCATTTGACTTGGAAGAGTTTCAGGAATCACTTCACCTGAGTCAAGAAGGTCTTGAATATCTGATTTCAAAACATCAGCTTTAGGTCCATAGATAGCTTGGACACCTTGTCCTTTCATGACAAGTCCCATAGCTCCTTCTGCTTTCCATTGCTCTGCATTTCCTACTTTATCTGCATCTTTAACAGTAACACGAAGACGAGTCATACATGCGTCAACGTCAACGATGTTAGCACGTCCCCCAAGAAGGTTGATGATGTTAACAGCTTGAGAAGCTTCTGCAACTTTTGACTCACCAGAAGCAGCAGATTCTGATGAACCTTCAGCAGTTTCGTAGTTTCCGTTACGTCCTGGAGTAGCATAGTTGAATTTTTGAATCATGAAGTTGGCGATAAAGTACATGATAACTGCAAATAGTGCTGTTACCCAGATAAAGTTGATGATATCCATACCAAGACCAGCATTGATAGCTAGTGGAGTACGAGTCAAGAATTCGATTGAACCAAATGAGTGCACACGAAGGTGAACAATATCAGCCATTGCAAAGGCAGCACCTTGAACCACAGCGTAGACAAGGTAAAGAGGTGTTGCAACGAACATGAACATATATTCAATCGGCTCAGTAACACCAGTCAAGAAAGTTGCAAGAGCTGTCGCAATCATCATTCCTTTGTATTGGTGTTTCTTGTCTGCTTCAACATTACGGTAAATCGCAGCAGCCACACCCATCAAGATACCGAATGAACCAATCATTTGTCCAACTTTGAAACGAGCTGGATGAACTGTATCGAGCAATGTTTGGTATTGGCTAGCATCAGTACCTTTAAGGTTAACAAGGTCTGTTACCCATGCAAGCCAAAGTGGATCTTGTCCAAATACTTGAGTGCCTTTTGCTGCACCAGTTAAAATATCATAAGTACCACCAAGAGCTGTATAGTTCATTGGGATAGTCAACATGTGGTGAAGTCCGAATGGCAAGAGCAAGCGTTCCAAAGTACCAAACAAGAATGGTGCAAGTACTGGTGCTGTTTCTTGTGAGTTAGCAATCCAGATACCGAAGTTGTTGATACCTGTTTGAACAAGTGGCCAGAAAGCTGAAAGAAGAATTGCAGCGATTGCTGAACGAAGAATAACTACAAACGGTACAAAACGTTTCCCGTTAAAGAATGAAAGTGCATCAGGAAGTTTACGGAAATTATAGTATTTGTTAAACGCAGTCGCTCCAACAAAACCTGAGATAATCCCTACAAATACCCCCATGTTAAGGGCTGGCGCCTCAAGTACACTAATGAAGTAATCAGAAACTTTGATAGAGTTACCAAAGAGTGTTGATACCATTGCGTTAGGATCTTTCAACATATCACTGCTTACACTAAAGATGGTACCAGTGATACGGTTGATTAGGATGAAGGCAAGACCAGCAGCAAAAGCACCACCAGCGCGTTCTTTAGCCCAGCTTCCTCCAATAGCTAGGGCAAACAAAATATGAAGGTTACCGATAACTCCCCAACCGATTTGCTCAAGGATTCCTCCTGTAATCACTAGAGGGGCAAGGTTTGGGTCAATCATTGCAAGCGACTTACCGATTGAAATCATCAATCCAGCCGCTGGCATAACAGCGATAACCACCATTAGAGCCTTACCGAATTTCTGCCAAAATTCGAAAGACAAGACATTTTTGAATGTATCTTTCATCATTCAAATCTCCTTTATATTTATTCGGCAAACGTTTTACGAAAACGTTTGCACTTGTTTGTGACTTAATTATACCACTTTTTATTTTTTTGTAAAGGCTTTTATAAAAAAATTTTGACTTTTTCTTTCGTTTCACTTTCTAGGCACGCTCTCTCTTACTGACCTTTTTTGAGTTTGTAGGGCTTTTCTGATATAATATTAGCTATGAAATCCTATAATACCTTGAATGATTACTATCGAAACTTATTTGGAGAAAAAACTTTTAAAGTTCCTATTGATGCTGGCTTTGACTGTCCAAACCGAGATGGGACTGTGGCACATGGAGGCTGTACTTTTTGCACAGTTTCTGGTTCTGGAGATGCAATCGTTGCACCTGATGCTCCTATCCGTGAGCAATTCTATAAAGAAATTGACTTTATGCATCGTAAATGGCCTGAAGTTAAAAAATATTTGGTTTACTTCCAAAATTTTACCAATACACATGAAAAGCTGGAAGTGATTCGCGAACGCTATGAACAAGCTATCAACGAACCTGGGGTTGTCGGTATCAATATCGGTACTCGACCAGATTGCCTTCCTGATGAAACAATTGAATACTTGGCAGAATTATCAGAGCGAATGCATGTTACCGTAGAGTTAGGCTTACAAACAACATATGAAGCCACTTCTGAATTGATTAACCGTGCTCACTCCTATGAACTCTATGTGGAGACAGTTAAACGCTTGAGGAAATACCCCAAGATTGAAATTGTTGCCCATTTGATTAATGGCTTGCCAGGGGAAACTCATGACATGATGGTGGAAAATGTTCGTCGCTGTGTGACGGATAATGATATTCAAGGGATTAAACTTCACCTACTTCACCTCATGACCAATACTCGAATGCAGCGTGATTATCATGAAGGGCGTTTGCAGCTCATGAGTCAAGATGAATATGTCAAGGTCATCTGTGATCAGCTAGAAATCATTCCCAAACATATCGTTATCCATCGGATTACGGGTGATGCGCCTAGAGATATGCTGATTGGTCCTATGTGGAGTCTCAATAAATGGGAAGTTATAAATAGCATTGAGGCTGAAATGAGACGTCGAGGTAGTGTTCAAGGATGCAAGGCTGTAAAACAGGAGTTTATGAATGAAAAGACCACTTGAAATGGCGCATGATTTTCTTGCCCAAGTCATCACACAAGAGGATATTGTAGTTGATGCGACCATGGGAAATGGTCATGATACCCTTTTTCTAGCTAAGTTAGCTAAACAAGTCTACGCTTTTGATATACAAGAACAAGCTCTAGAAAAGACTAGCCAACGTCTACAAGAAGCTGGTTTGACCAATGCAGAATTAATCCTGCAAGGTCATGAAACCGTAGATCAATTTGTAAGGGAAGTTAAGGCAGTCATCTTTAATCTTGGTTATCTTCCTTCAGCTGATAAAAGTATTATCACCCAACCTCAAACAACCCTTGAGGCACTGGATAAACTTTGCCATATGCTGGTTAAGGGTGGACGAATAGCCATCATGATTTATTACGGGCATGAAGGCGGAGATATAGAACGGGATGCAGTCATGGATTTTGTCAGTCACTTACCACAACAAGAATATACTGCTACGATCTATCGCACTCTCAACCAGATCAACAATCCACCATTTTTAGTCATGATTGAAAAATTAGAAAGGTATCGACATGGATAAACAATACCTACGAGACAAAATAGAAGCTCTCCGCCACAACTTTGTCGAATCAACCCAACATGAACGGGCAGTTGGTATGTTAGATGAAGTTCATATGAGTAAGAAGATGTTGAAAATCAAGAAAAAAATGATTTCACTTGAAATGGAGCGTTGTCAGAAGAAAATCGAGCATAAGGACTGCTCGAAGATTGATCAAAAAATCCAAGAACAAAAGGAACTTTTTGAAGCTTGTCGCAAACAAAAATAAGGAGGTAGAAGATGGATTTACTTTTTTATCTCTTAGTATTTTTACTAGTTCTTATTGTTTCTAGCACGACCAATAAACTTCTTCCCTTTTTACCCATGCCCCTGATTCAAATTTTGTTAGGGATTGGAATTGGACTTTGTTTACCCAACAACCAATATCATTTAGATACTGAGTTATTCCTAGCTTTAGTCATTGGCCCGCTACTATTCCGAGAGGCTCAAGAAGCAGACATTACTTCTATCCTAAAACACTGGCGGATTGTCCTCTTTTTGATTTTTCCAGTTATCTTTATCTCAGCTCTGAGCATGGGAGGAGTCGCCCATGTCCTTTGGGCTAGCCTTCCATTGGCCGCCTGCGTAGCAGTTGGTGCTGCTTTAGGTCCTACTGACCTAGTCGCCTTCGCATCTCTTTCTCAACGTTTTTCCTTTCCGAAACGGGTTTCTAATATCCTAAAGGGGGAAGGTCTTCTGAATGATGCTTCTGGACTAGTAGCCTTTCGTATGGCTCTCATCGCTTGGACAACAGGAACATTTTCGCTCACCCAAGCCGGAACCTCATTAGCCATTTCCATCGTTGGAGGATTTGCAGTCGGCTTTATAACAGCCCTAATCAATCGCTTCCTCCATACTTTTCTACTCAGTGTCCGTGCAACAGATATCGCAAGTGAGCTCTTATTGGAACTTAGTTTACCTCTCTTGACTTTTTTCATAGCTGAAGAGATTCATGTTTCTGGAATTATTGCGGTCGTTGTCGCTGGTATTTTAAAAGCTAGTCGTTTCAAGAAAATAAATCTGCTTGAAGCCCAAGTTGATACTGTTACAGAGACTGTATGGCACACAGTAACCTTTATGCTTAATGGTTCTGTCTTTGTTATTTTGGGAATGGAACTGGAAATGATTGCGGAGCCAATTCTGAAGAGTGCTTTTTATAACAATGTGCTCCTTCTCATCACTATCTTCCTCTTAACCTTCCTACTCTTTGTCATCCGCTTTCTCATGATTTACGGCTTTTACGCGTTTCGAATAAAGAAACTTAAAAAAAGCCTCCATAAATATGTCAAAGATATGCTTCTCTTGACATTTTCTGGAGTTAAAGGAACTGTTTCTATTGCTACCATCCTCTTGATACCTTCTAATCTGGAGCAGGAATATCCGCTCCTTCTCTTCCTCGTAGCCGGTGTAACCTTGGTCAGTTTCCTTACTGGATTATTGGTCTTGCCACACCTTTCTGAAGAGCAAGAACCATCTAAGGATCATCTCATGCACATCGCTATCCTAAACGATGTTGCCATGGAATTAGAGAAAGATTTGGAACATACTAAAAACAAGGTTCCCCTCTATGCTGCTATCGATAATTATCACGGACGGATTGAAAATCTCATCCTCAGCCAAGAAAACAAAGAAATCCAAGAAGACTGGGAAGCTCTTAAACTTTTGATTCTCAGTATCGAGAACGATGGTTTGGAACAGGCCTATGAAGAAGGCAAAATCGGTGAAAGAGGTTATCGTGTTTATCAACGGTACTTGAAAAGCATGGAGAACAATATTAAGCGAAACTTTGCTTCTCGCCTAACCTACTACTTCCTTGTTTCTATCCGGATTGTGCGTTTTCTCCTTCATGAATTGCTCACATTTGGAAAAACCTTCCGTTCTTGGAGAGACAAGGGAAATCAAAGACTATTAGCCATCGATTATGATCAGATTGCAGAGCTCTACCTAGCCAACACTGAAATCATCATCGAAAGTTTGGAAAACCTGAAAGGGATTTATAAGAGTTCTTTGATTAGCTTTATGCAGGAATCACGTCTCCGTGAAACTAGTCATATTACTAGTGGTGCCTTTGTGGAACGGGTTATCAATCGTATCAAACCCAATAACATCGATGAAATGTTGAGAGGCTACTATCTAGAACGTAAGTCTATCTTTGAATACGAAAAACAAAAACTCATCTCAGCCCAGTATGCTAAAAAATTACGACAAAATGTAAACAATCTAGAAACCTATTCTCTAAAAGAAGCAGCCAACACACTACCTTATGATATGATGGAATTAGTTCGCAGAAATTAAGATTTAGGTTAATATTGTGGAGGATTATGCAATGAAAAAGTTGTGGAAACAACTAACCAATAGGCCTTTATTGAAAGCTTTTTTGCACTACTATCGTGTTTCAGATATTGAATTAACCAGTGTAGCTGTGGCCTATTATTGGTTGATTTCAATCTTCCCCTTACTTATGATAGCTGTCAATATCTTGCCTTACTTTCAAATTCCAATCTCCGATTTCTTGATCACACTAAAGGAATTTTTACCAGATACGATCTATGATGTAGTAGCAAAGATTGCTCGAGAAGTACTGACTCAACCATCTGCTGGACTCTTGAGCTTTGCAGTAATCTCAGCCCTTTGGACCTTCTCAAAATCCATGAATTTCCTCCAAAAATCTTTTAATAAAGCTTATGGAATTGCAAAAAATAGAGGGCTCATTTCCCATCAACTGATGAGTCTCCTGGTTAGTTTGGGATTACAGATTCTATTTGCACTTGCTCTATTCCTAAGTATGTTTGGTCATATGTTATTGGATCTGGTAAAAAACTACTGGAAATCCGAAAGTTCTCTATTTGCATATTTACAGGATTTTACAGGACCGCTGATTTATGCCTTTCTTTTTGCGATCTTGATTATGCTCTATTATTTCCTTCCGAATGTGAAAGTCGGTCGTATTCGTTACGTCCTTCCTGGAAGTCTATTCGTACTTCTTACTCTTATATCTCTATTAACAATCTTTTCAGCTTATTTCAACAATTATGTTAACTATCTAGTCGACGTTCGATTTTTTAGTTCCATCATCGTTGTTGTCATGATGTTCTGGTTTATAATTATTGCCAAGATATTAATTATCGGTGCAGTGATCAATGCCAGTGTTCAAAGCCTAAAAGACCCGGACTTTAAAGCAAATCATTAATTTTTTATCGATTAATACTCAATGAAAATCAAAGAGCAAACTAGGAAGCGAGCCGCAGGTTGCTCAAAACACCGTTTTGAGGTTGTGGATAGAACTGACGAAGGCAGCTCAAAATACTATTTTGAGGTTGCAGATGGAAGCTGACGTGGTTTGAAGAGATTTTCGAAGAGTATAAACAAATCAATCCCCCAGTCATTTGATACTGGGGGATTTTTGAATTTCCTACTTTATTGTCCACTAGTGAGGGCTTGCAATTCTGTTTTTAGATACTGTGCCAAGTGTTGGTGAGCAAAAATATTGCCATTTTTTTCTGCGGTAGGATTGTAGTTGGTGTTGGTATTTACATCATAGACATAAATATCTCCACTCTCTGATTGAACCCATTCAATTGCCGCAACTTCAATCTGAGCATTTTTCAAGAAATTCTCATAAGCTTCTCTCCGGTCATCTGGTAGAGGTTCTGTAATCTGGAATTTTTCAGACGTTTCTAGTTGCTCTGGTCTCTTGCCGATTTGGCAACCATCTGCTGGACACAGTTGGAATCCATCTGAAGAATCAATCGAAACAGTATAGAGAAACTTCTGATTGATAAACTCTGAACGACGGATTCGTCCATCACTTGGCTTGATGTAGGCTTGTAACAAGGTAATCCCGTCCACTGAAGGTTCAAAGAGGGGACTATTAACATAAGCTGCCAGTTCCTCTTCATTTTGGAAGAGTTGAACGCCTAATCCTTTACCTGCTCGATTGTGCTTGGTAATCAAAGGATAAATGTTTAATTTTCTTGCTGCTTCAATAATGTTCTCTTGTCCTAAAACTGCAACTGTTGCAGGAGTCTCGATACCAGATTCGTTTAACTTCAAATATTGTTTGACTTTACTAATTTCAAGGTTGATAGCACCGGTACCATTCACAACTTTGCGTCCGTGTGCTTCTAACCAAGTAATCACTTGCTCTGTAAATTCTGGCGCATAACGATGTCCTCTTGTGTGAGAAGAGGCAGACATACGATTGTAAAAGATACCTTGTGGCGGTGGGCTTTGCAAATCTAAAATCCCACTAGACAAATCCCATAGTTCATAAGGGACTTCTAATTCTTCCAACCATTTGACCAAATGCTGGGTCCATTCTAGATTCTCATGTATCACATAAACTTTTGCTTCACTCATTACTTATAAACTCCTTAAGAAAAGCTGACTGATAATTGGCTTTCCTTTTCTTCCTCTAAAATATATCCTTCTGTTTTTTCGATAACGCTGACTGTTAAGATTTGACCCAAAACATTGATCATGGTACGGCCTGCATTGACAAAGAAATCAACTGCAAAAATCAAGGCCACTCCTTCAACTGGCAAGCCCAATTGAGGTGCTGCAGCTAATAAAACTACGATAGCTCCTGATGGCACAGTTGCTGCAGTTTTTCCAATCAAAGTCAAGAGTAAAACAGTAAACAAAAGACTTGATAAAGAAAATTGAATGCCATAGGCGTGGGCGATAAAAATTGTCGCTACTGAGAAATAAACCGCTGCTCCTTCTAAGTTAAAAGTATATCCTAAAGGAACAACTAAATCAATTGTATGCTCGTCATGCCCCTGTTTTTTCAAATCTTTAAGTAGTGATGGCAAAACCACACTAGAACTTCCAGTAACAAAAGCCAAAGTCAAGAGACTCCAATTTTCACGAAAGGCTGATAAATACGGTACTTTAAAGAAGAAAGCAATCAATGGGAAAATAAGGAGAACTAAAACAGCATAAGCCAGATAAGTTCCAATTACAAACTGACCAAGCCCAATCAACTTGTCGACACCCGTAGTTGCAACATCTTTAGCGATAAATCCAAAAATTCCAATCGGTGATAGTTTGATAATTACTGCAACAATCTTGTAAATGGCTTCAATCCAGATTTGGAAACCTTCTATAATCTTCTGAGATTTATCAGTCTTAAGATTCCCAATTCCGTAACCAAGAAAGATGGCAAAAACGATAATTGGCAATAGAGCGCCATCTGAAAGAGATTTAACGATATTTGATGGAATGAAACCAAGCAAAAATTCGCTGAACTTGACATTGTTAGCAATCCCATCAAGGTTTCCACCAGTTTGACCGATATTCACTCCTTGACCAAATCCTAAATAGTAACTAGCAAATACAAACAAAAGAGTAATGGCAGTTGTTACGGCAAAAAAGTAAACCAAACTCTTGGTCAAGATTTTTCCGAAAGATTTTTTTCCGATAACTCCAGCTACTGCAACAACGATGGTTGGGAAGATTAGCGGAATGATAACCATATTGATCAATTTAATAAAGGCTTGACCTAAAAATTGATAAAAGCCTGCAAATTGTGGCCAGATAAGGGCAGCGATAACACCCAAGACCAAAGCCACCAATAATTGAATACCTAGTGAGAGTTTTGACCATAAAGTAACTAATTTCATAAGAAACTCCTTTGTTTTATTTGCTACTCATTCTACTACGATTCTTCACTTCTGACTAATATATATTTTCTATGGTGAACATAAAAAAGATTTATATTGAGGACTCAAACTATCATTGTATCGAACACATGATTTATTCTGATCAAGCAGGAATTATAAAATCTGTTTCTTACCAATGATTTTTTGCTAAAACAGTGATAAATCAAGGAATTTACTTTTCTATTCTCTAAATTTTATGATACAATAATGGTATGATTTTAATGAAACTTGCTTCCATCTTGCTTTTGGTACTAACCTTAGCTCTGGCGATTATTTTAAGCAGACTCTTTAAGTTAAAAAAAAGGGGCATCAATGCTGCTGATTTAGCTTTTCCTTTTCTAATTTTTGAATACTATTTGATTACGGCTAAGATGTTCACACACAATCAACTTCCAGTATTGGGAACGGCCTTATCAATACTAGCAATTGTGTTAGTCTTTTTCTTCTTAAATAAAAAACGTAGTTTTTATTATCCAAAATTTATTAAATTCTTTTGGCGAGCTGGATTTTTACTAACACTGCTCATCTATATCATCATGATTGTTCAAATTTTCGTGATGAAATAGTCAACTATTACAATATAGCCCACCAACACCTCGATCTTGCTTTCTAGATATTCCTAAGAGGGGCTTTTCTAATGAGATTTTAAAAAAGATTATAAAAAATGTATAGGAGATTAATCAAGTGAAAAAAACGCTCTTGGCAAGCGCCATTACGCTTTCAGTTTTTGGTCTAACAACCAACCTTAGCTATGCTGAGGAAAACAAAGTACAGTCAACCCCAGTAGAAACAACACATAGTGAAACCTCTACTGACAAAGTAGAGAAAAATAGTCTTCCTGCCAAGGAAGCTGAACCTTCAACTGAAGCAAATGCCAATCAAACGACAAATCCAACTAAGAAAGAAGAAGACAAGGCACCAGAAGTTCAAAAAGAAGGTTGGGTATTAGAGGAAAATATCTGGCGCTTCTATGAAAATAATGCCCCTGTTCTTAACTGGAAAAAAATCCACGGAAAATGGTACTACTTCAACAAAGATGGCATCATGTTGAGCGATACTATTTTTGACGGATATATCCTTACTAGTAGCGGGGCCATGATCGATTCCGGTTGGAGTAAACTCCAAGAAAAATGGTATTACGCTAACGCTTATGGAAAAATTTCTCAACAAAAATGGGAAAAGATCGGTGGTGTCTGGTACTATTTTGATCAAGACGGTGTCATGCTCAGCAACACGATTTTTGACGACTATCTGTTTACTAATAGTGGTGCCATGGCTGAGAGTTCTTGGGTAAAACAAGATGGACAATGGTACTATGCCCCTGCTTCTGGTAAATTAATCAAAAATAAGTGGGACAAAATTAGTGGTACCTGGTACTATTTTAACAAAGACGCCACTATGGCAAACAACCAATGGCAAGGTAGCTACTACCTAAAAGGTAGCGGTGCTATGGCTGAAAAAGAATGGATTTTCGATAAAAACTATGATAGTTGGTTCTACTTGAAATCTGGTGGAACCTATGCAGAGCGTCAATGGATTGGTTCATACTACCTCAAGGCAGGTGGCTACATGGCTAAGAGCGAATGGATTGACGATGGTTACTATAAAGCTCGCTACTATGTAGATGAAAATGGAGTCTATGTTACAGGTACCTATAAAATTAATGGGAAAGACCAGCAATTTCAAAGTGATGGAAAATGGCTTGGAGAAGCTTCTACAAGCCACGGGTTTGAAAAGGGGAAATATAACAATATCATCTTCCTAGATCCAGGCCATGGTGGTAAAGATCCTGGAGCATCTTATTATAACATCACCGAAAAAGAACTGAACATGCAAGTTTACCAAAAGCTACGCAAGGAGCTTGAAGGACTCGGCTATACTGTTCTTTCTTCAAGAGACAGTGATGTCTTTGTAGACTTTGTCACCGAACGTTCAAGAATGGTTAATAAGACTGACTCAGATATCTTTATTAGTATTCACTTCAATGCTAGTGGTAATCCAGCTTCAAACAGAGCTGGAATCCAGACTTATTCTTATGAAGAAGCTGCTGGTTATCCTTCTAAGATCAATCCTTACTGGCATAACCACCCTGACAGAATCAGTGAAAGCAATCGCCTCGCGGCAGATATCCACTCTTCACTATTAGCTGAAACTGGTGCTAAGGATGCAGGTCGTCTACGAAGTAGTTTTGCTGTCCTTCGAGAAACTAATAAACCAGCCGTTCTATTGGAATTGGGATATATTGACAATTTCAATGAGAATCAACAAGTCCGCAGTGATGCCTACCAAAACAGATTGGTTGCAGGTATTGTAAAAGGGATTCAAAAATATTACGCAGGTCAATAAAGAAAAAATCTCGAGAAAATCTCGAGATTTTTTTGTATTATTTTTCTTACTTATTGGCTTCAGGAAAAAGAAATCCAATTCCAACGCAAGCCAAGACTCCAGCACCGATAACCAAACCGCTTGAAAGTGGCAAGATATCAAGAATGGCATTGGCGATGATAAAGGCAATCATCAAGCTCATGAGACTGGCCTTGTAATCTTTTTTCACCAAATTCTCAAGGGTAAAAAATAGGAATAAACCTACTGGAAAGAGGGCCCAGATATTGACATCCAAACTTGGCCATCCAACAAAACCAAAATACAAAACTGCTACTGCAACGACTAAAAATCCGATACCTACTACTTTTTTCATGATACGACCTCATTTTCTATTTTGTTAGGAAGTTTTATCTCCCTTTAACAATTACAACTATAACAGAAATAAAAATCGCAAACAATAGCTTTTGTCTATGTGGCAGATATGATAGACTATGTGGTCAGAATTTTTCTAAAAAAGAAGCCATTGCTGGCTTCTTTTCATTCATTTTTCATTTTTCTTTAGACTCTAAAGCTGATTTGATGGCATCACGATCAGCTTTCAATTTCGCTAAATTCTTCTCTTCTGATTCTAATTGGCTCGTATCTGGTTTAACGCGATAGTAAACATTTTCTGGATGCATCAACATTCCTTCATATTGTTGTCCTGCAAAGAGTCTATCCTCAGTGTGATTGGAATTGTCTGTTATTTTACCATCACCACCAGGTTCCATGACAACACCACTTGGTACAACGACTACCACAAACCCTCCCGCCTGAGAACCTTTTGCCCAAGCACCAAGGGCTACTGTTTCTGGGTTGCGATCATTCTGACTTTTTGATACTTTCAATTCAACAATAGACTCATGCTTTTGATCATTGTATATCCAAGAAGATTGGACTTCCCCTGAATCATTAATGATATATTCATTACCAGACTGTGTCCGCCAAGTACCCTCTAAACTTGATAAATCATTATTTCTGAGGGCTTCAATATCTAATTTGAGAACAGAAGCTTCTTTTTTTAATTGACTAACATGCTGCTCCGCTTCTGAGATCTTGGTATCCAAATCAGCCAATTGCTCCTTTAGCTTTTGAATTTCCTCTTCCTTTACCTTATCCTTATCATCCTCTTTCCCCTGACTTTTTGTCGTCTCTTCAGTCTTAGATGAGGAAGAAGTTTGATTTGCTTCTTGCTTGAGATTAGGTGAATTTAAAAAGATGCTAGCAACAATGATTATAACTAGAGCTGTTATGGCAAGACCGATATACATTTTTATATTATTAATTGTAGAAAGGGTTTCTGCCAATCTAGATGAAGTTCCTTTTCGAACGTGAGTCTTATCTACTTGTTTTATCCGTTCTTTCTTTTTCATGATACTCCTCCTCATTTTGATGAGTATTGATGATTCTAATAAACTAATATAATATTTATTTTATTGCTCTTTCTTATGCCGATTGCAGGGATCGAACCTGTGACCTTCGCGTTACGAATGCGGTGCTCTACCAACTGAGCTAAATCGGCGATTCCACTTATAGTATAGCACTATAAGAAAGGATGTCAAGGGATTCTTAACCCATCTTTTTAATCAAAATCTGACAAGGATTTTGAGGCCCCCAAAGTTGTGGAAAAATCTCTAATTTTTTAAAGCCAAGACTGCGATAAAAGACATTTGTTCAATCATAATCTTTATTAGAGCCTTCTGCTACTGTTTTCACTTGTAAATAATCAACGTTTTTGCGTGCTTCACTTTCTAAAGCAGCAAGCAATTGATTCCCAATCCCTCTACCTTGATGAGCTTTTTTTACACCGAGACAATCAATCTCAGCGCAATCTTCACTAGAATAGGACAAGCTTACAAAGCCAAGCAAATCACTCTCCTGAAAGGCGGCCCACACTTGCAAGTCCTTGGCTCCTTCGATGTAGGCTTGCGTGCTTTCTGGTATTCCAAACCATTCTGGCAAATCCTTTAAAACCTCAGCGACAACTGCCATTTTGGGCTCTTCATCCTTGACTTCTTTAATTACAAGCATCATAAGTTCCTTTCTTTATTTTACTCTTACTTTAGCTCTTACGAACCTGCACTTTCGTAGGCATCCAAGCCCCTGTCCCAGAGTTTCAAAGAAATGACAAAGAAGACAAGGGAAATCAGAATCAAACCACCAATGTTAAAGAGCCCGTCTTTGTCCTGCAAGAAATAGCTGGCAGGATAGTAGGCTGTAAAGGCGAAAGGTACGATAAAGCTAATCAACCAACGAAGAAGGGAATTGTAAATGGAAATCGGGTACTTGGCAAAATCATTAAACATATAGAAAATGTAAATCATGGCACCTGACTGCTTGGTCCAAAAAGCGATGCTGGCTGTCGCGATTTTTAAAGAAGTGTAAATCAAGGTCGCAAAAGGAATACAAACTAGAAAAATCAGGAATTTTGGAAGAGTCCAAGCAATGCTAGTCGCCGTTGTCGCTAGTAAGATTCCACCGACTAAAAGTTCGCCCAAGGCATCAATCTGAAAGGTCTCAACGAGGATGTGAAAGAGAGGATTGATAGGACGAGTCAGATACTTGTCAAACTCCCCTTTTCGAACTAGTCGTTGACCTAAAGCCCAGAGATTGTCAAAAAAGAGATGATCTAATCCCTTTGGAATTAAGGAAAATCCATAGATAAAGGCAATTTCTTGAAAGGTCCAACCTTCTAGCGAGGGGATGTGTTGAAAGATGACATTGAGAAACAAGAGGTTCAGGCCTTGAGTGAGAAAGACTCCCAAGACACCAACCACAAAATCAACCTTGTATTCCATGATTTGTTTGATGTACTGTCTGATAAAAATCAGATGCATGCGTTGATATTTTTTCATACTAACCTCCCTGAATGGTGATAAATGACTGGACTCGTTTCCAAATCAACTGAGACAAGCCCACCATCACTATAAGCCAGAAAAGCTGAAGCAAAAGTGCTTGAAGAATCTGACTGGCATCGTATTTCCCAACAATAATCATGACCGGAGTGTAAATTAAGGATGAAAATGGCAATAAGGAGAGAATATCTGAAACGATTTTCGGAAAGAAAGCCAAGGGAATTAAACTGCCAGACATAAAGGCCACTATTGAAGTCTTGAGTAGATTGGAACCCCATAAATTTTTAAATACAAAGGCTGAAAATCCAAAGCAGATATTAAAGAAAAAGTTAATCAGATAAGCCAGGGTTAAGCTAAAGAGATAAAGGACAGTTAATCCCAGCACTTCTACAATACCTTGCCCAGACAAGATTTTCATCAAAACAATGACACTTAAAAATGGCAGTCCAACAGAGATAAAAATCAACCACTTGGAACCAAGCTCCGTAAAGAGGTAAGAAGCCGTAAAATGCACTGGTCGCAACAAGCGCATGATAATGGAACCATCCTTGACCTCATCACCAATCATAAAGGAAGAATCCGACCTAGTCAGAAGATTAGTCACAAAACTCATGATGATGTAGAGAGTGATATCTGCCATACTGAAGCCCTGAATCAAAGACTCTTGCGAAGAATCAAAGACAGCCTTCCAGAGATAAAAAGTCACAAAAGCACCCATGACATCGCCAATCCGATAGAGAATAAAGTTGACTCGATAGCTAATCAACTCCTGAACTCCTGCATTGATAAAGGGTTTATAACGTCTCCACAATTTGACCATCTTAGAGCTCCTTTCGATAGAAGCGACGGATAATATCTTCAATATCCGTATCCACCATCTTCAAATCACGGACTTCAAAATCAGATAGGGTTTGCTTGATAATATCAGCTGACTGGTAGCGGGAACTATCAAATTCAATGTTGAGGCTATTCCCCTGTCTATCAATAATCATATCAGGCAGGCCTTCATAGTGAGAGACGAGATGACTTTGACCTGGTAGCAGGTCAAAGGAGAGAGTCTTCATCTTGCCAAAGGTTTCCTTGAGCTGGCTCACCGTTCCATCAAAAATCTCTTTCCCCTTATCAATCATAAAAATCCGATCACAGAGTTGCTCAATATCGCTCAGGTCGTGAGTGGTCAAGAGAATGGTTGTTTCTTCCTCTTGATTGATCTGAGTAATGGCTCGACGAATGTTATCCTTGACCGAAACGTCCAAGCCAATGGTCGGCTCATCTAAAAAGAGAACCTTGGGATTGTGAAGCAAGGAAGCCGCAATATCCGCCCGCATCCGTTGACCCAGTGAAAGAGTCCGCACAGGATCCTTGATAAATTCCTTCAAATCCAAAACTTCATTCAAAAAGTCCATACGCTTATGGAAGAGCGAGTCTGGCACATCATAAATCTCTTTTAAAACCGTGTAGGTCTCTTGCAGGGCCAGATCCCACCATAGCTGGGTGCGTTGTCCGAAAACGACTCCAATATCCTTGACATAATCTTGGCGATTGTCCTGCGGAATCTTGCCGTTAATCCGACAAAAGCCAGATGTGGGTTTTAAAATCCCTGTCAGCATTTTGATCGTTGTCGACTTCCCAGCACCATTTGCCCCGATAAATCCTAAAATCTGCCCTTTTGGAACTTCAAAAGTCAAATCCTTGACCGCTTCAAAGGTCTGCTTTTCAGGATGAATAAAGGAGCGCAAGGCTCCCTTCAAGCCCGGTTCCTTAACAGTCTTCACAAAATTTTTCTGAAGATGTTCCACTTCTATCATTGCCATATCTATCTCCCTATCGTAAGAAACAACATTGTATTTTTGACTACAAATATTCTAAATCCTTACTTTCTACACTTTCTCATTATTATTACAGAAGGCTTTATACCAACCTATTATAGTCCAATAAAAAAAGGAATGCAAGCGTTTGCTTATAGATTATGAATTTAGAGATTTCTCTCTTATAATAATGCTTTTGAAACAGAAATTCTGGTTCAATAGTTTCCTTAAGATACACAAAAACCTGCCTTCTTTTTCAACATAAGGAAAGAAAGCCCTAATAACACCCTGTTATAGTGCAAATGTCTAAGGAAAACAAGTGTTAATTTATATCGAAAATTTTTATCTCTAAGAAAAGATAAAAAGGTGATACTTCATCACCTCCCTCTACCAAGTTAAGTCTTCAATCATGCTTCTTACTTGTGAATCAAGGGTCTTATTCTTCTTCAGTTCTCCAACTAAAGTCTGAATCTGCCGGACTAGATTTGGATCATTGTCATTATAGCATCGATGAAGCATCCAGATGTTATACACAGTTGGACTTTTTAGAACTGACTCCATCAATAATTCCTCATAGCCTTGATGATAAAATCGCTCCACAAAGTGAACCAACTCACCTGGAGCCCCAAAATCTATTTCTGGATGCTTGGAAATAAAGTCTAAGATGGGGTCAACCAAATCAAAGGGTTGAGGGTAAGCCTCCATGGCATCTACAATCTCGTCTGCCAACTCAAATTCTTGGTCTTCAGTAATTGCATCATGCAAAGCAACTAACATATCATCTTTAGTAAGCATCTGATTCTCCTTGTTTTCTTTTCTAGATCACACCAGATTCGTTTTCGAACTTCTTCTTCACTCATCAAACCTTGTTCGTAAGTAGTTTTCCAACTCCTTTTGGGATAAATCACTAGGAAGTTCAAACACATGCTCATAGCCTTCATCACAAAAGGAAACCTTTAGATTGGACGGGAACCACTGACGAAGCCAAATGATATAGGAGGCATAATCTTGTAACCTGTTCGTTGAATCAAAGTAATCAATCACAAAAACATTTTTCTTGCTACTCAGTGAACTTTCCAAAGTAAGCTGAGGACTTTGATAATCCCAAGAAAGCGAGTAAGCTTTTCCAGAATTCGTCCTTTCTCTGATCAAAATACCTGGGAATTTTTCTCTCAAAGCAGTACAAAAGTCTTGTAAATCTAGGAATATGGGGTCTTTACTCTCAATAAAGACAAAATCAGCAGTACTCATCAGTCTCTCTCCTTCTTTTTAAAACTGAAAACAGACCTTAACCATCAATGGCAAAATTCTCCAGACTCTCAAATGCCTGACCCTGATAGTCAAAAGAAAAGATATGAATATCATCAAAAGTTTGATTGCAGAAAGTAACGGTTTGTCTTTCTGGCTCGATGATGGGTTTACCCAATTTTTCAGTAGCTTCTTCACCTGTGAAATACCCGTAAAATTCTTGTAAATGAGGCAGTATAAAAGCAAGAATACGAGATCTATTTTTATGGTAATTAGCTGCAAGCAACTGAGCTTCCATCTCAAAATTTCCACTTGGTTTTTCTTCCCAAGCTACAAGAACATCATCTACTTCATGTAGATAGGCTTGCAAGGACTGATCGAAAATCATGGCTATTTTTCCTTCTATTCTATTTACAATAACAGAAAATAAAAATCACATAGATTGAGCTAAATGATTACCTAAAAGTATCTGGCATCATTCTTTTCACACTCTCATCTTTGTCAACTAGAAAGCAATCTGGAAAGGTCATCTGTTCCCATTTTTTATAATCAAAACTTGAATCAAAATGATTGATTAAAATTCCTAGCAAATTTCCATGAGAACTCAGTAAAATGGTTTTATCTGAATATCTTTCTTCCAAGTCCTCTAACAAATCTAATATTCTCTTCAATGCTTCTCTATTAGACTCGCCTCCAATAAGAGATTTATCTGGATTTTGCCATAAATATTGAATTGTTTTTTCAAACTCAGTATCTTCAATAAATCTTGAGGATAATGTTCTTTCACGTAAACGATTATCAAGTACTATCTTATCAAATTGAACGGGAGAACTATTTACTGTCTCAAAAGCTCGCTTATAAGGGCTTGAAATAAAGTAATCTATTTTACAAGCATTTAAAAACTCCAACTGTTCAAGAGAAGAAAATCCTTTTTCCGACAATGTTCTATTAAAAACATCACTCGAGAATCTTGAATGAGCATGTCTAAGTACAATATAAGTGTTCTTCATAAAATGTCACCTCTCAATTATTGGCATCAGTTCAAAATAACTTTCTAAATCACAGTTACTCTGTTAAAAATTCTTCAATTCGAGAAACAAGTTCATTATTTTGATAATGATAGAGGTCATGTGGTGCATCCATATAGATGACTTGAACATTAGACTGTTCACTAGCAAATGTCTCTGCATAATGCTGCCATTCTGATTGGCTAAAACTAGTGCCTTCACCGTTAGACACCAGTAATAAGGTGGGAATTTTCAGATTGATGCTAGAGGGAACTTTCTTGGCATTTTCCTTTGCCAAACGGGATTCATGAAGCATGGCTTGTGACATCAACTGCTTATATGCTAGTAATTTATATTGTTGTCGTTCAGTTTCAGTCAGAGTTGGATTTTTTATATAAAAGGACTCAGGGAAATAGCGTAATAAGCCAATCTTACTGCTCCAATAGGCCACAGTAAGCAAGGCCTGATTATCCTTTAAATCTTCATAACTAGCTGGCAGTGCCCAATCCAGACCAACCAAGGCTTTCACTTCATCAGGATACTTTTCCTGCCAAGCCAGACTTTCAAGACTAGCTATTGAATGAGACAGAATGATAAAAGGTCCTGTTACATTTGCTTGTGATAGAGCTTGACGTGTCTCAGACAAAACTTCCATCACATCTCTGGATTGATTACTATCCTCACTATAACCATAGCCAGCCCGCTCCACGATGACTACCTTATATTTTTTTGATAAGGAATCTGAAACATTCTTAAAGTCCAAGATTGGGGAAGCAATTCCAGCACCGGATAAAACTACTATGGTTTCTGGGCCATCCCCTTCAACGTAAACATTCATTTGATGCCCATTGACAAGAACTGTTTTCCCCATAGGTGTTAAGAATTCATTTTCCCTTTGTAAACTGATTCTGTGATAGAAAAATGTAGCTGCTAAAAAAAAGATAAGGAAACTAAGATGGATAAGGGCAGATTTCTTTAGTATTTTCATAGCATTATTGTACATAAAATAGGTCCTTTTAGCAACTTAAGATTGGTTCTTCTACAGTAATTTGCTATATATCCAAACACCAAAAAACCCACCCAATGGGCAGGTTCTTTCTGTATTGTTCAGCTAGATTAAGCTTTACCTTCTGAACCGAATACGTCGATACGTTCTTCAACTGATGCTTGGATAGCTTTGACACCATCAGCCAAGAATTTACGTGGGTCGAAGAGTTTCTTCTTGTCGTATTCTGCTTCGTTTGCTTCGTAGTCACGAGCAAATTTACGAGTTGCGTTAGCGAATGCGATTTGGCATTCAGTGTTAACGTTAACTTTAGCAACACCAAGTTTGATAGCTGCTTGGATTTGATCATCAGGAATACCTGATCCACCGTGCAATACGATTGGGAAGCCTGGTACAGCTTCAGTCAATTTTTGCAAGTGATCAAGGTGAAGACCTTTCCAGTTTTCTGGGTAAGGACCGTGGATGTTACCGATACCAGCTGCCAAGAAGTCGATACCAGTTGCAACCATTGCTTTAGCGTCTTCGATTGGAGCCAATTCACCATCACCGATGATTCCGTCTTCTTCACCACCGATAGTTCCAACTTCAGCTTCTACTGATACACCATTTGCATGAGCAAATTCTACAACTTTACGAGCTTTTTCAAGGTTTTCTTCAACTGGAAGGTGTGAACCATCAAACATAACTGAAGTATAACCAACTTGAATACACTCAAGTGCATCTTCGTAGTGACCGTGGTCAAGGTGGATAGCTACTGGTACAGTGATACCCATTGATTCAACAAGGTTAGCGATCAAGTTGCGAGCAACTTTGTAACCACCCATGTATTTAGCAGCACCCATTGAAGTTTGGATCAAAACTGGAGCTTTTTTAGCTTCTGCTGCGCGCAAGATAGCTTGAGTCCACTCAAGGTTGTTTGTGTTAAATCCACCAACTGCATAACCGTTGTCACGAGCTGCTTGGACAAATTTTTCTGCTGAAACGATTGCCATTTTATCAGGCCTCCTGTATATTTTTATGGGACATCCCATTTACATTGTTCATTTTATCACTTTTTAGCAAAAAAAGCTAGTTTTTCCCGTAGTTTCGATTGAATTTCTTCTATTTTCAGATATGTAAACCTTTTCCCACTTGGTCTAATCCTTATTCTCAGGCAAATTCATATAAAATACCAAGTGATCATCATGTCTTTCAAAGCGATAGTCAATTTCTTCGTTTTCCAATAAACTTTTGACGACGAAGAGTCCCAAACCAGCTCCCTTGCTTTGTCGACTAGAGGACGTGAAGGATTGTTCAAATTTATCTTGTTCCTCAGGTGTACAGGCGTTCTCTATAAAGACCCAATCATCTTTTGCTCCAATTTTTAAATAACCACCTTGAACAGAGTGTTTCACAGCATTACTGATAAGATTGGAAAGAATCAGCTTTAGTACTGAAGAATTTAGATAAGTTTGTTGGTCAGTCAGTTGATTTTCTACAGTGATTTTTCTCTCTTTGGCTAATAAATCATAATCCTTTAAGAGAAAATCTGTCATTTCAAGAAGGTTGATTTCTTCTTTCCTATCTCGCAATTCTTGCACTGAAGAAAGAGATAGGATTTGCTGGACATGGTGACTTAAATCATCCACAATTCCTAGAGAAACTCCAAGGTAATGGTCTCGATCTTTGTAGCGTCCAATATTTGCTTGCATATTTTCCAAAAGAATCTTTAGACTTGCTAGAGGTGTTTTCAGTTCATGGGAAGCACCTCGTAAAAACTCGACCTTCATCTTTTCTAACTGGAGGATGGCTTCATTTTTCTCATGCAAGTCCGCAATGACTGTCAAAAGATGCTGATAGAGACTATTAATCTGGTCTTTGAGATCACCAATCTCATCCTTGGAATCCACGCGCAGTCGTACTTCTGCATCCAAATCCATCATTCGCCGAGTTACTCGCTTGATTTCCAATATCGGAGCTACAATGCTTCTCGCATAGATATAAGCAATCAGGAGTGAAATCAGAAAAGAAGCTAACAGAGTATAGGGTAGGAATTGCAGACTCATATCTTCTGCTTCTTTCTGCAAATCCATAGAAGCAATAAACTGTAAGGTCAAGGTCTGACCATCTTTAGATTGGACTTCTCTTTCCTCAATGACCAAGGAAGCCGTCTGTCGTTCTTTATCAATGGGAAGATTGTCCTTGACCTCCAACTTATCTTGGGTCATCTCTCCCTTGATAGATCCCTTAATATCACTACTTTGAGAATAGAGTTCAAGGACTTCCTGGATAGTTTGACTGTCTTTTCCTTGGAGAGACTGGGTAATTTCTGTAGCCTTTTGCCCGATGCTTTCCTGACGGTGACTGAGATAGGTCGGAGGAAAGAGGAAATAGATAGCCAAATGCAAACAAATGACTAAGGTAGAAAATACCGAGAAGGTATAGATAAAAATCTTTTTAAATAAACCTGAACGTCTCATTTTCTCTCCAATTTATAACCAACATTGCGCACGGTAAGAATACAATCTAGATCCAATTTTTTTCGTAATTCCTTGATATAGACATCGATAACACGGTCAAAAGGTACCTCATCTGTCAATTTCCATACAGCGTCGATAATCTGAGCTCTAGTCAAAGCACGACCTTCATTTTTAACCAGATAGTCTAAGATTTCTAGCTCTTTTGCATTCACAGGAACATCTTTCCCCGCTACACTAGCTCTATAACTGTCAAAATCGACCTTGGTATCCTTATAGGTAAAGGTACGACTTGCATCATAATAACGCTTGAAAATAGCATCTACTCGTACCTTTAACAAAGATAGGGAAAAGGGCTTTTCCAGATACCCATCTGCTAGAGAGGCAAAGGCACTCATCTTATACTCCTCGTCTTGAAAAGCTGTCAACATCAAAACAGGAACTTGACTGGTCTTGTGGATTTCTGATAAGACCTCTAAACCATTGAGTTTAGGTATTTGAATATCTAAAAGAACCAGGGCAACTTGGTGATTTGAAAATTGTTCCAGAGCTTCTTGACCATCTGCTGCCTGAATGGTTTCATAGCCACAATCCGTCAAGTAATCACTAATTCCCTCACGGATCATGTCTTCATCTTCTACAATTAGAATTTTCATATAAATCCTTTTCTATCAAAAATGCTACCTATATTATATCTCATTTGAGTGAGAATAGGTAGCAGGTTTTTTATTCACTATCCAACAAGAGTTCTTTTGGTTGTTTAAAGAGGAGATTACTTGAAGCAAGCGCCATAACTAGTACTACTAAAACCAAGCCAAGTACAAAGATGATGGCAAAGTCCGAAGGTTGAATGGATATATCCAGACTTGAAAGTGTCTTGCTAAAGCCGTCGACTTCTGCACCACCACCAAGATTAGAGGCTTGGGCTGCCTTACTAGCCTGCTTAGCCACATCTGATGTGACATTTGCAAGCACTGTATTTCCAATGGCTCGAGCTGTATAGTTGGCTAGGAAGTAGGCTGAAATAAGGGCTGGAATAGCAATCATAACTGCTTCTGTGATAAATTGTCCTAGAATACTTGCTTGTTTAAGACCAATTGAAAGGAGAATTCCAACCTCTTTACGACGAGCGTTAATCCATAGCGTGAGTAAGAGACCAAGTAGGAGAACAGAGAAGCTCAAGCTACCCCAGAAGAGAAGATTAGCCATCTTGTACATGCCTGAGATAGATTGTTCGAGGGCAGGATAGTTAGATGAACTCTTAATCAAGCTATACATCTTCCAGTTGATGCCGTTGATAGACCCTAATTCTTGCATGACACTATCTAGATTCTTATCTCCAGCTACAAAGAAGGTAGCATCTCCATAAATAGCTGTATCTTCAGTATAACCATAGAGCTGGGCAGCTGTGTGAATATCTGTGATAGCTGTATTCTCATAAAGTTCTTGTGAGTAGGTCACAGCAGATTTGTTATGTCCATCAAAGAGTCCTTTGATCGTTACTTCTACTGTTTCCTTAGCTCCTTTCTCATTATCGGCATCGTAGATATTGGAGTTCAGTTTGACCTTGTCGCCAACCTTCCAGCCATGTTTAGCAGCCAAGTCTTTGTGCATGAGAATTTGGTATTTGTCATCGTTTGTTAAATGCTCACCTTCGACTAGTTTGTAAGAGCCTGACACAAACTTATCTTCTTTAGAAGAGTCATTGACACCTGTTATCATCAAGCTACTTCCAAAACGTTGAGCTCGATCTGCCGTTAGATTTTTCTTGGTTTCAGGCGTTTCAATCAGTTCATAACCTGTTAAATCACCGATAGCATTGATCCGTTTGATGTAGGATTCGATGGCCTTATTTTCGGTAATTTTTTTGATATCTTCACCCTTGATATTCCCTGCACCACGTGGAGTTCCTTGGTTGACTCTACGATTGATTTGCATGGAAAAACTATTGGTGATATTTTTAAAGGTTTCTTGAGAAGCCTTAGCTGTCGCCCCCTTGATAGACAAGCCGACCAAACTCAAACTAGCCATCAAGAGAATGATCAGAAAGATCACAAGCGACTTAAAAAATTTTCTTGTGACATAGGCAAATGCGTTGTGTAACATAAGATTCCTTTCTAGATTTTGTTCTATTTCAATGTCTTATAACTTATATAAATTATTTTTTTACTATTTCCCTTGGATTGTGCGGACGGGAGCAACTTCCTGTAGGAATTTCATCCCTAATTTTTGAGCCATATGTCTCAAAAATTCCGGCCTAGATAATAACTTTGTTATTATCTAGGCTATCACTACTGCGGGAAATAGTTGTTAAAGACTCACTTCGTTTATTATTACTTTACACGTATCCAGTTACCAACTAATACTATTTTAAAGTTTAATAACTAGATTCTATATTTCAGTCAGCTTTTTATCCTTCAATTCCAGTGTAATATCTGACGCCTGTGCTACTTCCTTACTGTGGGTCACAACGATCACACACTTGCCTGTTTTCTCAGCAAGAGATTTGAGGAGTTCGATGATATCCCCAGCTGTCTTAGGATCTAGGTTTCCGGTTGGTTCATCTGCTAAAATCACTGGTGCTTCTGATACAAGGCTACGAGCAATGGCCACCCGTTGTTGCTGTCCACCTGATAATTGGAGAACATTTCGCTTGATCTGACTTTCATCTAAACCAAGTTCAAAAAGAGTATCCTTGCTAGCTTTTTTATTAACCAAGCGGATATTTTCCAATGGAGAAAGATAATCAATCAAGTTATAGTTTTGGAAAACTAGCGAGATATGGTGCATGCGATGATAAGAATAACCTTGTTCACGAATATCCTTGCCTTCGAATAAGATAGCACCTTCGACTGGACTATCAAGTCCTGCTAATAGAGATAAGAGTGTTGACTTCCCAGCTCCTGATTCACCGATGATACTATAAAACTTGCCAGGTTCAAAATCGTAATTGATTTTATATAATACTGCTTCTGCAGTGTTCTTGTAACGATAAGTAAGATCTTGTAATTGTAGTAAAGTCATGATTTCTCCTTCATTAACTAATAGATGATAAAATTTCTTTCGGTGATTTTCTAAATAAAAAGATAAAGCAAAGTGCAACTGACAAGCAGCTGATTATAAGTAGGAAGATATAAGATTCTCCAAATGATAGAAGACTTGTTGAAAGATTCGTTGCTTTTGCCAGAGTATCTTGTAGTGCAGCTTGGTCGCCGCTTGCTAGTACAGTCTTCAAGAGATAGGAAGTAATGGCATTCCCAGCCACAAATGCAGGCAGAATAGCTGCCAATGAAACCAAGATGACTTCTAGGCAGAATTGGCTAAAGATTGCTCCTTTTCCCTTACCTAGTGCCAATAAAATACCAACCTCGTAGACTCGCTCTCGTAACCAAAGTGACAAGACCAAGATCAGCGCTCCTACACCAGCAATCATCATGCCATAGAGGAAAATCTGTAGGAAGGTTTGGAAGGTCGAAACTGAATCCTTGATTTGTTCAAAAGCCTTATTTTCCTTTTCGACTTGGTAACCTTTCGTTTCAAGAGATAACTTTTCAACCTCTTGAATGATACTATCCATATCTTTTGGATTTTCTAGATAGAAACGAGCGGCAGTAACTTTAGCTTCCTTATTTCCAAGAAGAGTTTGGCTACTTTCGAAGTCTGTATAGACCGTATTTTCACTAAAATCTGACGAAAGACCAGTGAATTTCTCTTGCTTCTTACCTGAGAAAATACCTACGATTTCATAGTCTAGCCTTTGTCCACTATTTTCTTTGACTTGAGCAGGATTTAAGCTAATCTTATCCCCAAGTTTTAGGTTATTCTTCTTAGCCAATTCCTCGTGGACTATTATTTTCTGGTTATCTCCTTTTTGTAGATGTCTTCCTTCTTTAAGGGTAAAGGCGGAACTTGTAAAAGAAACATCCTTGGAAGAGTCTTCTAATGCAATCAAACTGATAAGATTTTTTTCAGTCTCTGTCAAATCATCCCTTTGGATACTTTGTTCTCCAGTAACGACTTCTTTGTCAGTTAACTTGGCTATTGTTTCTAGCTCAGGTGAAATCTTCTCAAGCCCCTTTATGTTTTTAAGGTCATCTAGTTGAGACAGTTGAAAGGTCTGATCTGCTTCTATTCTTTTAATAGAAAAAGATGTATTCAATGAGCGATAGAGATTATTTTCTACTGTTTTGTTGGACTTCATGAGCGTCAGACAAGCCGATATTCCAGCCAATAAGACAAATAGAATCAAGAATAAAATGAGACTTCTCAGTCGTTTTCTGCTGACGTAAGCCCAAGCTCTTTGAGTGGGATTCATATAGCACCTCCATATTTGTAAGACTATTATAATATCCAAATATGAAATGTTTATGAAATAAGAAAAATTTTTGAAATAAAATAAGCCAGTATTTCTACTGACTTTATATTTATAAATCCCCCAGATTAAAACAGAGAAAATGCAGCAACTAAACCAGACAGGATGTTAGCTAGTGCATGTATGATCCAACTTGTTAAAATGGACCCTCCAGCTTTCTTTTCATTAACAAAACCAAGATAAGCTGCTATTGCTCCAGTAAAAAATATAATGAAAAAAGTGACTTCCAAACTTACTACTGAAGCAAATAATACTCCATGAAGCAATCCAAAAGCGATAGCCTGTATCGTATTTGCAAAGACAAACGGCATGTGATTTGCCATTCGTTTCAGTAGAAATCCTCTAAATAGCAGTTCCTCTGGCAAAGATGTTTGCAAAATACTGTAAATTAGAATACTTGGTAAAGCCTTATAGCCCATACCAGAAAAAGCCGAAGTAGCTGTTTCTATACTACGTGTTAGAGGAAAGACAAACATATAAAAAATGGTAAACAAGAGAAAACCACCAATTATCCATGAGATCAGATCAGAATCTTTAACCCTTTTAATAGATTTTAAACCAATCCATTCTATAAATGGGACTTTCCCCCTCACAGTCAGAAACCACCAGATAGAAGGTAGTAAAATAATAAAGAGAATTTGAATAAAGGCACTTATGATTCGTTGAAGTCCATTAACCATCGTAATCCTCCTTTACATTTTTGAAATACCTATTTTAAATCAGGAAATACAAGTCATTAACTATGAAAGCTTTCCCGATAATAACCGTTATAAACTAAGATAGATTTAAATTTTTCTACACTACTCTCTATATTTTTTTAATACTGATTTCTTTTCCTTCTTTTCTATCTATATTGTAGCACTTTTTAAAAGAAAACAAAAAACATACAAAAAACTATCTTGTATGTTTTTCACTATACCTATTTCAAAAAATAAAGAGCTAGCCGAAGCTAACTCTTTTCCTATGCGGAGAGAGGGACTTGAACCCTCACGACCTAAAGCGGTCACAGGATCCTTAGTCCTGCGCGTCTGCCAATTCCGCCATCCCCGCGTCGATTACTTTACTAGTATATCAACTTTCACAAACTTTGTCAACACTTTTTTCAGATTTTTTTCAGTTTTTTTGAATACATTATTCTTTGATTTCAACTAGATTTTCATCAAGGAGTTTCGCTCCTAATGTATTCTTAAAATGTCCAAGTGCAAACTGATGGTTTTCAGGCCAAATGGATGCGACTGCTGGCTTGACAACTTCTATCTGATACCCAAGATTATAGGCATCGATAGCCGTATGCAATACACAGATATCTGTAAGAACACCTGTTAAGATGACTGTATCCACGCGACGCTCTCTCAGACGGATATCCAAATCTGTGCCAGAAAAAGCTGAATAGTGACGTTTGTCCATCCAGAAAACACGACTATCCTGGGCCTGTTCCTGATAAAATTCAGCTAACTTACCATATAGATTACGCCCGCTAGTCCCAATCAGATTATGAGGGGGAAATAGTTTACTTTCTGGATGAAAGACATCATTTTCCTCATGAGCATCAATGGTAAAGAAAATATAATCTCCACGGTCAAATGCTAATCTAGTTACCTGATTGATTGCTTCTGATATTGCTTGAGCAGGAGCTCCTGCTGTCAATTTTCCATGATCCGCTACAAAATCTTCTGTATAGTCAATCGAAATTAAAGCCTTAGCCATTAATAGTCCCTCTTTTTCACTTCTTCAAAAATATCTGGGATTAAAACTTTTAGATAAGTTCCCTTCATACCCAATGAACGACTTTCAATAATCCCTGCTGATTCGAGCTTCCGAAGAGCATTGACAATCACTGAACGCGTAATACCGATACGGTCTGCAATGACTGAAGCAGTTAATTGTCCTTCATTGCCTTTCAATTCACCCAAAATAGCTGATACTGCTCGTAACTCAGAGTAAGAAAGGGTGTTGACTGCCATCGTTACGGCTGTACGACGACGGATATTTTTCTCGTCTTCTTCACGTTGGAAGTTCAAAAGCTGAATACCAACCACCGTACTAGCAATCTCAACAAGAATCAAATCCTCATCTTCGAATTTCTTATCATTACGCCAGATAATCAAAGATCCCAAACGAATCCCAGAAACATGGATTGGAGCAATGGTTGTCAAACCTTCTGCGAAATCTGCACGACTCTCAACTGGAAAGATGCTTAATTCGTGATCTACAGTCAGATTTGCTTCTGTATCGTAAATCATATTTGCACCTTGAATATAGTCCTCAGGAAAAATTTTTGATTGGAAAAATTGCTCTACACGATCATTATTAGTCTTGTAGCGCATAAAATATCCTAAAAGACGTCCCTTACTATTTAGGATACAAGCGTTGCAATCAATAATATCCGCTAATTGGCGTGTGATGGCATTATATGGAAGATCATCTTGTAATTTCTCCTCTGCACGCTTCAGGATAGACGTAATTTTTCTCGTTTTTTCTAATAAATGTGCCATTTTTCACCTCGTATTTAATCGCTTCCATTATATCATAAAATGACCATTATTTCAATAATTATCTGAAAATTGTTTATTGAATTGCAATTCATGACTGTTCGAAAATTTTTACTAGTTTTTTAAATTTTTTTATTGACAGGTCCCTAAATTTTTGATAATATAATATTACAAGATAACAAATATATAAATCTATTTTCTCGTATTAATACTCAATGAAAATCAAAGAGCAAACTAGGAAACTAGCCGCAGGCTGTACTTAAGTACGGCAAGGCGACGTTGACGAGGTTTGAATTTGATTTTCGAAGAGTATAAACTTTTATTAACTCTCGGTCTCCTTATATATAAAAGCGATCCACCTCAGTGAACCGCTTTTTTTATTATTTATCACCCTTGTTACGGATTACAAAACCAGTTTTCTTCTCACTTGAAGTATTACGTGGTTTTTTATTATCCTTACGGTAACGTTTTTCCTTCTCAAAGCGGTCGTTCTTGCGACTGCCTTTTTTGAAATCATCTCGACGTTCACCACGACGATTGTCTCGACGACGATCACGATCTCGACGATCCTCACCACGACGTCCTCCCTTGCCTTTACCACCGAAGCCATTACCTGATGGTTTAAATGGCAATGGTTTCTCGCGCGCAATTTCAACTTCTGGAAGACTATCTGGATCCTGAACTGTCAAACTTAGGATGTACATTGCCAATTCTTCTGGGCTGAATTCAGCTGCAAGTTTACGGGCATCTTTTGCGAATTTGTCAAAGTTTCCACGAACAGTCTCATCGGCAAAGTCACGTTCAATTTTCTTCAACGCAACATGCTTTTTAGCTTGGAAGGCTTCTTCTGCTGTCGCAGGTTTCAAGCCCTTCATGCGTTTCTTGGTCAAGTTTTCGATGATTTGGAGGTAGCCCATCTCATTTGGTGCTACAAAAGTAATCGATTGACCTGACTTCCCGGCACGACCTGTACGACCGATACGGTGAACATAGCTCTCTGGATCTTGTGGAATGTCGTAGTTATAGACATGAGTCACACCTGAGATATCCAAACCACGAGCCGCAACGTCCGTTGCTACGAGGACATCCAGATTGCCATTTTTAAAATCGCGAAGGACACGAAGACGTTTGTTTTGGTCCAAATCTCCATGAATCCCTTCTGCACGGAAGCCACGGATTTTCAGACCACGAGTCAACTCATCTACACGACGTTTTGTACGACCGAAGACAATAGACAACTCAGGCTGTTCAACGTCCATAAGACGAGTCATGGTGTCAAATTTTTCTTGTTCCTTGACACGGATATAGTACTGATCAACTAGTTCAGTTGTCAACTCCTTGGCAGCAATCTTCACATGCTCAGGTTCTTTCATAAACTGAACCCCGATACGCTTGATAGCTTCAGGCATAGTTGCTGAAAAGAGCAAGGTTTGACGATTTTCTGGGACACGAGAGATGATGGCTTCAATATCCTCAAGGAAGCCCATGTTAAGCATTTCGTCCGCTTCATCAAGAATAAGAGTTTCAATATCTTGCAATTTCAAGGCCTTGCGTTTGATCAAATCTAGGAGACGACCTGGTGTTCCAACTACGATATGAGCACCTGATTTAAGAGCCTTGATTTGTTTTTCGATACTTGAACCACCATAAACAGAACGGACTTTTACACCCTTGCTTCGACCAAAGCGGAAGAGTTCTTCCTGACTTTGCACAGCTAGTTCTCGGGTTGGTGCAATGACCAAAGCTTGAATGGTTGCTTCTTCTGTACGAATCTTTTCAAGGGTTGGCAAACCAAAGGCAGCAGTTTTTCCTGTACCTGTTTGAGCTTGTCCGATAACATCTTTTCCTTCAAGAGCCAGAGGAATGGTTTGCTCTTGGATAGGACTTGCTTCTACAAATCCTGCTTTTTCAATTTCTGCTAATAAATCAGCAGAAAGGTTAAATTCATTAAATTTCACGTTATTCTTCTTTCTAAAGATGGTGCGAAGCCATCCTATAGCGCTTAGTTTATACTTTTCTTGTCATGACGTACTTTCATATCTTTTATGAAAGACCGTGTTGCTTCTTTTCCACTAAAGAAAAGTACTGCTTTTTTGCAACTTATCTAGTATAACATAAGAGAGGGTCAAAAGATAGTCTAACCTCCTGATTAAGTCATGTAAACGATTTTTCTATCGATTTGCTTCACTCAAAAAGTATTTGTTAGAGCATTCGGTTCCTGAAATGATTTTCCGTAGCAGATTTTTGCAAAAGTTTTTTTCTTATGCTAGAATGAAGTTCGAACAGGAGGAATAAAAATGTTAACATACGATTTAATTGTAATAGGATTTGGTAAGGCAGGTAAGACACTTGCTGGAAAACTAGCTTCAGCTGGTAAAAAGGTTGCCCTTATCGAACGTAGTAAGGCGATGTACGGCGGTACTTGTATCAATATCGGTTGTATCCCAACTAAAACCTTGTTAGTTGCTGCTGAAAAAGACTTGTCATTTGATGAGGTTATGGCAACAAAGAATACTGTTACTACACGCCTCAATGGTAAAAACTATGCTACTGTCGCAGGTACAGGCGTAGATATCTTTGATGCTGAAGCTCACTTTGTTTCTAATAAAGTCATCGAAATCCAAGCTGGTGACGAAAAACAAGAACTGACTGCTGAAACTATCGTCATCAACACTGGTGCTGTTTCAAACGTATTGCCAATCCCAGGCCTTGCTACAAGCAAGAATGTCTTTGACTCAACAGGTATCCAAAACTTGGACAAATTGCCTGAAAAACTTGGTGTCCTTGGTGGCGGAAACATCGGCCTTGAATTTGCCGGTCTCTACAACAAACTTGGAAGCAAGGTTACAGTCCTAGATGCCTTGGATACATTCCTACCTCGTGTAGAACCTTCCATCGCAGCTCTTGCCAAACAATACTTGGAAGAAGATGGCATTGAATTGCTTCAAAACATCCGTACTACTGAAATCAAAAATGATGGCGACCAAGTCCTTGTCGTAACTGAAAACGAAACTTATCGTTTCGATGCCCTTCTCTACGCAACTGGACGTAAACCAAATGTTGAACCTCTTCATCTCGAAAACACAGATATTGAACTAACTGAACGCGGCGCTATTAAAGTAGACAAACATTGTCAAACAAACGTTCCTGGTGTCTTTGCTGTTGGAGATGTCAACGGTGGCCTTCAGTTTACCTACATTTCACTCGATGACTTCCGTGTTGTTTATAGCTACCTCGCTGGTGATGGCAGCTACACACTCGAAGATCGTCTCAATGTACCAAATACTCTTTTCATCACACCTGCACTTTCACAAGTTGGTTTGACTGAAAGTCAAGCAGCTGATTTGAAACTTCCATATGCTGTTAAGGAAATTCCTGTTGCAGCTATGCCTCGTGGACATGTAAATGGTGACCTTCGTGGTGCCTTCAAAGCTGTTGTCAATACTGAAACAAAAGAAATTCTCGGTGCTACTATCTTCTCAGAAGGTTCACAAGAAATCATCAACATCATTACTGTTGCTATGGACAACAAAATCCCATACACTTACTTCACAAAACAAATCTTCACTCACCCAACCTTGGCTGAGAACTTGAATGACTTATTTGCGATTTAAGTTGAAATTTCATCGCATCAAACAGCCCTCCTTGGGCTGTTTTTCTTTTTCTAAAATCTCAAATCTGTCTTTTTCAGCATTTATGATATAATAGAAACATGAAATTAAAAACTACTTTGGGCCTTCTTGCTGGGCGTTCTTCTCATTTTATTTTGAGTCATCTTGGACGTGGAAGTACTCTCCCTGGAAAACTTGCCCTTCAACTTGATAAAGATATTTTACAACATTTAGCAAAGAACTATGAGATTGTTGTAGTAACTGGTACCAATGGAAAAACCTTGACGACCGCTCTCACTGTTGGTATCCTAAAGGAAATTTATGGTCAAGTTTTGACCAATCCAAGTGGTGCCAACATGATCACAGGGATTACAACTACCTTCTTGACTGCAAAATCTTCAAAAACTGGAAAAAATATTGCAGTCCTTGAAATCGACGAAGCTAGTCTCTCACGTATCTGTGACTACATCCATCCTAGCCTTTTCGTTATCACCAATATCTTCCGTGACCAAATGGACCGCTACGGTGAGATCTATACGACTTACAACATGATTTTGGATGCTATTCGGAAAGTTCCTACTGCTACTGTTCTGCTGAATGGTGACAGTCCTCTTTTCTACAAACCTACAATTCCAAATCCTGTTCAGTATTTTGGCTTTGATACGGAAAAAGGTCCAGCAAAGCTTGCTCACTACAATACTGAAGGTATTCTCTGTCCAGACTGTCAAAGTATTTTGAAATATGAGCTCAACACTTATGCCAACTTGGGAGCTTATATCTGTGAAAACTGTGGATGTAAACGTCCTGACTTAGACTACCGTCTAACAGAATTGGTTGAGTTGACTAACAATCGTTCTCGCTTCGTTATCGATGGTCAGGAATACGGTATTCAAATCGGCGGACTCTACAATATCTACAATGCTCTGGCTGCGGTTGCCATTGCCCGTTTCCTCGGTGCAGATTCGCAACTGATCAAACAAGGTTTTGACAAGAGTCGTGCAGTTTTTGGACGTCAAGAAACCTTCCATATCGGTGACAAGGAATGCACACTGGTTCTCATCAAAAATCCTGTCGGTGCAACACAGGCTATTGAAATGATTAAACTAGCTCCTTACCCATTTAGTCTATCTGTCCTCCTCAATGCTAACTATGCGGACGGTATTGATACCAGCTGGATCTGGGATGCAGATTTTGAACAGATAACTGACATGGATATCCCAGAAATCAACGCCGGTGGCGTTCGTCATTCTGAAATCGCTCGTCGTCTTCGAGTGACTGGCTACCCAGCTGATAAAATCACTGAAACAAGTAGTCTGGAACAAGTTCTTAAAACGATTGAAGCCCAAGATTGTAAACATGCTTACATCCTTGCGACCTACACTGCTATGCTGGAATTCCGAGAACTACTAGCCAATCGTCAACTTGTTAGAAAGGAGATGAACTAATGGTTTATACTTCACTTTCCTCAAAAGACGGTAACTATCCTTACCAGCTAAATATCGCCCACCTCTATGGCAATCTCATGAACACATACGGAGATAATGGGAATATCCTCATGCTCAAGTACGTAGCTGAAAAACTTGGGGCCCACGTAACAGTTGACATCGTTTCTCTCCACGATGATTTCGATGAAAATCACTACGACATCGCCTTTTTCGGCGGTGGTCAAGACTTTGAACAAAGCATCATTGCTGGTGATTTGCCTGCTAAAAAAGAAAGCATTGACAACTTCATCCAAAATAATGGTGTCGTCCTTGCTATCTGTGGAGGTTTCCAACTATTGGGTCAATACTATATCGAAGCTTCTGGAAGACGTATCGAAGGTCTAGGTGTCATGGGACACTACACTCTCAATCAAACTAACAACCGCTTTATCGGTGACATTAAAATTCATAACGAAGAATTCGATGAAACCTATTATGGTTTTGAAAACCACCAAGGCCGTACCTTCCTCTCAGATGACCAAAAACCACTCGGGCAGGTCGTATACGGAAATGGAAATAATGAAGAGAAAATCGGTGAAGGCGTTCACTATAAAAATGTCTTTGGTTCTTATTTCCACGGACCTATTTTATCCCGTAATGCAAACTTAGCCTATCGCTTGGTCACTACTGCTCTTAAGAAAAAGTATGGTCAGGACATCGTCCTTCCAGCTTATGAGGATATTCTGAGCCAAGAAGTCGCTGAAGAATACAGCGATGTGAAAAGCAAGGCAGACTTCAATTAATATTTAGATTCCAACATGCTATTAGCTGTTGGAATTTTTTTGTAGTCTTTTCCCCTTCTCTCTTGCATTTTCTACTATTTTTTGCAAAAATAGAGGGGTAGAAAGAAGGTAACATATGTCTAAATTACAACAAATTGTAACATATCTCGAATCTGAAAAGTTAGACGGCGCTGTCGTATCTGACCCCGTCACTATCAACTACCTCACTGGTTTTTACAGTGATCCACACGAACGCCAAATGTTCCTCTTTGTCCTTGGAAACCAAGAACCACTTCTCTTCGTTCCAGCACTTGAGGTTGAGCGTGCAACTAGCACTGTTTCATTCCCAGTAGTTGGTTATGTGGACTCTGAAAATCCTTGGAAAAAAATCCAAAATGCCTTGCCACAGCTTGATTTCAAACGTGTAGCAGTTGAGTTTGATAATCTCATCTTGACTAAATACCACGGTTTAAGATCTGTCTTTGAAGCTGCTGAATTTGAAAACTTGACTCCACTAATCCAGCGCATGCGCTTGATCAAATCAGCAGACGAAGTGCAAAAGATGATGGTTGCAGGTGTTTACGCCGACAAGTCTGTTAAAGTTGGTTTTGATAATATCTCTCTTGATAATACGGAAACTGATATCATTGCGCAAATCGACTTTGCTATGAAACGTGAAGGCTACGAAATGAGTTTTGATACTATGGTTTTAACAGGTGATAATGCTGCAAATCCGCATGGTATCCCTGGAGCTAACAAGGTTGAAAACAATGCCCTTCTCCTCTTTGACCTCGGTGTGATGGTGAATGGTTATGCATCAGATATGACTCGTACAGTCGCTGTTGGTAAACCTGACCAATTCAAGAAAGACATTTACAACTTGACTCTGGAAGCCCAACAAGCTGCCCTTGACTTTATCAAGCCTGGTGTCACTGCACATGAAGTAGACCGTGCTGCCCGTGAAGTTATCGAAAAAGCTGGCTATGGTGAATACTTCAACCACCGTCTCGGTCATGGTATCGGTATGGATGTCCACGAATTCCCTTCAATCATGGAAGGAAACGACATGGTTATCGAAGAAGGTATGTGCTTCTCAGTTGAGCCTGGTATCTATATCCCTGGTAAAGTCGGAGTACGCATCGAAGACTGTGGTGTTGTGACCAAAGATGGCTTTGACCTCTTTACAAGTACCAGCAAAGATTTGCTTTACTTTGATTAATGGTATTCTTTTATGTTAAATGATTTCTTTAAATTTGTAGATAACGTTACTAATGAAACTTCTAAAGTTGTAAATGGTATCGCTAATGAATCCTCAAAGGTTGTAAATGGTATCGTCAATGAATCCTCAAAGGTTGTAAATGATATTGCTACTGAGACTTCAAAAGCCGTAAAAGTAGTTGTTGATGAAACTTCAAAAATAACTAGTAATACTGTAGATGGAGCTGTTAACATAGCCAATAATACTATAACAGGAATTTCTAATGTTATTAGTATCCCAGGTAAAGTTGTAAATTTTGTTGCTGAAATACACTCATGGAATAGTCAAGAGCGTCTTGAAAGGAAACAAGATGAGGAGCTTAGACAGTCTTTATCCATTCAATTTCCAGAATTCTTAAATCAAGAAGAGTTCAATAGAATAATTCACAAAGAAACCGATAAAATTAATCGATTTAAAAAAGTAGAAATTAACCAAGCTTTAATTAATTTTGAAGTTTATTCAAATAGTCGAATTTCAACTTGGTGTTTTACTTTAAATTATAATGATTATGGAATTTTAACAGGAAAAGTTAGAATCTCAAGGGAAAACACTGACTCAAGTATCCCTGAAAATATTAGTTTACGGATTTCTGAGCGCCTTACTGATATTTTAAAGAATCAGTATATCCTTCCACCTGATGATTATGATATTTTACTTTCAAAAGAACCTTCCGAAGTAAAAGAGCTTTTTGAAAATATTGGATTTCATAATGTAACGTTACTTGAAAAAAAATATGAAAAATTACCTTATTTTATTAAGAATTACAAAATACATAGTATTACAATAGGAAATTGCAAATATTTTGATAAAGATTCTTATTTTGATAGTAATTCATTAGTTACAATATCATATTTTATGCAAGATGAGTAACCTTTCCACACTTCATATCTCAAACATTTTAATTAATATTTTTAAAAAAGAAGGAAAAGCAACACTTTTCCTTCTTTTTTTACTCCCAAAACGTATCAAACACGGTGATTGGTAGGTGGCGTTTGTGTTGGCCTTTGTACCACCATTTTTCAATGGTTGCTTGGGCTTCTGGGCTGACTTGCTTTCCTTCGAGGTAATCATCAATTTCATTGTAAGTAACTCCTAAAGCTACTTCGTCTGCAATACCTGGTTTTTCTTCTTCCAAATCTGCTGTTGGAACTTTTTCATAGAGGGCTGGATCAGCTCCAAGCTCCTTCAAAAGTTGTTTTCCTTGGCGTTTATTGAGGCGATAGAGTGGGAGAATATCTGCACCACCGTCACCAAACTTGGTAAAGAAACCTGTGATATTTTCCGCAGCATGGTCTGTCCCGATAACAGCTCCGCTATGAGCACCTGCAAGGGCATATTGGGCAATCATACGACTACGAGCCTTGATATTTCCTTTGTTAAAATCGGAAACTACACTTCCTGTTGCTTCGACTGCTACTGTCATAGCATCAGCAGATTCCTTGATATTCACTACTAAGCTGACATCTGGCTGGATAAAAGCTAGGGCTTTTTGGGCATCTGCTTCATCAGCTTGTACTCCATAAGGCAAACGAACTGCTATAAATTTATAGCTATCATCACCTGTTTCTGCTCGCATTTCTTCCATGGCTAGTTGAGCCAAGCGTCCTGCTAAGGTCGAGTCTTGACCTCCAGAAATGCCTAACACAAACGTTTTTAAGAAGGGATGCTTCTTTAAATATCGTTTTAAAAAGTCAATCGAACGACGGATTTCTTCCTGGGCATCAATCACTGGTTTAACCCCCAGTTCTTCGATAATAGTCTCTTGCAAACTCATTCTTCTTCTCCTTCACCTAGAGCTTCCTTACGCATTTTATCAATCAAGTCCATCTTGTCTTGCCATACATCACGAGCCAAGTCGACAGGGTAATGTTGTGGGTTAAGAACGCGTTTGTATTCGTCCCAGAGCTTATCAAATTCCTTACGAGCATAGGCTTGAATTTCAGGTAGACTTGGTAAATCATAGACCAGCTTACCTTCCTTGAAAATGTCAACCAAGAGAGGAACAGCATCAAAATTACGGACAGTTTTCTTGATGTAAGTATAGGTTGGATGGAACATCTTGATTTCAGTCATGCTAGCAACGTCGACACCATCATAGGTAATATAATCACCTTCTGACTTGCCTTTTTCACGACTGGTGATGCGCCAAACTTGTTTCTTACCTGGTGTTGAAACTTTCTCTGCATTGTTTGAAAGTTTAATGGTATTGCGCATATGACCATTCTCATCTTCGATGGCAACAACCTTGTAAACTGCTCCAAGTGCTGGTTGGTCATAAGCAGTGATGAGTTTAGTACCTACACCCCAGACGTCAATCTTAGCTTTTTGCATCTTGAGGTTAAGGATGGTATTTTCATCAAGATCATTTGATGCATAAATCTTAGCATCCGTAAATCCTGCTTCATCCAGTTGTTGACGAACTTTTTTAGAAATATAGGCAATGTCTCCAGAGTCAATGCGAACGCCAAGGAAATTAATCTTATCACCAAGTTCACGCGCAACCTGAATCGCTGCTGGAACACCGATGCGAAGAGTATCATAAGTATCTACTAGAAAGACACAGTTTTTGTGCGTTGAGGCATAAGCCTTGAAAGCCTGATAGTCATTTCCATAAACTTGAACTAAAGCATGGGCATGAGTCCCTAAAACCGGAATACCAAAAAGTTTACCAGCACGCACATTACTAGTTCCATTGGCACCACCAATAACAGCGGCACGAGTCCCCCAGATAGCCGCATCCATTTCTTGCGCACGACGTGTACCGAATTCCATCAAAGGTTCATCATCAATGACTGAACGAATACGAGCCGCCTTAGTCGCAATCAAGGTTTGAAAGTTGACGATGTTCAAGAGGGCTGTTTCCACCAATTGACACTGAGCCAAAGGTCCCTCCACTTGAACAATCGGTTCATTAGCAAATACCAAGTCCCCTTCTTGAGCAGAACGTACAGTCAATTCCATCTTGAGATTACGGAGATATTCCAAGAAGGCGCCATGATAACCAAGTGATTCCAAATAAGCAATATCGCTCTCAGAAAAGCGCAGTTTTTCTAAGTAGTTCACAATTCGTTCCAAACCTGCAAATACAGCATAACCGTTTTTGAAAGGTTGTTGGCGGAAATAAACTTCAAAAACTGCTTTCTTGTTATGAATGCCTTGGTCAAAGTAAACCTGCATCATGTTAATTTGATACAAATCCGTGTGCAATGTTAAACTATCATCTGGGTACATATACTGTCCTTCTTCCTTATTTGTAAAAGATGAAAATGTTTCTTCTTTTCTCATAAATTAGTACTATTATAACACATTTTATCGATATTGATAAAAAGCTAACAAGCTATTCTATGCTCTCGAGCTCATCCATATCCTGCTCAAACTTTTTCTGAGCCCATTCACCATAACTTTTCAAACCTAAGTTTCCAATAAAGACCCAAGGAAGATAAAAGATATAGGTAAATACCCAAGCAGACAAGTATTTAACGTTCAGAGGATTGTGCTGGTAAATTTCTATGTTGAATTGATAATTCTGTAACATTAAAAGAGCCGTAATAGCCAAGGTCAGGAAAAAACAACCCAAAATCGTAAAATGAAAACGACTATAATAGGTCACACCTAGACTTCGAGCACGGTTGAAAAAGTAAAAAGTCACAATAATGATAATGATGAGCATCATACTCGGATTAAAAAGACTTGGCGCTAATACTGCAATCATATAAGATAAAAGCAAGAAAGCTATAGAGATATAGAAACTTTCAGCCCCTGCTTTATTCATCAGTTGTTCTTCTCTTTCATCCAGTAATTGATAATAAAATAATCTATTTTTCATCTTCTTCCTCCCAAAATAATTGATCTAGAGTTTTCCCTAGGCATCTGCAAATGGATTGGCAAAGTGAAAGCGAAGGATTGTACTTTCCAGCTTCTATCAAACCGATAGTCTGCCTAGTGACACCCACAGCTTCTGCCAAATCACCCTGCGTCATATCAAGCTCTACTCGAGCTAGTTTTAATTTTAAATTCTTAGCCACTTGTTACCTCCTCCTTAATTTTAAAAGTCGCGCTTCTTTTTTCAACTTTATTATATCATATATTTTACGTTATGCAATATATATCTGTCATTTTGTGAGATTTTTTTAACAAAAAGCCTCTCTACCACTACATGATAGAGAGTTCTCTGTTTATTCAAATTTTTTCAAAATATCTACAACGTCACTTCTCTGTTTGACTTGGTAGGCTTTGATGCCTAATGTCTCAGCCATCTTAGTGTTGTCTGCTATATCATCAAGAAAGACACAATTTGCTGGATCCAACTGATATTTACGGAGAATTTTTTCAAACATTTTTCGATCAGGTTTGATGACCTTAATATCACAAGAAAGGACGAAACCATCTAAAATCTTTTCTAGAGGTGCTAGTTGATCTTTTAATAATTCATAAAAAACTGGCGATGTATTAGATAGAACAAAAATACGATGACCTTTTTCCTTTAACCCTGTAAGCAGCGGAAAGACTTCCTTGTAAATATCAATGTAAGCAGGCCAATTCCAAATAACTTCTTCTACCTTTTTCTCATAGATATCCCCTAATAAGGAAAGAACTCTATCAACCAGTTCTTCCCGAGTCAAAGTCCCTAAGTCCAATCTTTCCCAGAGCCCCGACTGGAAAATAGCCTTGTCTAAAATTAGATAATCTTTTTCTGTTTTAGCTACAGCTTTCAAAATCTTATCCTTGTTCCATTCCAATAAAACATTACCCATATCTAGTATGATATCCATTAAGCCAACTCCATTATGATGTGTCGATTTCTTCGATCATTCATTTTCTGTTTACAAATCTTTGTGATAATAGTGCCTTTGTCCAGTATACGGATAGTCTTTTAAGGTAAAGACTTCCTTGTAGCCCTGCTTTTGATAAAAGGCTGGCGCTTGAAATTGATAAGTATTCACAAAAGCAAAGCGACAGTTTCTCTTCTTAGCTTCACTCTCTGCTTGCTGCAATAGTTGGGAGCCGATTCCTTGTCCTCGCAAGTCCTCTTTCACAAATAAATACTCGATTTCTAGCCAATTTCCAAAGGTCTCTGCTACTAAACCAGCCATGAGTTGACCGCTATCATCTTCGACATAAAGGTTAAGTGGCTCACTTTCAGCTGCTTCTCTCTTAGAACGATTATAGGAGCGAATCAAATCCCCTATTTTCTGTGCTTTCTGAGACTCTGTATTTTCCAATCTTACCTGCATCCAAATCTCCTCGAAGATACTTATAACTTGATTATATTCCTATTTTGAAGAACTGTCAAACTAAAAAAACTCACCAACCTAAGTTGATGAGAGTAAAACTTATTTTCTAAATTTCCATTGGCTATAAATACCAAATGCGACAATCCAGATAGCTGAACCTCTAGCTCCCATTACAGTTGATTCTTGTAAGAAGAGTGTTCCAAATACAAAGATAAAGAAGAGCATGGTCAGAGGATTTAGCAAGCGGTATTGAGGCATGAGATAGCCATTTGCCATAAAGTCTTTAGACTTGCGATACTTGAGATGGGCTACCATGATCAAGATGTAGATGGCGATATAAACACCTGATGAAGAAGCTGTAATCAAAGCAAAGGCATCTGATACGCCAGGAAGTACATTGATGAAGGCTGCAAAACCAATCAATACAGCAGAAGCAATGATTGCATTCTGAGGAACGTTGTGACGTGAGAGCGTGTCTGCCTTAATAGCTTTCAAGAAACGATTAGGTGAATCATGGGCAATCTGGTACAAGTGACGACCTGTTGAGTATAGGGTTGAATTCAAAGCTGACGCTGCTGAAGTCAAGACAACAAAGTTAATCAAAGCAGCCGCCCACTTAAGACCAACAAGTTCAAATACCGTTACAAATGGTGAATCCGATGCAGAAAGCTCACGCCAAGGAATAATAGACATAATAGCTAAGAGAGCTCCACCGTAGAAGAAGATAATTCGCAAAGGAATTTCCTTAACAGCCTTAGGCAATACTTTTCTTGGATCCTTGGTTTCAGATGTGGTAACACCAATAAATTCAATCATCAAGTATGCAAAGAAAACCATCTGGAAGGCCATGACAAAGTTCATAGCACCATTTGGGAAAAGTGAGAAGTGTTCACTGATATTAGCAAGACTTGCTGAACCATAAGGCGTTTCAAAGCCAGTCAAAACTAGAAAGACACCTGTCGCAATCATGGCAAGAATGGCCACGATTTTGATCATAGCAAACCAAAATTCTACTTCACCAAAAATTTTAACGGCAATCAAGTTCACTAAACCGAGTATTGTCAGAAATACAACCTGAATCAACCAAGATGGCCAGGATGGAAACCAAAACTGAACATAGTGAGCAATAGCCGTAATCTCGGCCATTCCGATAAAGACTACTGAGAGCCAGTATGACCAGACTGAGAAGTAACCCCAGCCCTGACCAAGATAACGGGTAATAAAGTTGATAAAGGTATGTTGCTCTGGATCTTGGTACAACATTTCCCCGATAGCGCGCATCATAAGATACATAAAGCCACCCGTAATCATATAGACTAAGACGATTGACGGACCCGTCAAACTAATGGAACGTCCAGCTCCTAGAAAAAGTCCTGTTCCAATTGTTCCTGCAATCGCCATAACCTGAACATGGCGATTGGTTAACCCACGTTCCATTTTATTTTTCTTTTTGTGCTTATTTTCTGAATTCATATAGTCTCCTCTAGTTTTTAGAATTAAGAAAAGGAGTAACGGGAAGCGCTTTCCCTATATCTACTCCTTCTTTTCATTCCTATTAAACTGTTTTTTCTACTTTTAAGATTTTAACATCATAGCTTCCTACAGGTGTTTCAATCGTAGCAGTATCACCTGTTTTCTTACCAATCAAGGCTTGCCCAATTGGGCTTTCATTTGATACTTTACCTGCAAAGGCATCTGCACCCGCTGATCCCACGATGATATATACTTCTTCGTCGTCTTCACCAATTTCTTGGATAGTGACTGTTTTCCCGATAGCAACTTCATCTTGAGCAACTGCATCGCTATTGACAATCTCAGCATAACGGATTTTTGTTTCTAAGCTAGAGATTTGTCCTTCAACGAAGGCTTGCTCGTCCTTAGCTGCTTCATACTCACTATTTTCTGACAAGTCACCGTATGAACGCGCAATCTTGATGCGTTCTACAACTTCTGGACGACGAACTAGTTTCAACTCTTCTAATTCTTTTTCGAGTTTTTCCTTTTCTTCAAGGGTCATTGGATATGTTTTTTCTGCCATTTTTCTCAACTTTCTTTTGATTAAATTTAAATTTCTTTAGGTAGTAAAGCAAAATTATGTGGTAAACCACATAATTTTACAATGAAGACAAAGTCTTTTAAAAGCTTTCCTTAAATGATTTTGGTCAGTATCGACCTTTTAAAATCTGTGCCTAGACCTAATGATTCTATCGCTTCTAGACTCAGGTTCAAATAAGAGGTAAGTTTTTACTTTCGCAATTTCCGAACGCCTAAAACTTATAGATTTCAGGCGTTTCTGATCATAGTGGAAAGACCGATGTGACTTGATATTCCTGTATAAAGAAGAGATTCTCTTCTACATTCACGGATTTAATAGCAAATCTTGTCCTAAGAGTTAGTTTGAACTACTTGATTGTGTCAGTTTACTGTTGACATGCTCTGCAACGTTTCGATCATGTTCTTCTCGTGTCGTTGCAAAGTAAACCTTGCCATCTTGTACGTTGGCTACAAAGTAGAGATTGTCACTCTTAGTTTGATTGATACTTGCTTCAATTGCATCCAGACTTGGACTGTCTACTGGACCAGGCATTAAGCCAAGGTTTGTATAAACATTATATGGTGAATTGATTGTTGTATCAATTGCTGCATCATCTGCCAAGCTAATATTTTGTCCTAGCTTACCTTCTGCATAGAGAATAGCAATATTACTCTGAAGTGGCATACCAAGGTTCAAACGATTATAGAAAACTCCAGCAATTAGCTTACGATCATCAGTTTTCAACCCTTCTTTTTCCACAAGTGATGCAATGGTGAGGAGTTCATTCACTGTCAAATTCTTTTCTTTGATTGCAGTATAATGCCCTGACAAGTTTTGGTCCATAGCTGCCACCATTTCATCAATCAAGCTTTCAACAGTTGTGCTTTCTTTGATGCTATATGTTGCTGGGAAAAGATAACCTTCTAAACGGTAACGAACACCACTTTCTTTAGTTGGTAGACTTTCGAGAAGGGTTGGGTACTTAGCAACTAATTGAGAGATGAAGGTTTCATCTTGAACTTTTGCCAGGAAGGCATCCGCAGTCAAGGGTTCTTTAAACTCTCCTTGAAGCTGACCAACCGTTTGTGCGATTTGGTCAAGGGTATAACCTTCAGGGATTGTAAGATTTGCAAGTGCAACCTCTTGAGGTTGAGGAGTTCCACCCTTTTGCAATTCTTTGATGATATCATCTGTACTCATGCTCTTTTGCAAATTGTAGTAACCAGATTTCAAATCATTGTAGTCTTTATACTTAGCATAAAGGCTAAAGATAAAACCATGTTTTACCAATTCAGATTTTTCTAAGGTATCACCAATTTGCTGAAGATTAGCCCCTTCTGGAATCTGAACCGTGACATACTGTTTTGAATTTGCATCAACTGGTTGGAGTGCAGATTCGACATAACGGTAACCAAAGAATCCACCCACACCTAGTAAAATCAATAAAACAAATACTGTTACGAAAAATCCTTTCAAGCGTGATTTTTTCTTTTTCTTGATTGGTTTCACTGATTCTTTACGACTTCTTCTAGGAAGTTCAGTTCTAGTTTCAACTGGAGCAACTGGCTCTTGACTTGGAGTTTCTTTTGCAAGATCTGTTGGTTTCGGTTGAGGTTTAATATTCTTTCTAGCAGGACTTGGTTTAGCCTGATTCGTACGATAAGAAACTGGAATCCTTGTCGAAATAGCATTGAACTCTTTCTCTTCTTCCGCTGGTTGAGCAGGTTCAAGAGGCTTGACGGGTTCAACAGCTTCCGTTGATGGTAGAGGATCTGGAGCTACAGCTGGCTCTGAAGATACAACTGGTTCTGAAGCTACAGAAGTTTCAACTGAATCATCTTGTAAAACTGGACGTGGTGGAACTGCTGGAGCATTAGCAAGCAATTCATCCACTAAAGAAACAGAATTGGCCATCAAGTCTTCTACAGAAGGTTCTTCCGCTGCTTTTTCCGCTTCTGAACTATTACTTAAATTTGAAAACAAATCATCGTTGCTACTTTTAGTATTCGCGATGCCGTCTTCTCTTTTTAATCTTTCTAAATCTCTTAAAATTTGTTCTTTAAAACTTAACTTTTCTTCTTCTCGAGAATTTTCGCTCAAAGGTGTTACCTCCTTGTTGATAATCCATAATATTATATCTTAAAAACTAAAGAAAAGCAACCATAGATGCCTTTCTGATGCCTAATTCGTGTTTTCCCAGACCATGTCATACCATTCTTCACCAGCAAAAGTCGACTTTGATTTTCCTTCATTCACAAAACCATGTTTCTCATAATAGCCAATGAGATAGTCATGGCAGGTTAGATTGATTCCCTCACGCTCATGCTCAAGAGCGAGATCTTTTAAAACGGTCAATAATTTTCGTCCGACACCTAAAGCTTGAGCTTTCTTAGCAATGGATAGACAAGTCACAGAGATATAGCCACCTTTTTGATGGCTATAATCTTTAATGTCTTCTGTAAAGGACTGGTCTTGTAAATATCGCTGAGGGACTACTGGTCCCTCAATATAGCCTAGTATTTCCCCCTCTTTTTCAGCCACTAAAAAACTGGTCTTAATTTCCTTCAGATGAGCTTCAAAAACAGGACGAGGAATGGCTTCTTCAATTGAAAAATTTTCTAGTTCAATTTCAAAGATACGATCTAAATCTGTCAATCTAGCTTGTCTAATAATCATAGTTCCTCCTGATAATAAAGATTATGCCAACGCATGAGAAAGGCAAATTCACTGCTCCTTTCTCCATCTACAATCCCTTGTTCCACAAATCCATTCATTTCAAAGTAGGCCAGCAACTCATCCTCACAAAGCAGATAAATACCTGGTCTATTTTGCTGACGGGTAACTTCCTTCAAAGCTGCTAGCAACAAGGTTCCAAAGCCTTGCCCCTGAAAATCGGGATCTACAGCTAAATCTTCAAGGATGATTGAGTTCTCACTAATGAATTCCTCATCTCCGATCTCAAGCATCCATTTTCTTAAAGAGGGAATAGGAGGTGTCGTCGCAGTGATATAAGCAATCCCTTGATCATCCAGGCTAGCTAAGAGAAACGTACCCGCATGGTTGCGGATACGTTCTTCTATTATTTCTCTATTCAATACTTCTAGGGAGTTTGAAATACTTTCTTGTATCAAGCAAATCTGATTTATATCTGATTGCTGTGCTTCCCTGATTTTAATTGGAAATTCCATAATTTTCCTTACTGAACATTACTTGTCAAATTAGACAAGAGACGCTCGAATGAATATTCATAAGTTTGAATATCGCCAGCTCCCATGAAGACATAGACAGCATTGTCATGGTCTAGGAGTGGAGAAACATTTTCAACTGTGATAACTTGATGTTTCTTGTTGATTTTATTGGCAAGGTCTTCTACCTTGACATCACCATGGTCCACCTCACGAGCAGATCCATAGATTTGTGCGAGGTAAACTGCATCAGCCTGATTCAAGGCCTGAGCAAAATCATCCAACAAGGCAATTGTACGAGTAAAGGTATGTGGTTGGAAAATTGCCACGATTTCCTTGCTTGGGTATTTTTGACGTGCAGCATCAAGAGTCGCAATGATCTCTGTTGGATGGTGAGCAAAGTCATCGATGATAACCGTATTATTAACAACCTTTTCTGTAAAGCGACGTTTCACTCCACCAAAAGTCTTCAAGTGTTCACGTACTAAATTCAAGTCAAAGCCAGCAGTATAAAGCAAACCAATCACTGCTGTAGCATTCATGATATTGTGGCGACCGAAAGTTGGAATGTGGAATTGACCCAACTCTTGACCACGGAAGTGAACGGTAAAGGTTGAACCTGTAGTAGAACGAAGCAAGTCACTTGCTACGAAGTCATTACCTTCTGCTTCAAAACCATAGTAGTAAATCGGAGCATTAGCCGTAATCTTACGCAACTCAGCATCTTCACCATAGACAAACAAACCTTTGGTAATTTGTTTGGCATAGTCATTGAAGGCGTTGAAGACATCCTCTAAGCTTGTAAAATAGTCAGGGTGGTCAAAATCGATGTTAGTGATGATAGAGTACTCTGGGTGATATGGCATGAAATGGCGCTCATACTCGTCTGATTCAAAGACAAAATACTTGGCATTTTCAGAACCACGACCTGTACCATCTCCGATCAAGTAGCTTGTATCAGTGATGTGTGACAAGACGTGAGAAAGCATCCCAGTTGTTGACGTCTTACCGTGTGCACCAGCAACTCCCATACTGATAAAGTCACGCATAAAGCTACCAAGAAACTCATGATAACGTTTGTAACTGATACCATTTTGGTCCGCATAAGCAATTTCAACATTGTTATCTGGACGGAAGGCATTACCCGCGATAATTTCTAAATCTCCTTGAAGATTTTTTTCATCAAACGGTAAAATTGTAATCCCTGCTTGCTCTAGTCCACGTTGTGTAAAGTAGTACTTTTCAACATCAGAACCTTGAACTTTATGCCCCATTTGATGCAACATCAAAGCCAAGGCACTCATACCTGATCCTTTGATTCCGATAAAATGATAGGTTTTTGCCATTTTCTTCCCCTCTATTCGCTCATTCTAGTCAAGTTGAGCTCTTGGGCCACTTGACGTTCTTGTTCTTTTTGTTTACTTTTTTTGTTATAAATTTGACTTTTCTTTAAAAAGTCATAATTGTTTTTCTTGGAATGACTTGTTTCACCATCTGAAATTGGATGATCCACTTGAGAAACTGTTTCTGCCAAAATATAGTGAGACTGACCTAACTTCTGACTATATTTCGCAAATTCTCCTGGATTTTCCTTTTGAAAAGGTGCTGTCGGTTGATTTGCTGGACGCACATGGCTTGTCTTCGGTTGACGTCTCGTATGACTTACATCCTGAGTCAAATATCTAGCCGATCGCTTCTTTTTCAAATCCGCGCGAGCTTCTTCACGCGCTAATTCAGCATAGGATTTTTCTTTTTTCTCAATCGGTTTTACAAGAGGTTTTGCTTCCTCTTGTTTTTTGTCTTTAGTGATTGGAGACCATTCCAAGTAGTTTTTATCTTGATAATCACCTTTGATATTACTGATGAAATCAGACTCATCGTAGAGATTCATAACTGGCATTTCTGTCAACATGACTTCATCATCTGCCACTATTGGAAATCGTTTTTGTGTCATATTTATTTCCTTTCAATACTCCATTATAGCGTAATGTCTTGATTTTTCAAGTATAGGCTCATGAAATCCCTAAAATTTCTCGTATTTCAGCTAGACTCAGACTTCCTCGAGACTCTGTTCCATCCAAGATTTCAGAAACAAGATTTTTCTTTTTCTCTTGTAATTCTTGAATCTTTTCTTCAATTGTACCTCGAGTCACAAGGCGATAAACTTCAACAGCCTGCTCTTGCCCCATACGATGGGCTCGACCGATAGCCTGAGATTCAACTGCAGGATTCCACCATAAGTCTACTAGAATGACCGTATCCGCACCAGTGAGATTGAGTCCAACCCCACCAGCCTTTAGAGAAATCAAGAATACATCGCGCTCTCCTTGGTTAAAAGCCTTAGTCATTTCCTGACGTTCTTGAGAAGGAGTTGAGCCTGTAATTTTAAAGGAAGTCAAGCCTAAGTCAGGTAGCTCTTGCTCAATCCGATCCAACATACCTCTAAATTGTGAGAAGATAAGTACACGGTGTCCACCTTCAGCAATCTGAACCAGCAAATCTCGTAAACTATCCAGCTTTCCGCTCTCTCCTTGGTAGTCCTCCATAAAGAGCGCAGGCGTATCACAAATCTGACGCAGACGCATGAGTCCAGTCAAAATTTCGACGCGATTTCGTTGAAATTCCGAATCGCTTACCTGTCCCAAACGTTCCTGCATCTGTTGCAGTTGAGCAAGATAGATAGCTTTTTGTTGATCCTCCAGTTCATTCTTATAGACAACTTCAATCAAGTCAGGTAACTCTGTCAAAACCTCTTCTTTCTTACGTCTCATGACAAAGGGTTTGATAAATTGAGCCACTCTCTCGGTTGATAGTTTCATAAATTCCTTCTTAGCAGGTAAGAGGCCTGGTAAGACAATCTGAAAAATCGACCAGAGTTCTCCCAGATGGTTTTCAATCGGTGTTCCTGATAGTGCAAAGACAGATGGAACCACAAATCGTCGTAAACTTTGAGCAATCTTCGTTTGTGCATTTTTCATCACTTGAGCTTCATCTAGAAAAAGAAAATCAAAAGATAGGTCTCGATAAATTTCACTATCTTGACGGAAAGTAGCATAGCTTGTCACATAAATCTGATGATTTTCTGCCAAAATTGACTCTCGATGAGATTTTAAGCCATGCACGACCGCGACATCCAAATCTGGAGCAAACTTTTGAAATTCATCAGCCCAGTTATAGATTAAGCCAGACGGAGCAAGGATTAGGACACTAGTATCAGCTTGAATCTGACTACTTAAAAAGGCGATGGTTTGCAAGGTCTTCCCAAGTCCCATATCATCTGCTAAAATCCCACCAAAGCCATAATGGTGAAGCATCTGAAGCCACTGAATTCCCTTTTTCTGATAGTCTCTAAGTTCTGCTTGGATATTCAGCTCTTTCATCGGAAAATCTTCTGGATGCGTCAAATCATGGGCCAGATTGCGAAATTCTTCGGTGAAAGAAATTTGATTCTGATCCTTAAAGAGATGAGATAGGGTATAAGCTAGGGATTTACGAGCTCGAAAAGCTCCATCTTGTAGGTCCTCTATCCCTAATTCTTCTAAATCCTGACGGATACGCTTGGTCTGATCATCGAAATAGTAAACCTGATTCGAAGAACTGATGTAATAATCCTGCTTCTCAACTAGAGCTTTCATCGCTCGATCGATTTCTTCTTGATCTATATTTTGAAAATCAAATTGAATTTCTAATAGGCTTTCCTTGGATGAGATGTGAACTTGAGGCTTCTGAACCTGATAGAGATCTTGCAAGCTCTCAGAAATCCTTAATTCTCCAAGCGCTTCAAAGGATGGCAAAACTTCCTGAAAGAAGGCATGAACTGCATCAGCTTTCAAACTTTGACGCCATGAACGAAAATCTGCTTCAAATCCAGCAGATAGAGCTAACTGAAAGATTTGCTTCTCCAGTTGAATATCACTAGCAAAAGGAAGACTCTCTAGTTCATTGCGATTCGTTACTAAGCAAGTTTCATACTGAAACTGCATATCCAAACGGATAGAACCGTCCTCTTCTCCTTCCATGTAGAAAGAAGGACGGAAAGGCTGAATTTGAAGCGCATCAGGGGCTTTTACCTCTCCTATGTCTTTAAACTGCGACAAGGTCGAAGCTAGAAAATCTCGATCACTAGTATCAAATTGTAAAATCTTTCTACCACTTTTATCGATAGATACTTTTTTTAATTTTTCTATAAGTCTAGCTTGTTCTTTAGACAGAAGATAAAATGTACCTTTAGTAAACAAGACTTGTCCCTTATAAAACGAATTAAGCCCTACCTGTTGAAAAATTTCCATCTCATAATAGTTGGATTTTTCTTCAATTTGAAAGGTAAATAAGCCTGCTTGACCATCAAAATCTTGAAATACAAGATGAGGGTAGCTTGAAATCTGATGGTCAAATTGGAATGCATCTAAGCCCATCAGCAGACTAACACCCTGCTCAAAAAAAGACAGCGGGAAATAGAGATGACGACCTTGATTTTGGAAAAAGAGGGCATTTTCAACCTCATCTTCTACAATTCCTTGAAGGAAATTCAGAACAAACTGGCTACTTTCATCAAACTGACGAATATTCAAGGAAGTTTCATATAATTTTCCAATCATATAGGGTTTACTAGTTTCTAACACCTTCAGAAAAAGGGGGATATCTCGGATTACATAAAATTTCTGCGTCTGGATAAGACCGACTCTCAAAGTCCAAATAATGCGATTAGTCCCTGCTTCAATCTGCCCCTGAGCAGACAACTGATAGATTTCAGAAAGACTAGGAATTTGAATGGATTCTAAAAACTTTCCTCCAAAAGTAACCTGAGTTTCGACTTCTTCTTTCTGTTCGTGCACATTTTCCAGATTTCCCAAGAGTTCCTGACCAATGTGATCATTTTTCAGGTAATGCTCTAGTGCTGCCAAATGCACACAAAACCCTCTTTTTTGGAAAAAATCACAAGCACAAAAAACCAAATCATCATCCAAGCTATAGCGAATTTCTTCATCTGCTACACGCGCATAGAGGCGATGGTCTTTCTCTTTGATAATTTCAATCTGACTAGTTTCGTAGAGTTGAGCTCCCTCCATTCGAAGCTTCCCTGGAATCAATTTAGCCATATTTTCCCCTTTACTTTATCTCTTAATTATACCACATTTCTTCTTACGAAAATAGCCTTCTAGGAGTACTTTTCTCCTAAAAGGCTAGCTTCTTAAAATTTAGCGAAAGTAGCAATGATTCGCTGACAAACTTCTTCCAAGACAGATGTCGGCATGGCTACATTTAAGCGAGCATGTAGAGCTCCTTCTTCACCAAAGTCTAAGCCTCTATTAAGGATAACCTTGGCTTCATTTCTTAAGAGGCTTTTTAATTCTTCATCTCTAATATCATAGGCTGAAAAATCAAGCCAAATGAGATAGGTCCCTTGAGGTTTCATGACCTTGATTTTAGTTTCTTTACCAAGCAAATCAACTACATAATTGATGTGTTTCTCAATCAGTTCTTTGAGTTCTGTCAACCAATCTTCACCATATCGATAGGCAGTTTCTGTTGCCAAATATCCCAACCCTGAGATTTCATGTTGATTATTAGCAAGCTGGCGTTTTTGGAAAGCAAGTCTCAACTTTGGATTCTCGATAATGGCGTAGGAATTCTTTGTTCCCGCAATATTAAATGTTTTGGTAGCGCTGCTTAAAATCAGTGAAAATTCTTTAAAATCTTCATTTACCGTATTGAATGACTGGTGCTTGTTTCCAAACAGGGCCAAATCTTGGTGGATTTCATCAGATACCAGCAAGACCCCATGTTTTTGACAAAGTTGTCCAATCTTCTCTAAGACTTCTTTTTCCCAAACACGTCCACCAGGATTATGAGGATTGCAAAGAACGTAAAGTTTCACATCCTCTTCAACAAAGTCTTTCTCTAATTGATCAAAGTCAATCTCAAAAAGTCCGTCTTTTTCTACTAGAGAGTTGGTGATTAGTCTACGATTATTGAGCTTAATACTGCGAGCAAAAGGAGGATATACTGGTGTGTTAATGAGCACTGCTTGGCCTTCCTTGGTAAAGGCTTGAATGGCTGTTGAAATAGCTGGTACTACCCCTTCGATAAAGACTAGAGCATCCTTATCAAAGCGATAGCCGTGCTGTTTTTCCTCCCAGCTTTGAACCGCTTCAATCAATCCATCACTAGCATAGGTATAACCATAGACTAATTGCTCTGCATAGTCATGGACAGTCTGACGAATCTCAGGTAACACTTCAAAGTCCATATCAGCGATCCAGGCCGGCAATACTTCTCGGTCAGTCTCTGCTTCTTTCCATTTGTAGGTATGATGTCCAAAACGATTGGGCAAGGTCGTAAAATCATATTTTCCCATAGTCTTATCCTTCCAAGGCCTGACGCAAGTCTTCAATCAAATCTCTGGCATCCTCAATACCAATAGACAAGCGCAAGAGATCATCAGTCAGTCCATAAGAATGACGAACCTCTGCAGGAATGTCTGCATGGGTTTGAGTAGTTGGGTATGTAATCAAACTTTCAACACCACCCAGACTTTCAGCGAAAGAGAATACTTTCAAAGTATTCAAGATATGAGGGATTCGTTTTTCATTCGCCACTTTAAAGGAAATCATTCCCCCACGACCTGTATACAAGACTTCTTTGACAGCAGGTGATTGTTCCAAAAAGGCTACGATTTCTTGAGCATTTGCTGTTGAACGCTCCATGCGAAGTGACAAGGTTTTAAGACCACGAATCAATTGATAACTATCAAATGGTGACAAAACAGCCCCTGTCGTGTTGAGATTGTAAAAGAGTTTTTCGTATAAATCCGCACTATCTGTCACAACCACACCAGCTAGAACATCATTATGACCTGCAAGATATTTTGTTGCTGAATGAAGGACGATATCTGCTCCGTCTTCAATTGGACGTTGATAGATAGGACTGTAGAAAGTATTGTCCACGACAACTTTAGCACCTTTTGCATGAGCTAATGTTGACAATTTTTCAATATCAAATTCCAACATCAAAGGGTTGGTTGGTGTTTCGATATAAAGTACATCCACATCCTTTTCTAGCTCTGCAATTAGCTCTTCTTCTGTGTTAGCATAGGTAAAGTGGAAACGTCCTTCCTGCTCCACTTGATTGAACCAACGGAAAGAACCACCGTAAAGGTCACGGACAGCCAAAACCTTGCTTCCTACTGGAAAAATGCTAAAGGCCAACACAATCGCAGACATACCTGAACTAGTTGCTAGAGCATAGTGGGCTGATTCAATAGCTGCTAAGACTTCCTCTGCCTTGCTACGAGTTGGGTTTTTTGTGCGGGTATAGTCAAATCCAGTTGATTGACCAAATTCTGGGTGCTGATAAGTCGTTGAAAAGTGAATAGGTGTAACCAAAGCACCTGTTGCCTCATCAGACTTGATCCCTGCTTGTGCTAAAATTGTGTTGATGTGAAATGATTTACTCATACAATACCTCCAAATCTATAGTAACTATTGTACCACTTATTTTGTATCCTTCGTTTTCTTGTTTTCAAGAGCTAGTTATAGTTTCAAACTATATAAAAACGATAGCTTCTTAAGAAACTATCGTTTTTCCTGTTGAATAGACTGATTATTTAATGTGTTTAGCTAATTCTTCTTGGGCTTTTTTATTAGATTCTTCTTTTTCTTTCAGCCATTTTTGTCTAGCTTTTTCATACTCATCAGCCGTTACAGTCTTATCTTGCAACTTGAGGTACTTGTATGATTCGACACCCTTATTTCCAGCTTGTGAGAATGGCGATGAGAATGGAACTGTCTTTCTCAAAGTCGGTGTTCCACCCTGAGAAACGTTTGGAATAGCAAGGGCGCTATCAACGAGCCAAGCTTGAACTTCAGCATATTTTTCATAACGTTTTGCTGGTTCTTGCTCCTTGTTCGCTTCTTCTAGCATTTGAGTGTAAGTATCCAGACCAACTGCCTTAGCCTTGTCATTGACCTCACCTGGTTCTAGACCAATGTTTTGCAACATACCACCGTTATTGACATTTAAGATATCAAGATAACTTGATGGATCCAAGTAGTCCGCACTCCAACCGCCATTATAGATATCAAAGTCTTTTTGAGCTGCAGTTTGAGCTAGGTAGCCAGAATTATCGTAATCGTCTGTTGATAATTGTTGGATATCGATCACCACATTCTCAGCTCCTAGAACAGATTCGATGGATTGTTTCAAAGAGCTTGCTTCAAGTACACCTTTTTTAGCTGATTGGTCAACTGTTACATCCAAGTGGATTGGGAATTGCACACCCTTAGCTTCCAATTCTTTCTTGGCTTCCGCAAATTTAGCCTTAGCCTTGTCAGGATTGTAGTATGGGTCTTGCGCATCTGCAAAGTTGATTCCTTGCCATTCTTGGCCATAGTTGACCATCTTTTCTGAAACAACATCGCCAAAGTCTTTTCCGTTGATACTTACAAATGTTGGAGGTACAACTAGGTTACGAATAATCTTCGTTGCTCCGTCCTCCCCTTGAGATTGTGCTCCATAGGCTGTACGGTTGTATGCATAGTTGAAGGCTTGACGGAAGTTTTTATTCAGAACTGCTTCTTGGGTTGATTTCTTTTCGATATCTGAGGACTTAGACGTGAAGTTATAAGATTTTCTGTCCAAGTTGAAGTTCAAGTAATAAGAAGTTGCATTTTGCATACTATAGATGATGTTATCCTTGTTCTTCTCTTTAATTCCTTCAAAGCTTGAGCTATTTGGATAGAGACGCGCGTAGCTATAGACTCCTTCTACAAAGTTACGTGCTAGTGCATCTTGGTCACTACCATCATAATAGGCCAATTTCACATCATCTACAAAGACATTTTTTTCATCCCAGTAGTTGGGATTTTTCTTGAACTCGATGACAGATTTTGAAACAAAGGATTTCATCAAGAAAGGTCCATTGTACAAAATGCTAGAAGGGTCTACCTTACCAAAGTCGTCCCCTTTTGATTTCAGGAAGTCTGCATTGACAGGGAAGAGAATGGTTGATGTTGTTTTAGAATTCCAATAAGATTCTGGTCGTGTCAAAGTGTACTGAACTGTTTGGTCGTCAATCGCCTTAACACCGACAGTTGAAAAGTCAGTTGTTTTTCCGTTGATATAGTCACCCAAACCAGCAACAGAATCTTGTACGAGGTACAAAGCTTCGGATTTTTTATCAGCTGCATATTTCAAACCAGTTACAAAATCTTGGGCAGTTACTGGAGCATATTCTTCACCTTCAGAGGTATACCATTTAGCGTCCTTACGAAGTTTGTAAGTATAGGTCAAACCGTCCTTGGATACACTCCAGTCCTCTGCTAAGGATGGAACGTAGTTACCGTATTGGTCATTTTCCATGAGACCATCTACTAGATTAGTCACGATATCATTAGTAGTTGCACGGTTTTCAGCAAGATAGTTTAAACTAGACGGATCGCTAGAATATACATAATTATATGTTTTAGTAGAACTAGCTGAGTTGCTACAAGCTCCCAAGAGCAAACCAGCAGTTAAGACGACGCCTGCTAGCGTCAGGTATTTTGCCTTAGACTTTTTCATAAACAGAACCTCCAAATTTAAATATTTGTATCATTATACAGCTATTGTTTTTTTTAGTCAAGTAATAATTCTCTAAAAATTTATTTTTTTTCTACATTTTTTATTTTTTTCTCTCTTTTTTAAATAAAAAATGAACATTTTAAACTTTTTAGAGTTGAAAGTTCAAATTGTTCATTTTATTTATAAAGCATTATGATAATTTTAATCGTGCTCGTAACTGGTCAGCTTTTGCCTGTCCAATAACCTTATCTAAGAGACGAGTATAGAGACTCATGAATCCGTAGAGCCCACCACCGATTGTTCCGATTAGGGCGACATAGATGAAGCTCCAAAAACGTCCAGTTGGTTGGAAGACAAATCCTATCATCCATTGTAAGAAGCCTACCAAGATAAACATGACAAGAGTTAAAATGATCACTAGGATTGTTCGTTTTAGGATGATCTTTCGATGAACCCCTGTAATCTGACAGATCTCGCGATACATTAAAACAATAGGAATGATAAGACCGATGGTCGTTGAAATGAGAGGACCATAACTATGAAAAAGCGCTATTGATGGTATTTGTAAGACGAGCTTGGCAATGGAACCATAGAAAAAGTAAAGGATTGCCTTGCGATTACGGAACATAGCCTGAAGCATTGGTGACAAGACCATGTACAAACCTAGGATTGTTGACTGCAAGACTGCAAAGACAAACAAGCCCATAGCCAAACTATCTGGCTTACCGTAAAAGACTGTATAGAGTGGTTCACCTACCATGACTACTCCAACCGTTGCAGGTAAGAGGAATAGGAAAAGCATGGTGATACTATCTTGAATGAGACGAGAAGCTGCTGGTAAATCTCCTTTGACATAATTCTCTGTCAAGAGAGGTAGCCCAACGCTACCAATCGAAACTCCTACCGAAATCAAAATCATAGTTATTTTATTAGGATTGGCAGAGAAATAAGAAAACATGACAACTAAATCTTCATTATTGTAGTTGGTAAACCACTTCATGCTATTGATAAAGGTCATTTGGTCCAAAATTTGGAAAAGCTGAATAGCTGAACCTGTTATGATAAAAGGAATAGCTTCCTTAATCGTATCCATTAACAGATGTTTGCTATCAATCTTATCTCGTGTTTCAAAGACTTTTTGAAGCATTCCTTCTTTATAGAGGAAATAAAGCAAGACAGCAAAGCTAGCTACCATTCCCACAAAGGCCGCAAAGGTAGACTGGGTGACTGCTGCTAGATAGTCTCCCGAACCAAGCTTCATGATGATAAAGGTTGCTAAGAGCATCCAAATAACTCGGATAACTTGCTCAGCGATTTGACTCATGGCATAAGGCTTGAGATTATTCATCCCTTGGAAAAATCCACGGATAACACTCATAGACGGGAAAATCAAGACAGCCCAAGCTAGACTCTGCATAATGGGAATCAAGTCCTTACCGACACCAGAAAGATCTGCCAACCAAGGCGCAAAGAGGTATAAGATCAAAGCAAAGACAAGACCTAGTCCAGTCATAAAGCCCAGGAAACTCCGAATCAGAGCAAAACTATGCTCTTCCTCATTCATGGTATTATACTTAGCGACTTGCTTTGCGACTGCAACAGGGATACCTGCTGTCGAAATCAACAAGAACCAAGCGTAGATATTGTAACCCATAGTGAAGAGTCCATTGGCCTTAGCTGCATAAGTCCCCATCCAGATATACCAGGGAATGATGTAAATAGCTCCGAGCAGGCGACTGATAAAGTTACTAGCCGTTAGCCAGGCAGTTCCTCGTAACATCTGGGCCTGCTGATGATTATTTTCGTTAGACATAACTTCCTCATTCAATTTTAATAACTAGGAAATGTTCCTTATCTTCCATTATAAACTTTTCCTTGTTACTTGTAAAATTCAGACTTTCGGTTTACAATAGAAAGTATGATAAAGATTGAAACTATATTAGATATTTTAAAGAAAGATGGTCTCTTCCGTGAGATTATCGACCAAGGACATTACCACTACAACTACAACGATGTTATTTTTGACAGCATCAGTTACGATAGCCGAACAACCAAAGAAAATACTCTATTTTTTGCAAAAGGAGCTGCCTTTAAAAAAGAATATCTATTTTCAGCTATCGCACAAGGGCTTAATTGGTACGTGGCTGAACAGGATTATGAAGTTGGTATTCCTGTTATTGTTGTTAACAATATCAAAAAGGCCATGAGTTTGATTGCCATGGAATTTTATGGCAACCCTCAGGAGAAACTGAAAATCCTTGCTTTCACTGGCACTAAAGGAAAAACAACAGCGGCTTACTTTGCCTATCATATCTTGTCCCAACGCTACCCAACAGCCCTCTTATCGACAATGAATACAACTTTAGACGGCAAAACTTTCTTCAAATCTTCCTTCTCAACACCTGAAAATATTGATCTCTTTGATATGATGGCTCAAGCGGTTAAAAATGGTAGAACTCATCTGGTAATGGAAGTTTCCAGCCAAGCATATCTGGTAAATCGAGTGTATGGTTTAACTTTCGACGTGGGAGTTTTTCTCAACATCACACCAGACCATATTGGTCCTATTGAACATCCGACTTTTGAAGATTACTTCTATCATAAACGCCTCTTAATGAAAAATAGCCGAGCAGTTGTCATTAATAGCGATATGGACCACTTCTCTATTCTGAAAGAACAAGTTGTGAACCAAGAGCATGACTTCTACGGTAGCCAGTCAAATAACCAGATTGAAAACTCCAAAGCCTTTAACTTCTCAGCTACTGGTAAATTAGCAGGAGATTATGACATCCAACTAATTGGACATTTCAACCAAGAGAATGCTGTTGCTGCTGGACTTGCTTGCCTTCGTTTAGGTGCTAGTCTTGAAGCCATCAAAAAAGGGATTGCGACTACTCGCGTTCCTGGACGCATGGAGGTTCTCACTCAGAAAAATGGTGCTAAAGTTTTCATTGACTACGCCCACAATGGTGACAGTCTTAAAAAACTTATTTCTGTCGTTGAAACTCATCAAACTGGAAAAATTGCTTTAGTACTTGGTTCAACTGGAAACAAAGGAGAAAGCCGTCGTAAGGACTTTGGACTTCTCCTCGATCAACATCCTGAAATTCAAGTCTTTCTAACAGCTGATGATCCAAACTATGAAGATCCGATGGCCATTGCAGATGAAATCAGTAGATATATCCATTATCCTGTTGAAAAGATTGTCGATCGCGAGCAAGCTATCAAGGCTGCTATGTCTGTTACAAGTCAAGAACTGGACGCTGTGATTATCGCTGGTAAAGGAGCGGATTGCTACCAAATTATCCAAGGTAAGAAGGAAGACTATCCAGGTGATGCTGCTGTTGCAGAACGTTATCTATAAGAACTTAAAGAAGGCTAGGAAAATCCCTAGCCTTTATTTTTTTATAAAAATAAAGCGTTCCTTATCAAATTCTACAGCTAACTCGTATTTCCCATCTTCATTTTGAAGGATGTAGCCCAATAAGACTAAACTATCAACAAAGATATCTCGACGCTTCTGCATAAGCTGGTCTTTTTTGAGAAATTTAAGCAAAAAAGTGGTCATATACTTGAGAGCATACTCAGGGTTGACATCCCCTAAAACAGCATAGAGTGCCTGCTGATCATCGGTCAGCGGATACTGGTGCTTAACCTTATAAAAGTAATTAGACAAGGTCATCTGCTCCCTAGCAAAATCTGTATACTCTTCTAGGATAGCTGCATTGGTTTGATTGTGCAATTCCGTCTGAAAATGTTTCTCCATGATTTCTTGATAGATTGGACTATCATCTCTCACAAAGACTTCCTGGTCTAGTTCAAGAGAATTTGTAGATTCTAGAAAAGGAAGATTGAGATAATAGCGTTTGTTTTCTCGAAGGATGAAACCAGCTTTAATATATTCCTCCAAGTACTTGTCAACTGCAACCTCTGGAAACTGAGCCTTGATTTCACGGAGGATCACATCATCATGCTTATCAAGATAATCAACCAAATCTCTAAAGAATGGTTGTCGTGTCAAACGAGATGGATTAAAAATCTGAATCATAAAGATTCCTTTCTTTACAAACTAAAAGTGGTGATGTTGCTAATTGACTCGGATTAGTGCCAGGCTGATTCAGAGGTACAGGGAGTCCTAGTTCTCTATAATATTCACTCCAGAAATCACTGATTTCCTGTGTATCATCCCCAAACTTCATGGGAATGGTCTCAAAAATAGGGAGAATTTCTGCTACAAACTGGGAACAGTAATAACCATCTCCATCCGGGTAAAAGGAAGCATTGTAGGGTGACCCCAAAAGGCTCTCTGCCCGCATTTTGACCTCTGTACAATCAATCTCCGCATAGCTATAAAGGTCATAGACTTTCTCAGCTTCAAAGAAATCTTCAGGAGATTGGGCAATGACTCCGCCTTCCGTAGTTGCATGATAGATGAAGCCGTCTAAAAAAATGGCCACATGGCTATAGTTACCAGTAGATTCCTGGATGGCTTGTCCTATACCCGAACCATCTTTCACAAAGATTAAATCACCATTTTCTAACATACTTCTCTCCTAGCAAAAAAGGAGTCGAAACTCCTTTTTAACAATGGGTTTCCCCATCAATCATTAAGCATTAAAGCTTTCAGTCAATTGTGGTACTACTTGTTTCTTACGTGAAACGGCACCTGGAAGGAAAGCATGGTTGTTTTCAAGTTTGAAATTGAAAGCTGCTTCTACCTTGTCCATATTAGCACCAAGAGCCAAAATTTCTGAGTTTGAGTTGACGATATCTGTAATCATCAAAACAAAGTCAGAGTATCCGTTAGCTGCATTTGCTGCTTGGATAGCTGCTTCAATTTCAGCTTGGCGTTCCAAGACTTCAGCGATATCAACTGTATTGACTTGAGCCACACGAACGTTGTTTCCGTTCAATTCAAAAGTCTTAGCATCAATGTCAATCAATTCTTCTGCTGATTTGCTTGCCAAGTTAGTACCAGCTTTGAGCATTGCAAGACCGTATTCTTCCAAGTTCACACCAGCCAATTCTGCCAATTCAGGCGCAATCACCTTATCAGATGGGTGAGTTGTTGGAGATTTCAAAAGAAGGGTATCTGAAATCAAACCTGAAAGCATCAAACCTGCAATTTCTTTTGGAACAGCTACACCGTGTTCTTTGAACATACGGTATACGATAGAAGATGCTGATCCAACTGGCTCCAAGCGCATGTAAAGTGGACTTGCAGTTTCAAAGTTAGCTACACGGTGGTGATCCACAACACCGTAAACTTCTACTTCAGCGATATCTGAAACTGATTGTTGGAATTCATTGTGGTCAGTCAAGATAACTTGTTCTGCACCTTCTGCTTTAGCAGATGTGATAACGCGTGGTGCTTCAACACCAAAATAGTTCAATACGAAAGCTGTTTCTTCATTTGGAGTTCCAAGAGCCACCGCTTCTGTATCCAAACCATAAGCTTCTTTTGCAAGATAAGCAAAGGCTACTGATGAACCGATAGCATCTGAATCTGGATTTTGGTGACCAAATACTAGAATCTTAGACATGATAATACCTCGTTTCTTTATTCTCTTTATTGTAGCATTTTTTTCAATTTTTGACAAAAGTAAGAGGAGCCAAAGAACTCCCCTCTACTCTTCAAAATGACCGAGTAAATTTTCCTCTTGGTTTTCAGATAAAAATCTTTCCTTTTGCACTCTCTTCTTACGTTTGAGAAGGGCTTCAGCAGACATGGCTTCTTCCTTACTATCGAAACCTTGAACATAGATGAGTTTTACTGGCAACCGAGCTCGTGTGTACTTGGCTCCCTTACCACTATTGTGAACAGCTATTCTTTTTTTGACATCCGTTGTATAACCAGTATAGTAGGAACCATCCCGACACTCAACTACATACATATAAGCTTTATGATCCATAATAGATTTCTTGAATCTCTGGAGTATAGGAACCATCATCATTATGAACAATGAGTGGTGGCAGAACCTTAAAACCACTAGTGGAGCCGTCCTTAATAGCCTCGATCAAAAGCATATTGGCTTCCTTCTCCCGTTTAGGGTAGACAAATTGCAGACGCTTTGGAGCCAAATTGTGTTGTTGAAGCGTGTCTAAAATATCTAACAATCGATCAGGACGATGGACCATGGCTAAACGCCCATTGGATTTGAGAATACTTTGGGCACTACGGCAGATTTCCTTGAGATTGGTCGTAATTTCATGCCGAGCCAACAAGTAGTGCTCACTCTCGTTCAGATTAGAATTTGGGTCCACCTTAAAATAGGGAGGATTGCACAAAATCAAATCAACCTTACTCCCCTGAATGTAAGCAGGCATATTTTTCAAATCATCACAGATAACCTGCATCTGCTCTTCCAAGCTATTTAAACGGACTGATCGTTCAGCCATATCTGCCAGGCGTTCCTGGATTTCAACAGACAGAATTTTCGCCTTAGTACGACTACTAGCAAAAAGTCCAACAGCCCCATTCCCAGCACAAAAATCCACTATCAAGCCATTTTTAGGAAAACGAGGAAAGCGTGATAAAAGTACACTATCCACCGAATAGCTGAAAACCTCTCTATTTTGAATAATCTTGATATCTGTAGAAAAGAGTTGATTGATTCTCTCTCCTGATTTTAATAATTCTTCTACCATACTTCTATTATAACAAACTATATTAACATTTCAAGAGAGAAAAAATCAATTAAGACTTTTTCTTATTTAGATTAGAAATAGCTTCTTTGGTCCAGATAGGCATCATGCGAGCCAAAGGAGCAAAGCCATATTTGACACGGTCACTTGAAAAACGTCTCCGTCTTGGCAACTGATGTTTCTCTTCTTCCAAAGTCCGAATGGAAAGACTAGCCTTCCCTGTATATTCGTCCAAATCGACAACCTGAACTTGAACTTCTTCACCGATTTTCAGTACATCATAGATATTCTCAATAAATCCTGTACGAATTTCAGATATATGAATTAACCCTGTAGTACCATTCTCTAATTCTACAAAAGCACCATAGGATTGAATTCCTGTAATTCGCCCAGTTAGCTTATCACCTATTTTCATCTTAGTCCTCGATTTCAATCGTTTCGATGACGACATCTTCAACCGGTCTATCCATAGCACCTGTCTCAACTCCTGCAATAGTATCCAATACAGCGTAAGACTCTTCATCTGCAATTTGACCGAATACTGTGTGACGACCATCTAGGTGAGGAGTTCCACCTTGTTCTGCATAAATCTCAGCAATTGGTTCTGGCCAACCACCACGAGCAATTTCTTTCTTAGAGTATGGCAAGTGTTGGTTCTGCACGATAAAGAACTGGCTACCGTTGGTATTTGGTCCAGCATTGGCCATAGAAAGGGCTCCGCGGATATTGTAAAGTTCCTCTGAAAATTCGTCTTCAAATGACTCACCATAGATTGATTCGCCACCCATACCAGTACCAGTTGGATCTCCACCTTGAATCATAAAGTCTTTAATAATGCGGTGGAAAATCACACCATCATAGTAACCGTCTTTTGAAAGAGCAACAAAGTTGGCTACTGTTTTGGGAGCCTGTTCAGGGAAAAGCTTGATACGCAAGTCTCCATGATTTGTTTTAATAGTCGCAATCGGACCTTCTGTTGTTTCAATGTCTACTTGTGGCAAATGTAATTCTTTTTCTACCATACCAAATCTTTCTAAGGCATCAAAAATGCCATCTTCTTCTAATGTTTTTGTAATATAATCTGCTTTTTCTTTGATTTTTTCATGAGAATTTCCCATGGCAATGCTGATACCTGCATAATCAAAAAGCTCCAAATCATTGAGTCCGTCCCCAAAGACCATGACATTCTCAGGCTTAAGACCTAAATGTTCTACAACTTTTGCTACACCAGCTGCTTTTGAACCTGAAATTGGTACCACATCTGACGAATGTTCATGCCATCGTACCATACGCAAAGTAGAGGCTGAACTTTCAGGCAAAGTCAGGACATCTCCCTGATCCTCAAAAGTCCACATCTGATAGATATCTTCTTTTTCATGGAAATCTGGATCGACATCTAGGTCAGGATAAATGGGATCTATTGCCTGGCTAATCAAATCTGTTCGAGTGGATAATTTAGCTGTATGACTACCAACTAAACCATAGTCAATCCCCACTTCCTTAGTCCAAGCAATATATTCCTCAACCTTATCTTTAGCGATTTTGTTGCTATAAACAACATTGCCTTTTTTATCCTCAATATAGGCACCATTCAGAGTAACAAAAAAGTCAGGTTTAAGTTCGCTAATCTCTGACACGACACCGAAAATCCCACGACCAGTCGCAATCCCAGTCAAAATATCTTTTTCACGTAATTGTTGAAATACTGTTGGAATTGAGGTTGGGATAAAACCAGTCTTTGAGTTTCGCAAAGTATCATCAATATCAAAAAAGACGATTTTAATCTTCTTTGCCTTGTATTTTAATTTCGCATCCATCTCACTACCTCTTTCAATCTAACTCTTTCCATTATACCATAAAGTAGAGAAATCCCACATCCCCAATAAAATCCTTGTCTCTTATCCAAATTCCTTTACTAGATACAAAACCAAATCATCATTATTTTGGCTAGTTGCATTCATTTCCAAGGGTTGATTTCGATACCAGACACCTGTCCCATCTGGAATGTAGCTCCGTCTGATATACAATCTCTGGGCAGGGCCATAGCCTAAGTGCAAACCTACACCAAGAGTGACCTTACTCGAAACAAACTTGACTCGTTTTTCTGCTTCTTCTAGCAGTTGATTCCCAATCCCTTGATTTCGAAAAGGCTCAAACACATTAAAATCTGATAATTCTGGATAGACTTCTGCAAAAGGACCATGTTTAGCAGAGGGCAAAATGGTAATGTAGCCCGCTACAGCACCCTCAACCTCTGCAACTAAGACTTCTCTCTCCCCACTTTCTTGCTCCTTAAAGTATCAAGTTAAAATCTCCTCTCTACTTGGCCAACCTTGGCTGATAAATCCTCGAGATAGATTTTTTATGTCAGATTCTTGCATTTTTCTAATTGAACTTGTCGTCTTCATAAGCTTCTCCTTTATAGCTTTCTCCTAACATTATAGCACGCCAAGGTCAGAAAAAAACTATCTCTTGAAAAAAGACCCACCCGGGTTTTAATTCGCTTTCTTGTTTTCAAGCTAATGAAAAAGAGGGCCACTCGGACCCAAACTCGCTCTCTCATTTCAAAGCTCGTGAAAAAAGGACCCGTCGGGGTCTTACTCGCTCTCTTGTTTTCAAGCTCGTGAAAAAAAGACCCGTCGGGGTCTTTTCTTTAATCTTCGTTTACGAAAGGCATCAAAGCCATTACGCGAGCGCGTTTGATAGCTGTTGTTACTTTACGTTGGTTTTTAGCTGAAGTTCCTGTTACACGACGAGGAAGGATTTTCCCACGTTCTGAAACGAAACGGCTAAGAAGCTCAGTATCTTTGTAATCAACATATTCAATTTTGTTTGCTGCGATGTAATCAACTTTTTTACGGCGTTTGAATCCGCCACGACGTTGTTGAGCCATGTTTTTTTCTCCTTTATAGTATTAATTGTCCATTAGAATGGTAAATCATCATCTGAAATATCCAAAGGATTTGTTGTTCCGAATGGATTTTCATCACGTGAAAAGTCAGGTACTGATTGAGTAGGTGCTGAATAGTTTGAACTTGGTGCAGAATAAGCTCCACCAGTATGTCCTTCACGCACACTACGACTTTCCAACATTTGGAAATTCTCAGCCACAACTTCCGTCACGTAGACACGTTGTCCTTGCTGGTTATCGTAACTACGAGTCTGAATACGGCCTGTCACCCCGATAAGTGAGCCTTTTTTAGCCCAATTAGCAAGATTTTCAGCCTGTTGGCGCCACATAACGACATTGATAAAATCAGCCTCACGTTCGCCATTTTGACTCTTAAATGTACGGTTTACTGCAAGAGTAAAAGTCGCAACTGCTACATTTGATGGGGTATAACGCAACTCAGCATCACGAGTCATACGCCCTACAAGTACAACATTGTTAATCATAATCTACCTTCTTACGCGTCAGTTTTGACGATCATGTGACGAAGAATGTCAGCGTTGATTTTTGAAAGACGGTCAAACTCTTTAAGAGCTGCATCATCATTTGCTTCAACGTTAACGATGTGGTAAAGTCCTTCGCGGAAATCTTGGATTTCGTATGCAAGACGACGTTTTTCCCATGTTTTTGATTCAACAACAGTTGCACCGTTGTCAGTCAAGATAGAGTCAAAACGTGCTACCAAAGCGTTTTTCGCTTCTTCTTCAATGTTTGGACGAATGATATAAAGAATTTCGTATTTAGCCATTGATATGTTCCTCCTTTTGGTCTAATGACCCCAAGACTTTGCAAGGGGTAAGTGAGGTTTGCTCACAATAAATTATTATACTAGAAAAAAATTTTTTTCGCAAGTAAAAACTGCTTCTATTTTATTTTTTACAGTTTTTTTGCAGAAGTTTGTGTAATTTCTTCAACCTGAATATTCTCAGATTCAAATTTCTGTTTAAAGGTAGCTAGATCAACCATTCCCTCAATTTGAACTTCGATAACAATCTTACCATCTTTACGTGGAATATTAACAGTATGAGAGATATTAAGATTTTCCTCAACGATTAAAGAAACAATCTTACCAAGTACCCCAACTTCATTTTCTGTGATAAAACGAACACGGATTCCCTCTTCGCCATAACCAGAAATTTCAAGAAAGGCTCTGAATACATCACGGTCAGTAATGACACCATAGACTTGTTCATTATCAATAACTGGTAAGATTCCAATCTTATTTTTCAGCATAAGATAGGTTGCATCTTCCAAACTTGCATAACCGGAGACAGTTACAACATTACGAATCATGACGTCTTTTACTTTTGTTTTATTAAGCAAGTAATTCATCTCAAAGATTGAAAGACTCGTTGCTTTTGATGGACTGGCTTCAGCAATTGTTCCTTCTGTTACTAGACCAACTAATTTATCATTTTCAATAACAGGAAGACGATGCAAACCTTGTTCGCGCATCAAGTCTGCTGCATGTGCTACAGTCGTATCTGGGCTAATATATACGATCTTTCGTGTCATAAAATCTTTAACTGCCATAGGAACTCTCCTTTATGTTTATAGCTTTATTATACACTTTTTACGAAAATCAATCAAACGCTTTCATCTCTTTTTCAAGATTCTGAAAACTCTGAAATACTATAAAAAGAGCCCTATATTAGGGCCCTCAATCTTATGATTATGTAATTTGTTTGGCAATCTTTCCCGCAGACTAAGACAATCTTTATCTGCCGACTAAAACAATCCACTGGATTTGATAATTGTCAAACAATCTCTATCCGCCGACTAAAAAGGTCCCCCGGACTAGATGTTAATTGCTGCCGCAATTTTTATCCGCCGACTAAAACAATCCACTGGATTGTTTTAGCCACCTAGATATGCTTTTCTGACTTCATCTGATGCTGCGAGTTCTTTTCCTGTTCCTGATAGGACAATCTTTCCTGTTTCAAGAACATAGCCTCGATCTGCGATGGCAAGTGCCTTATTGGCATTTTGCTCAATCAAAAGAACGGTCGTACCTTGTTTTTGAATATCTTGGATGATATCAAAAATTTCTTGGATAAAAATTGGAGCAAGCCCCATTGATGGTTCATCTAAGAGAAGAAGTTTAGGCGTTGACATAAGCGCACGTCCCATAGCAAGCATCTGCTGTTCACCACCTGATAGGGTAGCTGCATCTTGGTTTTTACGTTCTTCTAAACGCGGGAAACGTGAAAATACTTTTTTCAGATTTGCTTGATTTTCTTCACGATTCTTCTTAAGGAAGGCTCCCATTTCCAAGTTTTCCATAACTGTCAAACCAGGGAAGACGTGACGTCCTTCTGGTACTTGAGAAAGTCCTGATGCCACAATTTTTTGTGCAGGCATCTTTTGGATTTCTTGTCCTAAAAATTCAATCCGACCAGAACTTGGACGAACAAGGCCTGATAAGGTACGAAGGATGGTTGTTTTACCAGCACCGTTTGCACCGATAAGGGAAACAACTTCTCCTTCATTTACTTCAAAGCTCACATCACGTACAGCTTGAATCATACCATAGTGTACTGAGAGGTTTTCAACTTTTAACATAGACATTAGGCTTCACCTCCAAGATAAGCTTCGATAACACGTTTATTACTCTTGATTTCATCTGGTGTTCCGTGAGCAATCAAACGACCGTACTCAAGAACATAGATACGCTCCGTAACTTCCATAACCAAGTTCATATCATGTTCAATCAGCATGATAGTAATGTTGAATTCATCCTTAATACGACGAATCAACTCAGTCAATTCTGCAGTTTCTTGTGGATTCATACCCGCTGCAGGCTCATCCAAGAAGAGGATTTTAGGTTCTGTAGCAAGAGCACGAACAATCTCTAAACGACGTTGTTGACCATAGGCTAAATTTTTAGCTAGAGTTTCAGCATCTCCATCCAAATCAAAGATTTTTAGTAATTCTACGGCTTTAGCTTTCAATTCTTTTTCATTCTTATAAAAAGCTGGTAAGCGCAAGAAACTTGCAAAAACATGTTGTTTATGATGATTGCTAAATGCAATCAGAACGTTATCCAAAACTGTCAAGTCTTTAAAAAGGCGGATATTTTGGAAGGTACGCCCTAAACCAAGAGATGCGATTTTATAGGGTTGCTTGCTATTTAACAAGTGACCATCCAAGGTTACTGTTCCTTCGCTTGGTTCATAAACACCTGTCAACAAGTTGAAGAGGGTTGTTTTCCCAGCACCATTCGGTCCAATCAAACCAACAAGTTCACCTTCGTTCAATTCGAGAGTTACATCTCCAACAGCTGTCAGACCACCAAAATGTTTGGTTAAATTTTTTACTTCAAGCAATGCCATTAGTTTTGTCCCTCCTTCTTACCTTTTTTAAAGAGACGTGATAGGCTCAATTCCCAAGTCCCAAGAAGACCACCTGGTCTGAAGATCATAACGAGTACTAAGGCCAAAGCATAGATAATCATACGAACGCTGGCCACATCTTGAAGGAGCATGTTCAAGATTCCAAGCACGATTGCAGCAACAATTGCCCCTGTAATGGATCCTAAACCACCAAATACAACGATAATCAATACATTGATAGAGTTGATGAACGTATAATCTTTTGGTACGACTGATCCGATAAATCCTGACTGAAGAGTACCAGCGATACTTGCAGTAACAGCACCAAAAACAAAAGCGATGATTTTAATTTTTGTAGTATTTACCCCTACTGACTCAGCAGCAATCTCATCTTCACGAACAGATAAAGTTAAACGACCGATAGGACTACGAAGGAAATTGAGAGTAGCAATCGTTGTAATCACAGCAAAGAAATATACCATTTGCCAAGTTGTAAAGTTAGGAATCCCCAAAATACCAGCAGCACCGTTTGTAAGGCTTCCACCATTAATAATGAAGATACGAATAATTTCAGCAACACCAAGTGTCGCAACCGCAAGATAATCCCCTTTCAAGCGTAGGGTAGGAATTCCAACGACCAAGGCAACCAGACCAGCAATGATTGCACCGAGCAACATAGCTCCAAAGAATGCACCATAAGTTGGAGATTTTGATCCGATAATGGCTGCTGCATAGGCACCAATAGCCATAAATCCAGCATGTCCAAGTGAAAACTGACCAGAGAACCCAACGATAAGGTTAAGACCTACTGCTAGAATAATGTTGATACCGATTTGTTCAATAATCTGAATATGGAAAAGGTTCAAGACTCCTACAGAAACCAATAGGCTAATCAAACCATATCCAAGCAACAAAAGGAATAACCATAGAATATTAACTTTTAAATTTTCTTTCATTGTTTACACCTTCTCTTTCACATTCTTACCGAGGATACCAGCTGGGCGAACAATCAAGATTAAGAGCAAGATTCCATACACGATGGCATCACGGAAATCTGACATTCCGAAGGCGGTAGCAAATGTCTCCAAAAGACCAATAACAAAGCCACCCAGAGCTGCACCAGGGATAATTCCGATACCACCAAGAACGGCAGCCACGAATGATTTTATACCTGGAGTCATTCCCATCAATGGTTCAAGAGAGTTATAGTAAAGCGCAATCAAGACACCCGCTGCACCAGCTAGAGCTGAACCCAATGCAAAGGTGAAACTGATTGTACGGTTCACGTTAATCCCCATCAGCTGAGCAGCATCACTATCTACAGAAACGGCACGCATGGCTTTCCCCATCTTGGTTTTTTGTACGATGAGTTGTAGAAGAACCATCAAAACAAGTGAGACAGTCAAAATCAACAATTGAATATTTGTTAGACTGATTGGTCCCAAGTCATAACGCACTGTTTGGATTGCTTGAGGAAAGGCACGTGTATTGGCACCTACCAGATAGACCATTCCATACTCCAGTAAGAAGGATACCCCGATAGCTGTAATCAATACAGAGATTCGAGTTGAATGACGTAATGGACGATAAGCTAGGAACTCAATGATAACACCGAGAATCGCTGTACCGATCATCGATAAGATCAAGGCAACAAAGAAATTTAATTGCAAGGAATTAATCAAAAAATAACCCATAAAAGCCCCCATCATGTAAATATCACCATGGGCAAAGTTAATGAGCTTGATAATTCCATAAACCATAGTATAACCTAGGGCTAGTAGCGCATAGACACTACCCAAGATTAGACCATTGACAAGTTGTTGAAGCATATGGTTCACTCTTTCTAATTATTATTTTTAGGATTTTTATAAAAAAATAATCCTTTCATAAACACCGAAACAGGGAGTGAGTAAAAGCTCATTCCCCATTTACAATATCTATAATTATGGTTTTACGACTTCTGCCGCTTCTACTTTACCATTATTCATGGTCATCATGAAGGCTGTTTTCACAGTGTTGTGATCTGCATCAAAGCTTGTTTGACCTGTAACACCTTCGAAGTTTTGTGTTTTAGCAAGATTGTTCTTGATATCAACTGAAGTTTTAGCCCCTTTTGCTGCATTAGCTACAAGGTAAACTGAGTCATAAGCAAGAGCTGCAAATGTTGAAGGATCTTCGTTGTATTTTGCACGGTAAGCTTCAAGGAAGGCTTTTGCCTTATCTGAAACCTCTACAGTAGTTGAGAAACCTGAGATGAAGTAGATATTTGATGCTCGTTCAGCAGTTGCTTGTTGAACAAATTCTGCACCGTTGAATCCATCACCACCGATGATTGGTTTATCAATTCCCATACCACGAGCTTGGTTTACAATCTTACCAGCTTCTGTATAGTAACCTGGCAATACGATTGCATCAAAGTCTTTATCTTTGATTTTTGTCAAAGCTGCTTGGAAGTCAGTGTCACCTGATACAAATGTTTCATCTGCTACGATTTCGCCTGAGAATGAATCACGGAATGATTTTGCAATTCCTTTAGCGTAGTCACTTGAGTTATCTGTATATAAGACTACTTTCTTAGCGTTCAACTTGTTTGTAACATAGTTAGAAATGATTTTCCCTTGGAAGCTATCTTGGAATGTTCCGATGAAAAGGAAATCTTGACCTTTTGTCAAACCATCTTGAGTAGCACTTGGAGAAATCAATGGAACTCCAGCTTGTGTAGCATTTGCTACTGCTGCTGCAGTTGCACCTGAAGTTGCAGGTCCTACGATAGCTGCTACTTTAGATTGAGTAACAAGGTTTGTTGAAACTGAAGCAGCTTCAGCAGTTTCAGATTTGTTATCTTTGTCTACTACTTCGATTTGTTTTCCATCGATACCACCTGCTGCGTTAATTTCATCAACTGCAAGTTGGGCACCTTTTTGTTCAGATGTACCGTAAGATGCTACAGCACCAGTTTCTTCAAAGTTGAAACCAATTTTAACGACTTTCTCATCCACTGGGTTACCAGTTGAGTTTGAAGCTCCTGACTTCACTTCTCCACAAGCTGCTAAAACAGCCACACTTGCAAGAGCTACAAGTGACAAGGCAAATTTTTTCTTCATGTTTATCTCCTTTTAATTTCTTAATTTAAATTACATGTTAAGAATATACCGAATTATCAGAAAATTGTCAACACATTTATCTGAATTTTTACATGATAACGTTTTCGTTATTTCTGTAGAGACTACCAACAAAGGGAGTTTCCAATTCTTGGATATGACATCGTCTCACTTTTTTGACAAATTTCTCTTTTCCTAAACGGCTAACCAGTTCTTCCACTTCTTCTGTTGGGACATAAAGTTGCAGATAACGGTGTTTTTTTGAGTGGTAACAAATATCACCATAATTATCGATTTTTTTTGCATCACGATTATAGTATAGGTAGATAATCAGACCAGACCGATTCTCTTTTTGAAACATATTACAACTTCCTTCTAACAATCTTCTTACTATTATATCAAAAAAAGCAAGCTCAGTCGAGCTTGCTTTAGTAGTTTAATTCAAAGAATTATTAGCCATAATTTCGTCAATAAAACCGTAGTCAAGAGTTTCTTGAGCGCTCATCCAGTAATCACGTTCAGCATCTGCATGGATTTGCTCAACTGATTTACCAGAATTATCTGCAAGAATTTGCTCCAAAGTCTTACGAGTTTTAAGCAAGTGTTCAGCAGCAATCGCCATATCTGTTTGCTGTGTACCACCGCCTGTACCACCCATCGGTTGGTGAATCATGTATTCGGCATTTGGAAGCATGAAACGTTTGCCCTTTGCTCCACTTGAAGCGATGATTGTTCCCATTGAAGCAGCCATCCCCATAACAATGGTTTGGACATCTGCCTTGATAAAGTTCATAGTATCAACGATTGCTAAACCAGCTGATACAGAACCACCTGGAGTATTCACATAAAGGTAGATATCTTTTGTACTATCTTGGGCATCCAAGAAAAGCAATTGGGCGATAACTGAGTTTGCCATATTATCTTCGACTGGTCCAGTCAACATAATGATACGATCTTTTAAAAGACGTGAGTAAATGTCGTATGAACGTTCTCCACGACTTGTTTGTTCAATAACTACAGGAATCATTCATTTCTCCTTCTGATTTCTAAATTTCCTAGTCAAGCGACTTGATACAGGACTATTATATCTTTTTGGTCAAAAAAGGTCAAATTTTTGCTCTATCCTAAAAACAGACACAAAAATTCAACCTCCTTTCTAGACTAAAACTAATGAACAGTTTTAGGGTAAGCTTAGAATTTTACTTAGTTCCGAACAAACGGTCTCCAGCGTCACCAAGACCTGGAACGATATAGCCATGTTCGTTCAAGCGTTCATCCAAAGCTGCTGTAAAGATTTCTACATCTGGGTGAGCTTCTTGAAGAGCTTTTACACCTTCTGGAGCAGATACAAGGCAGACAAATTTGATGTTTGATGCTCCACGTTTTTTGAGGGAATCAACAGCCAAGATTGCAGAACCACCTGTTGCAAGCATAGGGTCAACCACAAAAATTTGACGTTGGTCGATATCTTCAGGTAATTTAACCAAGTATTCTACTGGTTGAAGAGTTTCTTCGTCACGGTACATACCAATATGTCCAACTTTGGCTGCTGGAACCAAGCTCAACAGCCCATCGACCATCCCGATACCCGCACGCAAGATTGGAACAATTGCCAATTTTTTACCAGCCAATTGTTTTTGGACTGTTTTTGTGATAGGTGTTTCGATTTCAACGTCTTCAAGCGGAAGATCACGAAGCACTTCATATCCCATCAACATAGCAATTTCATCTACTAACTCACGAAAAGCTTTTGTAGAAGTGTCTGTGCGACGCAAGATTGACAATTTGTGTTGAATGAGCGGATGATTAATGACTTCAAGTTTTCCCATTTTCTGAATTCCTTCTTTCAATTTATTCTTCTTATTATATCAAAAAATGGTTTAAAAATCCTTCTAAACCATCTATTTTTTTATAATTTCTAAATCAAATCTGCTTCTTGAAGAGCTGCTTGTACTGTCTCAAGTGGTAAATGGGTCAACTCGGTCCCTTTTTCACGATAGAGATACTGGGCGTAGTCGTCCATACGGTACTGGTTAATATAAACGACACGCTCACATCCTACCTGAAGCAATTGCTTGGTGCAGTTGAGACAAGGAAAATGAGTAACGTAAGCTGTAAATCCTTTTGGAACGCCACGTTCGGCTCCTTGTAAAATAGCATTCACCTCTGCATGAAGGGTACGGACACAGTGACCTTCAATCACCAAACAGTCATGGTCAATACAATGTTCTGTTCCAGATACAGAGCCATTATAGCCTGTTGAAATAACCTTATTATCCTTGACTAAAACAGCTCCTACCTTAGCGCGTTTACAGGTTGAACGATTGGCAATCAATAGGGCTTGAGCAGCAAAATACTCATCCCAAGCCAGTCTTTTTTCTGTCATAACTTCTCTCCTCCTGATCTATTTTTTGAAAAATGGCAGGCGTAAATCTGCGATTTTTTCAGCAGGAACCTTCATTCCATCCTTAATCCATTTAAGCAAAACTGATACGATGGCAGAACTCCAAAAAGAATGCAGGTAAGAGCTAACTCCTTTTGATTTTCCATAGTATTTTTCTAAAAAATCTTGCATGGCTTGCACAAAGATTTTTTCCAAGTGGTAGTCCAAGGCAAGCTGAATAACCTTGGCTTCTTTCTTGGCTTCTCTAAAGAGGTGAACCCAAACCAGATAAAGATCCGTTTTGACATCGTAATGACTCAGTTGCTCCATGATATTATGGACACTGCGTTTAAAGACGCTTTCTAAAATCTCTTCTTTGGAGTCATAGTTTCGATAAAAGGCTGCACGAGAAACGCCAGCACGCTTGACTAACTCAGAAATGCTAATCTTTGCCAAGTCCTTTTTCTCCAAAAGTTGCAAGAGAGCCGTTTCGATAGCTTCTCTGGTCAGTAAATTGGATTCTTGATTTGATTTTCTGAGATTTTCTAGGGAATTTTCAGAAATTCTTCGTTCAGCCATAACACTTCCTTTCTACTTGTGACAACAGAGCAATGAGACTTTTGTTTTAAGATTTTTCATGATATAATTGTAAAAAAAGACAGAACCTTTGTCAATGTATAAGTGATAAAGATGGAGAATTTCTATGACTTGGAAGATTGTAGCTGACTCTGGTTGTGATTATCGTCAACTGGCAAATCCAGCAATTGATACCGAATTTATCAGTGTTCCCTTAACCATTCAAGTAGCAGATCAGATCTTTATTGACGATGCTAATCTTGATATCGATCAAATGATGGAAACCATGTATGCAACTTCTGAAGCTTCAAAATCAGCTTGTCCTAGCCCTGATGATTACTTGCGAGCATTCGAAGGTGCCAAACATATTTTTGTAGTGACCATTACCGGAACTCTTTCTGGTAGCCAAAACAGTGCTCAATTAGCTAAGAATCTCTATCTTGAAGAACATCCTGATACTCAGATTCATGTTATCGACAGCTTATCTGCTGGTGGGGAAGTTGACTTAATCGTTAAAAAAATCAATGATTTGATTGACCAAGGGCTTTCTTTTGAAGAAGTGGTTAATGCTATTACTGCTTACCAAGAAAAAACTAAGTTATTGTTTGTTCTCGCTAAGGTTGATAATCTGGTTAAGAATGGTCGCTTGAGTAAACTGATTGGTACAGTTGTTGGGCTCCTCAATATTCGTATGGTTGGGGAAGCAAGTGAAACTGGCACCTTGGAACTCCTCCAAAAGGCTCGTGGTGCTAAAAAATCTCTTCAAGCTGCCTATGAAGAGTTGATCAAAGCTGGCTATGCTGGTGGACGTATCGTCATGGCTCACCGCAGTAATGATAAATTCTGCCAACAGCTCTCAGAACTCTTGCGTGAAAAATTCCCACAAGCTGATATTAAGGTTCTCCCAACTTCTGGCCTCTGCAGTTTTTATGCTGAAGAAGGTGGACTCCTCATGGGATATGAAATTGACTAATTTATATAAGACAGAGGTCGGGATTCAATGTCCCGACCTCAATTTTTATCAGCAATTATCTTTTCTACTGTAGCTGAGTAGACTTTTGTACTGACAATTTCATCTTGTCAATACATAAGTTTGAAGAAGCCACCGGTTTGATAAAGATTCACGGGACTAGGTACTATCATGCAAAACTTGATCTACCGATTTCTGTCCCTCCGTCTTTTTTATGGTACAATACTTTTATGAAATATTTTGACACTATTGTAATCGGGGGAGGCCCAGCTGGTATGATGGCTACGATTTCAAGTAGCTTTTATGGGCAGAAAACACTTCTCATCGAAAAAAATCGAAAACTTGGAAAAAAATTAGCTGGTACTGGTGGTGGGCGCTGCAACGTGACCAATAATGGAACTCTAGACGACCTATTGGCTGGCATCCCTGGAAATGGCCGCTTTCTATACAGTGTCTTTTCCCAGTTTGATAACCATGATATCATCAACTTTTTTACTGAAAATGGCGTAAAACTCAAGGTCGAAGACCATGGCCGCGTCTTTCCAGCCAGTGACAAATCTCGGACCATAATTGAAGCTTTGGAAAAGAAAATTATTGAACTTGGTGGGCAAGTTGCCACTCAAACAGAGATTGTTTCGGTTAAAAAGATTGACGACCAGTTTGTCCTTAAGTCTACAGATCAAACCTTCACTTGTGATAAACTCATTGTTACAACAGGTGGAAAATCCTATCCTTCTACTGGCTCTACTGGTTTTGGTCATGAGATTGCTCGCCATTTCAAACACACCATTACCGAGCTTGAGGCTGCTGAAAGTCCATTGTTGACTGATTTCCCGCATAAGGCCTTGCAGGGGATTTCCCTAGACGATGTAACCCTAAGCTATGGCAAGCATGTCATCACTCATGACCTGCTCTTTACCCACTTTGGTTTGTCAGGACCTGCTGCGCTACGCATGTCTAGCTTTGTCAAGGGTGGGGAAATTCTCTCTCTAGATGTCTTGCCACAACTTTCAGAAAGTGACTTAGTTGACTTTTTAGAAGAGAACCGTGAAAAATCCTTGAAAAATGCCTTAAAAGCTATACTCCCTGAACGCTTGGCAGAATTTTTTGTCCAAGGTTATCCTGAAAAAGTCAAACAACTAACTGAAAGAGAACGCGATCAACTTGTCCAGTCTATCAAGGCACTCAAAATCCCTGTGACAGGAAAAATGTCCTTGGCTAAATCCTTTGTTACCAAAGGAGGTGTTAGTCTCAAGGAAATCAATCCTAAAACGCTGGAAAGCAAACTGGTTCCTGGCCTTCACTTTGCAGGAGAGGTCCTAGATATCAACGCCCACACAGGTGGCTTTAACATCACTTCTGCCCTCTGTACTGGCTGGGTGGCAGGCTCAAACTTAATCTATAAATGATTTAGTATCTAAGGATGTTAGATAAGAAAGGAACTACTTTGGAACATATTATCTTACTAAGGGGAGTTACTCCTAATGGAAAAAATGCTATCCCTAAAATGTCTTATCTAGTAGATATCTTGATAGAGGCTGATTTTCAACACGTTCGAACCTATATTCAAAGCGGGAATATCATTCTTGAAAGTGACTTATCTCTGGAAGAAATACGAGAACAGGTTCACACTCTAATAAAGGAAAAAATTGGTGCTGATTTAAAAATGGTAATCAAGAACAAAAATGATTTTGCAAAAATTGTCCAAGAAAACCCATTTGGAAAACACTATCTTTTTGACCGAATACATGTGATCCTTTTTCAAAATGATATCCAAAGTCTACCATTAGAAAAATTGGATAGTGACTATGGTGAAGAAGAAATTTGTATCGGCAACCATTGTCTTTACCTCTATCTCCCAAGAACTGCAAAACGAAAAAAGCTCAATACCAACTATCTTGAAAAGCTGTTCGGCGTTGATCTGACCATGCGAAAGTTAAACGTGGTAGAAAAATTACTAACAAAATAGGAAAAATAATATGAGCAGAAGAGAATCAGTCGAATTTGTCAACATGTGCTTGATTAAAAATGGGGACAAGGTCCTAGTTCAAGACCGAGTTAGTCCTAACTGGCCTGGCATTACTTTTCCTGGTGGCCATGTTGAACGTGGCGAATCCTTTGTCGATGCTGTCATTCGCGAAGTGAAAGAAGAAACTGGTCTGACCATTTCTAAACCCCAACTCTGTGGTATCAAAGACTGGTATGATGATGCAGATTATCGCTATGTTGTCCTCTTTTACAAAACAGAACACTTTACTGGTGAGCTCCAATCTTCAGACGAAGGAAAAGTCTGGTGGGAGGATTTTGAAAATCTATCTCATCTAAAATTAGCTACTGAAGATATGCATGATATGTTGCGTGTTTTTCTCGAAGAGGACCTCAGTGAATTCTTTTACTACAAGGATGGAGAAGACTGGGCTTACCAACTCAAATAACAGTAAATCGGCAGAGGTCACTCCGCCGATTTTTATTTTGTCTGAGCTCGAACATAGTGGGCAATAACATCTGATGTGTACTGAGCTGTTCCAGATCCAAATTTGTCAATGTTTTCCTTAAACTCTGGATTATAGACATAGCCTTTTCCGATATGACCGAAGACTTCCATAGAACAGTCAAATCCATAAGTACGAATAGCTTGCAAGAGCTTGGCTGCTTCCTCTTGGTTTTCAGATGCTGTTATCGGCAGACCAGATTGTAGATTTTGTGCCAAGGCTTGAAAGACTTGATTAAAGGCTGTTGTAGCTTCATCCTCTCGTCCTTTTTGACGCTCGAGAGCCTGGTCCATGACTTCCTGGCCATATTTTTCTACCGCCTCTTGGTGGTATTTTTGATTGTCTTGATAGCTAAATCCAGTGAATTTTTCTTGAATGGTCATTTTTATTTCTCCTTTTTGTTCTTGAATGGTTTTTTGTAAGGTTGAAATCAAGGTATCCAGATGTTGTCTTTCTCGAGTCAGGTAATCCAACTGTCTCGTCAAATGTGGTAACAAGTCCGTCTTTTCTTCCTTCAATAGCTCTGCTATTTTTTCTAAAGAAAAACCTAGATACTTGTAAAAGAGGATAATCTGTAGTCGTTCTAAATCCTCTTGACTGTAGGTTCGATAGCCGTTTTCTGACTTTAATGGAACCAAAAGTCCAATCTTGTCATAATGGTAGAGGGTCTTGACGGAGACACCTGAAAGTTGCGCAGCTTCTTTGATATGGTACATGATTTCCTCCTCACATAAATAGTATATACCCTCCCCTTTGAGGAGAGTCAAGTATTTTATCATTTTTTTATAAAAACATGAAAATCGCTTTCTTGACAGACTTGAAAAATCATGATAGGATAATCAAGTCTATCAATCAAATAAAAAGCTCATAAAGAGCCATTGAGAGAAGGCTATTTGACAACTCAAGTAGCCTTTTCTTATTTATAAAACTAGATTGGAGTTTAACAATGTCTGAAAAATCGCAATGGGGCTCAAAACTGGGCTTTATCCTTGCATCTGCTGGTTCTGCTATTGGTCTTGGAGCTGTTTGGAAGTTCCCTTATATGACCGCTGCCAATGGTGGGGGAGGTTTCTTACTGGTCTTTCTCATCTCGACACTATTGATTGGATTTCCACTTCTCTTGGCTGAATTTGCCCTCGGTCGGTGCGCTGGCGTGTCAGCAATCAAAACCTTTGGAAAATTGGGTGATAACAAGAACTACAATTTTATCGGTTGGATCGGTGCCTTTGCACTTTTCATCCTCTTATCCTTTTACAGTGTTATTGGGGGATGGGTTTTAGTGTATCTAGGTATCGCTATTGTTAAAGCCTTCCAAGTTGGGATTAGCAGTGATTATGCCCAACTCTTTACAAACATCATTTCAAATCCTTGGATTGCCCTTGGGTCTCAAGCTCTTTTTATCTTCCTCAACATCTTTATTGTATCTAAGGGAGTTCAAAAAGGGATTGAAAGAGCATCTAAGGTCATGATGCCCCTGCTCTTTATCATCTTTGTCATTATTATCGGGCGTTCTCTCAGCTTGCCAAATGCTATGGAAGGTGTCGTATACTTCCTCAAACCTGACTTTTCAAAACTGACAAGCGCCGGACTCCTCTATGCTCTAGGACAGTCATTCTTTGCTTTGTCCCTCGGGGTTACGGCCATGTTGACCTATGCTTCTTACCTAGATAAGAAAACCAATCTGGTCCAATCAGGTGTGTCTATCGTTGCCATGAACATTTCTGTATCGATCATGGCAGGACTAGCTATTTTCCCAGCTATGTCAGCATTTAATATCCAGTCTGAAGGTGGTCCGAGTCTCCTCTTTATCGTCTTGCCCCAACTCTTTGACAAGATGCCTCTTGGAAGTATTTTCTACATCCTCTTCCTCCTGCTTTTCCTCTTTGCGACAGTCACTTCTTCTGTCGTGATGCTGGAAATCAATGTAGGCAACATCACCAATCAGGACAATCGTAAACGTGCTAAGTGGAGTCTTATTTTAGGTATCTTGACCTTTATCTTTGGTATCCCTTCGGCCCTATCCTACGGTGTCATGGCAGACGTTCAAATCTTTGGGAAGACCTTCTTTGATGCCATGGACTTCTTGGTTTCTAATCTTCTCATGCCATTTGGTGCCCTCTGCTTGTCCCTCTTTACAGGATATATTTTCAAAAAAGCATTGGCTATGGAGGAACTCCATCTTGATGAAACACCGTGGAAACAAGGACTTTTCCAAGTCTGGCTCTTCCTCCTTCGTTTTATCATCCCAATTATTATCATCGTGGTCTTTATCGCCCAGTTTATGTAACTATAAAAAAGGACTTGAGTAATGAACTCAGGTCCTTTCTTTTTACGGATGACTAACAATCAATTCCAAATCTTGTCCTTGAAGTGTCCAAGATTCAACATCGCTTGGAAGGATAAAGTGGCTACCTTTTTGAATTGGATATTCCTTACTGTCTACAGTTAGTTTCCCTTGACCAGCTAAGACACTCAACAAGCTATAGTCAGCTGTTTTTTCAAAGTCAACTTTTCCAGTGATTTCCCACTTGTAAACTGCGAAGAATTCATTGGATACAAGGAGAGTTGAACGCAAATCGTCTGCTTTAACGGTTACAGGACGGCTGTTAGCAGGCTCACCAATATTTAGAACATCGATGGATTTTTCAAGATGAAGCTCGCGCAAGTTACCATTATCATCCTTGCGGTCAAAGTCATAGACACGGTAGGTTGTATCACTAGACTGTTGCGTTTCAAGGATCAAGATACCTGCTCCGATAGCATGCATGGTTCCACTTGGAACATAGAAGAAATCCCCAGCTTTTACAGGAACTTTTGTTAACAAGGCATCCCAGTTTTTATCTTCGATTTGCTGACGGAGTTCTTCTTTTGATTTGGCATTGTGGCCGTAAATAATTTCTGAACCCTCATCTGCAGCAATAATGTACCAACATTCTGTTTTTCCGAGTTCGCCCTCATGCTCTAGGCCATAAGCATCATCTGGGTGAACTTGAACACTGAGCCAGTCATTGGCATCAAGGATTTTGGTCAAGAGCGGAAATACAGGTTCTGGACGGTTGCCAAACAACTCACGGTGTTCTGCATACAAAGTAGCGAGGTCTGTTCCTTGATTGCAGCCATTAGCTACCTTAGACACTCCATTTGGATGAGCTGAGATGGCCCAATACTCACCAATCTTTTCATTTGGAATGTCGTAGCCAAACTCATCACGTAGTTTAGTCCCACCCCAGATTTTTTCTTGCATTACAGAATTTAAAAATAACGGTTCTGACATGTTGATCTCCTGTCTGATTTTTCTCCCTTCATTATAGCAAAAAAAGAGTTCTAGTTGAACTCTTTTTCATATCTTATAAAGTAGGGAGAAGATTTTGTAAAAATAGTGAATAAATGTGTTCTACTCAATGCTTGCACCATTACTGGCAATGACATCCTTGTACCAGTAGAAGGACTTCTTCTTGCTACGTTTGAGACTTCCATGACCTTCATTATCACGATCCACATAGATAAAACCATAGCGTTTGTTCATTTCGCCTGTTCCAGCTGAAACTAGATCGATACAACCCCAAGTTGTATAACCAAGCAAGTCTACTCCATCTTGGCATATGGCATCTCGCATAGCCTTGATGTGGGCCTCTAGATAAGCAATCCTATAGTCATCTGCTACATAACCATTCTCATCCGGTGTATCAATAGCACCGAGGCCATTCTCTACGATGAACATGGGCTTTTGGTAACGATCCCAGATGGCATTGAGGGTGATTCGAAGCCCAAGTGGGTCAATCTGCCATCCCCATTCTGAAGATTCAAGATAAGGATTTTTGAGAGAGGCAAAAACATTTCCAGCTGTTAATTCTTTAACTTCTGGATCACCTGAGGCCACTCGACTTGCATAGTAAGAGAAGGAAACAAAGTCAACAGTGTGATTCTTCAACAAGACCAAATCCTCTGCTGTCATTTCAATCTCAATTCCCTCACGTTCCCACTGCTTCTTGGCGTAATTCGGGTATTCCCCACGCGCTTGGACATCAATGAAGAAGTAACTCTTACGGTCTTCCTCCATGGCTGTCCAGTAGTCTCTCGGATGAGCTGTATTGGGATAGTATTGCCCTGCTGCCAACATACATCCAACCTTGTTTTCTGGGTCAATTTCGTGGGCAAGCTTAGTCGCCAGAGCTGAAGCTACCAACTCATGGTGAGCTGCTTGGTATTTGACTCGTTCTTGATTTTCACCTTCTTCGAAACAGAGACCAGCTCCCATAAAGGGTGCATGAAGAATCATATTAATTTCATTAAATGTTAGCCAGTATTTGACCAAACCCTTGTAACGAGTAAAGAGTGTACGACAGAGATTCTCATAGAAGTCCAACATACGACGATTGCGCCAACCACCATACTCAGTAATTAAGTGCATGGGGCAGTCAAAATGCGTGATAGTCACCAGAGGTTGGATTCCATACTTGTGACATTCCTTAAACAAATCCTCATAAAAAGCTAAACCAGCTTCATTTGGCACGCTTTCGTCGCCCTTAGGAAAAATCCGAGTCCAAGCAATGGAAAGCCGATATGTTTTAAAGCCCATTTCTGCAAAAAGCGCAATATCTTCCTTGTAATGATGGTACATATCAATGGCTTCTTTTGCTGGGTAAAAATAGCCCTCCTCAAACGAGAACATCTTTTTCTGACCTGTGATTATGGCTTCACGGTCCTTTCCGATTGGAACAACATCAACATTCGCCAACCCACGACCGTCTAAATTATAAGCACCCTCACATTGATTAGCTGCGGTTGCACCACCCCATAGGAACCCTTCTGGAAATTGCAATTTATCTGTCATCACTTTACCTCGCTTGATTTGATAGTTCTATTATACTATCAAACATTTAAAAAATTCTGAAATATCCCCCAAAATTTTTTTAAGAAAAGTATTTTCTTTATCTTATAAAAAAGCTTCTACGATGAACATAGAAGCCAAATAGGGTAGTTGAAGTATGTATACAAAACTGCTTTATTTCATAAGATTTGGAAGAATGAACATGATAAAGAAAGCTAGAGCAACCATAATAAAAACATTAAGATAGATAAAATATTTTGCCAACCATGCATATCGCCCAGGTCTTAGTGGTCTTTCTACATAGGAATGTTTTGGTTTTTTAGGATCATAATAAACAGCAACTTTTCCACCAATTGGAAAGCGTTCCTTAAGAGGAGATTTTGTAAAAGACAAAAAACTATTCCCCTTAACTTTGTATCTTAAAACTTGTGGAATCTCACCATCTTCGAGATTATCCATTTTTACATCAGATACGATCGAACCCAAGGGAGTACTGATTGTATTTGAAATAGCAGATAGAAATTTAGGCCCTACGACCTTGTATTGGTTTCCATCAACAATGTATTCAACAACTGGGAGACTAATCCCATTATAAAGAGCATAAGAGTATCTAATAATAACTCCTTCGGTTTTTTCCGTACATCTCTTGGCATTTCTATAATTACTCAAGATAAAAAAATCAAACATAAAATAGGTAAAAGCAGCAAAGCCTAAACTCATTAAGCCAAATAATAGAAAGAAAGTAGTTGGCATCATTTTTCTCCTTAAAATATCCTAATGAATTTATTTTAACAGAAATGAAAGAAAAAGACCGGATTGCTCCGATCTTTCAATAGTTCATATTCGCACATTCTTTTTTAAGAATCATTATGGTTAACTTCAAATGACTAAGCGTCCTATTTCATACGATAAAAATCAATCACTAGACCAGCAGGGCCACTTACTAGCAGGGATTCGGTTCCCCAATCAGTTACAACTGGCCCATGTAAAATCTCAATTCCTAATTCTTTCACACGTTTTTGATTCTGTTCCAAATCTTCAACTTCAATGTGTAGAATGATTCCTGACCGAAAATTTTCCAAAGGTATCAAATGGTTTTGTGATAACATGAGGCAGTGGTTACCAATCGTGAACTGAGCAAAACCATCATCAACATAGTCTGCCTTCTTATCCAAAATATGCTCTAAGTCAGCACAGACTTGGGGAACATTTGAAACGATAATATCTAATTGATTTAGATTCATTACTATCCTCCATAAAAAGACCGGATTTCTCCGATCTTTTAAGTTACTCTCTAAGAAAATCAAAGCATAAAATCTACAATATTTACTTTTGATTTTCGACGAGCAGAATTATTTGATTGCGCGTGATTGCAACCCTTCTTCTTCCAAGAAGAGGCGGAATGGTACGAGTTCTTCTGCTTCGTATTTTTCCTTGAAGGCTTTGATCGCTTCTTCTGAGTGTTGTTTTGGATCCAACTCAAGTACTTCTACTGGAAGTGGACGATGTGGAGTGATATGAGCATCGATGACAACAGTTTTACCTTCTTTGTTCAATTTAACAGCTTCTGCTACAACTGCGTCGATGTCTTCGATACGGTCAACTGTAAATCCAATAGCTCCTTGAGCTTCAGCGATTTTCGCATAGTCAGCATTAGGGAAGTCACAACCAAACAAGTGTTTGTTTGTGTCTTCGTATTTGTCCTTGATGAAGGCATATTTACCATTTGAGAAGACAACGTTGATAACTGGAAGGTCGTATTGAACGTTTGTGATAACGTCTGGGTAGCACATGTTGAAGGCTCCATCACCCATGATGTTCCATACTTGGCGATCTGGATTGTCTTTCTTAGCAGCGATACCACCAGGAAGGGCAATACCCATTGTCGCGAAGAGTGGAGATGTACGCCACATGTTCTTAGGTGTCATGTGAAGGTGACGAGTAGATGTTTGAGTAGTGTCACCTACGTCGATTGAATAGATAGCGTCTTGATCAGCATGTTTGTTGATTGCATTGTAAACTTGATACAATTGCAATTCACCCTCAGTTTTACCTTCGAGTTTATTCATGTAACCGCGCCAGTTTTGGTTGTTCTTCACGTTTGCACGCCACCATGGAGTAGACTCAACTGGATTCACTTTGTCAAGGATTGCTTTCGCTGCTTGACCTGCATCACCAAGGATTGAAGCGTCTAGAGCATGACGTTTACCAAGTTTGTAAGGGTCGATATCGACTTGGATGAATTTTTCAGTATTCTTGAATGCTTCGTAAACTTCAGCAAATGGGAAGTTTGAACCAAGGAAAAGAACTGTGTCTGCTTCAAAGACCACTTCGTTAGCTGGTTTCCAACCAACACGGTAAGCAGAACCTGTCAAACCTTCATAGTTCCATTCGAAAGCTTCAAAGTTTTTACCAGTTGTGATGATTGGTGCTTTAATTTTACGTGACAATTCAGTAATCACTTCACCTGCTTTAACACCACCGTAACCAGCATAGATAACTGGACGTTCAGCATTGTTCAAGATTTCAACAGCTTTGTCGATTTCAACTTCGTTCAAAGCAGGAGCGATGAATGAACGTTCGTATGAACCTGAACCGTAATATGAGTTTTCGTCGATTTCTTGGAAACCAAAGTTTACTGGAATTTCAACAACGGCTGGACCTTTTTTAGAAACGGCAGCACGGCAAGCTTCGTCGATTACTTTTGGTAATTGCTCTGCGTAAGCTACACGTTTGTTGTAAACAGCGATACCGTTGTACATTGGGTTTTGGTTTAATTCTTGGAAGGCATCCATGTTTAATTCGTTAACTGGACGTGATCCAAGGATAGCAAGGAATGGAGTGTTATCCATAGCTGCATCGTAAACACCGTTGATCAAGTGAGTCGCACCTGGACCACCTGAACCAACTGCAACACCAATAGATCCGCCAAATTTAGCCTGCATAACCGCTGCAAGAGCACCTGTTTCTTCGTGGCGAACTTGCAAGAAACGGATATCTTTGTCTTCAGCCAAAGCGTCCATAAGTGAGCTAAGTGTTCCTGATGGGATACCGTAGATAGTGTCTACGCCCCATGTTTTCAATACGTTAAGCATTGCTGCAGATGCAGTAATTTTCCCTTGAGTCATAATGATAACTCTCCTTAAAAGTTAATTTGATGAATAATAAAAGCGCTTTTATATGTTTTTTGAAAACGATTCAGTAAATTTACACTCCTAATTTATCACATTTACTTATAGTTTCATAAGAATGTGCTCAGAAAACTTCATTCTCTATTACAGTACAGATTGAAAACGTTTTGAAAATCTGTTTTAGAATAGCAAAAAAGCGGTTAAAACCGCCTTTTTAATCGACTTTAGTAAAATTAAGCATGAGAGAACTGATTAAAACAGAGACTGAACTAAAGGCCATGGCCAATCCTGCAAGTTCTGGATTGAGCACCAAACCAAGACTTGAAAAGACTCCTGCTGCAATCGGAATACCAATGAGGTTATAGATAGAAGCCCAGAAAAGATTGAGTAGAATACGATTAAAGGTCTTCTTACTCATATCAAAAGCACGTGCCAATCCTAGTAAATTGTTGGTTGTGAGGACAAGATCTGCTGATTCGATGGCAATATCTGTTCCAGAACCCATGGCAATTCCGACATCAGCTACACTGAGGGCTGGCGCATCATTGATACCATCTCCAACAAAGGCCAATTTGCCATTCTTTTGAAGCTTGTGAATTTCATGTGCCTTTTCCTCTGGCAAGACATTTGCGATCACTTCTTCGATTCCAATTTGCTCTGCAATCGCATGCGCTACTCCAGCATTATCTCCGGTAAGCATGACCGTTTTAAGACCACGTTTTTTCAATTTGGCAATAGCTTCTTTGGCATTTTCCTTAGGGACATCCTGCAAGGCAATTAAGCCTTTTAACTGACCATCCACGGATAGGAAGACAACTGTTTTTGCTTCTTTCTCAAGCAAATCAAATCGTTCTTGATAATCATGTGGAATAGCAAGGTCAGCTAAGAGCTTGGCATTCCCCAGCAAGACTTGCTTACCATTAATAATCCCAGTCACACCTTTTCCATGCAAGGCTTGGAAGTTTTCCACGGGATAAAGACTGATTCCTAATTCAGTTGCACGATTAACAATAGCTTGAGCTAGCGGGTGTTGAGATACATCTTCCAGTGAAGCAGCCAAACTTAGCACTTCTCCTTCATCTCCGATAACATCTGTCACTACTGGCTTCCCTTCGGTCAAGGTTCCTGTCTTATCAAAAACAACCGTTTGAACTTTTTGGATTTCTTGTAGAACTGTACCATTTTTGAGAAGAATCCCCATCTTGGCACTTCGTCCTGTTCCAACCATGAGTGCTGTTGGTGTCGCAAGTCCAAGAGCACAAGGGCAGGCAATAATCAAGACTGCAACACCATAGAGAAGCGACGTTACAAAACTTTCACCAAGAAAAACAAACCAGATCCAAAAAGTAAGGAGTCCTAAAATGACAACTGCTGGTACGAAAATTCCAGAAATCTTGTCTGTCAAATCTTGAATAGGAGCACGACTGGTTTGAGCTTTCTTCACAAAGTCTACAATCTGAGCCAACATGGTTTCAGAACCTACTTTTTCAGCTCTAAAAATGATTGTACCACTATTATTGATGGTTGAACCAATGACAGCATCTCCAACTGATTTATCGACTGGAATACTTTCCCCAGTTACCATTGATTCATCAATACTAGTTTCTCCTTCTATTACAGTCCCATCAACGGCAATTTTTTCACCTGGTCGAACGCGAATGAGATCCCCAACTTTGACTTGTTCTAACGGGATTTGAACATAAGCATCATCGCGTAAAACTTCAGCTGTTTTTGCTTGTAGGTCTAATAATTTTTCGACTGCCTGCGAAGTATTTTTTCGCATTTTTTCCTCAAAAACTGCTCCCAAAAGAATGAAGAAGAGGATAAATGCAGCACTTTCAAAGTAAACGGGCAGACCAGTGAAGAGGGCAACTAAACTATAGAAATAGGCCACTAGGGTTCCCAGAGCAACCAAGGTATCCATGTTGGAATTGTGCTTTTTAAAACTAGCCCAGGCGCTTCTGATATATGGAACTCCAGCTACCAGCATAATGGGGGTTGTGGCTAAAAAGGTGCCCCAACGCATGACTTGGTGACTAATTCCTCCTGTAGACATCCCAATCATGAGAATCACAAGAGGCACAGTAAAGATACTAGTAATCCAAAAACGTTGTAAAAGACTGAGAGACTTTTTGGTTTTTTCAACAACAGTGTAAGTTCCCTTTTGCATCTTCATACCACATGAAAATTCATGCTCACCCAAGTCTTGAGGAGTAAAACGAATGACTTTTTCCTCATCTTGAGCGATTGGTTCTAGAATCCCTTCTTCTTCGAAGAGAATTTCCTTATAGCAGTTTGATGGTGTCACACGGTGAAAGGTAATCTCAGCAGGAATCCCTTTTTGCAGTTGAATGTGGGCTGGATGGTAGCCTTTGTCTGCCGTGATACGAATTTTTTGCACACCATTTTCAAGGCTTGCTTTTACAATTTCAGTCATAATATTCTCCTATTCTACAATCATCTTACCGTGCATCATATTCATGCCACAAGAGAAACTATATTCTCCCGCTTCTTCAGGAGTGATTTCAACCACATATTGGTCTCCCATAGGTAGGTCTGCATGCACACCAAAGTCTGGAAATACGATTTGATCCAAGCAAGGTGAAGGATCTTTTCGATCAAAAATAATGCGAGCTGGTTGCGATTTTTTGAGGATAATGGTTCCTGGAGTGTAGCCCCCCATGACTTCCACTCGAATTTCCTGATAGCCATTCTTTTGTTGGGCTCTCTTTCCATCTTCTTGCGGTTTTTTGAAAAACCAAAAGAGGATAAAAGCAATCATTCCTAAAACAACAATAGATACAAATAGATTTAACATAGCGTCTCCTTTACATACAATTACATCTTACTTCTGTTACAGCACTTGCTTTTTTCTTAGCAATCACTTCTTCCAAACCTTCCAAGTCAGCTAGGGTAAAGTCACATTCTTCAATCAAATCAGCTAGCAAGAGCTTTATTCTTTTAGAACAAAGCTTGTCTTTGATATCCTGAACCATTAAGCCCCTACTATCATCTAGCGTTAAAATGGCCGAATAGACAAAGGACTTGCCCTGTTTTTCCCGAGTCAAACATTCTTTCTCCACCAAACGAGCCAAGAGTGTCTGGATCGTGGATTTGGACCAACTGAATCTTTTTTCTAATACTTTTATAAGATCAGTGCTTGTCTGTTCTCCCTGCATCCAGATAATCTTCATGACCTGCCATTCTGCATCCGAAATCTGCATGGTTATTCCTCCTAAATCTACATTTGTCAATTACAATTATCAGTATACTATTAAAATCTACATTTGTCAACTAAATTTCCTAAAAATTTTAAAATTTATCTTTCCAATAGATTTTGTCTATCATTGTGATAGAAAATACATATTATCCAAAGCTCTCTTTTAATGCTACAATAACTATATCATTTTCCTAGATAGGAGGTTCTACTTTTGGATTGGTCCATTGTTGAACAATATCTACCACTCTATCAAAAGGCATTCTTTCTGACCTTGCATATTGCAGTTTGGGGAATTCTAGGTTCTTTTTTGCTGGGGCTCATCGTCAGCGTCATCCGGCATTACCGCCTTCCTGTTTTCTCCCAGTTGGCAACAGCCTATATCGAACTTTCACGAAATACACCCCTTTTGATACAACTTTTCTTTCTCTATTTCGGTCTACCTCGAATAGGGATTGTTCTTTCTTCAGAAGTCTGTGCAACAGTCGGGCTCATCTTTTTAGGTGGTTCCTACATGGCAGAATCCTTCCGAAGCGGGCTTGAAGCAGTCAGTCAAACCCAGCATGAAATTGGTTTAGCCATTGGGCTTACTCCATTTCAGATTTTTCGCTACGTGGTTCTGCCACAAGCGACAGCGGTTGCTCTACCATCCTTTAGTGCCAATGTTATTTTCCTGATCAAGGAAACTTCTGTCTTCTCAGCAGTTGCCCTTGCAGACCTTATGTATGTTGCTAAGGATTTGATAGGACTCTACTATGAGACAGATATTGCGTTAGCTATGTTGGTGGTTGCTTACCTTATCATGCTTCTACCTATTTCACTAGTCTTTAGTTGGATAGAAAGGAGGCTCCGTCATGCAGGATTCGGGAATGCAAGTACTCTTTCAGGGAAATAATCTCCTGAGAATCTTACAGGGATTGGGCGTCACGATTGGGATTTCTATCCTGTCTGTCCTCTTATCCATGATTTTCGGAACAGTGATGGGAATTATCATGACCTCTCATTCTAGAGTGATTCGCTTTTTGACACGCTTATATCTAGAATTTATCCGGATTATGCCGCAGCTAGTACTCCTTTTCATCGTTTACTTTGGCTTAGCTCGAAACTTTAATATCAATATCTCAGGTGAGACTTCTGCTATTATCGTTTTCACCCTCTGGGGAACAGCTGAGATGGGTGACTTGGTTCGTGGAGCTATTACTTCTCTCCCAAAACATCAGTTTGAGAGCGGACAAGCGCTTGGTTTAACTAAAGTGCAACTCTACTACCATATCATTATCCCACAAGTCTTGAGAAGATTACTTCCGCAAGCCATCAACCTTGTCACTCGGATGATTAAAACAACTTCCTTGGTTGTTTTGATTGGAGTTGTTGAGGTTACCAAGGTTGGACAACAAATCATCGATAGCAATCGCTTAACCATCCCAACCGCTTCCTTTTGGATATATGGAACCATCCTAGTCTTGTATTTCGCAGTTTGCTTCCCTATTTCCAAACTATCTACTCATCTAGAAAAACATTGGAGGAATTAAATGTCTGAAACTATTTTAGAAATCAAGGAACTAAAAAAATCCTTCGGAGACAATCCTATCCTCCAAGGACTTTCTTTAGATATTAAAAAGGGGGAAGTGGTCGTCATCCTAGGACCATCTGGTTGTGGGAAAAGTACGCTACTTCGTTGCCTCAATGGTTTAGAAAGTATTCAAGGAGGAGATATCCTGCTGGATGGCCAGTCCATCGTTGAAAATAAAAAAGATTTTCACCTGGTTCGCCAAAAGATAGGTATGGTCTTTCAAAGTTACGAACTCTTTCCTCACTTGGATGTCCTTCAAAACCTCATCCTAGGCCCTATCAAGGCTCAAGGGAGAGACAAAAAAGAGGTTACTGAAGAAGCTCTACAACTACTGGAACGTGTCGGACTTCTAGATAAACAACATAGCTTCGCTCGTCAATTATCTGGTGGACAAAAGCAACGGGTTGCAATTGTACGAGCCCTGCTCATGCATCCAGAAATTATCCTCTTTGACGAGGTGACTGCTTCACTGGATCCAGAAATGGTGCGTGAGGTTCTAGAACTCATCAATGACTTGGCACAGGAAGGGCGAACTATGATTCTGGTAACCCATGAAATGCAGTTTGCCCAAGCTATTGCCGATCGGATTATCTTCCTCGACCAAGGAAAAATCGCCGAAGAAGGAACGGCTCAAGACTTCTTCACAAATCCACAAACCAAACGAGCACAAGAATTTTTAAACGTCTTTGACTTTAGCCAGTTTGGCTCATATCTATAATGAATAAAGGAGATTATTATGAAACTACTTAAACCAATTCTAACTGTTTTTGCTCTAGCATTTGCGCTTATCTTCGTCACAGCTTGTAGTTCAGGTGGAAGCTCTGATGCTTCATCTACAAAGGCAACTGCCAAAGCTCGTACTATTGATGAAATTAAGAAAAGTGGTGAACTTCGAATCGCGGTATTTGGAGATAAAAAACCATTTGGTTACGTTGACAACGACGGTTCTTACCAAGGTTATGATATCGAACTAGGTAACCAATTAGCACAAGACCTTGGTGTAAAGGTCAAATACGTTTCTGTCGATGCTGCCAACCGTGCTGAATACTTGATTTCTAACAAGGTTGATATCACCCTTGCCAACTTCACAGTTACTGACGAACGTAAGAAACAAGTTGACTTTGCCCTTCCTTACATGAAAGTTTCTCTCGGTGTTGTGTCACCAAAAGATAAAGTCATCAAGGACGTTAAAGAACTTGAAGGCAAAACCTTAATCGTTACAAAAGGAACTACTGCTGAAACTTACTTTGAGAAAAATCACCCAGAAGTAAAACTTCAAAAATACGACCAATATAGCGATGCCTACCAAGCCCTTCTTGATGGACGTGGAGATGCCTTTTCTACTGACAATACTGAAGTTCTAGCTTGGGCGCTTGAAAACAAAGGATATGAAGTAGGAATTTCCTCTCTTGGTAATCCAGATACTATTGCACCAGCAGTTCAAAAAGGTAACCAAGAACTACTCGACTACATCAACCAAGAAATTGAAAAATTAGGTAAGGAAAACTTCTTCCACAAAGCCTATGAAAAAACACTCCACCCAACTTACAGTGACGCTGCTAAAGCAGATGACCTTGTTGTTGAAGGTGGAAAAGTCGACTAATACTTTCCGAGAATAAAAAGAAATCAGGTAATCCTAGCGACTACCTGATTTTTCTATGCTCTAAACATTTTGCCAATTTTCTTGGTCTTCTTTAAATCGTTTTAGGAGGTCAAGTCCTTCTGGTGTGATATAGCCTTCTTCTTGGGCTAGGTGAATGAGCTCGCTGTAGTTTGAAAGTGTTACTAGTTTGACACCAGCATCTGCAAAGTTCTTGTCTGCTTTTGGCAATTGATAGCTGAAGATAGCCACAACACCCAGAACATCTGCTCCTTCACGTTTGGCAGCTGCCACTGCTTCGAGAACCGAACCACCCGTTGAAATCAAATCTTCCACAACGACCATCTTTTGTCCTTGGGCTACACGGCCTTCGATTTGATTTCCAGCACCGTGATCTTTTGGTTTGCTACGGATATAGGCAAATGGCAAGTTCATCTTGTCAGCGATGATGGCACCATGCGGAATGCCTGCAGTCGCTGTTCCTGCAATCACTTCTACTTCTGGGAATTCTGCCTTGATGGCTTCCACAAAACCATTTTCAATCAAACTACGCGTTTCTGGGTAAGCAAGCGTCACACGGTTGTCCGTATAAATCGGTGACTTAATGCCTGATGCCCAAGTAAAAGGTTCTTCTGGCTTGAGGTAAACGGCTTGAATTTTCAATAGATGGCTAGCGATATATTTAGCAAGTGTCATGGGATTCTCCTTTGTATTTTAAACTATATTCTTATTTCCAGTCTCGTGTCCATTCATCCTTGATAGCATGATAAGCTGCTACTGGATCAGTGGCTTGAGTGATTGGGCGTCCGACAACGATATAGTCACTACCAATCTGATAAGCATCTGCAGGTGTCATAACTCGTTTTTGGTCTCCAACTGCAGCTCCTGATGGACGAATACCTGGTGTCAGACAGATAAAGTCTTGGTTGGTAGCTTCTTTGATGAGCTTCACTTCCTGAGCCGAGCAAACCACACCATCCAAACCGGCTTCAGCAGTTTTCTTGGCATAGTGAATAACCGATTCTTGAAGGCTGGTTTGAATATTTTGAAAGTCTCTCATTTGTTCTTCAGAAGTTGAAGTCAACTGGGTAACAGCAATCAATTTGGCTTCTTTTCCAAGACCTTCACGCGCAGCCTTCATCATCTCTACGCCACCTGCTGCGTGAACGTTGGTCATGTCAACGCCCAGATTAGACAAAACCTTCATGGCTGACTTGACCGTATTGGGAATATCATGGAGTTTGAGATCCAGAAAGACGCTATGTCCCAAACCTTTCAAATACGAAATAATCTCCGGACCTGTAGCGTAATAGAGCTCCATACCTACCTTTAGATAGAGGCTCTCTTCCGCTGGAAAAAGAGCTAAAAACTTCTTGACTTCCTCAAAACTTGGAAAATCAAGAGCAATAACTGGACGAGATTCGCGCATACTTTTCTCCTTTTACCTTTGTGAGCTAGAGAGCATGAAAAAAGGAACCTGCCTACAGCAAGGTTCCACGAAAAATGGGTAGAATCCACCCTTTCACCGTCTAACCTTAGCTGCCTCTCTGGACTGCTTTAAAGGTTTTTTACTATTCTATTATTTAAAGCGGTACTTGTCAAGTAAAAACCAGTGATTGAACTTGTAGAAATCATGACTCATCATCAAGTCAACAGAATCATCTTAATCTTAACGACTCTGTGATTGTTGGGTTGTTTGATTTTGACTCTGAGTTTGATTCCCCTGCTCTTCTTGTTTTTTCTTTTCTTCTTCCTGCTTCTTCTTTTCCTCTTCTTTAGCTTTGATTCTTGCTTCTTCTAAAGCCTTATCCGTCAAGCTATAACTATAGATCCCAACTTCCATATCAATACCACTTGGTACTGTCAATTGTGGTTTTATCTTACTATAGTAAGGCAATTTTTTACCTAGTTCTGATAAAGGAACCAAAATCTCATCCGTATCATACATGGTAATCTTGAGCAGATCACTGGTTACACTAGTTGGAGCCAATTCAATCGTTTTGATCGCCTGCTTAATCTCTGGGTTGACTTCAGCTAGTTGTTCAATCAAGGTTTTGACTTGCTGCTCATCGTTAAAGAGTACGGACATATAGGTTTCTGGAAGACTGACTAGACTAACTGGACTGGTTTCCACCGTCCCACTAGAAAGAATCGGATAATGGTCCTCTCCAGAAACATAATAGGCTACAATCCCGTATTCCTTGACCTGGATGGTGAAATTGGTCGGGAATTGATAGCGAATGCTAGCAGATTCAATCCAGTGATTGGACTTAATCATCTCAGCATGTTTGTCTTTATTGAGGAGCAGACCAAAGGTATAGTCACTATCACGAATCCCTGAAGCCTCTTTGATTTGGTCTGCATTGGTCTCTACCGTACCAGTAACCTCTATGTTTTTCAAAGTTGAGTATGGCGTCAAAAGATAGATGGAAAAGAACAAGACAAGCAAACTTGGGATTAGAATCGTAACAGCACGCCAGATATGAACACTTGGAATAGAAGGCTTAGCAATTTTTTCCTTAGACTTAGTTCTCTTTTCTTCTACTTTTGTTTCTTCAGATTTTTCTTCAGATTTTTCATCCTCTTCTTCTACTTGTTCTGTCTCAGTAGTTTCCTCCTCATTTTCAAGCGAGGACTGGTCTTCTGCACTTTCCTTCTGCTCTTCAGGATTAGAATCTAAATCCTCTTCCTCCTCAGTATCTTCAGATAAGTCTGACTCTTGTTCTTCCTTGGTCTCTTCCTCAGCTTTTTTACGCAGATATTCACGGTTCTGCTTCTGCCACTCTGATAAAGTGGTTTCTTCTTCCGGAGCTTTTGCAACTTCTTTTTTATTGGTATCTGCTTGGGCCTTTTCTTTGGCTAGTTGGGCCTCTTCTTCAGCCTTTTTTTGAAGATATTCTTGATTTCGTTTTTGCCACTCTGACAATTCCTTGCCTTGAGTTGGCTCTTGTTTCTTATCCTTTGACATCGATTTTCCTTATGATAGATCTTTTTTTAGTAGCGCATAAAAATCCGCCACAGATTTTAATTCATGAGAATTCTTCATCGTGTTCTGGTAGTCTTCTTTGTGGGTCAAAAGCTTGCTTACTTTTTCTTCTAAAGTAGACAAGGTCAAGTCACTCTCTTGCAACTCCTCAGCATAGCCTTTTTTCACAAAGTAAGCCGCATTTTCAATCTGGTCTCCACGGCTAGCTTCACGCCCGAGTGGCACAATGACATGCAATTTAGCCATAGCAAGGAGTTCAAAGATGGTATTGGCACCACCACGAGTAATGACCACATCAGCCAGATTCATGAGCGGTTGATAGAGGTCAGTCACATAGTCAACACGATAGAGGTGTTGGCTTAGTTCATTTAAACTAGCATCACCTGTCAGGTTGATGATATTGTAGCGACTAGTCAACTCTTCCTTGTGGTCTGTAACTAATTGGTTAAAGACACGCGCACCAGCAGAACCTCCAACAAAGAGAAGAGTTGGTAGTTTGCTATCAAAATAAGTTCGGATGTCCACCATTTCTTCAGGTTCTTCCATGATTGGGCCAGAAACCTTGGTCACAGCTCCTACATGCTCTACCTTAGTGAGACTAGACGCTTGTTCAAAAGTAGAGTACATCTTAGTCGCAAACTTATAGGCGATTTTATTGGCCAAGCCCATAGAGAGGTCAGACTCGTGGATAAAGACTGGTACTCTACATACTCGCGCTGCAATAACAGGCGGAACAGATACAAATCCACCCTTAGAAAAGAGGGCTTGCGGACGAACTCGAAGCATGATAAAGAGCGATTGAAGGATTCCAAAAGCAACCTTAAAGACGTCAATCATATTTTGCCATGAGAAATAACGGCGTAGTTTCCCTGTTGCAATCGAATGGAAGGTGACATCTAAACCTGACTTGAGAATTTCATGATGCTCAATCCCGTTTTTGTCACCAATATAGTGGACTTCCCAGCCATCTTCGATGAACTTAGGCATTAACAAAAGGTTGAGGGTAACGTGTCCAACCGTTCCCCCACCAGTAAATACTATTTTTTTCATATTATCCCTTTAACTCCGCAACAGTGTCGATGAAAAGATCTCCACGTACCTCAAAGTTGGCATACATATCCCAGCTAGCATTAGCAGGACTGAGGAGAACCACATCTCCTTCTTCCGCAATTTCATAAGCCTTTCGAGTTGCGTCAGCAATATCAATCGCGTCGACATAAGCCACACCAGCCTTGTCCGCTGCACGTTTGACACGCTCTGCAGACTGACCAAGGATGACCATTGTCTTGAGTCCTTTAATATCCGGCACTAATTCGTCAAACTCATTGCCACGGTCCAACCCACCAGCAATCAGGACAACCTTACTATTGTCAAATCCAGACAAGGCTTTTTGAGTTGCCAAGATATTGGTTGACTTACTATCGTTGTAGAATTTCACCCCATTGATTTGGTCTACAAACTGGAGACGGTGTTTGACACCGCCAAAGGCTGACAAGGTTTCCTTGATGATTTCATTGTCCACACCACGAAGTTTAGCTACAGCAATGGTTGCAAGAGCATTTTCCACATTGTGGCTACCAGGAACTCCGATTTCATCAGCTGCCATGACTTTTTCACCACGGAAGTAAAGAAGACCATCTTCAAGATAAGCACCGTCAACCTTTTCAAGGGTTGAGAATGGTACTACAGTCGCGTTTGTCTTTGTAGAAAGCTCTTTAGCTAATTCCTGGTTGAAGTTCAATACTAAGTAATCAGCCACTGTCATATTGCTTTGAATATTCCACTTAGCTGCGACATAAGCTTCAAAAGAACCGTGATAGTCGATATGGGTTGGCATCAGGTTAGTGATAACAGCAATTTCAGGATGGAATTCCTGAATTCCCATTAGTTGGAAAGAGGAAAGTTCCATAACAAGGGTATCCTTGTCTGTCGCAGTTTGAGCCACTTGACTAGCAGGATAACCAATGTTACCTGATAAGAGGCCATTTTGCCCAGCTGCAGTCAGAACCTCACCAATCATGGTTGTGGTCGTAGTCTTACCATTTGAACCAGTAATACCAACAATCGGTGCATCAGAAATCAAGTAGGCCAACTCAACCTCTGTCAAGACTGGAATGCCTTTTTCTAAAGCTTTTTCAATCATCGGATTGCTATAAGGAATTCCTGGATTTTTTACCATAAGTGCAAAATCTTCATCCAATAATTCCAAAGGATGTCCACCTGTGACAACCTTGATGCCCTCTTCCAAGAGACTTTGCGCAGCTGGATTTTCCTCAAAAGGCTTGCCATCATTCACCGTTACAATGGCTCCTAGCTTGTCCAAGAGACGAGCTGCTGACTCACCTGATTTAGCCAAACCTAGGACTAATACTTTCTTATTTTCAAATTGATCAATTCGTTTCATATCTAGAACTCCATTTCTACTCTTACTATTTTACCATTTTTATGAAAATAAAAAAGCCACAAAGGGCTTTCTTATTTGTTTTTGTCCTCTAGTAATTATTCTACAGACTTGAGGGCTTCTAACATATCCACCTTTCGGAGATAATGATTGACAAAAACTCCTAGGATGGTCAAAATGACACTGACAGCTAGAACTGGAATGAGATAAACTTCCCAGCCGACCTTTGGTTGAAAACGGAAGGTACCGGGTGCGATCATCTGAATGAGAAATTGATGGAGATAAAAGCCTGATACCAATCCTACAATCATTCCAATTAGTGACAATAGGATGGTTTCCCGATAGATATAAAGGGTCACTTCTTTGTTATGAAAACCAAGAACTTTGATGGTTGAGAGTTCCCTAATCCGTTCAGCAACATTGATATTGGTCAAATTATAGAGAATCACGATGGCTAATAACACCGATACCAGCACCAAAATCGCCATGGTATGATTCAGAGAATTAGCAAAACTTTCAAAGAGCTGAATGGTGGAGGCATTTTGAACGAGGCCACTGACAGCAGCTAGATCCATAAATTCTCCTGCGACTCTTTCAGTATTCCCTTCACTTTTATCCTTAAGTTGGACCAGATAGGTGTTCATCTTGGGAGCTTGACCGTAAATTTTTTCATAGGTCGCCTGATTCATATAAACAAAATGGCCTACGTAGTGTTCGGTAATGGCTCCAACCTTAAAGGTTTTTCCATCTATTGTAAAGTTGTCGCCAATGGAAACTCCTGCCAACTGGGCTAATTTTTCAGTCAGAACGAGTCCGTTAGATAAGCTCAGTTTTTCCCAATTTTTTTCTAGGACAACAAAGGGAGCCAGGTCATCTTGATCCGTTACCATCATGGTCACGGTTTGAACACCTGCCTTGCCAGCATACTTTTCCTCAACCTGTTTGGAAGAAATTAAACGATAGTTTTCAACTTCATCACTCTGCAATTTTTCTTCTAGCTTGGCCTTATCAGAATCTGAAGCTCGAGAATTGACAGAGAGAATCATCTGGTATTGTTGCAGATCATTAAATTGCCTGTCAGCTACTCCTACAACAGAGGATTGAATACCAAGCCCTGCAAAGAGGAGGGCTACTGAACCTGCAACTCCAAAAATGGTCATCAGCATGCGTTGTTTGTAACGGAAAATATTGCGGGCAGTTACCTTTTGGGTAAAGCTCAAATGAGACCAGATAAAGGTGATGCGCTCCAAGAGAATCTTTGAGCCCTTGACTGGTGGCTTAGGTAGTAATAATTGCGCTGCTTCTTCATGTAACTCTCTGCGAGATACAAGGTAAGCAGGTAAGACACTAGCCACTAAGCTTAGCCCCAGAGCTAAACAACTATAGGTCCAGTAGAAATACTGCTGACTCTCTCCAACAATCATTCTCTCAGTGATGATATGCGAAATAGTAGGTGCTAGGATGTAGTGACCAATCAGAATTCCTAGAAGGGGGCCAAGAGTACCAGCAACTAGACCGTAAATCACAAACTTAGCAATGATATTCTTGCTATGGTAGCCTAAGGCCTTAAAGATACCAGCATTGGTCCTTTCCTCGTCTACAAAACGGGTCATGGTGGTAAAGGTAACCATGGCTGCTACGGCATAGAGAACAACTGGAAAAATATTCCCTACGGCACGAATACTCATGGCCGAATTACTATACATGAGATAACCTTGACCAGTAGGAGAACTCTTGCGATTGTAGACATGATAGGTTGGCTCTGTCAGAGCATTGACCTCATCCTGACTGGTCTGCCATTTAGCCTTTTCATTAGTAAGATCTGTTTCGGCTTGGCTCAGCTTTTCCTTTTCTTGCTTTAGTTGGTCTTTTGCTTCTTCTAACTGACTAGAGGCTTGACTTTTTTGTGGTTCTGGTAGTTGGCTCACTTGATTTTCTTGAGCTTGTAGGCGCGTTTCGATTTCTTGCAAGCGTTTCTTGCCAGCTGTCAAATTGGTCTCTGCCTCGTCTAGTTGTTTCTTGCCCTCATCAAGGGACTCTTGGGCATCCTTCTTCATTTTCTCTAGCCGCGCTTGTCCATTATCAGCAACTAGTTCCTTGAGAGTCTCCTCTTCTTCCTCTAGCTTCTTTTCGTAATCACTAGAGAAAGGATTGACATCTGTTAGGCTAGCAAAACGCAGGCGGGCAATCGTGTAAACAGAGCTCTTAAAATTTTCTTCAGTTACAACACCATATGCTGCTAAGTTTCCATTTCCACTGGCTGAACTCCCCATATCCGTTTTTGAAAAAATATCTGGAGAGTGGATAAAGCCTGTAATGGTATAACTATCCCGCTTTAATTGAGAATTACTGCCCTTTTTTTGACTCAAATAAATGACTTGACCAATCTGATAGCGATCTTTCCAAAAGTCCGCCAAGGCCAATTCATCTTCTTTTTCAGGCAAACGACCTTCCGTTACTTGAAATTTTGAAATCTTATCAGTATTTGAAAAGATTCGTATGGCATCTTCACTATTTGCCAGAGTCAAATCTGTCATATAACCAAACTCGACATCTGCTCCTGATAGAGTTTGCAATTCTGCCTGGTCTACCTGATCTAGACCATAATCTGCTATGACGGTCATATCTGCCGCATTAGTATCTTTCAGATAAGCCCAAGCTGTTCGCTCCATATTGGGACTGGCTACTTTTAGACCAACCACGGCTAAAGAACCTAACATCATCAGAGTTAGGATGGATATAAACCGTCCCTTTGAACCTGTGAAAGACTGGAGCAGGTCTTTCCAATATGTCTTTCTTTTCATCTCAGTACTCCAAATCATCAATATCCTGTGGTTGAGGATTGAGGACAACACTCTTGACACTGGCATCATGCATCTGAATCACGCGATCAGCTATAGGAGCTAGAGAAGCATTATGGGTCACGATGATAACGGTAGCCCCTTTTTTACGTGACATATCTTGAAGAATCTTCAGAACCTGCTTACCAGTCTGATAGTCCAAAGCTCCCGTTGGTTCATCACAAAGGAGAATTTTAGGATTTTTAGCTACAGCTCGAGCAATGGAGACCCGTTGTTGCTCACCACCTGACAACTGGGCTGGAAAATTATTAAGACGGTGACCTAAGCCTACATCCTTGAGAACCTGCTCAGGATCCAAGGCATCGGCAACAATTTCTGAAGCTAGCTCAACATTTTCCTTAGCAGTCAAGTTAGAAACCAAATTGTAAAACTGAAAGACAAAGCCAACGTCATCTCTGCGATAGTTGGTTCTCTGATGGGAGGTATAGGCAGAAATGTTAGTCCCATCAATCCAGACTTGCCCTTCATCGTTTGTATCCATACCACCTAGAATATTCAAAACTGTTGACTTCCCTGCACCAGATGAACCAAGGATAATGACCAGTTCTCCCTTTTCAATCTCGAAGTTGACATCTCGATTTGCTACAATTTCTGTATCACCAGTATGATACCTCTTATAGCTATTTTTCATTTCAATATAAGCCATCCTATCTCCTCCTCTTCTCCTATTTTCATCTTTATTATAACTCTTTTGAGGATAGAAAGAAAGCTTATCCCTGTAGACTATAGAGAGATTTTCAAAGTCCTCAAATGCGCTGAATCCAGGTCAGTATAGCCATTTCTTACTCACCATGTTTCCGATGCAATTCCTCTAGTTTGTTACTTTAGTTTTTTGTCGAATATCATCTCTGGTCTTCTTTTAGCAACTGATGTATGAGCAAAAAAGCGAACAAGACCATCCTCTGTAAATCAGAAAACTAGTTTTGTCCGCTTTTTATGATCGAGATTAGTCTCTTGAACCAATCTCTATGACTTAGATGTTTTTACATCATCTTATTCGTCTTCTTTTTTCTTTCCCATTGCAAAGAGACCAAGAAGTGCTCCTACAAGACCTGCTGTTGCAAGGGTTGCATTTCCCTTAGTACCTGTTTCAGGGAGAATATTTTGACGACTTGCAGGCGCTTGGTAGGTCTTGTCTTGTGACATAGCAAGAGCTACTTGTGACTGCTCATCTCTGTATGCTGGTGTTTCACCTGTAGTTGGGGCTGAACCATTCACACGTCCAGTAAATTCTGGAACTTGGTGACTAGTCCCTTCTCCACCAGGAACGCCACCTTCAAAGTGTGGAACTTCATGGGTAGTTCCTTCTGAACCATTTACATGACCAGTGAACTCTGGGACTTCATGAACAGCAGCTTCTGCCCCATTGACACCGCCTGTAAATTCTGGAACCTCTACTACTGGTGCTGGCTCATCACCTGCTGTGCCAATGACTCCTGAGTACTCTGGGACTTCATGAACAGCTGCTTCTGCTCCATTGACACCGCCTGTAAATTCTGGAACTTCATGGATAGCTGGATCTGTTTTACCAGATACTTCTTTCTTAGTTCCGACTAAGACAATCTCATCTTGCGGTGCTTCAATAGTTTCGCGAAGTTTTTCAGTACGGCTTCCATCTAGTGCTACTTCAGTCAGGATACGTTCTGTACCTTCACGACCTGCTTGAGTTACACGAGTTTCACCTTCTGCTAGAGCTGGATCTTCTTTCTTCACTGTCTTGAAGCTGAGAGCTTCTTCTACCACTTCTAGGCTAGGAAGCTCTTCCTGAACAGCTGGGGCAACTTTTCCAGTTTCAACCTTTTCTTTGGTCAATTGGATACGGTATTCCTTGACCTGTTTACCACTTTCTGATACAAGATGAATCAAGACTGGAAGTTTATCATCACCACTATCAACAATAGTTGCTGCTACGTTTTCACCAGCTTCTACTGTTACTTGAGGACGATTTCCACTGTAGGTTACTTGGTAATCCACACGATCTTCAGAGAAGTCAGCAATCTTTTTACCATCCACAAGAAGTTTTGCAACTGTACTATCCTTAGGTTCTTCACTTGGTGCAATGAAGGTCAATTCAGTGATAGCAACACCCTTCTTATCAGCTTTTCTATCCATGCGCCATCTCATAGCCTTAGCTTTGACTGGAGCAAAGGTTACATGGATATCGGTTCCCGCTTGAATCTCTTGATCCGCACGGTATTCAACTTTCTCCCAGTTAGAAGGAGTGTTGAATGGATGTTCTGGATCGTATGGTTGATAGTTAGAGTAATATTCTGGTGAATCAAATTCTGGTCCCACATAGCGTTCTAGGACGAGTTTAGAAGGGGCGTCTGTTCCACCATCTGCAAAGAAGCGAATGCTTCCTTCAGCTACTGTACGTTCAACAATCTTACCATTTTCTCTGAAGATAACCCCTACTGAAACTTCTGGATTTTCAGATGGAGTTGGAGACCAGTTAGTCCAACGACGGCTTTCATCATCTGAACCATCGTTAACATAATCTACACGGTCATGAGAGTTTGGATCAATATCGTTAGTTGCTGAGGCAAATGAACGGTTGCTATCGTCATCGAAGTCTGGGTTGTCTGAAAGGTTTTCACCGAGTTTGTCTGTCACACGTACAGCCACTTCAGCAGTTAAATCAGTACCCAAAACGCGACCATGAACTGTAAATTCACCTGCTTTTGTTAGATTCTCTGCTGGGATTGCTTCCCAGTCAACAGCCAAGTCTTTGACTTCATAGTCAGATTTTCCTGTGAAGTAAACAGGAACTTTTGCTGGTAGCTCAAGAGTTTGTCCTTTAGCAACCAAACGAGATGATTTGGCAACAGCAACAGGTTTACTTGCGAGCAAATCTCTATCATTTGTGAAGTGTAGGCGGTATTCACCTAGGATATCTCCGTTTTCAGCCTTGACAACAACACGAACTGGATCTCCTTCACCTACGCTTGGTACAACTGTTGCAATACCATTTTCAGTGACACTTGCTGTTACAGTTGGAGCTTTTCCTTGTCTTGCTTCTAGATAGTAGTCAGTCAAGCCTGGGTTAAAGTTTGGCAAATCTTTTCCATCTACTTGGATTTTTGCTTGAGCATTCTTAGCTGCAGCTACTTGTTTAGAGAAGATTTGCATTTCTGTAATAGAAGTCCCCCATTTACCATCTGGTCTAACCATGCGGATACGAACTGCGTAAGTGTTGACTTTATCAAAGCTAAAGTGGGTCATTTCTCCAGCTCTGACTTGATCTGGAGCCTTGAGATTTGTTACTTCTTTCCAGTTTTTATCGTCATTAAAGACATGGTCTTCGCGTGCTACGAAGCTTGGATTCTTAGGAACTGTTGGAGTTGCTGAACCGACATAGTATTCGATGACATAGGATTTAGGTGCACCAACACCGTGGTCTTCGTGGAAGGCTACATTGAGGTTATCAACTGATCGTTTAGACATGATACCAGAGTCACCAAAGAGAATTCCTACGGATGCTTCACTTGTACGGTTCCAGTTTGTCCAGCGGTTTGCTGGTTGGTTGTTATATGAAATTAGTTTGTCATTGACATTGGCTACTGAGTCACTTGGATTTGAGTCTGATGCAAAGGCAAGTGGCAATTCTGAACCAGTCCACTGGTCAGAAATATTAGCACCAGTTTCTGTCTGAGCAGACACACGAACATGAAGTTTAGTTGGTAGTTGAGTACCTTCAACATGTCCTGTCACTGTAAACTTGCCTTCTTGTGCGTATTGACTTGGTTCAATTGCGTCCCAAGTTACTTTAGCTGAAGAGACTTGGCCATTTGAGTGGTAAGTACGAACGCTCTCTGGTAGTTGAGGAGCTTCTGCAACTGGAGTAGTTACGCTCACTTCTTCGACAGCAATGATACCTTCGACAGATACCTTAGCATGTGCTTCTTTCTCAATTCCTTCAACTTTACCTAAGACATCAAAACTATGGTATTTAGCAAGGTCTTCCTTAGCAACTGCTTGCCAAGTCACCTTGTGAACCTTCGGAAATCCTTTGTCATACTCTACAGTTACAGTAGCAGGTAGACTTGGTTCTTGGTTCAAACCTGTCACGACACTAACTGGACGGATGGCTTGGACGACTTTGCTTTCAGTATTTGCTTGAATGTTCAAGTCAATCTGACCTTCTGCTCCTTCAAATTGAGCTTTCAGAGTTACTTGGCCAGGTTTGTGCAATTCAAGCATACCTTTACGAACAGCTACATCACCTTCACCTGTAGTTGAGAAGGTAACCTTATCAGCTTTCAAGACTGCTTGTGTACCGTCTTGATAGTGAGCCAAGACCTTGATACCAACCGTTTGGTCCTCTTTCAAAGCGGCTGCATTTTCAACCTCTAGGCTCAAACGTTCAATTTGTGGAGCTTCTTGTAGGAATTGGATAGCATAGGTTTGTAGTGGGCCACCATCGTTTGGTTGAACATGGATGCTTGCACGCATACCATTTGCTTCATTAGCCTGAATAACTGTCACTTGAGCATTTTCAGCCGTAGCTTTAACCTCTGGCAAAGCTGCGCCATAAGCAAGCTTGTGGTATTTTACTGGTTGCTCAGTTGAAAGACCTTCTACAGTTTGGTCTGCTACGGTTACACTTGGAACTACTGGATTAGCAGCTTCACCTTCTGCTACTACCAAGGTCGCAGCGATTTCTTCATCTTCTAAAATACCTTTTGCTTGAATGCGTGATCCTGGGATTGCTAGTTTAGCTTGATCTTCAGCTGCAATTTCCCACTTATCAACATCATAGCTTGCTACAGTACCATCTGACAATACGTAGGAAACAGATTTGTCAACTGAATTTAGGTCTGTATTTGGAGCGATTCTCTTGACTATAGGCAATTCTGCTTCGAGAGCCAAGACTTCAACACGCGCTTCTACTTCACGTCCTTCTGCCACACCTTTAACAGTCACAATTCCTGGTTCGTTGACATCAACTGCTGACCATTCTACTGGAAGTTTTGCACGACTGCCGTCACTGTAGATAAATGCCACTTTCTTAGGCATTTTTGGTGCTTGTCCGATAACTGTACGTACTTTAGGTACTTCTGTACCTAAGACAGTTTTTTCTTCTTGGTCTTTCTTACCTGTGAAAATGGTTGTTTGATCAGATTTCAAGAGATCAGAGTGGGCAGTCAAAGTGAATTTACCTGCTTGCTCAGTTGATTTGACAATGACAACACCCTTACCATTGAAGGCCTTACGGATCCATGAACCGTCTGCTTGTTCTTTGTAACGCTCACGGCTAGCTTGTTCACCGTTATCCACACCGACAATTTGACCTTGACCATGCAACTGGAAGCGCACAAGGTTGTTAGCTGTAGGAACTACATTACCAGCCTGGTCAACGATTTCATAGTAAATATAAGTAAGGTCTTTTCCGTCTGCTGCGATAGCATGTTCTTCTTTGACTAAACGAACACCTGCAGGCTCACCAGCAGTCGTAATCTTATCACGAGCAATTTCATTACCTGCTTCATCACGAGCTACTGCTTCCAAGGTTCCAGCTTCGAAAGCAACCTTCCACTCAAGGTAAAGTTCCTTAGCATTGGCACCTTCTTGGTAAGTACGTCCATCGCTAGTTTGTTTTTTGTTAAATGTCTTCTTGCCTAAAGATTCACCGTTCAAGAATAACTCAACACTTGCAGCATTAGAGTAAGCACGGACTGGAATTTTACCATCTGCATCCGCTACATTAGCTTTAAGAGTAGGATCTTCCCAGTTCCAGTGAGGAAGTAGGTGAACCATTGGTTTCTTCTGAGCAGAAACCCATTGGCTTTGGTACAAGTAATAGTCATTCTTAGGAATTCCAGCTGTATCTACGATACCAAAGTAAGAACTCTTAACTGGTGTGTTGTTTTGGTTGTGCCATGGAGTAGGCTCACCGATATAGTCGGTACCTGTCCAGATAAACTGACCAGCATAACCTGCATTGTCACGGTCAAATGTCCAAGATGCTGTAGCTGTTTTACCCCAACCAACACGGTCATTACCGTAGTCTGATTGCTCATAATGACGGTAAGCTTGGTTGCTATGAACTAGCTCACTTTCTGGACGGAAGTAGCTACCACGAGTACGAGTTGCAGAAGAAGTTTCTGATCCGTAAATCAACCAGTTTGGATGTTTAGCACGTAGTTTCTTGTAGTTGTCTTCTGAATAGTTAAATCCAACCGCATCAAGTTCGTTCGCAATCTTTTCATGATCACCACTACCATCACCAAAGCGGAACTTGTCTGCTCCCATAGTGACATAGCGTGTCTTATCAACTGCCTTGATCACTTGCACCAAGCGTTTAACAGTCGCTAGAGAACGAGGTTTTCCGTCTGCTTCACCGATTTCATTACCGATAGACCACATGACGATAGCAGGGTTGTTCTTGCCTCTTTCGACCATTGTACGTAGGTCAAAGTCAGACCATTTTTCACCTTTTTTAGCATCTGGGTGAGTAGCGTCCTTGTCAAAGAAACGTCCGTAGTCATACTGTTTCTTACCACCGTACCAAGTATCGAAGGCTTCTTCTTGCACCAACAAACCTAGTTCTGCAGCGATCTGCAAGGTCTGCTCACTAGCTGGGTTGTGGGTTGTACGGATAGAGTTGACACCCATATCCTTCATCTGTTTCAGACGACGGTATTCTGCCTTATAATTTTCTTCAGCCCCTAGAGCTCCGTGATCGTGGTGAAGAGAAACTCCATGGAATTTAATGCGTTCACCATTCAAAGAGAAGCCTTCATTTGGTGTCCAGTTATAGTAACGGTAACCAAACAAGTCCTTCTTGGCATCGACCAATTGGCCGTCACGATAAACACGAGTCACTAATTCATAAAGAGCTGGTTTATCGTTAAGGACTGTCCAGAGTTTTGGTTTCTCAACTTGTAAAATAGCATTTAGGCTAGTTGATTGATGAGCTTTCAAGACTTGGCTATCTGTACGAACCACGTCCGTTACAGCCTGACCATTTCTTTCAATAATTTGGTATTCAGCAACAATTTCATGATCTTTGTCATCTGTATTGACGATCTTACTTGTTACATGAGTATCAACCTTACCATTTTGTTGTTTTTCAAGGTCTGGTGTTAAGATCGTTGTTCCATTTTTCTCAGCATGAACCTTATCTGTGACTTGAAGGGTAACATCGCGGTAAATACCACTTCCTGAGTACCAACGGCTACTTGGTTGTTTATTGACCGCATGTACAGCCACGACATTTTCACGACCGTCTTTATTGAGATAATCAGTGATGTCATAAGAGAATTGGTTGTAACCATTTGGATAGTGACCAACTAGCTGACCGTTTACATAGACTTGCGAATCCATATAAACACCATCAAAGACTAGGCGAACATTCTTGTTAAGGTCTTTTTCATCTAGTTTAAAGGTCTTGCGATACCAAGCATCACCACCATTGAGTTGGCCACCTTCGTTTTGGGCAGGAGAATCATGATCGAAGTCATTGTAGATACTCCAGTCATGAGGAAGGTCTAATTTCTTCCAGCTTGATACATCTGCATCTGGTTTGATAGCGTCTTTGGCATTGGCATTGAGTTTAAAATGCCAGTTTTGGTTAAATTCTATTTTACGGTCCTCAACCAATTGATTTACCTCCTCACTGGTAGCCGGTTTTAGGTCCGGTTTTTCCGTTTGAGCAGATTGATCTTGAGTAATTGCTTGAGGTTTCTTATCTAAGATGGAATCCTCTTTTTTGTCAGAATCTGACTGTACAGTTTGGTCGTCCTGTGCCTTTTCAACTGCATGAGCTGGTGTAGCAACTTCACTTGCAGCTGATTCAGTTGATGCCGGTTGTTCTAGACTTCTTGTTTCACCAAGTTCCTCTTTATGAGAATCATCCTCTACTTTTTCTGCAGCAACTGCAATTGGAGTTTCATCAGCTGAAACTTGGTTTGCACCAGCTACACTTGCTCCAAATAAGACTGAGCAAGTGCCGATAACTACAGAGCAAGTTCCAACGGTAAATTTTCGGATACTGTACACTCTTTTTCGATTCCAATGATCTTTTCCCATAAGATCCTCCTTATATTCGTAACCGCTTCCAATTTTATGTAAGCGCTCTACTTTTTCAGTAGTATTTTGCTTCTATTTTATAAAATAATATAAGAAACTTCAATACTGGCAGCATAAAAATCATACTTTTGATTCTTTTTTCTATAATTAGTAGAAAACTTTGAAAATCTGAATGTACATTTAGTGAATGATTTTACTAAAAAAGGCAGTGGGACAGAAATCGATAGACAAAGTCTCGATTTCGTAGTCCCAGCCCCGCGAGGATGATTAGGAGATTTTTGGAGTCTAATACTCAATGAAAATCAAAGAGCAAACTAGGAAGCTAGCCGCAGGCTGTACTTGAGTACGGCAAGGCGACGCTGACGTGGTTTGAAGAGATTTTCGAAGAGTATAAAAGACGAACAGAAAGTTCAATCAGCTACCGCGTCAAAGTTTGATTGCTAATAAAAAGTGAGGTCGGGATCTTTTATCCCAACCTCTTTTACGGTCTATCAAACTAACATTTCCTATTAGATTATTGACTTGTTTTCCCCTTTTCCAGTAGCTTGACCATCTCATTTTTACGTTCTTCTAACTCGGCAATTTGCTGAAGCAAAAGCTCTGAAAAATCACATTCAAGCTCTTCAGTTTCGCCACTATTATACCAATTTAGAGCTACTATATGATTGTCCTTATCAAAGCAGAAAATCACATCTCCATCCCCGATGATAGACAGAAATGGAATATAGTCAACAAACCCTAAATCATGTAATTCCTTGGTTTTTATTCGAATGTCTAAGAAGTCTGGGATGCCATTGGCGATCCCCAAGACCTTGATACCTCGGCAGAAGGTCCAAAAAGGGGCTACATCGTAAGCCTTGGCTCTTGGCCATAGCTCTTCCCTGACTTCCATAAAGAGACCTCCCAGAGATGACATGGTGAATTCCCTGAAATCTTCTGGCAGACGAATGCCGTATTGAATTTCAAAATCCTGAACATCTTCTTCCGATGGTTCATTGCCCATGCAGGCGACAACTTGATAAGTTTCCTTATCATAGTGACGAAAATAATCATAAACTTCCTTGAGTGCCATTATTTTAATCCTTTTTTACTCAGAAATATAGACCACAAATCCATCTGGTAAGATGACTTGATGTCCATCTTCAAGCTGGCAATGACTCGCTAAATCAACAGAGTCTCTTTCTAAAACAAAATTCTCAGGAGACTGGTTAAAGATAGCCTGAACTTCTTTCCCTTCGTAGTTCCACGTTAATGCTAGAACATCTGGTTTCACTTCTTGCAAGCTATAGGAACCATGCTGGATCATGCTTGCCACTTCCTTACGGACCTTGATTAATTGCTTTATGAAATTCAGCATATCATTGTCCTCAGAAACACGGTTCCAAGGCATGACACGACGGCAGTCAGGGTCTGGTCCCCCTTTAAGTGCCAGCTCTGTTCCGTAATAGATACAAGGGGTCCCTTTTTGAAGGTAGAGGAAGACAAGGGCTGCCTTGACATGCTGCACATTTCCTTTTGCAGTTGTGAGGATACGCTCTGTATCATGAGAATCTAAAAGGTTAAACATAACTTCAGCAATTTGTTGCTTGTAGTACATAGACTGGCTGTTGATTTCTGAAATAAACTGCTCTGTCTTTTTATGCTGACGCAAGAAATAATTCTTGATACTTTCAGAGAGTGGATAGTTCATAACAGCATGGAACTCGTCTCCTTGTAGCCAAGGTTGTGAGGTATGCCAGATTTCACCTAATATGTACAAATCAGGCTTTTTAGCAAGAACTGCCTTTCTGAAATCTCTCCAGAACTGGTGGTCAATTTCATTTGCAACGTCCAAACGCCAAGCATCGATATCAAAATTTTCAATCCAGTAGGTTGCAACCCTCAAAAGATAGTCTTTGACTTCAGGGTTAGCTGTATTTAACTTAGGCATATAGCTAGCAAAGGCAAAGGTATGATAAGGTAATTCTCTGGCCTTCTTAAGCTTATCCTCAGTAATTGGAAATTCTTGAATATGAAACCAATCTTTATAAGGGGAATTTTCTCCATTCCTTAGAACATCCTGCCATTGGGCTGACTGATCTCCGATATGGTTAAACACTGCATCTAACATGATTTTGATGCCCCGTTTATGGGCTTCCTCGACTAGATTACGAAAGATTTCCTTGTCTCCAAAGTGACGGTCAATTTCAAAATAATCCGTCGTATCGTACTTGTGATTGGTTGTAGCTTCAAAAATCGGACATAGATAAAGTCCAGTGATTCCCAAATCTTTAAGATAGTCTAAATGGTCAATAATCCCTTGCAAATCTCCACCAAAAAAATCATCCCTTTCAGGAGAAATCTCTGCATCCCACGCTCGAGCTCCATCAGGAGTCAAATTAGGATTTCCATTAGCAAAGCGTTCTGGAAAAATCTGGTACCAAACGGTATTTGAAACCCAGCTTGGAACTTGGCAACCATCGATTTCGTGAATGTAAGGAAGTTTAAAGCCATTTCCTTCAGCATCCAAGTTTTCTTGAGTATGTTCTACACAACCCTTATCTCCGTAGAAGACTCCCTGACCTTCCTTATCAAGAAGTTCAAAGAGATACTGAATCCGTGCAAAATCAACCGATACTGTAACCTGCCAATAATCAAACAAGGCGTCTGAGGTTACTTTGGTCATTTCATTCTTAGCTTCATACTTATCCTCAATAAAAATAAAGGGATCACCATAGTGTAGAATGACCTGCTGGACATCATTTTTCTTGGTTCTAATTCGAATATGTAGCTGACCTTCCTTATAAAGATAAGCATACTCTGATTCTGGTCTATGATAAATGGCTGTTAATTCCATGTCTTGTCTCCTAAATAATCATCATCAACAAAAGTGCAAACATTTTCATAATTGCTAGTTCTAGTATACTATTTTAAGATTCGATTTGCAATTTTTATACCAGTTTTACGATAGATATATAGATGGACAAGGGTAAAATTGAGTAGACTCTTTATGAGCTTTAAAAGAGAGTTTCCATGAACCGGAAAACTCTCCATCATTACGAATCAGATGATTAGAATAAATGCTATCTGATATCTTTAATCTTCTAAAATGAAAATTTCTTCAACATGTAGTTGTAGCAACCTTGCAATTTTCATTGCTAGTTCAAGTGTAGGATTGTACTTGTCATTCTCGATAGCAATAATGGTTTGTCGACTAACGCCTAATATTTTTGCCATATCTTCCTGACGTAGTCCTTCAGACTTTCTTAGCTGTTTGATATTATTTTTCATACAGCATTAGTCTTTCTGAAAACAATAAATGCCAATTGCCAAAACTACGATAAGGATAACAACCATCAAAAATATTCCTTGAACAAGTTTATTAGGTTCTTTAAAATCTTCATCACCATCAATCATTTTCTGTTTTATGGCAGTTTGTGCAAATCCTTGAACAGAAATAGATAAACATAAAATCAGACATGGTAACATTTCAAGTTCAATGCCTTTTGTAATAGATTGATAAATATTAAATACTGTCCACCCACATAAGCCAAATAGAGCCGTTTTATAACCCCATTCCTCAGAACGTAGCTGAATCGCTCTGTCCATTTCATCCATTTTTCTCATAGTCCTGTTCCTCCAATCTGTCAAAACAATGTCAAGAGCTCTTTACATTGTTTATTATACTCTAAATCGATAAAATGTCAAGATGTTTTAACATTTTTAGGCTTTTTTGTTTTCTTCTGTTCTAAGAATATTTCTAACTCCGATTTACAGCCTAGTCAATCCGACAAAGGGCAAGTTCTTTTAATCCTCTGTCGTAAAGGAAGGTTAAACAAAAGTTGTCTGTCATATTTTGAAGCTTGTGTTTACTCATTCCTCTAGGCAAGGCTATAGCGCACCATTCTCTTGTTGCCAGAGAAAATAGCTTTTGCTTGCCCTTCCAATCATCATTCTTAAATAGGGGGCTCAGGATCAGATAAGGCGAATCCGTAAAAATTCCATTGACACCAGCTTTTTTACCTAAAGCCTTTAAATGTTCAGATTCTAATAACTTTTCGATAATACGACCATCACTAGAGATTTTAACAAGAGCATAATAGTCCATGCCCCATTTATTGACAGAGGTTTGACTTTCTCCAGAGCTAAAGGCATAGAGCTCTTGCTTCCAAGATTTCATACTATCGATTTTAGGACAAACATCAGAGCTCGTGTCGTGGTAGGTTAACTCTTTTTTATCAATATGCGAATAAGTGGTCCACTTCGCCTGCTTTTTCGCTCTATCAAATTCTAAAAGGGCAAAGTTTCTTGCTTGATTGGTATAAACTTGATCTTCAAAACACACGGGTATCTGGTCGCTATCTGATACTATTTGAAAATATCTCTCTTGTGCCTTTTTAGGAAGTATACTTTGTGGATCCTTTATGGCAATGATTTCTGGATTAGAAAAATCACCAGTATAATAGACTATTTCCTTGCCAGCCTTGATGATGCCAATATTTTGTCCATCTGTAAAGAGTAGAGGTTCTTCCTCCCAAACATGGTCACAATCCCAAGCATCTATCTCCTTCACACCCAAAGGTGATACTTCAAGCAGACAGTAGCGATTAAAAGCTTCCTTCTCACTAGTCAAGACAAAGGCTCGACCATCATGTAACATGACAGAATTGAAAACACTATTGTAGTCCTTGTCTAGTTCCCATTTATTCAATAGACTTAACTTTAACTTCCCCATTTTCTCTCTCCTAATCCATCACCACTCGTTGATGGCAAATAGAATGGCTGATCTAATATTTCTTAGCAATTGATCTGAAAGTTCATCGTATTGTTGACCAAGTCCCTTATCTTGTGCCAGCCATCCAGGTTCATCATTCCAGGAGCCCATTCCTCCAAAAACATCCGCTGCACTTGCAGCTCTAAATATGCTTAGATGTTGCAGTGGAATTTGAGGGTCTGCCAGTCCTTTACCAGATTCTGGGTCTAGCAAAAAGTTTCTAGCAGAGTGAAAGACTTTGGCAAAGTTCTCACATTCAATTTTACTTGCTAAATCTTCTATACGAGCCAATATGTCCTTAAATTCTTCGATATTATTTTCATAGTGGGGAAGGTCTTGAGAAGACCTTTCCCATTCATACTCGGTGTAGGTAACATCCCAGCCCCTACCTGCGGAAGCAGCTTCCCAATTTGGTAGGAAATAACTTGCCTTCCCATCTTTATAAAAACAGAGAATTGAACTCTGTGTCGTATTGGAGAAACCTAAAATACCTCTGTCATTTACTGAGATAGGGCAAAATAATTTTAAGTCCTTCAAACCTTTTTCCTTAAGATTTTCAAACCAATCAGCTACAGAAAGTTCTGCAGTTTTCCCTTTTTCTGACGGCAAAATTTGAAAGCAAATCTTATTGATATATTGGTCAGGATGATACAAGATTGCCTGATCAGTTTTTAAAGCCTTCCTAGCTGCTGCCACGATACAGGCTATCTGATACATTTGTCCATTCATATGATTTCTTCCATTATCCCTTCAATCAAATTTGTAAGGCTCTCTGCTGCATATATTACCTGATCAGGATCATGGATGTAGCAAATAACCTGACCTTCCTGACCCTCCTGGTCTGGATCAAAATCCAGCATAAGATAACAAGAGTCACAATACTGAGCAAAAGGAAGCCATTTTTTATTAAAAAGATAAGGCTTAATTCTACTATCATGCATGTTTTCTAGGTCTTGACTAGAAAAATAGTCGGGAAATTCTGTTAACAGAGCATCTCTATTTTGAAAGTACTTTTTACAAGTCTCAATTTCCTGTAGACTCATGAGAGAAAAAGTCAAATCTCTCTGGTCAATTACACAAGGTAAAATAGAGAGGTACTTACTCCCATTTTTATAACTATAAAGCTCTTTGAAGTCACTAGGTAGACGAATACCAAATATTTCCTCAAAGGCTTGAAGCTCTTCCTCAGAAGCACCAGAAATGTCCTGATAATCATCTAGGTATTCCTCTTCCACAGGATCATCCAAATCCCAGTCTTCAAAACACTCACAAATATAAGTTTCTATTTTTTTAACTTGATCAATTAATTGCATAATCCCTCCATGATTTCTTTATTTTATCTGTCTTCCAATGCTTTTTAGCGCTTATAACTTGTTTTTTCTAGGAGAAGGGGTTCAGGATTTTGCTTAATCCAAGCAATAGCTAGCTGACACAGGCGGTCTAGGCGAGGCTCGTCATCAAAATCTTTCCCATGAACTTGAGCAATAAGCTCTTTAGTCTCTGATAATTCTTGTTCTGAAAGAGGGATTCCTAGAGACAAGTATTGAGGGAGAGCCTGAAGCATTTTTCTATAGTCCCTGTCCCAGTTGACCCCACCATTTCGATCCAGTTCATCTCGAACTCTGCCTGGGATACGGATAACTTCTCCCTGAACAGTTTTGGCTGCTCCACTTGAAGGAATCAAGAAAGACCATAGTTCCTCATATTGCTCCTCCCAGCTACCTTCTTTTACGAGAATCGGAGAAACTCCATCGTGGGTTATTCGTTTGGCTACTGGCTTAACATCAAACAAAGCATAAAGTTTTTCTAGACCCTGATCTGCTGCTTCTAGATAGTCGGGATTGATCCCTTCTCTATGAAATTCAAAATCCTTACCAATATTTTCAACCTTTTCTTTCATAGCAGATGTTTTCTTAGCACCTGCATCCAGCAGCATAGAGGCAATTTCAGCTGTTTGGGCAATATAGATTCCCCGACAAACCATCAAGACTGAAGCTAGTGGGGTTCTTCCCATATCATTTTTAGCATTGACATCTGCTCCCTTATCAATCAAAAGTTTGACAGTCTTAGGATGGAAAAACTCAGCTGCTACATGTAGGGGAGTCTCACCATAGGTATTAGGTTTTCCAATATCTGCCCCCAATTCGAGCAAGAGTTTAACTGTATCTCTCCCCAAGATTGCTTGACGGTACAAGGGAGTCGCTCCATAATAATCTAGGACATTAATATCTAAGCCTTTTTCTACCAGCCAGATAACCAATTCATCCGGAACTCCTCCCATATGCAGAGGTGTACATAAGCTAAATCTTCCATCATGAGCGGTTAATTCACAACGATCATAGACTGCTTTAAGGGCTTCAATATTTCCTTCATCCATTAAATCCTTAAACTCTTTTGGTAATGTAACTCTTTTCTTTGCCATTTTTAGTTCCTTTCTTCTGATTCAGCATCTAGGGCAAGCCATTGAAGATTGTCAACCGTTTTCAAAGTCAGGACTTGTCCATCATAATCATTTTTCAACTCAAGACCGTTTTGCTCAATAGATATATGATTGTACCAGTGGTCTAGGCTGGCGTATTCCCCCGTATGAATGTTGATGAGCATACTCGTTATGGGATCCCAAGTCCCTTTCTTAACTGTTTCTGCTAAGAGGTAGTAAGCATCTAAAAATATGAGATTTCTCCCATAGATCCAAAAGGGCAGATCAAGCCCCAACAAAGGCAACTTGGCAGAAAAAATCTCATCACCGTGTGGTGGCACGGTTTCATAATGAAATTCTATTTCACTGCCATAATAGGCAATCAGGGCTCCCTGACCTCCGATATTTTGAGGAATCCCTTCCTCAGCTACAATAAATTCCATGACCTGCTCCTTCTATTTTCAATCATAAAATCCGACCAGACTCTGCCAGAATATCAAACTGGACTCATGGCCTTTTCTAGTCATCAAGTGGATGAAGTTACTTTCATAACCCTTCCAAACTGCAGATTGAGCCGTTCCCATGGCTCTAACAAATGCTAGAAAATCTGGTGCCAGCCATATTTTTTCATCATAGTTCATCTCTGCATCAAGAGCATAGACCGCCCCAGATTGACAATCCAGCAAAATAGTGTAGGGATCTCCATTTGCAATGATGATCAAGCCTCTTTCTTGTAGAGTCGAGTAATCATGGTATTCCAGATTGCGATTGATTAGCCAAGTAAGACTAGTGTCGTTCCCATATCCAAACTGGTAACCTAAAAAACCGACCTGCCCCCAGTTATAGGCCAAAATATATTTCCTAAAAATCGAATCCAAGTCTTGGATTTGCAGTTGTTTTTTCAAACGATCCAGTTCAGACACGGGCACTTCCGTTTGGTTCAGGACAATCCCTTCTCTTATCTCAGGGTCCAGCCCCTGTGTTTCTTCTTGGGTAAGGGAAATGATTTGTTCAATTGTCAATAATTCCATTGTCAACCTCCGACTATACATGAGTCATTATCTAGGGTAAGCTAGCTGGTTTGGGACTTCATTTATCTAATGAACGTTCTTATCTCTATTATACCTCAAAGCTATCTAACAGGGATAAACTACCAGTATTTTCAGGGATTTTTTTGGTCAACAACTTCTCCTAATTAAAGCAAAAAGCCATTCCTCAAGGGAACAGCCTTCTCACTTATAATTAAAGGTTCCCCCAGCCAACTTATCTGCTAGCTTGGGAAAGAGGGTGTAAAACTTGTGTGCTAGATTGAGCAAGATTGGGAGATTGAGCTCGCGTTTGTTTTTTCCGATGGTCTTAACAATCTTTTGCGCGACAGCATCTGGTTCCAATAGAAAACGGTCAACCGACTTGAGATAGGTCCCATCTGGATCTGCCTGGTCAAAAAATCCTGTACGGATAGGTCCTGGATTAACAGTTGTCACATAGACACCATAGGGCATGAGTTCAAGGCGCAAAGCATTTGAAAAACCAATGGCCGCAAACTTGGTCGCAGAGTATAGACTGGACCTAGCAGTCGCTATCAATCCTGCCATACTGACGATATTGATGATATGACCTTTTCGCATTTCCTTCATACGAGAAGCAACCAAACGAGATAGATTCATGAGAGCAAAGGTGTTAACCTCAAACATTTGATGAATATCTTGATTAGAAATCTTGTCAAAATCCTCAAAAATCCCATAACCAGCGTTGTTAATCAAAACATCAATCTTACCATAACGGAGATAGAGGTCAGCTACCAATCCTTCTAAGGCTTGCTCATCGGTAATATCAATCTCGACCAATTCTGCCTGTGGATGATTTCCGTATAGTTGAACTAATTTTTCTCTATTTCTACCCAGCAAAATAAGTTGGTCTTGAGGCAAGAGTTTGACCATTTCTTGGGCTAGACCACCACTGGCACCTGTAATGAGAATAGTAGACATACTTTTCCTTTCTCGAGATTCTAGATTTCCACTTCTTCTAGATCTTTAACCACATGAACATTTTCAAAAATACTAGCAGCGTCTTTCTTGAGCTGGCTGATATCTTTTGATAGGAAACGAGCACTGATGTGGTTGAGCAAAAGCCGTTTGGCACCGGCTTCTACTGCGACCTGCGCTGCCTGCATGTTAGTAGAGTGACCATGATTGCGAGCAATTTTTTCATCGCCCTTGCCATAAGTTGATTCATGGACAAGGATATCCGCATTGACAGCCAGACGCACACTGGCATCCGTTTTTCGAGTATCACCCAAGATAGTGATAATCTTACCTGGACGTGGAGCTGAGATGTAGTCTGCTGCCTTGATCTCGGTGCCGTCCTCTAATACAACATCCTGACCGTTTTTGATTTTTCCAAAAAGCGGTCCAAATGGTACACCAGCAGTCTTTAGTTTTTCAGCGTCCAAGGTCCCTTCTAGATCCTTTTGCATGACACGATAACCCACACAGAAAATAGTGTGATCCAACTCTTCCGCATACACCGTGAATTTATCTGTCTCAAGAATTTTCCCTAGAGAATCTTGGTCAAACTCATGGAAATGAATCTTATAGGGCAGACGTGAACCAGACACACGAAGACTGGTCAAGACAAAAGATTTGATGCCTTGAGGACCATAGATTTCCAAATCTGTTTGCTCTTCATTGGCTTGAAAGGCACGACTAGATAGGAAACCAGGCAAACCAAAGATATGATCTCCGTGCAAGTGGGTTATAAAGATTTTGCTGACCTTACGTGGTCGAATCGTGGTTTCCAGAATGCGATTTTGCGTTCCTTCGCCACAGTCAAAGAGCCAAACTTCGTTAATCTCGTCCAAGAGTTTCAGGGCGAGACTTGAAACATTGCGGGCTTTAGAGGGCTGACCAGCCCCCGTTCCTAAAAATTGAATATCCATTCGATACTTTCTAATTAATATATAACATAGCAGTGCGGTTTTCCGAGCGATAATAAAACTTGCCAGAAAAAGCTTTAGCTTCTTGTAGTAAATCCTCTTGGCTGTAGCCTTTAAGTCGCTTTCTTCCATCTGCCAAGCTTTCCAAATCTGTCAAAGCTGTGAGATTTTCAACGTTAACAACTTCCTCTTCTCCGATTGCCTTCATGTAAATCTTCCCAGACTCCACAAAAACTAGCTGATGGGGAAAAATTTGCGCAATCTCAAAGAGTAATTCATCCGTAATTGCTTCCTCGTTCTCTGAGAAAATGCGACCTAGTCCTTCTTTCTCGTAGCAAAAGCCAAAGGATTTACCCGACAGATTGAGCCGAATAAAGGGCTTGCTTTCTTCCGTGAAATTTGGCTCAGCATTGTAGAGGTTTAATTCTTTACTGACTTCCGCAAAATAATCGGTCGCAGCCTCGGGGCTCTTTTTCTGGTAGAGCTCGGCAAAGTAGGCATTCACTACGCTGGGTGGAGGTGTAATGAGAGCTAGTTGCTCCTCTTCAGACCTACCAGCTAAAAGCTGGTCCAGATAGACCTTGTCTAAACTTGTATAGCCACCATACTTGAGAGCTAATGATTTGATATCAGTCATAAAATTCTTCTAATCTCCATTTATTTTTCTCAGAAATGTAGCCTGTAATCACTTCACCGTCATCTTGGTAGTCACGTTCTTCTAAGATAGCAACACTCTCCAAATCATGAATCTTGTAAGACTTAGAAAAAGGCACACGCAAAGTAAAGGGTTCAAAAATTTCCTTAATCTTATCCAGCAATAAAGCCTGCAACTGTTCGCGACTATCCTTAGATTTAGCAGAAATCAGTGCATAAGGCGTTTGGGTAGGCGTAAAGTCCTCCACCAAATCCGCTTTATTATAAAGGGTCAAGCGAGGAATATCCTCCATGTCCAAGTCTTTCATAATGGAAAGAACTGTTTTTTCATGTTCCTCATGGTAAGGATTACTGGCATCGATAACATGAACCAGAAGGTCTACATGCTTGCTTTCTTCCAAGGTCGACTTGAAACTTGACACCAATTCGGTTGGTAAGTCTTGAATAAATCCAACGGTATCTGTCAAGGTTACCTGTAGATTGCCACCAAGATGGATGCTCTTAGTCGTCGCATCCAGAGTCGCAAAGAGCTCATCTGCTTCATACTGGGTCTTGCTGGTCAAGGTGTTCATGATAGTTGACTTTCCAGCATTGGTATAGCCAATCAAACCAATCTTAAAAGTACTTGACTCCAACCGTTTTTCTCGAACTGTCGCCCGATTTTTCTCAACCACCTTGAGCTGGCGCTCGATATCTGTAATCTGGTTGCGAACACTACGACGATTCAGCTCCAGCTGGCTTTCACCTGGACCACGGGAACCAATCCCCCCTGCCTGACGGCTGAGCATAATCCCTTGACCAACTAGACGAGGCAAGAGGTATTTGAGCTGAGCTAGATGAACTTGGAGCTTCCCTTCATGGCTTCGAGCTCTCATGGCAAAGATATCCAAAATCAACTGCATACGGTCAATGACCTTGACACCCAGAACTTCTTCTAGATTGACATTTTGCCTTGGGGTCAGACGGTTGTTGACGATGACAGTGGTGATTTCTTCTGCATCCACCATGAGGGCAATTTCTTCCAACTTACCAGAGCCAACGAAGGTCTTGGAGTCATACTTTTCACGTTTTTGTCTGTAGCTATCGACTACAACTGCACCAGCCGTCTTAGCCAGACTCGCCAGCTCTTCCATGGAGAGGTCAAAATTGTCCATGCCCTGAAGTTCAACACCAATCAGCAGGACTCGCTCCTCTTTTTTCTCCGTTTCAATCATTTAAAAACTCCTCAATCTGGCTTAAAATTCGCTCTTTTACACCAGATTCTCCTATCTGATAAAAGGTCACCTGCATGCGATTACGGAACCAGGTTAGCTGACGCTTGGCAAAACGGCGTGTCGCTTGCTTGAGACTATCGCTAGCCTCCTCCAAACTTTGCTCTCCTCGAAAATAGGGAAAGAGTTCCTTGTAGCCAATGCCTTTAGCAGCTTGCACATTTGAAAAATGATCAAAGAGCCACTTTGCTTCGTCCAAAAGTCCAGCTTCGAACATCAAATCCACTCGGTGGTTAATCCGCTCATAGAGTTGACTGCGCTCATCATCCAAGCAAATAATCAGAGGCTCATATAAACTTTCTTGATTTCCCAAATCTTGTCCAAAATGGGCAATTTCCAAGGCACGCATAGCACGACGACGATTAAACTGGGGAATTTCAAGGCCTGCTTGATCCACCAGATGGGCTAACTCCTCATCCGAAAAAGGCTCTAGACTAGCGCGATAGGCTAAAATGTCCTCATGTGGTGTCTCTCCACCTAAATGATATCCTTCTAGCAGGCTTTGGATATAAAGTCCTGTCCCACCAGCAATAATAGCAAGTTTACCACGACTTTGAATATCCTCAATGGCCGCCTTAGCTTCTGAAACAAAATCAAAAGCCGAGTAAGACTCGGTTACTTCTCTCACATCAATCAAATGATGAGGGACAGTTGCCTGCTCCTCCGGACTAGCCTTGGCTGTCCCAATATCTAGTCCTCGATAGACTTGTTGGCTATCTCCACTAACAACTTCGCCATTAAAATGCTTAGCAACTTCAATGGCTAGAGCTGTCTTTCCAACTGCAGTCGGTCCAACAATCACAATTATTTTTGTTTTCATCTTTTTTCCTTGAAAAATTCCCATTTTTTCGTTACTATTATTATATCATAAAAAGGTCAGTCAGAAAAATACGACCTCTTGAGGTAGCTGGCTGATTTATAAGTTAAAGGAGGAATACTCATGGCTAAAGGATTCGCTAAAGGTCTTGTAACAGGTATTGCAGGAACTGTCGCTGCAGTTGCAGGTGCAGTATACGCAGTTAAAAAGAAAGTGATCGAACCAGAAGAACAAAAAGCAGCTTTCATCGAAGAAAATCGTAAGAAAGCAGCGCGTCGTCGCGTATCACACTAAGCAACAAAAGAAGTTGAGATTTTTCTCAACTTCTTTTTTTCTATTCTTTTATACTCAATAAAAACCAAATAGGAAACTAGGAATCTAGCGTGGTTTGAAGAGATTTTCAGAGAGTATTAAATTGCCAAGTCAAACTTCAACTGTGGCTTGACTGGATCATAATCAACCAGCTCAAAATCCTCTGCTTTAATATCAAAGAAATTAGTCTTGTCTGGTACATTCAAGACCAAACGTGGTTGGCAATTTGAAGGCTCACGACGAAGCAATTCCTGAGCTTGTTCAAATTGATTGTCATAGATGTGAAGGTTGTTGATAAAGTAGAAGAATTTTCCAACTTTCCAACCAAAGTGTTTAGCAATCATCATCTGAAGAGCCACATACTGCATGGCATTGATGTGGTGAGCTACTAGCATATCATTAGAACGCTGGGTCAAAGTCGCATCCAGATAGATGTCCCCATCAACTCGACGGACATCAAACATAGTCTGAAAGGCACAAGGAAGAAGGCCATCTGTCTCCTCAAAAGCCTGATAATCCCAAAGTGAGATGATATTGCGACGGTTCCAAGGATTGGCTTCTAACTGTTTGAGAATCTTGTTAATGATGTCATGCTTCTTAACAACAGCCCCATAACGTTCCCCAATAGTCCCTGTATCTCCAACTTCCCAGTCATTCCAGTAGTGAACATTGTACTTGTCATTGAGAACTTCCAAACTATTGGTCTGATCTTGGTAGATCCAAAGCACTTCTTTAATAGCTGATTTAATAGCGATAGGACGCAAAGTTGTGATGGGAAATTCACCCTTAGACAAATCATACTCTGCAAAGGCACCTGTGATGTACTTGGAGTTAGCCACTGTTCCATCCTTGTACTTGGGACGAGCTTGCTCAGAAAACACACCCTCATTCAGGATTCGCTCGATATTTTCTTTAAAAATCTTATCCGCTTTTGTCATTTACTCTCACCTCAATTATTGTCTTAACTAGTATAGCATAAAAAAAGAAAGGAGGAAAATCACTCGCTTACAGAAAGCAATTTTCTCCTTTTTATGTTTATTTATTGCAATACAAGTGATGCAGCACCAATCACTCCAGCGTCATTTCCTAGAGTTGCAAGAGCCAATTTAGTTGTTGTGCGGACTTGTGGGAAGGTATTTTCATCATAAACCTTTTGCACGCCTTGGAGGAGGAATTCTCCCGCAGCAGATACACCACCACCGATAACAATCGTTGATGGATTTAGGATAGAACCGATGTTGGCACATGCAATACCCAAATAACGTGAGAAGTTACGGTAAACGATCAAGGCAAGGTCGTCTCCTTCTTTTGCCAAATCAAAGACAGTTTTAGCTGTTACTTCTTCTCCGTCATCAATCAAGCGTTTCAACTCTGCATCGCCTTCGTATTCATCTGCGTAACGACGAGTCAAGTTAACGATACCTGTCGCTGAAGCTACTGTCTCAAGACAGCCTTTCTTACCGCAAGTACATGCGATTGGTTGGTCAAAGTCAACAGTGATATGGCCGAGCTCACCTGCTGCACCAGCAACACCGTGAAGCAATTTGCCTTCTGCTACGATACCGCCACCAACACCTGTACCAAGTGTCATAAAGACAACATCTGGTTGGTTGTCACCAGCACCCATCCAACGCTCACCAAGAGCTGCCACGTTGGCGTCATTGTCGATAAAGAATGGAATCCCCAAGGCTTTTTCCATTTTTTCTTTGATTGGTTGAAGAGTTTTCCAGTTGAGGTTGTAGGCACCGATAACAGTCCCTTTTTCACGGTCAACCACACCAGGTGACCCCATACCAATTCCACGGAAATCTTCAGCAGACAATCCAAGCAAGCCCAAACGGTGTTGAATAGTTTCAATCATATCGTCTACGATATGGCTTCCTTCATCCAAAATGTTTGTCTTAATAGACCATTTTTCTTGGATTTCTCCTTCTTGCGTTAAAATAGCGAACTTGATAGAAGTCCCACCAAGGTCAATCCCAATAATCTTTTGACTCATCGTCTTCTCCTTATCCTTAATTGAAAATGCTTATAGTAATAGTATAACAAAAACTACTTATCAATGCAGAGGTTTGCATTAACTTTACAGAATTTTTTCTATTCTATGGTTTCCACAAACCAGAAGCATCTACATAATAGCGCCCGCCATCCACTCGCTCATTCTTAGCCATTTTGCCATCTGATTTGAGATAGTAATTTCCTTGCCATGCATTGCGAGCATAAGATCCATCTGATTTCAAGTAATACCAGGCTTGGTAAGAAGAATCATAGACCCACTCACTCTGAGCCATTTTCCCATTTGACTTGAGGTAATAGGCACCTTGCCAAGTATTATGCGCATAAGATCCATCTGATTTGAGGTAATACCAAGCTTTGTAGTAAGAATCATAAAGCCATTCACCCTGAGCCATCTTACCATCTGATTTGAGATAGTAACTTCCTTGCCAAGTATTGCGTGCATAAGAACCATCTGATTTAAGGTAATACCAGGCTTGGTAATAGTTATCGTGTACCCACTCATTCTCAGCCATTCTTCCATCTGACTTGAGATAGTAAGCACCCTGCCAAGTATTTGTTACTGGTTTTCCATTTTCAGAAAAATAGTACCAAGATCCATTTTGACGAACCCAGCCACTTTCAGCTGCTACACTTGTGGTAGGTGCTGCACTATTTGGTGCTACATTGGTGTTAGCTTGAGAGGTACTCGACTTTTTCTCTTTTAAAACACCCTTAGGCGCATTCTTCGATTCACAGGCAATCCCATCATGATCCTTATCTAGAGTAGCAGAATACCCTGGTTCTCCCTTATGAATATCTGCATAACCATTCTCCCAAGCTTCCTTACAGCTTGAAAAATGGATACTTTCATCTGCCACAACTGGATGTAAAAACAAAGCTAGAGCAGGTAAAGAAGCTAGGCCTAGTTTTAATAAACGACGTTTGTTCATGATTTTCTCCTAAAATTATAATATCAATCTCAATATTATTTTATCAAACTTGTTTCTGCAATTCAAGAAAACTTCTAGTTATTTCTGCAAACTCTTTTGGTTTTGCCCTATTCAAAACATGAGGGCCGTCAGGGATAATCTGGAACTGGGAATTTGGCATCAGTTCTTGAATAGCTCTCATTGAACTGAGATTAGGCTTATCCTGACTACCACAAATTAACAAGCTTGGATAGGGACAATTCCGTGCACTCTCTCTTAAATCAAGTGTTTTTAATTCCTCAGAAACTCCAACCATAAGAGCTTTATCTGCTCCCTGTTTCTCAAATATCCTTTTTGGGAGTAGTTTAAATATCAGCAACTGAATGTAAAAAGGAATGTTACCTGCTAGTTTCAGTGGGCAACCTGACAAAACCAAGGCCTGAAGATTTGGTATATCAGAACTTGAAAGCTCCAATGCAAGGGCAGCCCCTAAGGACAAACCGATTAGGACAAAAGGTTCTGTTTCCACTGTTAAGCGCTGATAAATGCGCTCCTTAGCTTCTTGGTAGGTAGCAACTCCGGAAGGAAATAAGTCTAGGGCTTCAGAGGGATAATCTGCAAGCAACTCTTGCACTTCTTTCCAACTCTCCGCTGACTGACCTAGGCCATGTAAAAATATTAATTTCATTTAGTTCTCCCTTACTGACAACTCATATAAGCCCCTTACTGCATTACAAGCATAAATGACTTCTGCCTGTTTCAAATCTTCTATGGTCAAAACCTTCTCTTCTACTTGCCCATTTTCAAGCAAGTGTTGACGATAAATCCCTGGTAAAATGCCAAGACTACTAGGTGGGGTATAGAGTTTGCTATTCATTTTTAAGACCAGATTCCCAATAGAGGTTTCAAGCAATTTTCCATCAGCAGTGTGATAGATGATTTCCTGCTCTCCCACTGTCAAATGTGGTCGGTGTGTCGTCTTAAAGTAGGTAAAGGCCTGCTCCAAATCAGCTTCTTGCTGACAAAGCTTGGCCTGACAAAAACTAGAGCTAAGCGTTGTCAATACTTGTCGTTCAATTTCAATCTCTCCAGATTTGCTGAGACTGATTCGTATCCGATAATCTTGATGGACGCCACAAGACTGGTACTCCTTCTCTATTTTTTGTTTCAAAACTTCTTGGTCAAATGGAAAGGCAAAATAACGACTAGCCTTTTTCAATCTTTCTAGATGTTGCTTTTCAAAGAGCAATTTTTTCTGGCTGATTTTCCCTGTCGTAATCAATTGAAAACGAGGTTGTTTTCGGTAAAGAACAGCTGCCTTTTGATGGACTTCACGGTATTCTGACTCCCAAGTACTATCCCAAGTGATGCCACCTCCGACACCATAGATAGCTTGCCCTCCATGCAGTTGAATAGTTCGAATAGCTACATTGAAAATCCGTCGTCCATTGGGAAGTAGGAGGCCAACAGTTCCACAGTAAACTCCTCTAGCTTGCGGTTCCAAGTTTTTGATAATTTCCATGGTCGCTATCTTGGGAGCTCCTGTGATGGAGCCACATGGAAAGAGCGAACGGAAGATTTCTACTAGATCAACATCCGGTTGTAACTGACTCTTGATAGTCGAAGTCATCTGCCACACTGTAGAATACTGCTCTACTTGGCATAAATGCTCCACATGCTCACTACCAACCTCAGAAATACGATTCATATCATTTCGCAAGAGGTCTACTATCATCATGTTTTCTGAACGATTTTTTGGATCCTGCTCCAACCAAGCCGCTTCCTTCAAGTCTTCAACGTCGTTCAGACCCCGTTTAGTCGTCCCCTTCATAGGGCGAGTCGTTAATTCACGGCTATTTTGCTCAAAAAAAAGTTCTGGACTCATGGAAATCACTGCCATGTCGTCATGCTCTACATAAGCATTGTAACCCGCTTCCTGCTCGACAACCATACGATTGTAGATAGCAAAAGGATTGGCAGACAACTCCTGCTTGAGTTGAACCGTATAATTGACTTGATAAGTATCGCCCTGTCGCAAATGATGGTGAATCTGGGCAATGGCCTTTTCATAGTCCTCTGCAGATGTTACTTTCTGCCAGTTTGATGGCAAATCCACCTCCTCATAAGTCAGAGGAATACTGGATGTTTCAACTTTGTCATGAACAGTAAAGTAAAGCAAATACTCCTCCAGTAAGGGAGCCTTGTGGACCGCTAATTTTTCCTCAAAAGCTGGCGCAGCCTCATAACTGATATAACCTACCACATAATAGCCTTGCTCTTGGTAGCTTTCCACTTGTGCCAGCAGGTCTGCCACTTCTGCTAAATCTCTGGTTTTTAACTCTTTAATAGGCTGGGTAAAGGTGTATCGCTCGCCCAAAGCCCTGAAATCAATCACTGTTTTTCTATGCATATCTTAAGTATACCATAAAAGCCAGACCCCAACAGGAAATCTGGCAATTTTATTCTTTGAGAATGTTAAAGTAGATGTCACTTCCTAAAACAATCTGAAAATAGTAGTCTCTTTTATCACACCTACTTTTATCTATCCTTTGGGAAAGAGTTCGGATGAAAAGGCATCTGTGACCTGCAATAGTTTCTGGAAGACTTTTTTCTTCAGAGCTACTGTATAGTTGGCAACTGAGCCTCCATACTTAAAGTCTCGGTAATCTGTTTCTACTGCTTGGTCAAACAAATCTTGCAACTTCTCGTAAGAATCAATTTGCTGACCATCAATTTCAAAACTATGGATTCCTCGTTTTGCCTTAGCAATAATAGCGTCAAACCAGGCCTTCTTCCATTCTTCCAAGTTCTGGAACTTGCCTTTCGAAACCTTCTGGATAATGAAATCATCCCCAAGGGTGTCATGCCCTTCGCTAAGTGCCTCATCCTTGTATTTATTAGAAGCATAGCCTAGGAAACCATTTTCGTAACCATAATACCCCCACATACGGAAAGCATTATGCTTGAAGGAGATGGCTCCTGGAGCTCCCTGACTTGTATTACCACCATAGATAGCGTCCACCATCTTGACATTGACATAAGCTGTCTTGAGTTCTTCTGGTCGGTAAGTTCCCTGATAATGCCTATTGGTGATGATGTTATGTTTGATTAGGTCATCTACAGAATTTAGCTGAGTCTTGGCTTCCTCATCCGTCAATGGACGGACATAGTCCCACTGGTTAGGAGCAAGGAGTTTATTATCCTGGTCCTGATAGCGCATTTGCTTGGTCATCTTGCTGAACCAAGCCTTCTTCAAAGCCAGATCATTCTTAGCGAGAACTCGTTCTCCTTCCAGATAATCTAGAAGCATCAAAGCCTCATTATAACCTTTCATGTAGTGGTCAATCTGCTGGCGTGTTTGCAACTTGGTCGGATCAGGATTGTACCATTGGTCCCCATCATTTGGTCGCATGTATGCCATGTTGAGCCCGAGAGCGCCATATTCACCCTGATGGCCTTCCTCAGCCGGTGACTGGAGCATACCCTGAGCATAGGCTTCTACATAGGTTCCTTCACGATGTTTGTAGCCACCCAGATAGACAATACGATCGTTGACGTGAGTTGTCTCATGGGTGTAGACAGACAAACCATACTCACTCATCATATCTATTTCTACAAAGTGAACAGCATCTCTGGCATTGATCTTAGGATAGATAGAGGCATAGGCTCCTAGCTTATTGTCCTTATAGTAGCGACCTGCTGGTCCAAATACTTCACGAATCGGTGCGTAGTCTGCCATACCACTTGTATGTCCATAACGCTCTACCCAGCCACGTCCATCAACGCGATAGCCTTCCCAAACTGGTGTAGCTACATTAAAGTCACTCTTAACCATACGGTCTTTGACATCATCAGCGGCAAGTCGATACCAAAAGTCCAAGTAAGTCAACTGACGGTCCGCTACTAGGTCAATGTCAGCTTTCATCTGGTCTATGGTTTTGCCAGATTTATCAGCTGATCCAAAAGTAATGGTATTGTAGTTGGAAATCAGGAACATCTGTGCCTTCTTCACATTCAACAAAGGCAGAATCATATTGCGATGCAACCAGTTATTAAGATTGTCATAAGCCCGATGCTTCCGATTTGCAATTTCTTGATTCTTCGAAGCTCGCTCTACTATGTACACATGGCCCTTAGTGGCATTCACAAACCAGTCATTCATATCCTTGTCAGTCGTCAACAACTGTCTGTTGTAGTCTAAGAAGGCATGTAAATCTTCAGATTTTGTATCTTTGGCTAGAACTCTTGCAAAGGTTTCATGAGTCTGGTCGCCTTTTAGGTTACTTTCTCTTGAACCGAGTTCAATCAACCGATCCAAAATATCCACATTTTGGCCATAAAAATCTGGTTTAAAGAGCATGAGTTCTTTCAGATTGTAATCGGCAAATCGGATACCGTAATAGCGATTGAGATAAGCAAGTCCCAGCATGATAGCTGACTGATGATCCTGAACTTTTTGCTTCAAGGAAGCCATGCTAGCAGGTGAATCATTCCACTGGTAGTCTAGATTGGTGAGTAACTTATCAACCAGAGTTCCCAGCTGCGCTTTGACTTCTGCAAAGCTTTCTTCTAGATACCAATTCTGCACGGCCTCAACCTTCTTATCAAGGCTAGTGGTTTGATCATCTAGAATGCGATAAACCCCATCAGACTGTAAGTCCACTGTTTTCAGGATAGATGTTAGCTCTTTGGCTAGGGCTGAACGGTCCTTAACCAGCATATCTGGAGTATACAGCACATCCAAGTCGGCAATCTTGTATTCCTTGATGGCAGTCAAGCCAGAATTTTGTGAGGTGATTGCAAATACATCCTTGGTCTGGTCTGCATAATGAACCATGATATGGTCTGCCACTGACAGGTCTGTCACAAAGTCTTGCCCCTTCATAGCAATAACAGAGACTACCCTTTTCTTGGCTAGATTGTGATCAAGATCCAGCTTGTTTCCTTGATTAACGATCCATTCTTTATTGTAGAAAGGTTGCAATTTTTCAAGGTTTCGATAGGCTTGATCATGGCGACTATCATAATCTTGGATATCCTGATAAGCGTATTCTTTTACACCAGAAATCGTAGGAGAATCAGCACTTGACTTAGCCAAGTAGTAACTGTAGCCTTCTTCAAAGGTTTTCTGAGCATTACGTTGAATCAAGTCAGTTGCCTCAGCAGTCACCTTGTAATAGTCTTTTCCATTAATTCTCTCAGTTTGAATAGACTTGATGGCTAAACGGCTAGTCTTATGATCTTTAGAACTAACCTTGAGATAGTAGTTTTCCAAATTCCTTGGTGCTTCCGCCAATTGTTGAATCTCAGTCTCTCTGCCATTGTCAACCTTGATAAGACTTGTTTCCTTGACGTCTTTTATTTCTAGCTTTTTAAGCTCTAAACGGAGATTTTGTTCCTCAAGCAGAGCGCTCTCCTCACCCTTACCACGATTAAAGACCATCTTTGTAGATACGGTGTAATCCGTGTAGAGTTTTAGATTGTCAACTGTTGCTTCCAGCTGTTCACTCGTTAAATCAAGAGTCTGATCCTCTAACCCCTTGGCTTTGATAGTGGCACTAATTTTTGAGACGGTAACGCCATCTGCCTTCTCCAAGTTATAACTTAAGCGAGCTGAACGGCCCATCGAATTTCCAGTAATAGTTGAAAGAGTTAGGACAGGTTCAGGTTTAATTTCTTCTTTTTCCTTACTGCCACGGATGATAACCTGATCTTTAGCTTCTCTTAAAATCCGTGTTGTTTCTTTCGGCTCTGAAATACGTTTCCCATCTTTTTCCTCATAGCTGGTAACAATCTCTTTCTCACCATCTTGACCGACTTGCTCGATTCTTGTTTCACCGACCAGCATTTCTGGATCAATCTTTTCCCTAGTTTGTTTAGGAATCAACTCTTTTCTGACTTCAATATGTAAAGTCGGGTTTGTATCCTGAATCAGCGCTTCAGTAGCATTCACACCACCTCTATAGCTAGGGATTTCCTGTTTCAAAGTATCAACGGGAACTGCACCACCTTCATAATCTGGTAAGACTTCAACTACTGTACCTGGACCATTGGCTCCACCTTCAAATGTTGGTTTTGATGGTTCAACCAAGGACTCACCCGATACACCTCCTGTAAACTCAGGGATTTCCTGTTTCAGAGTATCAACGGGAACTGCACCACCTTCATACTCTGGTAAGCTTTCAGCTATTACACCTTGGTCATTAACACTACCTTCAAATGATGGTTTAGGTAGCTCGACTAAGGATTCGCCTGATACGCCACCTGTAAAGTCTGGTTTATCATGAACTTCTGGGATGCCACTTTGACTGCTAAATTCTTGTTTATACTCAGGCAAAGCTTCAGCTACTGTACCTAGGCCATTGACTCCACCTTCAAATGCTGGTTTTGACGACTCAACCAAGGAGTCGCCGGATACACTGCCTGTGAACTCAGTATGTTCCTGTTTCAGAGTATCAACTGGGACTGCGCCTCCTTCATAATCTGGTAAGGTTTCAGCTACTGTTCCTTGGCCATTGACGCCTCCTTCAAATATTGGTTTAGACGGCTCAACTAAGGATTCGCCTGATACGCCACCTGTAAAGTCTGGTGTGTCATGGATTTCTGGGATGCCACTTTGACTGCTAAATTCTGGTGTGTACTCTGGTAAGCTTTCAGCTACTGTACCCGGGCCATTAACACCACCTTCAAATGTTGGTTTAGGTGGCTCAACCAAGGATTCGCCTGATACACCGCCTGTAAAGGCAGGTTTCTCGTGGACTTCTGGAAGGCCACTTTGACTGCTAAATTCTGGTGTATACTCTGGTAAGCTTTCAGCTACTGCTCCTGGGCCATTAACACCACCCTCAAATGTTGGTTTAGGTGGCTCAACCAAGGATTCACCTGATACGCCACCTGTAAAGTCTGCTTTGTCATGGACTTCTGGGATGCCACTTTGACTGCTAAATTCTGGTGTATACTCTGGTATGGCTTCAGCTACCGTACCTGGGCCATTGACGCCACCTTCAAATGTTGGTTTTGTTGGCTCAACCAAAGATTCGCCCGATACGCCGCCAGTAAAGTCTGCTTTGTCATGGACTTCTGGGATGCCACTTTGACTGCTAAATTCTGGTGTATACTCTGGTAAGGTTTCAGTTACTACACCTTGGCCATTGACGCCACCCTCAAATGATGGTTTTGTTGGCTCAACCAAGGATTCGCCTGATACGCCGCTTGTGAAGTCGGGTTTGGCGTGGACTTCTGGGACGCCACTTTGACTGCTCAAGTCTGGTGTATACTCTGGCAAGGCTTCAGCTACTGCTCCTAGGCCATTGACGCCACCCTCAAATGTTGGTTTTGTTGGCTCAACCAAGGATTCGCCTGATACGCCACCTGTAAATTCGGAAATTTCATGAACGGCAGCTTGATTTACTGGTTTTACAGGAATTTCTGGGCTTGCATTAGATGTTAGATCTTGGCCTCTTCCTCTTAAATCCGACTCTAATAAATAACCAACATAGTCATAGCCTTTAATGTCAATAATTCCTTGAGTTAAACCATCAGCAGAAACAAGGGTTTTAGTCTGATCATAAGCTAGTAAGTCCTTGTGTTCAAAAGCAAACACTTGATAAGGGAGCAATAAGCTCTTACCTAGCGAAGCAATCAATAACACTCCAACTATCTTTGAAGGTTTTTTCTTAGAAAATAGGAAAACCACCAAACTAGCAGTTAAAAGACCAAGACCAGCCAAGGGGAAGGTGACAGATCCTGTTTGAGGTAAGACGGATTGTCCCTGCTTGCGATAAACTAGATAATAGCTCTCTTGGCTCAGATCTTGTGGTAATTCATGGTGAATGAGTTCACGTTCAGCAGCTGTCAACTCCGATTCTACTAAATAGTGAAAGGAAACTTGCTTGGTTTCATCTGCCTGAACCAGTTTGGGTTCAAGTGTTCCTCCAATGAAGGCAAGTCCAATCAATACCGAGCCCACTCCCATGCTCAGTTTGCGAATGGCAAATTTTTGTAGCTTTTTTCTATCTTCCATATCAGCTTTGTTCTTGTCCTTAAAGACATCTCCTTTGTTCCGTTTTCATAATCTTATTATAATATTTTGTTGATTTTTTTACAAAATATTTCCGAGATAAATCCACATTTTTAGTATGGCACATACTCCAATATATCACCTGGTTAGAGACCCAGTTATTAGTAGATAGTTTCAATCATTGAAAAACGGATGGCCTTCGCCTTACTTGTTTTCAAAATCAAAAATTTTCAGGAGTAATGCCAACACATTCGATTAAATTACCCAACCGCTTCTAAAATCCAAATTCTACACTTCTTATGAATTAGAATGTATTTCTAGTAAACACTTTTTAATAATCTCAAGATCACTCAACATAATCCAACAAATAACCGTAACCCTTCTCTTCCATTTGATCCTTAGGAATAAAACGGATGGATAGACTATTGATACAATAGCGTAGCCCTCCCTTGTCCTTAGGTCCGTCTGTAAAAACATGTCCTAGGTGAGAATTCCCGGTTCGGCTTCTGACTTCAGTTCTGACCATATTGTAGGACTTGTCTTCCTTGTAGGTCGCAACATCTGGACTGATAGGCTGGGTAAAGCTAGGCCAACCACAACCCGATTCAAATTTATCTTTCGAAGAAAAGAGAGGTTCTCCAGTTGCTACATCTACATAAATACCTGCTTCAAATTTATCCCAGTAACGATTTGAAAAGGCGCGTTCTGTTTGACTGTTTTGAGTCACTGCATACTCCTCTGGAGATAGGAGTTTTTTCAATTCATCGTCACTCGGTTTTGGATATTTACTCGCATCAATAACAGGATAGGCTGCTTGATTGACATTGATATGGCAATATCCATTAGGATTTTTCTGGAGATAATCTTGGTGATAGTCCTCAGCCACGATAAAATTACTTAAGGCTTCCTTTTCAACCGCTAGAGGTTGGTCATACTTCTTAGCAACTTGATCAAAGACTTGATTGATGACTTCTAGATCATGCTCGTCCTTATAGTAGACTCCTGTTCTGTACTGAGTCCCCACATCATTTCCCTGCTTATTCTTACTGATTGGATTGATAATACGGAAATAATGGAGCAAGATTTCTTTTAGAGAAATTTGATTGGCATCGTAGGTCACATGAACAGTCTCAGCATGCCCGGTTTGGCCGATCAATTCATACTGGGTTGTTTCTCCTCTCCCATTAGCATAGCCAGAAACAGCATCTGTCACACCTGCTACTCTTGAAAAATACTCTTCAACTCCCCAGAAACAACCTCCAGCTAGATAGATTTCATGTAGGTCGGCATCTTTATCTGGCTCCGTTTTTTTCTTAACACCTTGACCTTGGCTAACAGCTGCCTTCTCAATTTGAGAGGTATCAGTGTTGATAGAGCTTCTTTTTTCCAAAAGAAACAAAAGTCCAATAATAATGCAAATGATGATTCCTATGAATACAATTATTTTAAATTTATCATTCATGATGAGCCTCTAATCTATGTTTTTTAGCATCTGTAAAATAGTATCCTTGTCCATAAAGCCTGGCTGGGTCTTAACTAGTTTACCTTCTTTATCAATAAAAGCCTGAGTCGGATAAGAACGAACTCCGTAACTCGCTAAAAGTTGTCCCGAAGGGTCTAACAATACTGGTAAATCTTTATAGTCCAAGCCCTGATACCATTTCTTGAAGCCTTCTTCTGCTTGCTCGCCTTTTTGACCAGGAGAAACGACTGTCAAAACAACATAGTCATCGCTTTCTTCTTTAGCCAGCTCATCGGTATCAGGGAGGCTGGCTAGACAAATAGAGCACCAAGATGCCCAAAATTTGAGATAGACCTTTTTACCCTTATAATCAGATAGATGATAGGTTTTCCCATCAACTCCCGTGAGTTCAAAGTCTGTAACTGCTTCTCCGTTTTTTGCTACCTGAGAGCTAACTTGCGCTTGTTTGTCTCCATTTTGTTTATCAGCCTCGCTTGTTGTCTGATTTTTACAAGCTGATAGACAAAAAAAACTAGTGCAGACCAATACAGTTGCTTGCCATGTTTTCATCTTCATCACCTTCTTTTTTGTTATATGAATATAGATATTCACTTTATAGTTCTATTATATACTTACCTTGCTAAAAATACTTGGAATCTGTTTGGAAAATTCTTAAAACTCTTGGAAACCCAAAAACTCCCACCTGCTAAGCAGATGGGAGCTTTGGATTATTTAAAGATAGAAGTTTTAAAGCTATCTGTTTGTTGAAGAAGTTTCTTGAAGACTTTTTCTTTCAAAGCAACAGTATTGTCAAATTTAACAGATCCGTTACTTAGAGTAGCCTTATCTTTATCAACTGCTTCAGCAAATGCGCGTTTCAAGTCTTCATAGCTATTGTATGTTTTACCATCAATTTCAATAGATTGAATTCCATTTTTGGCACTTGTCACAACTTCTTTGAAATAAGCTTTCTTCCAATCTTCAAGATTGTTGAATTTTCCTTCAGAAATCTTGTTAATGATGAAGTCATCACCTAGAGTCTCTTTACCAGCTTTCTTAGATTCAGCTTTTAGCATATTAGATGCATAGTTTAAGAAGCCTTTTTCGTAGCCATAGTAACCCCAGATTCTGAAAGTATTATGTTTAAATGACATCGCTCCAGGAGCACCTTCACTGGTATTTCCACCATAGATACCAGACATCATTGGAACGTTCACATAAGCAGAATCAAAGTCAGTAGGATTATAAACTCTGTTACCTGGACCACGGTTGGTCATAAAGTTATTGGTTACTAAGTCATCTACTGTGCGTAAAGGAATAGCTTTTTCCTCATCACTTAAAGGTCTAACCTTATCGAATTGGTTCTTGGTGTTATTTCCTCGGTATTGCTTATCAACCTTCTTGAACCAAGCATTATTCAAATCTTGATTTGCCTTATCGAGAACAGCCTCTCCTTCCAGATAATCCAGAAGCATAAGAGTGTCGTTGTAGCCCTTCATGTAACGATCAATTTCGTCACGTGATTTCAGATCATTTGGATTGGTGTTATACCATTGATTTCCATCATTTGGACGTTCATAAGCCATGTTAAGACCTAGGGCTTTATATTCACCGTTTGGATTTGATACGGATGGAGTTTGCAACATTCCTTGTGCAAATGCTTCAAGATCTGTTCCTTCACGGTGTCTTGAGCCGCCTAGATAAACCATTCGGTCATTGACGTGAGTCGTTTCGTGAGTAAAGGCAGAAACTCCAAAATCACTAATCATGTCTGTCACCATAAAGAAGACAGAGTCATCTTTATATGGATTGGCATAAACACGAGCTACCGCTCCCATACGCCAGTCTGTTGCATGGTAACGTCCTGTAGGTCCGTATAATTCACGAATAGGAGCAACATCTTTACCACTATTAGTGTGACCGTATTTATCAGTACTAATATCTTTATAGTTTTGGTTATCTAAAACAGGTGTTGGAACCATGTTGTTGCTCTTCAAGAGTTGATTACGAACCTTGTCAGTTGCTAGACGTGACCAGAAGTCTAGATAATTCTGCTGCCCTTTTGCAACCTTATCAATTTCAGCTTTGAAAGCATTACGTTCTGCTTCAGTATACTTACCATATTTCTCAAATGAACTATAAGCCATTGTATTGTAAGTTGAAATCAAGAACATATGAGCATCTTTTAAGTTCAAGAGTGGCAAGATCATCTTACCGTGCATATCGTTGTTTAATCCTTCATAGGCTCTGTGTTTCTTATCCGCAAACTCAGGAGTTGTTGTTGCTGGTTCAACGATATAAACATTGTCTTTGGTAGCTTTGATAAACCAATCGTTCAAGTTTGTATCATTTGTGAATAGACGCATATTATAGTCTAAGAAACTGTTTAACTCGCCTATACCGATAACTCCACCGATAGTTTCGCGATAAGCTTCTAAAGTTCTATCACCTTTAATGTTATTTTCTTTAGAACCAATCTTAATCAAGAAGTCTAACACATTGACATTTTTACCATAGAAGTCTGGTTTGAACAACATGAGTTGCTTGATATTGAAGTTATCAAACTTAACTCCGTAGTAACGATTGAGGTAAGACAAACCAAGAAGAACAGCAGCCTTATTGTCATCAATCTTCTTGATCAAGGCACGTTTAGCAGCTTCATCTGTGTTTAATTGATGATCTTCATTTTCAAGCAACTGTTTCACAAATTTAGTCAGATTATCCTTGACTTCTTTGAAGCTTTCTTCTAGGTAAAGATCTTTTATAGCGTTGACTTTATTTGGTCCTGTTCTACCTAGGTGTGTGTAGATAGGATCTGATTGCAATTCTACTGGGCTTAATTTTTCAACGATAGCATTGATGAGATCACTACGGTCTTTGTCAACCATGTTCGGAGTGTAAACAACTTCTCCAAGTTCAGCAATGCTGTACTCTTTCACTTGTTTAACCTTAGATTCTTTCAGCGCAACAGTAAAGATGTCTTTAGTCTTATCACCATAATGAACCATAATATGGTCAGCATCAGCTAATTCTGTCACAAAGGTATTGCCCTTCATAGCAGTAACAGATAAGACTTCCTTGGTCAAGAGAGGACTTCCTGCAGCCAATTTGTTTCCTTGGTTAACAATCCACTCTTTATTGTAGAATGGTTGCAATTTTTCGATATTACGATAGGCAAGTTCACGAGATGAGTCGTAGCCATCGATTGTTTTGTATTGATCAGCTTTGTTGACAATGTTATTGAGTTTGTCTTCAACAGGTTTGGTGCTTTCAAATTTATCAGCAGTGATTCCCATTGCTTCAATCTTCTTGTCAGCTTCTTCTTGTGAGATGCTAGGAATCTTACGAGAATTCTTATAAGATTTATTACCCTCACTTACTCCCTCAACACTAAAGTTACGTTTTGTTCTTGAATACGTGAAGTAATCATCGGCGTCAATATCAGAGTGACCAAAGACCATCTCACCTGTTTTGACTTTCATCATGGTGATGTTGTCTTCAATAGCACCCAAGGCCCAGTTGGTACCCAGCAAGCCACCAGATTGAACAGCTTCTTTCAGCTCGATCGAACCTTTAGCAACTGAATTTCTGAGGACACCTTCTCTTCCTAGTGTATTGTTATCTCCACCATTTTGAGAAGAATAAACTAATCCTGCAGCTTTTGCCTTATTACCTGTAATTTCAGCATCAACGTAGGCTTTTTCTACGATACCTTTCCAGTTTTCGCCTAGAACACCTGCTAAGTACCAACCTTTGTTTCCAGCAGCGTGAATCTTACCGATAAAGGCAACATTACTTACCTTACCACTACCATCAATTTTATTGATAATACCAGCTACATCGTTGCCCCCGATAACATTACCTGTTACTTTAACATTTTCGACAGTCGCATTATTTTTGATAACATTTGCGATTGGTGCTACTCGATCAAATCCTGGCATGTCAATGTTGACATTTTCAAGCAAGAGATTCTTGACAGTACCACCTTCAATGTTACCAAACAATGGTCTCGTAATGTTATAGATGGCAAATTTATTACCTTCTGTACTTTCCAATGTTCCCTTGAAGGCATTGGTTACATAAGACTTGCCAGCTGGTTGCACGTTACTTGCATTCATACTGCTACCAAGTTTAAAGGTACCAGTAGGATTGGCCTGCATTGCTTTTACAAGGTCATTGAAATCGTAGTAAACATCACCTTCATGGGCTTTTGGTTTAGCAAAGTAATGGACATATTCCTCTGTAAACTGATTATCTGCGTTACGTTGGACTAGGTCTGGTGCTTTAGCAGTGACTTTGAACAATGCTTTACCATCAACTGTGACTTCTTCAATCTTATCAACAGCAAGTTTTGTCACCTTGTTATCATGAGTTGTCACTTTCAAGTAATAAGGTTTAACATCTGATGGTTTTGCTGACAAGAGACTATTATCAGTTTCTACACCTTGGTCATCAACACTGATAAGGCTTGTTTCCTTAATGTTTTTAACTTCGACTTTTTTGAGATCGAGTCTTAGTGGTTCTTCCGTGAGAACTACTTCTTCATTCCCATTTCCACGATCGTAAACCATCTTAGTCGCAATCTTGTAGTCCTTGTAGTATTTCAAGTCTGTAAGATTTGCAGTCAGGTCTCCCTCAGACATGTTGACTGTTTGAAGGCTAGTATCACTATCTTTCAAAACAACTTCAAGAGATTTAATGGTTACACCTGTTGGTTTGACCAATTGGTAACGAACCTTGGCGCTACGCTCTAATTCTTCTTTATCTATATGAGTGAGGGTCAACGTTGGCTCAGTCAAGATTTGATCACCTTTTTTGATGATACGATCTTGAACTGCTTCAACAACTTCCTCTGAAATCGTTGGAGCATCTGCAGTTTTCACTCCTTTAAGAGTCTTATAGACTTTGGTAATCTTTTTCTTACCGTTTTGACCAGCTTGAGCAACAACTTCTGTTCCCTTCGGAAGAGTGCTGTCTACTTCTGTTCTTGTCTCGAAAGGAATTTCTTCAAACGAAACTTCTTCAACTTGACCTTCAATAGCCTTGGTACCACGACTAATTTTTTCGTTTACTGGCGCCTTAACAGTTTCTGTACTCGTGCTGATTGGGTCCCCAACTTTTTGACCATTAACAGTTTTATAAACGCGGTGAATTAGCTGACTTCCTGCTTGACCGTTTTGAATCACTGTTTCTTCATCAGTGTAACGAGTATCATCAGCCACATACTCCTTTGTATATGGAACTTCTACAGTTTCAGTTTCCGTGATAGTTGTTTCAGCTACTGTATACTCTAGTAATTCTGGCTGAACTAGGGATTCACCTTCGTGACCTGCTTCTTGGGTTCCTTTGGCACTAATCTCGCCGGTATAAGCTGGGGATTCTGGTTGAACCAAAGATTCGCCTTCATGACCCTCTTCTTGGGTTCCTTTGGCACTAATCTCGCCGGTGTAGGCTGGCAACTCTGGCTGAACCAAAGACTCACCTTCGTGACCTGATTCTTGGGTGCCTTTAGCACTAATCTCACCGGTGTAGGCTGGCAACTCTGGTTGAACCAGGGATTCGCCTTCATGGCCTTCTTCTTGCGTGCCTTTGGCACTAATCTCACCGGTGTAAGCTGGGGATTCTGGTTGAACTAGAGATTCACCTTGGTGACCCTCTTCTTGGGTGCCTTTAGCTGTAAGATCACCGGTGTAGGCTGGCAATTCTGGTTGAACCAGGGATTCGCCTTCGTGACCCTCTTCTTGGGTGCCTTTGGCTGTAAGCTCACCGGTGTAGGCTGGCAATTCTGGTTGAACTAAGGATTCGCCTTCGTGGCCTTCTTCTTGAGTACCTTTGGCTGTAAGCTCGCCGGTGTAGGCTGGCAATTCTGGTTGAACTAGAGACTTACCTTGGTGACCCTCTTCTTGGGTGCCTTTGGCACTAATCTCATCTGTGTAAGCTGGGGATTCTGGTTGAACCAAAGATTCACCTTCGTGGCCTGCTTCTTGTGTGCCTTTGGCACTAATCTCGCCTGTATAAGCTGGAGATTCTGGTTGAACTAAGGATTCGCCTTCGTGGCCTGCTTCTTGCGTGCCTTTGGCACTAATCTCACCTGTGTAAGCTGGGGATTCTGGTTGAACCAAAGATTCACCTTCGTGGCCTGCTTCTTGGGTGCCTTTGGCACTAATCTCGCCTGTATAAGCTGGAGATTCTGGTTGAACTAAGGATTCCCCTTCGTGACCCTCTTCTTGGGTTCCTTTGGCTGTAATCTTGCCTGTATAAGCTGGGGATTCTGGTTGAATCAAAGATTCACCTTCGTGGCCTGCTTCTTGAGTTCCCTTAGCAGTCATCATTTGCTCCGGTTGGTCTTGGAAGTCAGATGCTTTAAAGTAACCGACGTATTCGTATCCTTCGATTTGAATGACACCTTTTGCCAAGTCCTCTTGACTACTTGCTGCAATCGTTTGATTGTAGGACACTAAGATTTTATTCTCAAAGGCTTGAGCTGACTGAGGGATAAAGTAACTACCACCTAGAGCTCCAATTAAGAGAAGGCCAAGCATTTTATTGCGGTGTTTTTTAGACATCACCACAACAACCATAGACGCTGTTGCAAATCCAAGAGTTGCCAGTGCTAACTCCTTGCTTCCAGTGTTCGGTAATTGTTGAGAATTCACTTCCTTCTTTCTGTAAACAAGATAGACAACATCATCTTGTTTTAAATCCGAAGGGAGTTCGTGATGGATCAAAGCTTTTTCTGCTTCTGTCAATTCTTGTTCAGCCAAATAACGGTAATGAACTTGGTTGGGTGTTGCCACTTCGTTAGCTGAAACAGTTTCAACTAAAAAGTTATTTGCCCCCAAAAGAAATGTCCCGATAACCGCAGAACCGACACCAACCGAGAACTTCCGAATAGAGTATTTAATGACTCTCTCAAACTGCATTTTTCTAGTATTCAATTTATATCTTCCTAATATGATCTATTGGATATTGAGCACGCGCCCCTCCAATGAGTTTTGGTCGACTAGCAAGTGCTGTCACATGAGCCTGACCAATCTCTCTTAAGACTGGTCGAATGGGTACCTGAACATGTTTGATATGCATACCGATAGCTGTATCACCAATGTCTAGACCAGCATCTGCCCTGATAAATTCGACCTCCACAGGATCCTTCATATAGCGGAAGGCGGCCAACTGACCAGAACCTCCTGCATGTAAGGTCGGGAGTACACTCACAATCTCCAACTGATGTTTTATAGCTACTTCTCGTTCAACAACTAAAGCCCGATTGACATGTTCACAACCTTGAACAGCCAGGTGAATTCCCTTAGCCGTCAACAGTTCCAACATAGTCTTGACAATAAGTTCACCGATTTCCTGACTCGAATCTTTTCCGATGTGTCCTCCCAGCACTTCACTCGAAGACAAACCCAAGACAAATAATGCTCCCTCCTGTAAAGAAGCCTTGTCTAATACATCTTCAAGTATCTGCTGTGTTTCTGTTTGAATCCGTCTTTGGTCCATTTTTCACCTCGCTTTTTTTCATTCTATCATATCGTTTTTCATCAATTTTAGCAAGATTAGAAGGCATAGGAATACCATTTGCTAGGATTCAAAAACTATATGAGGTCTCTTTTTAAAAACTGATTCAAATTCATCTAGTTTCAAATATAAGATAAAATTATACTTTGAAAACAAAAAAAATATAATAGTTTAGTAAAATCGTTGATGTAACAACATTTACACCTAAAAGATTTGTCAGTCAATTCGATTATAAACTACCGAAAAGCAACTTCTACCATTCTACCCCATTTCTTCTATTAAAGCTACTACTTTGCTTATTTTTTAGGTACTTTTTCATACTTGTAGCTTCAGATGATGATTCAGAAAATTTTCATGAAATTATGCTAAAACTTTAATTTTATCCTTAAATTATAATATGTCTGTTTTTTTGATACAAACTGTATCCAAGATTTTAAAAACTAGATTTTACAGAAAAGATAACAAAAGGCGGTGGGACAGAAATCGATAGACAAAGTCTCGATTTCGTAGTCCTAGCCCCGCGAGGATGATTAGGAGATTTTTGGAGTCTAAAAGACGAACAAAAAGTTCAATCAGCTACCGCGTCAAAGTTTGATTGCTAATAAAAAGTGAGGTCGGGATCTTTTGTCCCAACCTCTTTTTCTAGATTAAACTTTTTGGAGTCCTTGGACAGCATCATGATTGATGAGTAGTTGCCCATATTCTTGTAGGACAGAACGACTGATATCACTATCATCCGCAAATTCTCGCATACGTGCCAACAACCAAGCTGGATAAAGGTTAGGTTGATCTTCTACATCAACTAAGACTGTCAGATAGTACTGATCATTCATCTTGTAGAGTTCTGAAGTTTCCATTTGGTAGTCAACCGTTTTGGCAAAAGAAACCAAACTAGATAAATCGTCAAAATGTAAGATGTAGTAGATATAAGGCTCTCTTTTTCCTTCTTCTACTTCTAGGGCTTCATCAAGCGCTGCTTCTTCTTCCTTTTCAACCTGTTCTAAAGATTGAATAGCTTCAATATCATCTTTAGTTTTTTCTGCCATGGTTTTCTCCAAGGTTTTTAAAAACTCATCTGGAGACATTTTAGCCAACTCATCCATATCAGGAAGATCTGCCAAATCGTCAAAATCTAAATTCTGGTCGATCTTAGATTTTGTCACAAAAACATCAACCTTATCAGGCTTTGGAGTCACTCGGAAGCTGAGCATACCTGTATCCAAGAAGCTATCTGGCATCTCTAGCTCATCCAAGATTGCATAGAAAAATTCTTCTGTTTTCTCTTGTGGAACGAGAAAGTCTGCGATTTCCATTCCACGATCCATCAAATCTTCTAAAGACATGGTGATTTTTAAAGTCGTATCACTGATTTGTTTCATTTTCATAGTTCGTAACCTCATACTTTCAGTTCTATCTATTATACAAGATTTCACAGATTTTATCAAAAGAATGGCGTTGGGGTATCGATTAATATCTAGTGTAGAATACTTATTACGTCATCAAACTCTTTATTATCATAGACAAAACACTATCTGATATACTTGACCTAGTTCGTGCAAGGATTAAAAGAGGATAAAGGTCTGTATCCCTCTCAAAAGTGTTCAGATTAAATATTATGCAACAAAAAGAAGACCTTACAGAGTCCTCTTTTTCTATACAGCCTACACAATAAATACTCACTCAATGAACTTGTTAGAGCAAACGAGGTCAAGACGACACCGACCTAGCTTTAAAAAAATTAGAAAGAGTATCACTTATAAATCTACTGTCAGTACCTTCCCAGCTCTCACGACTTGCTCACCTGCAATGTATACGTCATCAACGTCACTGGATTTAACAGCATAAACTAAATGAGAGAGCATGTTTTCTTGAGGTTGGAGATGGATTTTTCCTTGGGGCTGAATGACGAGAAAGTCTGCTTGCTTGCCAACTTCTAGACTACCAATCTCATCATCCATTCCCAACACCTTGGCTCCTTCAATGGTCAGTGCCTTGAGGGCAGTTTCAATTGGAAATTGGCTGGCATCACCACTCTTCATTTTCTGTAAAAGGGCTGCCGTGCGTCCTTCCTCAAACATATCGAGGTTATTGTTAGAAGCAACTGAGTCAGTCGCAATCCCGACTGGCACTCCCGCCTTTTGAAGTTGGACGACTGGTGCAATCCCTGAGGCTAGTTTGAGATTGCTGATAGGATTGTGGGCGATAGCGACTTGCGAATCTGCCAAGCGGGCAATCTCTGCTTCATTTATCTCCACACCGTGAGCAAATACAGCCTGATGATCTAAATACCCAAGTTCATCTAGAAAGGCTATTGGACGTTTACCATAACGTTTCAGTATAATACCTGACTCTTCCTGTGTTTCTGCAACATGGATATGAAGAGGAATATTTTCTTCTTTTGCTAGCTCAAGACTTGCCTCCAGCAAATCTCGACTACAACTGTAGGGCGAATGAGGGGCCACCATAACCTTAAAATTTGGGTCTTGATAGCCTTTGATTGTCTCGATAACAGCTCGAGTTCTGGCTATAGTTTCAGCTGTCGTTTCCACATCTGAAGAAAAGAGGGTTGGAGAAAAATAGCAACGCATCTTGGATGCCTTGACTGCCTCATAAATCTTCTCTATCTCCACTCCATTAGTATTGTACATATCGTTGAAAGTTGTCGTTCCTGACTGGAGCATCTCTGTTAGCGCCTCTTTGACGGCCTTTGTAGTCATCTCTGGTGTGAATTCTGCTTCTGCTGGCCAGATATAGTCCTCCAGCCATTCGTGGAGATTGCTATCATCACGAATGCCTCTCAAGCCTGTCATGGCAGAGTGAGTATGGCAGTTAACCAAGCCAGGCATAATCCAGGCACCCTGATAGTCTATGATTTGATCTGCTTGTTTGAGAATTTCTTGATTTTCCTGACCAACATAGACAATTTGAGAATTTTCAAGAGCCAAGATACCATCCAGGTAGACATGGAAATCTTGGTCACAAGTCACGATATTTACATGCTGAAAGACTTTCATACTAGGCTCCTTTTCTAAATTATACTCTTCGAAAATCTCTTCAAACCGCGTCAACGTTGCCTTGCCGTATGTGTAGGATACTAACTACGTCAGTTCCATCTACAACCTCAAAACAGTGTTTTGAGCAACCTGCGGCTAGTTTCCTAGTTTGCTCTTTGATTTTCATTGAGTATTAGCTTTCATACCAGATAATTTTTCTAGCTATTGTAACAAAAAAGTCACCCGAAGGCAACTTTTCTTGTTTGTTCATTGGCATTATAATGGCTTTCCCATTTATTCTGGGATAAAAGTTGCTGCTTGCTGCATTTGATAGTATTTGCCTTTTCTCGTCATGAGTTCCTCATGATTGCCATACTCGACAATATCTCCATCCACCAAGACAAGAATCAAATCAGCATCCTGAATGGTCGATAAACGGTGGGCAATGATGAAGCTTGTTCGCCCCTTCATGAGTTTGGAAAAGGCATCCTGAACCAGCACCTCGGTACGGGTATCGATGGATGAAGTCGCCTCATCTAAGATAAGAATCTTAGGAATGGCTAGAAAGACACGGGCAATGGTTAAAAGCTGAGCCTGACCAACAGACAAGGATTCCCCTGCATTTTCAAGCTTGGTATCATAACCTTGGGGCAATTGTTGGATAAAGAAATCCGCATTTGCTGCCTTGCCTGCTGCAATGACCTGCTCTCGGCTAGCATCAGGATTACCAAAGGCAATATTGTCATGAATGGTTCCCTGCTTGAGCCAAGTTTCTTGAAGCACCATCCCAAACTGCTGTCGAAGAGAAGCTCGAGTATAGTCATAAATGGAATGACCATCCAATAAAATATCTCCAGAGTTAATCGGGTAAAAACGCATAAGAAGATTAATGATGGTAGACTTCCCAGCACCCGTTGGTCCTACGATAGCAACCTTACTACCAGCTGGAATATCAATAGACAAGTCCTTAATCAATATTTTTTCTAGAGTATAGCCAAAAGAAACATGCTTAAAGGAAATAGCTCCTTTGACTTGGTCGCTGTTCAATTCTTTAAGACCAGTTTCTGTAATCTCCGGACTTTCCAACACAGCATAAACACGTTCTGCACAAGCTAAGGCACTTTGCAACTCAGCTAAGACTGATGAAATATCATTAAAAGGCTTGGTGTACTGCTGCACATAGTTCAAAAAGGTCACTAAACGCCCAACCGTCAAAGTAGAACCCGCCATGATGCGCAAGGCTCCAACACCAGCTAGTAGGGCATAAATAAGGGAATTGACAAAACGGGTGGAAGGATTTACTGTCGATGAATAAAAGATAGCCGACTGAGAATAACCTGCGTAGTTGTCATTTGCCTCATGAAGTCTCTCGATAAATTCTTCCTGAGCATTGAAGGACTGGATAATGTTCTGTTGGGTGAGCGATTCTTCTATCAATTGAGTCTGAATACCCCTAGACTCTGTCTGCTTTTGAAAGAGATGGTAGGATTTCTTAGCGATAAAGCGTGAAATGACCATAGATAGAGGTGTTAAGAGCAGAACCAAGAGAGTCATCAATAGATGGATTTGGAGCATAGCAAGGATGCTGACCAAAATCATCAAAACTCCTATGAAAAATTGGTTGAAAATCATATTCAGACCCGCTGCCAACTGCTCGATATCTGTCGTGACACGGCTGACCATTTCTCCACTACCTTGTCTATCTACAAGGGCAATCGGAAGACGATGGAGCTTTTCAATGATTTTTTCGCGTAAATCTTTAGTGTAGGAGAAAATCAGTCGATTATAGAGGAGGGGATTAGCCCATTGAACTAGTGTATTTCCTATGACCACCAATATCATCTGGAGAAAAATCTGCCAAAATACCTGAGATGAGCCCGTCACTAGGACTTGGTCAATTACCTGTCCAATCAAGATTGGCAGATAGATTGATAGGGCTACTTGGGCAATGGTTCCCAAGAAAGCTAGGAAAAGAAGAACGGGATGGCCAGCTAAATCTTTTGCCAAACGTTTGAGGGTTTGACTTGCGTGTTTGCCTTTCATTCTAATCCTCCTTTCCATGTTGGGATGCATTGATTTCACGATAGACTTGACTAATCTTCATCAATTCCTCATGATTTCCAAGTGCTAATTGTTGACCTTTTTCTAAAAGAAGAATCTGCTCTGCAATCTTCAAGGTCGAAGTTCGTTGGGAAATCAAAATCAAACTAATATCAGGCAAGTTTTCCTGAACAGCCTTCAGAAGATTGGATTCAGTAATGGTATCAAGTGCTGAAGTCGCATCATCCAAGATGAGAAATGGTGCTCGATGCAAGACTGCTCGGGCAATAGACAAACGTTGTTTTTGCCCACCTGAGAAATTACGACCGCCTGCTTGGACTTCTGCATCCAGCTGACCTTCCTTATCACTGACAAAATCCTTGGCTTGGGCAATTTTCAAAGCCTGCCAGAGTTCTTGGTCCGAGACAGGCTCTTCCATACCCAGAGTCAAATTAGAACGAATAGTCCCTTTAAAAAGTTCAACCTTTTGAGGGACATAGGCCATCCAAGAACGCCATTCAGAAAGATCGCGAGGACTACATCCATCTCGATAAAGGGAAATGCTTCCCTTATCTGCCGGATAGAGGCCAAGTAGGACCTGCACTAAGGTTGACTTACCAGAACCAGTTCCTCCGATAATCCCAAGAATCTCCCCTTGTTGCATATCAAAAGAAAGATTTCTCAAGGATGGTTGGGCAGCATCTGGGTAGGTAAAGCTCAAGTGATGAACATGTAAAACTTGATTCCGAGACACTTTCCCCACCTGAATCTCAGAATGAATATCTTCAGGTTCTTCAGCGAAGACTTCCTCAATTCGCTTAGCTGATATATAGGACTGGTTGAGTGAATTAATCAGCATGGCTAGTTTAATCAACTCTACCAAGATCTGTAAGAGATAGTTGATTAGGGCAATCAAGGCACCCTGACTGAGCCAGCCTCCTTGGATAGAAATATAGCCATTCCAGATAATCACCAGCAGAGTTCCGTTGACGATCAAATAGGTCAAGGGTGTCAAGAGACTAGACCAGTATCCTGTTTTCATTTGGATGGCTGTATAGACTTGGTTGAGTGCTTGGAAATGTTCAATCTCTCGTTTTTCTTGGCCAAAGGCACGAATCACGCGCATCCCTTGTATCTGTTGGCGTGTTTCCTGAACCAGCTGGTCTGTTTTCTTTCTCAAAATACTATAGAGAGGATTGACCAAGCGTGATAACACGACAATGACAAAGGACAAAATGGCAACCATGACCAAAAACCAGAAGGTCAATTCAGGTGAGAGACGATAAGCCATAAAAATGGCACCAAAAACAATAATAGGAGCCCTTAAAAATAGGCGTAAAAATTGATTGATCCCTGTCTGAATCTGATAGGTATCTGAAGTCAAACGTGTCACCAAACTCGAGGTCGTTAAACGGTCTCTACTATCCTTGGGCAAGGAAAGAATATGACGATAGAGGTCATTGGTCAACTCCTTGGCAAATCCTACTGCTGCCTTGGCTGAGTAAAATTGAGCAACTAAGGCTACCAAAACTCCGATAACCGCAAAAACAAAGAGGAAACCCATTTGCATCCAGAGGTGACCCTGATCTTTTTTGGAGATAGATTGGTCGACAATCCCAGCTATCACCATGGGAACCAAGAGTTCAAAAACGGCTTCTAGCAGCTTAAACAAGGGCGCTAGAAACGACTCCTTGAGGTAAGGTTTAAAGTAAGAAAGTAATTGTTTCATGTGTCCCTTCTATTTCCAAAATGAAGAAGGTGGAAAAACCACCATCTTTTTACTTATTCAAATATGGAAGCAGGTAGCCATAACCAGCCTCTTCCATTTCATCCTTAGCAATGAATCGTAAGGATGCAGAATTGATACAATAGCGTAAACCACCTAGTTCCTGAGGTCCGTCTGTAAAGACATGTCCCAAGTGAGCATTGCCAGAACGTGAACGGACTTCGATTCGCTCCATTCCATGACTCAAGTCCTGATAGTAATGAATGAGTTCCTTGGAAATAGGACGGCTAAAACTTGGCCAACCGCAGCCTGATGCAAACTTATCCTTGGCAAAGAAGAGGGGCTCTCCTGTCGTGATATCGACATAAATTCCTTCCTCAAAGGTTTGGTCGTAGGCATTGCTAAAGGGAGCTTCCGTCGCTGCCTCTTGCGTGACTCGATAGGACTCTTCAGACAGTTGTTCTCGTAATACTTCCTGACTAGGTTTTTCGTAGTTAGCTGCGTCTATCAGTGGTTTCTCTGCATCTCTCACATCGATATGGCAATAACCACCAGGATTTTTCTTGAGGTAGTCTTGGTGATAGTCCTCAGCCAAGATATAGTGACGAAGCTTCTCCACTTCTACCGCTATCTTGCGACCGAGCATGCGCTCCTGCTCTTGGACAAGAGCATAGATAGTTGGCAAATCCTCTTCATCTAGGTAATAAATTCCTGTGCGGTATTGACGACCACGGTCATTTCCTTGTTGGTTGACAGATAAAGGATCAATGACTCGGAAATAATAGAGCAAAATCTCACGGAGCGACACTGTCTTTTCATCATAGATAACTTGCACAGTCTCTGCGTGATCTGTTTCTTTAATTAATTGATAATTGGTAGTTTCTACCTGACCATTAGCATAACCAACACTGGTTTGCAACACTCCAGAAATACGGGAAAAGTATTCCTCTAAGCCCCAAAAGCAACCACCTGCCAGATATATTTCTGCCATCTCATACCTCCTTGACCTTCTATCGGTCGATAAACACGGGAAACATTTCATACTCTTCGAAAATCTCTTCAAACCACGTCAGCTTCGCCTTGCCGTAGATATATGTAACTGACATCGTCAGTCTTATCTACAACCTCAAAGCAGTGCTTTGAGCAACCTACAGCTCGCTTCCTAGTTTGCTCTTTGATTTTCATTGAGTATCAGTTCCCACGTTTCATTTTCAAAAAAAGGACAGGAAGCCCTCTAATAGAGAGTTTCCCCATCCTATCGCTATATTTATTTTTCTTCGACGCGAACGCCTTGTGTGTCTACTTGCAAATCATGAAGCTTGCCTTTGAACGGTTGTTTTTCAAGCTCTGCCTTAATCTTCGGCATCTTATCAGGATCAGCTAGAACCATGACAGTAGGCCCAGCGCCAGACAAGTAGGTCGCATAAGCACCGTTTCTCTTGGCAACTTTTTTGATGGTCGCAAATTCTCGCACCAAATCTTGACGATAACGCTCGTGGAAAAGGTCACTCTCGATAGCTTGACCAGCTTTGACCATATCTCCTGTCAATAGAGCTGCGATAGCCACATTGGCGATTGAACTTGCTGCAACAGCTTCCTTGTATGATAATTTCTTAGGCAAGACACCACGACTATCGCGAGTTCGCAATTCATAGTTTGGAATATAAGCTAGGAAAGCACACTCTGGGAAAGGCGCTACTACTGCTGAAACCTGACCTTCTACTGAGCTTGCAATGACCAGATTACCATAGATAGCCGGCGCAACATTGTCAGGATGCCCTTCGATCTTAGTCGCCAATTGCAATTTGTCGTGATCGCTTAATTTAAGATTTCCTAATTGATTTGCCAGTTCAATCCCTGCAACGATGACAGAGCTCGATGAACCTAGTCCACGCGCAAGTGGAATATCACTGATCATCTTCAGACGTCTTGGTTGTAGATCTGGAACAATTTGTAGAGCAATCTTCAGCAAAAGATTACGTTCGTCACGTGGAATCCATTTACCTAGTTGGTGCTCAATCATCCATTCTTCACGTTCTTCATAAACCTTAATTTCTAGATACTTAGTTACAGCTACACCAACTGAGTCAAAACCAGGACCCACATTAGCACTTGTAGCAGGTACAATAATCTTCATCTTAGTCTCCTAAAACCTTGAAGGTATTGAGAAGTTCAAACTCAGATACACCCTTCAAAGCTGATGTAATATTTTCAAGTTGCGCCTTGTTGATCTTATGGCTGATGATAACAACACGAGCCTTGCCTTCTTGCTTACCATCTTGCAAGATTTGCTTGAAGGAAATATCTTCTGCATTAAAGAGCTCAGCCAATTTCAAGACTTGACCTTTTGAATCTGGAGCCAAGATTGAGAAATAGTAGTTGGCTTTGACATCTTCTGGCTGAGCCAAAACAAGGTCACGATGGTATTCGTTAAAGGCTTTTCCAATGGTACCGTCATTCAAGCGACGAACGATACGAACAATATCAGCTACGACACTCGTTGCAGTTGGTTTTTGTCCAGCACCTGGTCCGTAGTACATTGATTCACCAATCCCGATAGACTCTACAAAGACTGCATTCATGACCCCATTGACACTTGCAAGTGGGTGAGCCTTAGGAAGGAAGGTTGGTGTAACCTCGGCAGCGATTCCAGATGGTGTTTCTTCGATAGAACCTACTAATTTAACCACATACCCAAGATCTTGGGCAACTGCCACATCCTCTGGAGTGATGTTGCGGATTCCTTGATGGGCCACATCTTCAAATTTGACATTCATTCCAAAAGCAAACTGGCTGAGGATGACCATCTTGTAGGCTGCATCAATCCCGTCAACGTCATTGGTTGGGTCGCTCTCAGCAAAGCCAAGGCGTTGAGCTTCAGCTAGGGCATCTGCATAAGACCAGCCTTCTTCTACCATTTTGGTCATCATGAAGTTAGATGTTCCATTGACAACACCAAGAACACGAGTGATTTTGTCTGATGCTAGTGAGTTAACCAAGGTACGAAGGATTGGAATTCCTCCCGCAACAGCTGCTTCATAGTAAAGAGCAACATTATGAGCTTTGGCAATCTCAAGCAATTCTGCACCATGAACAGCCAAAAGGTCCTTGTTGGCTGTCACGACATGTTTCCCTGCTTCTAATGCACGAGTGATAAATGTTTTAGCAGGCTCGATACGTCCCATCAACTCAACAACAATAGTGATGTCTTTGTCTGACAAGATTTCATCGATATTTGTTACAAAATTAAAATCATTTCCTGCCTCAAGCAAGCGTGATTTCTCTTCATCGTCTTTGACCAAAACCTTAGCTACTTCAATTTCTGAATGTGCTGCTTGAACAATTTTTTCTCCATTTTCCTTTAGTAAGAATGGTACACCACTGGCTACTGTACCAAATCCAAGTAAAGCAATCTTAACTGACATATTTGTCTCCTCGAAATTTTCTAATAGTCCTATTATACCAAAATTGTGAGAAAATTCCTACCATTCTGAACTAAAAATAGAAGCGTCAAATCATAAAAAAGCCTGCCCTGATACAACCTAGGGCAGACTCTATTTTCAATCTATTTCACAAAAGCCAATTCCTTGCCAGTAGACAGGTCTTCTCGATAGTGGAAACCTGCAAAGCTGAGCTTTTTGATTTCTTCTACCGAAGTCACCTGATTTTCCAACAAGGCTGTTAAGAAAGCACCCCTAGCTTTCTTTGAAATGGTTGAGTGGACTTTAAGTTTTCCATCTCTGTTCTCCATAAACTTAAAGGTCACCATTTGCTCGCGAACCTCTTTAGAGAAGACAGTTTCAAATTCCGAAGACAAGAGTGAAAAGATTAGTTCTTCACCCTTCACCGACTCTTCATAAGCTGACTGCCAGTGACTTTTCAGGCTTTTCCCAGCGATTTTAAGCTTCATCAAAAAGTCCAGTCTGTGAGGTGCAATCGGTGCAAAGGCTGGAATCACACCGTAAAGAGCTGACGTTATCATGAGGTGTTTCTCCAGATAGGCTTGTTCAGCCTTGGTTAGATTGTCCCGTTTGATGTTACGATACATAAGTCCATCAAAGAGGTGCAAGGCAGGATAAGAGCTTGCAGTTCCATTTTTTAAAGCTTGGATGCGTTCATACTCTTCTTGTGCTTTTTCAGCAGAAATTTTATAAAAATTTTCCAGTTCTTGAGCAGAATATATAGTTAGTTCGTCTAGTACAGCCTGACTTTCAGGACGCAAGGGATTTGCATCTAAACTAGGAACATTTGTATTCATTTCTTTTGCAGTTGGGATTAGAATTTTCATAGTCTTAGTGTAACATATTTTTCTAGGTGCACCAAGAATTTGAGCCTAAATAATACGACCTTCTAAATGATCGAGTTCATGCTGACAGATCTGAGCCGGAAAACCTGTCAGGGTAATGGTCTGTTCTTTCCAATGAATATCTCTGTAGCTTACTGTAATTTTTTCATACCGAGTCGTCGGTCTTACTCCTGTCAAAGACAAACATCCTTCCTCCGTTTCATATGGCCCTTCAAAAGACTTGAGAACGGGGTTAAACATGACCATGGGAATCATGCCGATATTAAAAATAATCACTCGCTTTTGCACCCCAATCATATTGGCTGCTAGTCCAACACAGGTCTCTCGATTAGCCTGCAGAGTATCTTGTAAATCCTTTGCTAGGGGTAGATCTTCCTGACTTGCAGGCTGGGATACCTGCGACAAAAACAAGATATCTTTTACAATTTTCTTTTCCAAGACTCTTTCCTCCATACGATATCAGTCTACTTGATTATAGCACAAAATCTTTGGCAGTTTATCTTTATATATAAACAAAAAGCCATCCGAAGATGACTTTTCATGATTGTTTAAATAGCGTTTTTATCTTTTCCAAGCGCTCGTTGGACTGCTTTAACAATCTCAACAAGGACCACGATCATAAGTGCTCCTACGGCAACAACCATCCATTGAGTCAAGCTCAAGTTTGAAACGTGGAAGAGATTATTAAATCCAGGAACCAAAATTGTCACCACAAAGAGTACAAAGGCAACTGGGATAGACCAGTTAAAGGTCTTGTTGGTAAAGAGTCCCACTTTAAAGATTGATTGGTAAACCGACTTAACGTTAAAGGCATGGAGCAATTGGATCAAACCGAGAGTTGCAAAAGCCATGGTAAGGGCATCCGCATGGATTTCAGTATGACTTTGGTGCTCTGGGAAGAGAAGAGCCCAACCATAAACACCTAAAACTAGCATCGTTTGGAAGATCCCTTGATAAATGATTGCTCCGAAGACACCACCATCAAAGAAGTTAGACTTACGGCCACGCGGTTTGTGAGTCATAACGCCTGGCTCAGCTGGTTCCACACCAAGGGCGATGGCTGGTAGCGTATCTGTTACCAAGTTAATCCATAGCAAATGCACTGGTTGAAGCACATCCCAACCTAACAAGGTAGCAAAGAAGATGGTGAAGACTTCAGCCATATTAGCAGACAAGAGGTATTGGATTGATTTTTGGATATTGGAGAAGACTTTACGTCCTTCTTCTACCGCTACGATAATGGTTGCAAAGTTATCATCGGCGAGGACCATATCAGAAGCTCCCTTAGAAACCTCTGTACCTGTAATCCCCATACCGATACCGATGTCAGCTGTCTTAAGTGATGGTGCATCGTTGACCCCGTCACCTGTCATGGCAACAACCTTACCTTCTTTTTGCCATGCTTTCACGATACGAACCTTGTGTTCAGGAGATACACGCGCGTAGACAGAGTATTGCTTGAAGACTTTTTGGAATTCTTCATCCGTGAGTTCATTCAACTCAGCACCAGTGAAGACATGGTCTTCTGTATCATTTGGATCGATGATACCGAGACGTTTAGCAATAGCTTCAGCAGTATCTTGGTGGTCACCCGTGATCATAATCGGACGGATACCCGCTTCCTTAGCAACACGAACAGCTTCTGCAGCTTCTGGGCGCTCAGGGTCAATCATTCCGACCAAACCAGAGAAGATGAGGTCAGATTCAACAATTTCAGATTCCAAGGTTGGAATTTCGTTACTTGTCTTGTAAGCCATCATCAAGACACGGAGGGCTTGTTTAGCCAAGTCTTTGTTGGTGGCAAGGATAGCTTGTTTGTCTTCCTCAGTGATTGGGCGAACTTCCCCATTTACTTCGATACGAGTTACACGCTTGAGCAATTGGTCAGGAGCACCCTTGACAGCGATAAAGTAAGAACAGTCTGCTTCCTTATGGATAGTCGACATAAGCTTACGGTCTGAGTCAAATGGCAATTCAGCCACACGTGGCTCATCCTTCAAGACTTCACGAACATCAAAGTTGTGGTCCAAACCAAACTGTACAAGAGCTGTCTCAGTTGGGTCACCAATCAGCTTACCAGATGGATCCACCTTGGTGTCATTGGCAAAGTTCATGATACGGAGGGTATTGTTGCTAGCCGCAATTTCTGTTGCAGAGCTTTGCAATTGACCGTTGGTATAAACCTTTTCAACAGTCATTTGGTTCATAGTCAAGGTACCTGTTTTATCAGATGCAATGATTTCTGTTGAACCAAGCGTTTCAACCGCTGGCAATTTACGGACAATCGAATTACGTTTTGCAAGGGTTGTAGTTCCCAAAGATAGAACGATAGTTACAATGGCAGGAAGTCCTTCTGGAATAGCCGCTACTGCAAGGGCAACCGCCACCATCAAGCCTTCTAATGGATGTTCTCCACGAACAAAGACACCAACCAAGAAGGTAATCACTGCAATCACAATGATTAAGTAAGTCAAGGCCTTAGATAATTGTTCCAAGCTTTGCTTCAATGGTGTCTCTGTCTCGTCTGCATTAGCCAACATATCTGCAATCTTACCAACTTCTGTATACATACCAGTATTGGTTACGACACCAATCCCACGACCGTATGTTACGTTTGAGTTTTGGTAACCCATGTTAACACGATCCCCGATACCTGCATCTGCTTCAACAAGTCCTGTCACATCTTTTTCAACTGGGACAGACTCCCCTGTAAGAGCTGCTTCTTCAATTTTAAGAGACGCCGCTTCAAGCAAACGCATATCGGCAGGCACCACATCTCCAGCTTCTAGCAAGACGATGTCCCCAGGTACCAATTCTTTCGAGTCAATCTCAATAACATGACCATCACGACGAACACGAGCCATCGGGCTAGACATATTTTTCAGAGCTTCAATGGCTGCTTCTGCTTGCCCTTCCTGGTAAACCCCAAAGGCAGCATTCAAGACAACAACGGCCAAGATGATAATAGCATCCGTTAGACCGTCCATTCCTTCTGTAATCACAGAAAGTGCCGCTGCCGCAAGCAAGATGATAATCATCAAGTCCTTAAATTGATCAAGGAATTTAGCTAGTAGGCTACGTTTCTCACCCTCTTCTAACTCATTACGACCATAAGTCGCTAAGCGTTCTTGAGCTTGAGCAGTTGACAAACCTTCGATAGATGAGTCCAAGTTCTTTAGGACTTCTTCTGAGGTTTGTGTGTAAAACAAGTCTTTATTTTGTTCTTTTGACAAAACAGTCTCCTCCTTTTTGGCCTCTTTTTACAAAAAAAGAGACCTGTTTTTTAAAAAAACAAGTCTCGCTGTTTAATATAGTGCCGGAAATAATTCGTAATGACGACACTATCGCGGTTTCCCGCCAGCTACTCCCTTGAGTAGTTCTATTATATCAGAATTTCAAAAGTTTTCAAGTGCTGGGGTGGGATTATTCGCGCTCCATTTGAATTTTCCTTGGAAAACCAGTATAATGAAAGAATACTAAAATGCTAGAAGGGGAGTTAGATGAATCAATCGGTTTCAAACTTAAAATTAGCTGAGCGTGGTGCCATTATCAGCATCTTGACTTATCTATTCTTGTCTGCAGCTAAGCTAGCGACCGGACACCTCCTCCATTCATCCAGTTTGGTAGCAGATGGTTTTAACAACGTTTCAGATATTGTTGGAAATGTTGCCCTCCTCATCGGGATTCGTTTGGCTCGCCAACCGGCAGATAGAGATCATCGCTTCGGCCACTGGAAAATAGAGGATTTGGCAAGTCTCATCACTTCCATCATCATGTTTTACGTTGGCTTTGATGTTCTACGTGACACCATTCAAAAGATACTCAGCCGAGAACAAACGGTTATTGACCCACTTGGTGCGACTCTGGGAGTCATCTCTGCTATCATCATGTTCGCCGTTTATCTCTACAATACCCATCTGAGTAAGCAAGCTAAATCAAAGGCCCTCAAGGCTGCAGCTAAGGACAATCTGTCAGATGCTGTGACATCTCTTGGAACTTCTATTGCTATCCTGGCTAGTAGCTTCAACTATCCAATCGTGGATAAGTTGGTCGCGATTATCATCACCTTCTTTATCCTCAAAACAGCCTATGACATCTTTATCGAGTCATCCTTCAGCCTTTCTGATGGTTTTGATGAACACTTGCTAGAAGATTATCAAAAAGCTATCATGGAAATTCCTAAGATTAGCAAGGTCAAATCTCAAAGGGGTCGTACCTACGGAAGCAATATTTATCTGGACATCACACTTGAGATGAACCCAGATCTGTCTGTTTTTGAAAGTCACGAAATTGCGGATCAGGTCGAATCCATGTTATCAGAACGCTTTGGTGTCTTTGATACAGACATTCATATCGAACCAGCACCAATCCCTGAGGATGAAATTCTAGATAATGTCTATAAAAAATTGCTCATGAGAGAGCAACTGATTGACCAAGGAAATCAACTGGAAGAATTACTTGCAGAAGACTTCATTTATATCCGCCAGGACGGACAAGAACTGGACAAGGATGCCTATACGGCTGAAAAAGAATTAACCTCTGCTATCAAGGAGCTTCATCTAACTTCTATCAGTCAAAAGACTAAACTCATCCGCTACCAAGTCGGTGATACCATTCATACCAGTATCTGGCGCCGCCACGAAACTTGGCAAAATATTTTCCATCAAGAAACCAAAATAGAAAAAGACTAAAGAAAGAGGCCGGGATAAATCCCGACCTCATTTTTTTGCTTATTTTGCTACACTCTTAGCAAGAACGAAGTTTCCAAGTGTCGCTGAACCATTGCCAGCAACTGCTGGAGTTACGATATAGTCACGTACATCTGGTACTGGTAGGTAGCCATTGAGAAGAGCTGTGAATTTTTCACGTACACGATCAAGCATGTGTTGTTGGGCCATAACCCCACCACCAAAGACGATCACGTCTGGACGGAAAGTCACGGTCGCATTAACGGCAGCTTGAGCGATATAGTAGGCTTGAACATCCCATACAGAGTTGTTAAGTTCGATGTTTTCACCACGAACACCTGTACGAGCTTCCAAGCTTGGACCAGCCGCAAAGCCTTCCAAACATCCTTTATGGAATGGACAAACACCGTTGAATTCTTTTTCCTCGTCCATTGGGTGTTTAGCTACATAGTAGTGTCCCATTTCAGGGTGACCAACACCACCGATAAACTCACCACGTTGGATAACACCAGCTCCGATACCTGTACCGATTGTGTAATAAACCAAGTTTTCGATTCGTCCACCTGCGTTATTACGTGCCACCACTTCACCGTAGGCAGAACTATTAACGTCTGTTGTGAAGTACATTGGTACGTTCAAAGCGCGACGTAGAGCACCAAGCAAGTCAACATTTGCCCAGTGAGGTTTTGGTGTAGTTGTGATAAAGCCATATGTTTTTGAATTTTTATCGATATCAATCGGACCAAATGAACCGATTGCTAGTCCTGCAAGATTATCAAATTTTGAAAAGAACTCAATTGTTTTATCGATTGTCTCGATAGGTGTTGTTGTTGGAAATTGTACCTTTTCTACAACGTTAAAGTTTTCATCACCGACAGCACAGACAAATTTTGTACCGCCCGCTTCCAAGCTTCCATATAATTTTGTCATGATAAACCTCTAGTTTTTATTTTCTCTATTATAGCATATTTCCAGAAGGAAAGTTGCTCAATATTTTAGTTTTTCCTCTGTAAATTTTAAGATTCAAGCAAAAACGAACAAACATGACATTTGTTCGTTTTTTGATTTATTAAATCGACAGTAGTATACTCAATGAAAATCAAAGAACAAACTAGGAATCGAGCTGCAGACAACACTTAAGTACGGCAAAGCAAGTATGACGCAGTTTGAATTTGATTTTTGAAGAGTATTAAGCTTTAACTTCGATGATTGCATCTCCCTTAGCAACTGATCCAGAAGCAACTGGATTTACTGAAGCAAAGTCTGCAGTGTTTGTTACGATAACCATAGTTGTGTTATCAAGTCCTGCAGCGGCAATCTTAGCTGAGTCAAATGTTCCAAGAACATCTCCAGCTTTAACCTTGTCACCTTGAGCAACTTTATGGTTGAATCCTTCACCGTTCATTGAAACAGTGTCGATACCAACGTGGATCAAGATTTCAGCTCCGTTAGCTGTTCTTAGGCCATAAGCATGTCCTGTTGGGAAGACAATTGTCACTTCAGCATCAGCTGGTGCGTAAACGACATCTTCACTAGGTTTTACAGCGATACCTTGTCCCATAGCTCCACTTGAGAAGACTGGGTCATTAACGTCTGAAAGGGCAACTACGTCACCAACGATTGGTGTTTGGATGACACCTTCGCTAGGTGCAACAACAGTACCAGTTACTGCTTCGTCAGCCAAACGTTCAGTTGTAGCTTCTGAAGCCACTTCTGCTTCATCTTCATAACCAAACATGTAAGTAAGAGCAAAACCAAGAGCGAATGATACAGCTACCATAAGAAGGTATTGTGGAAGTTGTCCGTTACCAATGTAAAGCATTGTACCAGGGATGATTGTGATACCATTACCAGTACCAGCAAGACCAAGGATTGAAGCAAGTCCACCACCGACTGCACCAGCGATCAATGAAAGGAAGAATGGTTTACGGAAACGCAAGTTAACCCCGAAGATAGCAGGCTCAGTAATACCTAGGAAGGCAGAAAGAGCAGCTGGGAAAGCAAGTGTTTTAAGTTTAGGATTTTTAGTTTTCACACCAACGGCTACTGTTGCAGCACCTTGAGCAGTCATGGCAGCTGTGATAATAGCGTTGAATGGGTTAACATGGTCAGCAGCAAGCAATTGAACTTCAAGCAAGTTGAAGATGTGGTGAACACCTGATACGACGATAACTTGGTGAACTCCACCAATCAAGAAACCACCAAGACCAAATGGCAAGTTAAGGATAGCTTTTGTTCCAAGAAGGATATAGTTTTCAACAACGTGGAAGACTGGTCCGATCACAAACAAACCAAGAATTGACATTACGAGGAGTGTTACGAATGGTGTTACCAAGAGGTCAAGAACATCTGGAACAACTTTACGAACAGCTTTTTCAAACTTAGCTCCGACAACCCCGATGATGAAGGCTGGAAGAACTGAACCTTGCAAACCAACAACTGGGATAAATCCGAAGAAGTTCATAGCAGTTACTTCACCACCAGAAGCAACAGCCCAGGCATTTGGAAGTGAACCTGAAACGAGCATCATACCAAGAACGATACCAACAGCTGGGTTACCACCAAATACACGGAAGGTTGACCAAACAACCAAACCTGGCAAGATAATGAAGGCTGTGTCAGTCAAGATTTGAGTGTAAGTTGTAACATCTTCTGGAAGTGTCATTCCAAGAGCATTCAAGAGTCCACGAACACCCATGAAGAGACCAGTTGCTACAATAACTGGAATGATTGGTACGAAAACATCACCGAAAGTACGGATGGCACGTTGGAACCAATTTCCTTGTTTAGCAGCTTCTGCCTTCATCTCATCCTTAGATGATGTTGGCAAGCCAAGAGCTACGACTTCATCGTACATCTTGTTTACTGTACCTGTACCAAAGATGATTTGGTATTGACCTGAGTTAAAGAAAGCACCTTGAACTTTTTCCAAGCTCTCGATAGCATCTTTGTTAATTTTCGCTTCATCTTTAACCATAACGCGAAGACGAGTCGCACAGTGAGCTACACTATTAACGTTCTCACGTCCACCTAAGGCTTCGATGACTTTTTTTGCAATTTCTGTATTCGTCATTTGCAAAAATCTCCTTATAAAAAATTTGTAAAATGTTTGAAAGCGATTTTATCCGCCCTACGAATATTATTCTATCACGTTTAAAAAATATGTCAAGCGTTTTGCAGAAAAAATTTTGCTAATTTTTATTTTTTGATTGTTTTTGCTATTTTTTTCAGCAATACAGCAATAAATACCCTATAAACTCAAGGTTTTTACTTTTAAATTTTCAAAAACTTTCATATTTTCATTATTTTTCATAAAATAGCGCTTCTACATTCTGTCAAACGTTTGACATTTTTTTCGTTAATTTAGTGTAAAAGACTTGCTTTTTTATAAGGAAACGTTTACTATAAAGATAGTAGAATTTTATGGAGGAAATAGAAATGGAATGGACTACTGAACGTCGTTACAGACGTTACGAAGATTGGACACAAGAAGAAAGAAAAGAAATCCAAGAAAAGATGGCGCAATCCCCATGGCATGTCAGCTATCACATTGAACCAAAGGAAGGACTTCTCAACGATCCAAACGGTTTTTCTTATTTTGATGGTAAGTGGATTGTCTTTTACCAAAACTTCCCCTTTGGTGCAGCCCACGGCTTGAAATCTTGGGTTCAACTTGAGAGTGACGATTTGGTGCACTTTACTGAAACAGGTGTAAAAATCTTACCTGATACTCCACTGGATAGCCACGGCGCTTACTCAGGATCTGCTATGCAATTTGGCAACCAATTGTTCCTCTTCTATACAGGAAATGTCCGTGATGAAAATTGGGTTCGCCACCCTTATCAGATTGGTGCCTTGATGGATAAGGACGGTAAGATTGAAAAAATTGACAAAGTTTTGATTGATCAACCTGCTGATGCTACTGACCACTTCCGCGATCCACAGATTTTCAACTTTAAAGGACAATACTACGCAATCGTTGGTGGTCAAGACTTGGAGAAAAAAGGGTTTGTCCGTCTTTACAAAGCTGTCGAAAATGATTATACAAACTGGCAAGAAGTTGGTGATCTTGACTTCAACAATGACCGTACCGCTTATATGATGGAGTGCCCAAATCTTGTCTTTGTCGGAGAACAGCCTGTCCTTCTCTACTGTCCACAAGGCTTGGATAAAAAGGTTCTTGACTATGACAACATCTATCCAAATATGTACAAAATCGGTGCTTCCTTTGATCCTGAAAATGCACGTATGGTAGATGTGTCTGAACTACAGAATCTAGACTATGGTTTCGAAGCATATGCTACTCAAGCCTTCAATGCTCCTGATGGACGCGCTCTTGCTGTTAGTTGGCTTGGTTTGCCAGATGTGTCTTATCCATCTAATCGTTTTGATCACCAAGGGACTTTCTCATTGGTCAAGGAACTTACCATTAAAGATGGCAAACTCTATCAGTATCCTGTAGCTGCTATCAAAGAACTCCGTGCTTCAGAAGAGGAATTTTCAAATCGTTCTGAAACTAAGAACACCTACGAACTTGAGCTGAACTTAGAGGCTAATAGCCAAAGTGAAATCATCCTTCTTGCTGATAAAGACGGAAAGGGGCTATCTATCAATTTCGATCTTGTCAATGGCCAAGTAACCGTTGACCGCAGTCAAGCAGGTGAGCAATATGCTCAAGAATTTGGAACTACTCGCTCATGTTCAATCGACAACCAAGCTACTACTGTAAATATCTTCATCGATAATTCAGTCTTTGAAATTTTCATCAATAAAGGAGAAAAAGTATTTTCTGGTCGTGTCTTCCCTCACAAAGATCAAAATGGAATCCTCATTAAATCTGGAAACCCAACTGGAACTTACTACGAATTAGAATATGGTCGCAAAACTAACTGATGTCGCAAAATTAGCTGGCGTCAGCCCTACTACTGTTTCACGTGTCATCAATAAAAAAGGTTATCTGTCAGAAAAAACCATTCAAAAGGTCAATGACGCTATGCGTGAACTGGGCTATAAACCCAATAACTTAGCTCGAAGTCTTCAAGGAAAATCAGCCAAGTTAATTGGGTTGATTTTCCCAAAAATCAGCCATGTTTTCTATGCTGAATTGATTGACAAATTGGAACACGAACTCTTCAAAAAAGGCTACAAGACGATCATCTGTAACAGTGAGCACGATTCGGAAAAAGAACGTGAGTATCTTGAAATGCTAGAAGCTAATCAAGTGGATGGCATTATCTCTGGTAGCCATAACTTGGGAATTGAAGACTACAATCGCGTAACAGCTCCTATCATTTCTTTTGACCGAAACCTATCGCCTGACATTCCTGTCGTTTCTTCTGATAACTATGCTGGTGGAGTCCTTGCAGCTCAAACTTTAGAGAAAACTGGAGCTAAGTCTGTCATTATGATTACAGGTAATGATAACTCCAATTCTCCAACTGGACTTCGTCATGCAGGCTTTGCTTCTATCTTCCCAAAAGCTCCCATTATCAATATTTCCAGTGACTTTTCACCCCTCCGCAAGGAAATGGAAATCAAAAATATCCTAACCAAACAAAAACCAGATGCTATTTTCGCATCGGATGATTTGACAGCCATCTTGGTGATGAAGATTGCTCAGGAGCTTGGTATATCTGTTCCAGAACATCTCAAGGTTATTGGTTATGATGGAACTTATTTTATCGAGAATTTCTATCCTCACCTCACTACCATTAAACAACCTTTGGAAGAAATTGCTCGCCTGACAGTTGATTTACTACTTCAAAAAATCGAAGGAAAAGAAGTTGCCACAACCGGTTATTTCTTACCAGTCAGCCTCTTACCAGGTAAAAGTATTTAATACTCTTCGAAAATCTCTTCAAACCACGTCAGCTTCCATCTACAACCTCAAAACAGTGTTTTGAGCAGCCTGCGGTTAACTTCCTAGTTTGTTCTTTGATTTTCATTGAGTATAAACAAAAAAACTCAGACTAGATTCGTCTGAGTTTTTCTTATGATCTTAATTTTTTCAAAAGAGTCTGCGCTTTTTCTAAATTAAAGGTTTTTTCAGCAATCAAGTTTTCTACTAGCTTAGGTACTTCTGCTTCAGTAGCACCTGCTAAAAGTGCTAACGATTTTGCCTGAAGTTTCATGTGTCCATGCTGAATCCCTGTACTGACCAAAGCCTTAAGGGCTGCAAAATTCTGTGCAAGACCAATCGAAACGATAATTTGAGCCAATTCTTTGGCAGATGGATGACCTAGCAACTCATGACTGAGTACGACTCGAGGATTGAGACCAATCGAACCACCCTTGGTGGCAACTGGCATCGGCATGGTCATCTCTCCAATAAGCTCTTCGTTTCCCAAATCTATAGTCCAACGACTAAGTCCTCGATAGGCGCCATCATGACTTGCATAGGCATGCGCTCCCGCTTCTATAGCACGCCAATCATTTCCAGTAGCAATCAAGAGAGCATCGATACCGTTAAAGATTCCCTTGTTGTGAGTCGCTGCTCGATAAGGATCTGCCTGAGCAAACTGACTGGCTAAAACCATTTTTTCCGCTAGTTCACGCGCTTCATCCTTCTGGCGGCTCAAATAACGAAAGGCGATGCGACAAGTTGCAGTTACTAGAGAATCTGTGGCATAGTTGGATAAGATCCCCATTAAACTTAGCCCTTGACTGAGAGTTTCTAGACTAGGTTTTAGGGCCTCAAGCATGGTATTGAGCATATTAGCTCCCATTGCTTCCTGAGTATCTACATGGAGATAAACCACTAAAAAGTCAGACTCACCAGAAATTTTTTCAACTGTTAGCTCTCTCGCTCCACCACCACGTTTGACAATAGAGGGATAGGCTTGATTTGCCAGTTCCATCAGTTCCGACTTTTGACTCAGAATAGCCTGGCAAGCTAAATCCCTATCTGGGACTTGATAGAGAGCCACTTGACCGATCATTTGGCGTTGGTGAACCTGAGCAGTAAAACCGCCTGCTCTTTTGATAATTTTGCTGGCAAAACTAGCTGCAGCAACTACAGATGGTTCTTCGGTCACATAGGGAACGGTATACTCCTGACCATTTACCAGAACTTCTGGAACTACTGAGTAAGGAAGCGAGAAGGTTCCTACCACATTTTCACTCAATTGGTCCGCAACTGCTAGACTGAGATTTTCATTTTGCGCAAGACTTTCTTGGGCTTCAATAGTAGTAAGCGCCTGAGACTTAACAAACTCTAGGCGCTCTTGAATTGATTTTTTAGCAAATCCATTCCAATTTTTTTTCATTATTTTTCAACCTTGCTGTAGCGACGTTGGTGGTCTACAATCTCAACAAGGGCATAGTCTTGCCCTTCATAACCTGACATCGTTGCAGATCCAGACTCATCTAATTGGGCTTCCTCAAAGAAGATTCGTTCATAGTCAGCAACACTCAAAGCTTGACGTTGGTCTAGCAAGTCTAAGCGATTATTCTGCAATTGTTTTTCATAGTCTTCAACCAATTCTACACTAAAGAACTCAGATACAGCACCACTACCATAGCTATAGAGGGCAATCTTATCTCCAGCTTTCAGGCTATCAGAATTTTCAAGAAGAGACAAGAGACCTAAGAAGAGTGAACCTGTATAAATGTTCCCAACTTTTTGACTATAAATAATAGATTCATCAAAGTGCTTTTGAAGCAAATCCTTCTTCTCTTGAGGCAAGGATTTGTCGAGAATTTTCTTCAAACCCTTGAGAGCTAGCTTTGGATACGGCAAATGGAAGCAAATAGCTTCAAAATCATTCAAGTCGCAATCATAACGCTTTTGGTACTCTTCCCAAGTCGTTTTTAAGCTATCCAAATACTGCTGTGTTGAGTAGACTCCATTTACAAATGGTGTCGTTGAATAATTTGGACGCCAAAAGTCCATGATATCACGAGTCTGCGCAACGTTATCGTTGTTGAAGACCATAACACGTGGATTTTGGCTAATCAACATGGCAACACACCCTGCACCTTGAGTTGGTTCTCCAGGAGTTTCAACACCATACCTTGCAATATCACTGGCTAGTACCAAAACTTTTGATTTTGGAGAATTTTCTACGTGTAACTTAGCATAGTGAAGGGCCGCTGTTGCACCATAGCAAGCTTCTTTGATTTCAAAACTACGAGCAAAAGGTTGAATTCCAAGCAAACCGTGTACAAAGACTGCAGCTGCCTTACTTTGATCGACTCCAGATTCTGTCGCTACGATAACCATATCAATCTCTTGCTTATCTTCTTCAGTCAGGATAGAATTTCCTGCACTGGCAGCCAAGGTAACAATATCCTCTGTCAAAGGAGCAATACTCAATTCTTTTAAAAGGAGCCCTTTACTCAATTTTTCAGGATCAATTCCTCGGGTTTCTGCTAAATCTTGTAATTTCAAAACGTATTGACTGGTCGCAAAACCAATCTTATCAATACCGATTGTCATATTTACCTCTATTTTTATCATTCATTGTAAAAAATCGTTCACCTTTATTTTATCACAATTGAGGTCAAATGAGCTAAAAAAGACTTGATTCACCAAATCAAGTTCATTATCTCATTTTTCAAACAGAACTTTAGGGCTATAAAAAATCGAGTCTTAGCTAGCTCGATTCTTTTTGAGATAATGATACAATTTCAACAAAACTGTCCCACTGGCCATTCCAATGGAGATAACAAGGGCCAACATCATAACTAGCATGGCACTAGAAATGGCATGGCCGTAGTCACCTGTAACAAAGAAGGAAGTCGTTCGATAGGACAGATAACCTGGTACTAGTGGTGCCAGAATGGCTAGGGCAAAAACAACTGCTGGTGTCTTATAGAGGATACTCATAATCTGGCTGACACAAGAACCAATCACCGCAGCAATAAAGGTTGCCAAAATGACATTGGTTGGTTCCTTGAGTATCAGATAGAGTAACCAGATGGACATCCCCAAAACTCCACCAGGGATGAGCATGGAACGCTGGACATTTAAAACGATTAAAAAGGTAATAATGGCAAGCAAACTTGCCAGAGCTTGCAATAAAAATGTTGTTAGTGTCATATTAGTTCATGAGTACGAGGGCGACAGAGGTGCCTGCCCCTAAGGCAAGGGTAATCAGCAAGGATTCAAACATCTTGCTCATACCAGAGTTAATGTGATTGGTCATAATATCTCGAACAGCATTGGTCAGGGCAATTCCAGGTACAAAAGGCATGACCGCACCCGCTATCACCAAATCAGCTGTCGACGGCAAACCAGAATAGCGTGCCCAAAATTGTGCAATCAAACCAAAGACAAGTGCTCCTGCGAAAGCAGTCATAAAGGGAATACGAATAAATTTTTCTACATAAAGGGAGAAAGTAAAAGCAAACAAGGTTGCTACTCCTGCTCCAATCGCATCATAGACATTCCCACCAAACATGATTGAGAAGAATGGAGCACTGAGAGTTGCTGCTGCAGTTAGTTGAACATTGGTGTAGGGAGACGGTTTGGCATTTAATTCCTTTAATTGGATAAAGGCTGTCTCCAAATCAAGCTGTCCCGCTACAAGCTGCCGTGAAATCTGGTTGACACCACACACCTTCTCAATATTATAAGCAGAGGAGGTCACTCGCTTCATGCGAGAGATATTTGTATTTTCAATGGAGAAAAAAATGGCTGCAGGCATGGCTAAAACATTACAATCCATAATACCCTGTGAATGAGCAATCCGAATCATGGTATCTTCAACACGATAAATCTCAGAACCATTGCGAAGCAGAATTGTTCCAGCTAGCATGATGACATCAATAACTGCATTCAGTTTTTTTGATTCTTCCATGTTTCCCTCCTTTTCAAACTCCTTTTTATTTTATCATAAATTTGAAGGAAAAAAAATCTTTGTCACAAAAACTGTGACAAAGATTGATTAATTATCTGTGTTATGTTCGTCTGTTTGATTATGTGTTGACGAAGATGGAGTCGATTGACTTTGTGATGGCACTGTATTATCTACTCTGTTAGTGTTACGCTGGCTCGAAGACGGAACCGAAGAAAAAGAAGAAGAAGGTGGTGGGGTTTTTGGTTTATAAATAGAAATCTTTATACGTGTCGTACTTAGATCAATTTTCTCACCTAGTTTTGGACTTTGATCCACAACAGTTCCTTCAGCAGTGCCCTCAGGTGCTGTCGAAACCTCTACGACTTCGATATTAGCTTCCTTGACACCAACAATTTGAATTAAGTTATTCTTTGTAAATTCAAGACTTGAGCCAATATAACTTGGCATGGTCACGGTTGTCACCTTTTTAGCAACAGTCAAAACGATAGAAGTTGCCTTGGTAAGATCATAAGTCGTACCTTCTGCTAAGCTCTGTTTTAAAACCACACCTGGTTCTGATTCACTGGACTCTTCTTCTTCAATCTTAATCAGATTTTCAGGAACTTTTTTCCCTTTCAGCTCAGCAATGACATCTGTAGATTTACGACCAACATAATTTCCAAGCTTGAAGGATTGTTGACCTGAAGAAATAATGAGATTAACCTTAGTTCCTTCTTTGCGAGCTGAGCCAGCATCTGGATCTGTTCGGATAACCCGACCTTCCTCTACCGTATCACTCGCTTCGGTTTTTTCCTCACCAATTTCAAAATTCGCTTTTTTCAAGTTTTCCTTAGCTTCAGCAACAGTTTGACCTGCAACTTTTGGAATCTCAACAGTAGCTGGTGTTCTAGACAAAATCCACACCAGAGAAGCAGCAACCAGTACGAAACTTGCTAGTAGAACTAGATAACGTGCTTTAAAACGTCGTTTTTTCACTGATTTTTCCACAGATTTTTTGGCACTTGCTTCTGGGCTAGTTTTAGTTGCCTGATGGCTATCTGTCTGTGGTTGAACCTTAGGAATAGAGGTCAAGGTTGTCTGAGAAACCTTTGGCAATGTCTTTGTATCTGCCTTAGTAGCATCATCAAAAACAAGTTTAGGTTCATTTCTGCGGTTATAAGATAGACTGCTAGATAAATCAACATACATCTCTGAAACCGACTGGTATCGATCTGTAAGCTTTTTAGCAGTTGCTTTGATGACCACATTCTCCAAAGCTTGGGGAACAGATGGGTTTTCAGCTATGACCGAAGGAAGAGGTTTTTGAAAATGCTGGAGGGCAATGGTTACTGCACTATCGCCATCATAAGGGATATGCCCTGTCAGCATCTCGTAGAAAATAATCCCCATGGCATAGATGTCACTCTGCACAGTTGCCTTAGAGCCACGAGCCTGCTCAGGTGACAAGTAGTGAACAGAACCCAACATAGAGTTGGTCTGAGTCAGACTGGTCTCTGCAAAGGCTACAGCAATCCCAAAGTCCGTCACCTTGGCCGTTCCATCCGGAGTTAAAAGAATGTTTTGAGGCTTTAAGTCACGATGGACAATACCTTTAGTGTGCGCCAAGCGCATCGCTAAGAGAATCTGACCCATGATACGGACAGCTTCTTCATTTGAGAGGGGATAGTGTTCTTTGATATAGCGCTTGAGATCAAGACCAGCTACATATTCCATAGCTAGGTACTGTTGACCGTCCTCTTCGCCGATATCCGTTATCCGAACGATATGGGGATGATCTAAGTCAGCCATTGCACGCGCTTCACGTTGAAAACGCGCAACAGCAATCGGGTCAGTCTGGTAGTTAGTCCTCAAGACCTTAACAGCTACCTCTTCCCCATCTAAAATCAAATCCTTGGCCAGGTAGACATCTGCCATACCTCCACGGCCAATTTGTTTGATAATCCGATACCGCCCGGCAAAAATCTTGCCGATTTGGATCATTCTGCCGCCTCCTCCTTAATCGAAACAAGGGCAACTGTAATATTATCAAGCCCTCCGGCATTGTTGGCAAAGCGTACCAAAGTGGCTGCCTTATCATCAAGCGAAATATCGCTTGTCACAATATCATAAATCTCACTGCCTGAAATCATATTGGTTAGACCGTCGCTATTCATGACCAGATAATCACCTGGTTCCAAGCTGACAATTCCAAAATCAGGCTGAATTTCGTCTTTTTGTCCGATAGATTGGGTAATGATATTCTTTTGTGGATGTGCTTCAGCTTCTTCAGGTGTCAATTGACCTGCCTTGAGCAATTCATTGACCAAAGAATGATCACTAGTCAATTGATGGTATTCTTCACCACGAATCAGGCCGATACGTGAATCTCCAATATGAGCATAAATAGCTTGATGATCAATAATTGCAAGGGCTTCTAGAGTTGTCCCCATTCCCTTGTAGGCTTCATCACGCCCCATTTGATAAATCTTTTGATTTTCAACTTCTAGATGGTGGGCAAACCATTCGCGAACTTCATTAACGGTGTCAATCTGCGTATCAACCCAGGCAACACCTAAATCAGTTACTGCCATTTCGCTAGCAATATTACCTGCACGGTGTCCTCCCATCCCGTCAGCCAAGATGATCATTGTACGACCGGCACGGTTGACAAAAAGATTGACATAGTCTTGATTATTTGTACGTTTCTGACCCACGTCTGTTAATAATGAAATCTCCATTGTGTCAGTTCCTTCCTACTTGGATATCTTGCGAAATTGGCTGATAAAGAATCCATCACTTCCATACAATTCTGGGGTAATGAGGATGCAGCCATCTTTCAGGATATCCTTACATTCGTGTTCTAGTTTAACCTGCTCGAACTCTGGATGACTTTCTAAAAATGCTTGAACAACTTGAAAGTTCTCTTCAGAGACAATAGTGCAGGTACTATAAGTTATTATACCACCTTTACGTAGCGTTTGACAAACACTACCTAATATTTCCAACTGAATTTCCTGTAATGACGCGAAATCAGCAGTGTCTTTATTGTATTTGATATCTGGTTTTCGACGTAAGAGTCCAATACCAGAACAAGGCGCATCGACCAAAATCTTGTCAAATTGATCCTTGCCAAAAAACTCATGCACTTTTCGTGCATCCAGTTTTTGCGTTTGAACACGATCTGCTACACCTAAACGCTGAGCATTTTCTTTTATCAAAGTGAGTTTATGATCGTAGAGATCCAGTGCCGTCACCTGTCCCGTAGTTAGATAAGACGCCATATGAGCAGTCTTACCACCAGGGGCCGCACAAGCATCTAAAACCTGCTCGTCTCCTTGCAGATCTAGTGTAGTAGCCACCAACTGACTAGACTCGTCTTGGATGGTAATGGATCCATCCGCAAACAAATCATGACCAGCAAAATGCCCCTGCTCCTTGACCAAGCCAGCGACTGATAGATTCGAATCACTTGCACCAAGCAAAGCTTTAATTTCCTCTTTTCGACTCAAATCTGTCACACGGATACTGGCTTTATTGCGTTGTAAAAGACTTTCAAAAATAGCTTGTGCTCGCTCTTCTCCGTACTCTTCCTTGAGCTTAGAAACCAACCAGACGGGAAGAGAGTAGGCGATCGAATCACGCTTATTTTTACGTTTGATATTGGCAATATCTGGCAAACCTTCTCGCAAGATACGGCGCAGAACAGCATTGACTAATTTTTCACTGCCTTTTTTGCGACTTTTAGCAATTTCAACCGCTTCATGAACTACTGCATGATCAGGTAGCTTATCTAGGTATTGGAGTTGATAAAGGCTCATGAGTAGAAGAACATAGAGCCAGCTATCTAGCTTATCTCTATCCTCGATAAAGTGGGATAGGTACCATTCTAAGGTGAGTTTTCGAGCTACGGTTCCATACACCAACTCTGTCACCAAACCTTTGTCAGCCGCTGACAGTTGACTTCCCTTGAGGTGTTTATTTAAGGCGATATTTGAGTAGGCTTGATTGACAAGGACGTTCTCCAATACCTCTAAGGCTAAACTTCTAGCCGTTTCTACTTTAGTCACCAAATTGTTCTCCTACTGCCAAAGTCCGTCCCACTCCGTTAAGGAAGGAAGCAATATCCATCTTAGGTTTTCCTGCTGGTTGAACCTGTTTGAGAGACAGGGCCCCTTCAGCAGTTGCGACGATCAATTCTTTCTTACCGATGGAAATAATCTCACCCGGAGTCCCCTGACCTTCTACTGGTAGAGCTTCATAGATTTTGAAGCGATCTCCCTTTAGGAAGGTGTGGGCAACTGGCCATGGATTCATCCCACGGATTTGATTAAAGAGTTGACGGTTGGTCTTGTTCCAGTCCAATTTTTCTTCCTCAGGTTTGATATTTGGTGAGAAAGTTACTTGGCTTGGATCTTGCGGTTCTGGCTGAATGTCACCAGCTATATAAGCAGGAAGGGTCTCTAAAAGCAAATCACGCCCAACAATGGCTAATTTCTCAAACAAGGTGCCAACATTGTCCTCATCTGTAATAGGGATACTACGACGGGAAATCATATCTCCTGCATCCATTTCCTTGACCATTTCCATAATGGTCACTCCTGCTTCCTCATCACCTTGAATCAAGGCATAATGGATAGGAGCACCACCACGGTGTTTAGGAAGGAGCGAAGCATGAACATTGACTGCAAAATCCATGCTATCAAGGAGTTTACTTGGGAGGAATTGTCCAAAAGCTGCTGTTACAATCCCATCAGCTCCCAAATTCATGATGGCTTCCATTTCTGGACTACCCGATAATTTTTCAGGTTGGTAAATAGGAAGTCCTGCCTCTTTGGCTGCTTGTTTCACTGGGGTTTCTTGGATGACTTTTTTACGTCCAACAGCACGGTCTGGCTGAGTTACAACTGCAACAATCTCGTAGCGGTCATCTGTCAAAAGTCCCTTTAAAACAGTCGCTGAAAATTCAGGCGTTCCCATAAAGATTAGTTTTGTCATCTTTTCTCCTTTTTATAAAAATTGCTGTGGTTCGTGATCAATACTGAGACGAAGTTCACTGTTCTCACGTTCTTGAGTTAGAGCCAAGACCTGATTAAGGGTCGAAGCCAACTCATCTTCTAAACGGTATTTAATTAAAATCTGATAATGATAGAGGTTATGAGTCCGAGCAATAGGTTTTGGCGTTGGTCCAAGGATGATACTAGCATCCGACAAACCTGACCGCAATATTTCCATGACTTGATAAGCACGTCTAAGAACCTCTTCTTCTTTCTTATGAGACAAGGTAATTCCAATTGTGAAATAATAAGGTGGATAACCCAACTGACGTCTGATGCCCATTTCATAGGCATAAAAACCTTCGTAATCCTGATCCTTGGCAAAGCGAATAGCATAGTGCTGAGGATTGTAAGACTGGATCAAGACCTGCCCAGCTTTTTCAGCTCTTCCTGCTCGTCCTGCCACCTGGGTCAAGAGTTGGAAAGTTCTCTCAGAAGAACGGAAATCAGGCAGGTTCAAGGCTGTGTCCGCATTGAGAACACCAACCAAGGTTACATTTGGAAAGTCCAAGCCCTTGGCAATCATCTGGGTTCCCAGAAGAATATCCGCTTCACCCTTGCCAAACTGCTCAAGAAGTGATTGGTGACTGCCTTTTTTACGAGTTGTATCCACATCCATGCGTAGAATGCGTGCCTCTGGAAAGAGTTCCGCTAGCTCATCATAGGCCTTTTGAGTCCCTGTTCCATAATAACGAATGCTACGACTCTGACAGTTTGGACAGACATGAGGAATTTCCTTCGTAAAACCACAATAATGACAGTTCATGGTTTTGGTATCCATATGTAGCGTCAAGGAAATATCACAGTTAGGACAGGTATCCACGGTCCCACATTCCCGACACATGACAAAACTAGAATAGCCACGGCGGTTGAGCATGAGAACCACTTGCTCTTTTTTATCCAGTCGATCTTGAATGGCCTCAATCAGTGGTGGTGTAAAGTTTGATGTTTCATTCTGCCCGATATAGTCACGGAAGTCAATCAGTTGAACTTCAGGAATACTTGCTAAAGGATTGGCCCGTTGCGTCAGGCGTAGATGTTGATAAACACCCTTACCAGCACGCGCACGACTTTCCAGACTCGGTGTCGCAGAACCAAGGACTAAAGCCGCTTGATTGTACTGGGCACGTAAAAGAGCCACATCTCTAGCATGGTAACGAGGATTGCTATCTTGCTTATAACTAGCCTCGTGCTCTTCATCGATAATGATAACACCTAGATTTTTCAAAGGGGCAAAAATAGCAGACCTGGCCCCAACAACTACCTGAGCATCTCCACGCTCCACCTTGCGCCACTCATCATACTTTTCACCATTGGACAAGCCTGAGTGGAGGATGGCAACTTGCTCACCAAAACGAGCAATAAAGCGCTCTGTCATTTGGGGTGTCAGAGAGATCTCCGGAACTAGAACAATCGCTGTTTTTCCCATATCCAAAGCACCTTGGATAATCTGCAAATAAACCTCGGTTTTCCCACTTCCTGTAATCCCTTGAAGAAGAAAGGGAGGATATTGCTTCCCAATCGCTCCAACAACTGCCTCACAGGCTTGTTTTTGCTCCGGATTTAACTCTAGGGCTTGATTGGCCTCGATTCCTTCAAAGTAAGCAGCTGAACGTTGAACTTCTTTTTGAAGGATGCTTAAAGCACCCTGTTCCACAAAGAAATTGACTTGTTCCCGTGAGTAATTTTCTAATAAGGCTGACAAAGGAGTGCTTGCAGGATGAGCTAATAAATAATCTCGCAGTTCCAATTTCTTCTTGGCACGATTTGAGATTTCTAGTTTTTCTAAATGATTAAGATTCACTTCAACCCAAGACTGCGTCTTAACTTTCTTCTGATCCACAGCCTGGTACTCTAGTTTCAAAAGCCCTTTCCGAGTCAATTGCATCATCTCAGCCTGCTTTTCTAAGTCTAGAGATGAAAATGCTAGAGACTCCTGTGAACCGAATAATCGCTCTTTATCTTCCTGACTCAAGCCTTCCAGAGGATAGAGGATTTTATCATAACTAGAGTTCAAAAATCCAGGAAGCATGGCTTTAAGAATAGAAATTTTGTATGAGAAGACTGATTTACGTAGTTCCTCTGCTAGCCAGAGTTGTTCCTCCGTTAAGACAGGAGAAAAGTCAAGTACCTCGGCAATTTCTTTTAAGTCCTCGTCTGCCACATCTGTATCAGATTGAGACTCCAATCCAAGAACAATTCCCTGAATCAAGCGATTGGCCTTCCCAAAAGGTACATGAACCCGCATGCCAACTTCCAACATTCCTTCAAATTCCTCAGGAACCTTGTAACTATAAGGTTGATCAGTCTGCATCAAGGGAACATCCACAATGATTTTTGCAATACCCATATCCTCACCTCCTTCTCTTCTTAAATCCTTTTAATTGATTGAGTATTCTTGCAATAGAAAAAATAAGATTGAGTCCCCCCAACCTTAAATTTTTTCACCTTCTTCTTTTTCTTTCGCGATTTGCTCTTTAATTTTCTTTTCTTCTTCTTCTTTCAATCGTCTTTCTTCTTCGATACGACGACGAACAGCTTCGCGTTTTCCTTCTGGATCTGGGTGGATGGTTACATTCCCTGATTCAATTTCTTCCAAGGCACGAAGAGTTGATTTTTCTGATTTAAATTCTTGAGTAGCAGGTGCTCCAGCTTCTAATTCGTGAGCACGCTTTGCTTCCAAGATGACGAGTGAATATTTTGATGGTACCTTGTCAAGCAAGGTATCAATAGAGGGTTTTAACATCATTTGTTTGTACCTGTTTTCTAAATTTTATCGAATAATCGGAGACTTTGGTAGCATATCCTGGTAGTGACCGATGACACGATCGACGCGGAAATGTTCTGCTTCAATGACACGTTTTACACGCTCAGCCGCTAGAGGAACATGATCATTGACAATAGCGTAGTCATACTCACGCATCAAAGCAATTTCTTCCTTGGCTTTTTCGATACGCTGAGCAATCACTTCTGCACTATCTGTACCTCGGCCAACGAGACGGTCTTGCAATTCTTCCAAATCTGGCGGTGTTAAAAAGATAAAGACCGCATCTGGAACTTTTTTCTTAACCTGAAGAGCTCCCTGCACTTCAATTTCAAGAAAGACATCGATTCCCTTATCAAGCGTTTCATTAACATATGTCAGAGGAGTTCCATAGTAGTTACCCACATACTCTGCATACTCTAACATCTGCCCTTGACGGATCAACTCTTCAAATTCCTCCCGTGTACGGAAGAAATAATCAACACCATCTACTTCACCTGGACGTTGTGCCCGCGTTGTCATAGATACAGAATATTGAAATTGATTTTCAGAACTCTCAAAAATTTCTCGTCTAACCGTTCCTTTTCCAACTCCTGAAGGACCTGAAAAAACGATTAGTAAGCCTCGGTCTGCCATTATATCTCCTTTGGATAGTTTGTGAAATGACTTGAAAATTTCTGTAAGATTATATATCTAAAGCCATTTCTGCTCGCTACAATCTTTCTATCTAGTGTAACAAAAAAGCAGTAATTTTTCAACTGCTCTTTCTTATTTATTTTGCATAATCAACTGCACGAAGTTCACGAATCACGGTTACCTTGATATTTCCTGGGTAATCGAGATTGTTTTCGATTTTCTCACGAACTTTATGAGCCAAGATTGTGACCTTGTCATCTTTGATTTGACCTGGATTTACCATAATGCGGATTTCGCGACCAGCTTGAAGGGCAAAGCTATTTTGAACACCTTCAAAGCTATTAGCAATTTCTTCAAGATCATGGAGACGTTTAATGTAGCTTTCGAGTGACTCACTACGAGCTCCTGGACGGGCTGCACTCAAGGCATCCGCTGCAGCAACGATAACTGCAATCACACTTTCAGGTTCTACATCTCCGTGGTGACTAGCAATAGTATTGACCACAACTGGGTGTTCCTTGTACTTGCGAGCTAATTCCGTACCAATCTCAACGTGGCTACCTTCTACTTCACGGTCAATGGCTTTCCCAATATCGTGGAGGAATCCCGCGCGACGTGCAAGGGTAGCATTTTCACCAAGTTCGCTAGCCATGATACCAGCCAACTTAGCAACTTCAATCGAATGACGCAAGACATTTTGTCCGTATGAAGTACGGAACTGCAAGCGACCCATGATCTTCATCAAGTCTGGGTGAAGGTTCGGTGCACCAATTTCATAGGCTGCGGCTTCACCATATTCACGAATCTTGTTATCAATCTCTTGACGATTTTTCTCAACCAACTCTTCGATACGAGCTGGGTGGATACGTCCATCCTTAAGCAAGGTTTCCATCGTCATACGGGCAATCTCGCGACGGATAGGATCAAAACCTGACAAGGTTACCACTTCGGGCGTATCATCAATGATAACATCAACCCCTGTCAAACTTTCAAAAGTACGGATATTACGTCCTTCACGACCAATGATACGGCCTTTCATCGTATCATCAGGCAGATGAACGGTAGAGTTGGTAGACTCAGCCACATACTCACCAGCAATTCTCTGCATAGCTTGGGACAAGATATCCTTAGCCAATTTGTCTGAACGTTCCTTGACTTCTTGCTCAGCCTCACGAATGCGACTAGCAATTTCCTTAGTCAAGTTTTCCTCTGTCTGGGCCAAGATAATGTCTTTGGCTTCCGACTGAGTCAGACTTCCGACACGCTCTAGTTCAGCTTGCTTTTGTTTCTCAATTTCTTCTAGTTGCTCTTCACGTACATCAAGGTTTTTTGCTCTATCAGAAATACTTTGTTCTTTTTGTTCAAGTGTTTTTTCTTTGTTCGTCAAATTGTCATCTTTACGATCAAGACTGCTAGCACGTTCGGTCAAACGACTTTCTATTTGCTTGAGTTCTTGACGTTCTGATTTAAATTCAGCGTCCACTTCTTCACGGTATTTTCTGGCTTCTTCTTTGGCCTCCAATAGTGCTTCTTTTTTAAGAGACTTGCTTTCGCTCTTAGCTTCATTGAGTAATAAATCCGCTTCGCGCTCAGCTTGTCCTCGTAAATTAGTTGCTTCTTGTTCAGCATTTAAAAGCATCAGCTCTGCAGCCTCTTGTGATGATTTCATCTTGACTGAGATGCTGACATATCCAATGACTAAACCAATGATGACGGCAAAAACAACGATAACAATCGCCATAATTTCCATGTTTTTACCTCAATTTATTTGTTTATCCGAATGATATGCATTCTTATACATTCTACCATAAAAAATCATTTTTAACAAACCTTAATTTGAAGTTGTTTTGGTCATTTCAAGGCTAAAAATCCTTATTTTTCCTAATAAAATAGGCTATTCTCCCTTATTAAACTTTTAAAGATTTTTTTAGAAAAAAATAAGTTAAAAAGCCTACCTCTCAGTAGACTTAGTTTGATTCGATTTTAATTGGCACTCGACCATAATTTTGTTCTGCGATACTTGGGTGTCCCAGTTGATAAATTTGGTCTGCCTTTTGAGTCATAGCATCCCAAGGTTCTTTGCCAATTCGGCTGACTAGATTGACCTGCCCTTTCAGAGACTTGAGATGTTGTCTGCCTTTTTCAGTAAAGCCAAGGACATGGATGGCTTCTGGCAAGTTACTTTCTCTGGTCTGTACCAGGATATAGGTCAAGAGGCGTCTGACACGCGCTTTGGTGTACCGTTTGGTAGCAACCACCTCGACCAATTCGTCAACAGACCGGGCTATCTTGATGGCATCCTTGATGCGTACAGCCATTTCTTGATTGACCTGATAAATAGTACTTAAATCTGGATTTGACAAGATTTGATAGCGTAAAAGTGGAAAATAGTTATCCCAACTCACCTTACTCGCCTGCTCAAAAAGAGTAACAGAAGGCATAAAGCGTTCTAAGAAATCTTGATCTGATTGGTGCTGACGGAGAGCTGTGGCCGAGGCAAAGTCTACATCCTTGTTCACAGAATGATAGCCGGCTCCTTGACGCTGAATCGGATGAAGTCTGATATTTCGTCCTGAAACTGCCTTGGCATAAGCGAGAGCAAGGACATGATTGGGCGTATTGCCTGAAAAATCAAGACCTGCAAATTCCTTCCACATAGCTTGCGTTTTCTGAGGGTAAGAAAGAGAATCAGGTAAGTTATCCACAAATTTCTCCATCTCTTGACCACGTTCTGAGTATAGGTCTGCAATTTTCTGATAATCCAGAACTTCCTCTGTCCCGAAAGCAAGGGTGTTAATCCCAAAACGAGCCAAGATAGCCACTGCACCTTGACCGAAAAAATCTGCTGCTTGGACACTGGCTAAAAAGGGCAATTCTACCACTAAGTCCGCCCCATTTTCCAGCGCCATCTGAGCCCGTATCCACTTATCCACGATAGCAGGCTCCCCACGCTGCATGAAATTCCCAGACATGGCAACGATTTTCAGTCCCTCCGACTGGTCCAGCAGGTATTTGTGGCCATTATGAAAGGGATTGAACTCCGCGATAATACCTGTAATGGTCATGGAAATCTCCTACTTCTGAGCGACAAAAAACCAACGGGTACTGGTTTCTGTTGGCTCCTTGTCTTCAAAGTCCGCAAAGAGTTTGAAGGATTTGAAACCAGCCTGTTCCAGCAAGATATCATAGGTCAAGACCTCGTAAGTCCGTTCCTCATGTACCTCATCATGACGGCTAAAGGAACCATCTGCCTCCTTGACAAAGAAGGTCAGTTCATGCACTATGGAGTGAGGAGCATCGTCCTCATAGGTATCCCAAAGCATGGCAAAGTCTTCGGCGTTTTCATGGTAGGAATAGCCTGGGAAGACCTCATCTGTCTGGTAAGTCGAATGCACATCAAAGATAAAAACACCATCTTCATTGAGGGCATTATAGACTTCTTTAAAAACGTCCCCAACTTCCACTTCATCCTGCATGTAACAGATTGAGTCCGAGTAACACGTGACAAAGTCGTATTGACCAGCCTTGGATAAATCCAGCATATTGCCTTCAATGAAATCAATCTTTTGCTTGGCTGAAGCCGCTCTCTTTTCGGCAATCTTCAACATATCCGCACTCAAATCAAGTCCAGTCACATCAAAACCAGCCTGAGAGAAGCGCACTGATTGAATTCCTGTTCCACAAGCAAGCTCCAATAGTTTCTTTCTGTCCTTGGTTTTAGGTAAATGACGCAGAGAAAAGTCCGTCCATTTGTCGTATAAACTATCATCCATAACCGCATCATAGACCGCCGCAAAAGTTTCATAAGTTGCCATAATCATGATACCAAGAGCCCCATGGTAAACACCACTAGCCCTTACCTTTCTAACAATTTTCTTCTAACATAAGCAAATAAAACCCAGTTGATTACAACTGAGTTCATCTTCTATGCTAAGGCTTCTGAAATGTCTACAGAATTTGCCTCATGCCATAGTTTTTCGAGGTTATAGTGGGCACGCATTTCTTCTGAGAAGATATGCACTACTACACCACCGAGGTCAAGTAAGACCCAGCCTCCAGTTGCATCACCTTCAACATGACTACCTTTAAAGCCTGCTTCAGCAACTTTTTCACGGATATTATCAGCGATAGCATCCAACTGACGGCTATTCATAGAGCTAGTGATAACAAAGTAATCTGTCACACTGGTCAGTTCTTGTACGTCAAGTGCAAGGATATCCTCTGCACGTTTCTCATCAGCCGCTTTCACGACTAGTTCTAGTAATTCTTTTTCGTTCATTTAATCCTCTTTTAAATAGTGCACATAGGCGTTATAGGTTTCAAGGGTTTGGGGATAGATGGGAAATCCTTTGTGAGCTAAATGCTCTACTGTGTGAGCTGTCTCGTAGGCCACCGCCTTATTTAGCGATAGTTCAGCAATTTCACGCGCCTCATCCACTCCTGGAAAGGCACGATTGTGCTCGATATAGTCTGCGACGTAGATAACCTTGTCAAAGTCCGTCATCTGACTCGCTCCAACTGTATGGATTTCTATTGCACGCAGAATTTCAGAGTCTTGCAAGTTCAAATCTTCCTGAATTTTGTAAATACCGACCATACCATGCCAGACATTATTGCCCCAGTTTTTGAGGTCAGTATCTAGCTGATAACGGTCGATCAAGTCTAGAAATTCCTGATCTGACAACTTTTTAGCATAGTCATGAAGAAGACCTGCTAGACCTGCTTTCTCGGCATCCACTCCGAATCGTTCTGCAAGTTCAATGGCTGCACGCTCTACACCTAGACAATGGGTTAGACGTTTTTCAGGTAGAAGCTCTGCCATTTTTTCCAACAATTCCTCGCGGGAACAGTTGATATAGTCTTGATAGGCCATCAGTAAAGCCCTTCTTTCTCGATATAGTCTAGCACTGGTTTGGGTAGGAGAAAGTTAGGTGTGCGTCCTTGGGCGATGAAATCACGCACCATACTAGATGAAATATCCATAAGAGGCACATCTACCCAAATGACTGGATAAGAAGTCCCAGCCTTATAGCGTGGTCGTTGAACTCCCACAAACTGAACGAGGTCGACCAGTTCATCAATTCGATACCACTTAGGCAGATAGTCCACCATATCAGCACCGATGATAAAGTAATAATCGGTATCTGGATTCTTCTCTGTCAAAATCTTCATGGTGTCGTAGGTGTAGGAAATACCCTTGCGCTCCAGCTCAATAGTCTCAATAGCTAAACCTTCGATTCCGTCAATTGCCAATTCAAGCATCTTGAGACGATGGTGTTCAGGAATGGTTTCCTTTTTGTCTACGTGAGGCGGTTGATACTCAGGCATGAGCAGAACTTGATCCAATCCCAACTGCTGGCGCACTTGGTCTGCCACGATAAGATGGGCATTGTGAACAGGGTTAAAATTTCCACCCAAGATACCGACTTGTTTGCGTTTTTTATCCTTGATTTCTGGCTCTAACTCCACTTTTGTAAAGGGAGTTAATAATTCAATTGCCATAGGTTAATCTCCTTTACTCTTCTGTAAAAACAGCTTTTGGGAGTATCGTTCTTAGATTTCTTTAACTTTTTTAGAAATCTTACGATTTTCTTTCTTGCTTGATTGCTTATATAAAATCAAGATACGGCCGATTTTTTGGACTGTATCCACACCGATTTCTTCTTCTAAGATTTCAGCTACTTCGTGGATGTTTTCATCTGTATTTTGCAAGAGTGTAACCTTGATCAATTCACGGGCATCAAGTGCCTGACGAACGCTGGTTTTGATTTGGTCGTTGAGTCCATTTTTCCCGATTTGGATGATAGGTTTGAGGGTGTGTGCCTGGCTGTTGAGGAAGGCACGTTGTTTCGATGTTAATGACATATTCTTTCTTCCTTTTTTGATAGTTATTTTAGGTGGTGGGGGACGGTCGGAACTAATTTTTCAATGATCTCATCTTTGAAAAATGGATTTCCTGACCTCACAATTGAGCCTAGGTCTCAATTGTGCCCCTTGCTAATCTAAAGATTGGCAAGACACCACGGCAATAACTATCTTTTTATGAGCTCACTTTGTTCGCTCGGTGATTTTATTTTAAATAATTGCTTTTCTTGTGACGACTGCGACGCCTTCTGGGGCCCAGACGGCGACTTTGGCGGTGCCTGTCACTCGAATCCAACCTAGTCCTGAGATGACTAGGTCAGTTTTGTCCTTGATGGTAAATACATGTTGGACCAGTTTTGGAAAATCTTCTTTTTCCTTGCTATTTGGTGGTGTAAGGAGGGTTCCAAGGTGCTTGTCGTAAAAGGCACTAGCTCCCTCTAGCTTGGTACGATGAAGTTTGAGTTCATTGTCAAAGAAGGCTGTAAAACCTTGCTTTTCTCCTGCAATAAAGTCAAAGCGTCCCAAGCCACCTAAAAATAGGGTTTGTTCAGGGTTTAGCTGATAGGTTTTTGGTTTGATTTCCTTTTTAGGGCTGACATACTTGAGATTTTTAGCCGTCAAGTAGTGAGCCATCTGGTGACGGTGAATAATCCCCGGCGTATCATAGATATAAGAACCATCATCGAGTGGAATTTCAATCTTATCCAAGGTTGTTCCTGGGAAGCGCGACGTTGTGATGACGTTCTGGTCACCCGTGATTTCCTGGATAATGGCGTTGATGAGGGTTGATTTACCAACATTGGTCACACCGACAACATAGACGTCACGTCCCTTACGGTAGTGCTCAATCTTGTCGATTACTTCTCTAATGGCATGCTTATTTTGTGCAGAAGTTAGGACGACATCGACTGGACGAAGACCCTCCTCATGGGCACGTTCCATGAGCCATTGGCTAATTTTACCAGGCTTAACAGACTTAGGAAGGATGTCTTTTTTATTTCCAACCAAGAGCACATCATTACCTGACACAAAGCGTGGCAATCCTGGGATAACAGAGCCATTGAAATCAAAGATATCAATCACATTGACCACCAAGGCATCACTGTCCCCCACCTCGTGCAGAAGTTTGAGGAAATCATCATCTGTCAACTGAACATCAGTGATTTCATTGTAGTGACGAAGACGGAAACAACGCTGGCAATAAACTTCTCCAGTTTCCAAACCTTTTTCAAGTGCTGACTGAGGTGTAAAACCTAAACCAGTCTTATCTTCCGTCTGAATGATTGCTCCACAACCAATACAGAGAATTTCTTCCATAATTAGATTCCTTTTTTATATGTAATCGGTCCGTACTTTTCAGCGATTTTTCTCATCACACGACGCTCACGCGCTCGGTTAATCTGAGTCTTAATAGAGTCGTGCTGGACCAAGGGTTTAACCAAAATCGAACGAATACCTGCTCGGTGGGCTGCTCGAATATCCGTCATCAGTTGGTCGCCAACCATGACCACTTGGTCTTTTTCATAGTGGAAATGTTTCATGGCACGGTTAATTCCTAAAGTAAAGGGCTTCAGCGCCCAATAAACATAGTCAATGTCAAATTTTTCAACTGCTCGTTTGACACGTTTGGGAGTATTGTTAGATACCACAATGATACGTATCCCAGCATCACGAAGGTCATGTAACCATTGCTTCATCTCTGCTGTTCCATCTGGATTATTCCAAGCAATCAGGGTATTATCCAAATCAACCAAAACAGCCTTGATCCCCTGCTCCTGCAAGCTTTGAACTGTCAGATCATAAACTGCTTCCACAGCAAAATCTGGCATATAATTTTCAATCGCCATTCTGGCTCCTTTTCTTTCTATTTTTTAGTTTCTAGCAATTTTCTTTAGATACTGAGCCAAGATTGCCCATAAAATTAAACTAGCAATCAAAATATATATCCAGGCATTAGGCTCTTCTGTAAATGGCAGAGGGACATTCATTCCGAAAAATCCTGTAATGACTGCAAGAATGGCTAGCAAAACTGAGATAATGGTCAAGGTTGTCAAATTATCATTCAGATTGTTGTTTAGGATATTATTGTAAGATCCTGAGAGTTGTTGTAAAACCTGGGAAATCAAATCTGTCATGGACACCAACTGATGAGCTTCAATCATAGCATCATCAAACTGCTCTCTTTCCACTTCGTTAAAGTTCCGATAAAGCGCATGTCCTTGGATATGCTCCAAGAGGAGGCGATTTTGTTTAGCCGCAGCTGTCAAGTAAACCATACCAGTTTCCAAGTCAGAGAGGGCAAAGAGATTTTTTTTAGTGGTTGTTTGACGCAACAAGGCACTGATTTCATCCTTACTTTTATCCATCTGTTCAATGACAGGATAATAAGCATTGCTGATAAGCTCTAAACCGGCAAATAGAAACTTGTAGATTGAAATGATTTCATGATTTTCAAGATAGCCTAGCATCTGATCAATGACATAAGCATTCTTATGGTTGCTGATGGTAATCATTCGTTGCTTTTCCACGATAAAGGTCATAGGAATGGCTTCATAGTATTCCTTGTCCCTTTCTAAGTCAAGAACGTTATAGATAAAGGTGACTGTCCCGTTTTCACGGTTATAATCCATGTGGGCTCGTTCGTTTCTATCCAGCGCATACTCGATGGTTTCTTTATCCAATCCATAGATTTCTGATAAATCTTCAAGATTTTTGATGATTTCCACATCTAGATTAATCCAGGTACAACCATTTCCTAACTGCTTATCTAAAAACATCGTTTCTCCTTTACCAAACTCTTTCTATTGTACCATAAATCAAGTAAAATTTCAGTTCTCTTCTTTCCTTGAAAAATTGCTAACCACAGTAATATTGCGGTTAGGAACAAAGTGAAGGGCTTGGTCGTCACTTCTCAGTTGAGTCGTTCGAATTCCGACACTAACTACTTTTCCTGATACGGTAATAGGCCCATTGGTCAAAACAACTTCATCTCCTACATCCAACTGGCGTTCAAAGAGAATAAAGAAGCCATTGATGACGTCTGATAGAAAACCTTGTGCCCCCATACCGATAGCCACCCCAGCAATTCCTGCACCCGCAAGCAAGCTAGAAACAGGCAACCCTAAAATAGACAAGATACAGTAAATCAAGAAGAAATAAAGCGTGTAGTTGAAAATATTTTCAAGCAAACGAGAAATAGTCTTTTGTCTACCTGCATCTCGATTTGAAAACTTAAGTGAAGGTTTAACAATCTTTCCTACAGCAACATGGAGGAACTTTTTAGCTATATAAAATAGAAGGATAAGAAGTAGAAGAGAAATCACCTTGGTCAAGAGATTTTCTAATACAGTTGTTAGATCTAATTTATCCAAATAACGTTGAAAAAATTCTTGCATATAAAACTCCTTTTCTATCCATTATACCATAAATCCTTCCCAGCCATCCTTTTCATAAATATTCATTAATTCCAATGAAACTTATAACTCACTTGCTTTTCAAGCATATTTATACTATAATCATAAACAATACACAAAAAAGGAGACCTCTATGAAAAGAATCATTCGTGCTTGGAACAAAACAAATTTGATCAAACGTATCGGAATCGGAATGGTCTTGGGAGCAATTCTAGGTCTACTCTTTCCTAATCTAACTGGCATTGGTTTATTGGGAGATTTATTTGTAGGAGGACTAAAAGCTATCGCTCCTATCCTGGTTTTTGCTTTAGTCGCTAACGCCCTTTCCCAACACCAAAAAGGCCAAGATAGTAATATGAAAAGAGTCATTTTCCTCTATTTGCTGGGGACTTTTGCTGCGGCTCTTGTAGCAGTTTTGGCTAGCTTTCTCTTCCCTGTTCAGATGGTTTTGAGTAGCGCTAGCACAGAAGTTACTCCTCCAGACGGTATTGGACAAGTACTCAGCAATCTTCTGCTAAAAATAGTAGATAATCCTGTCAATGCCATCATCGAAGCTAACTATATCGGAATTTTGTCTTGGGCTATCGTCTTTGGGATTGCCATGCGAGAAGCTAGCAAAAATAGCAAGGAACTACTCAAAACAATGGCCAGTGTGACTTCAAAAATCGTCGAATGGATCATCAACCTGGCGCCCTTTGGTATCCTGGGCTTGGTCTTCGAAACCATCTCAGACCAAGGTATCGCTAGTTTAGCAAATTACGGAATCCTACTCGGACTTTTGATTGCCACTATGGTTTTCGTTGCCCTAGTGATCAATCCTCTGATTGCTTTTCTCTTTATCAAGAAAAATCCATATCCCTTGGTGTGGAAATGCTTGCGTATCAGTGGCGTTACAGCCTTTTTCACTCGAAGTTCCGCTGCTAATATCCCTGTTAATATGAAACTCTGTGAGGATCTAGGTCTTAATCCAGATACCTATTCTGTCTCAATCCCCTTGGGATCAACCATCAATATGGCTGGAGCTGCTGTTACCATCAACATCTTAACCCTAGCAGCTGTCAATACTCTAGGAATCTCAGTTGATTTTGCAACAGCCTTTGTACTCAGTATCGTTGCAGCCATCTCTTCCTGCGGTGCTTCAGGAATCGCCGGAGGTTCACTCCTACTTATCCCAGTTGCCTGCAGTCTCTTTGGGATTACCAACGATATTGCTATGCAGGTTGTGGGTGTTGGTTTCGTTATTGGTGTTATTCAAGACTCTTGCGAAACAGCCCTCAACTCTTCAACAGATGTCCTCTTTACAGCAGTAGCAGAATTTTCCTCTGCTCACAAAAAATAATCTAGACAAGCCTTTTTAGGGCTTGTTTTGTCTGGTTTCTATCATTCATTATAGGAAATATCTCATGTCTATCACCCAACGTACTTTAAAACTCGTTCTGGCAACCTGTTTGGCCTGTGTCCTAGCCTACTTTCTCGATTTATCTTCAGCAGTGTCAGCTGGTATCATTGCCCTTTTGAGCTTGTCTGATACTCGTAGAAGCACTATAAAACTAGCTCGCAATCGTTTATTCTCTACCCTTCTTGCTCTTTTCATTGGTGTCCTTTCCTTTCACCTGACTGGCTACCATATCTGGAGTTTCGGTCTCTATTTGGCCCTCTATGTTCCCCTTGCCTATAAATTCGGCTGGGAAATTGGCATTACCCCGAGTAGTGTCCTGGTCAGTCATCTCTTGGTTCAGAAGTCTACATCACCAGATCTGCTAGTGAACGAGCTTCTCCTATTTCTTATCGGTACGGGATTTGCCTTGACTGTCAATCTCTATATGCCTTCTCGACAAGAAGAAATCCATCTCTATCATCTCAAGGTAGAAGAAAAACTCAAACACATTCTACAACGTTTTGAATATTATCTTGGAAAGGGCGATGGCCGCAACCGTGCTCAACTCGTTGAGGAACTGGATCAGCTTCTTGAAGAAGCTCTCAAACTGGTCTATCTTGATCACTCTGACCATCTCTTTCATCAGACCGACTATCATATCCACTATTTCGAAATGAGACAGAGACAGAGTCGCATTCTTCGCAATATGGCCCAGCAAATCAACACCTGTAATCTAGCAGCAAGCGAAAGCCTAATCCTTGCCCAGCTATTTGCTAAAATTGCGGATCAACTCAGTCAGACCAATCCAGCCAACGATTTATTAAATGATATTGAAAGCTACCTGCAGGTATTTCGCAATCGTAACCTCCCTAAAACAAGGGAAGAATTTGAAACACGCGCAACATTACTTCAACTCCTGCGCGAATTGGAAAACTTTATCCAACTGAAAGTTGACTTCTATCAACGCTATTCTGAAAAAAAAAGCAATCTATCTTAATCAAAAAAACTTCTATCAGCCAACTAGTTGCTAATAGAAGTTTTTATTATTTTAGGATTCGAATTGATGATTAGTGTTTTTTCCGAATCGACATGAGACTGATATCTCGCAAACTAAAGTAAGCAAGGACCAGCATGGCTACTGTGATAAAGAATTCTGTTGGTAGCTGAAAGATTTGCAGGATGGACAACATGAGCAAAATCACGAGGGAAACGAGACCAAAAACAAGAATTACAATATTAACCGTCCCCTTGATACTTTGAGGTGTCGCAAATATATAGAGTAAGAGTAATAAAATCCCTATGATTAAATAGACCATTTTCTGCTCTTTCTAGCTTTTATTCAGCTGATTTTTTCTTTTTGTTTGCTTTCTCACGCTCTGCCTTGTTAAGGATTTGTTTACGCAAACGAATAGATTCAGGCGTTACTTCCATGTATTCATCGTCGTTCAAGAACTCAAGAGACTCTTCAAGAGTTAAGATACGAGGAGTTTTGATAACCGCTGTTTGATCCTTAGTTGCTGAACGAACGTTGGTCATTTGTTTAGCCTTAGTGATGTTAACTGTCAAGTCATTTTCACGAGAGTTTTCACCGATGATCATTCCTTCGTAAACCTCAGTACCTGGATTAACAAAGATAGTACCGCGTTCTTCGATAGACATGATAGAGTATGTTGTTGCCTTACCGGTATCGATAGAGACAAGGGCACCACGGTGACGTCCACCGATTTCACCTGGAATCAATGGCAAGTATTGGTCGAAGGTATGGTTCATGATACCGTAACCACGAGTCATTGACAAGAACTCAGTTGAGTATCCAATCAAACCACGCGCAGGAACGAGGAAGACCAAACGAGTTTGACCATTACCAGTTGAGATCATATCCAACATTTCACCTTTACGTTCAGAAAGGCTTTGGATAACGGATCCTTGGTATTCTTCAGGTGTGTCGATTTGCACGCGTTCAAATGGTTCACATTTGACGCCATCAATTTCTTTTACGATAACTTCTGGACGAGATACTTGAAGCTCATAGCCCTCACGACGCATTGTTTCGATAAGGATTGACAAGTGCAATTCCCCACGTCCTGATACAGTCCATTTATCTGGTGAGTCAGTTGGTTCAACACGAAGAGAAACGTCTGTTTGCAATTCTGCTTGAAGGCGCTCTTCAACCTTACGAGAAGTGACCCATTTACCTTCACGACCAGCAAATGGTGAGTTGTTGACCAAGAAGGTCATTTGAAGTGTTGGCTCATCGATGTGAAGAACTGGAAGAGCTTCAACTGCATCTGTTGGAGTGATGGTTTCGCCGACAAAGATATCTTCCATACCTGAAACGGCAATCAAGTCACCAGCTTTAGCTTCTTGAATTTCACGACGTTCCAAACCAAAGAAACCGAAGAGTTTTGTAACTCGGAAGTTCTTAGTTGTACCATCCAATTTAGAAAGTGTAACTTGATCCCCTACCTTTACACTACCACGGAAGACACGTCCGATACCGATACGACCTACGAAGTCGTTGTAGTCCAAAAGTGACACTTGGAATTGAAGGGGCTCATCTGAGTTATCAACTGGAGCTGGAATGTGGTCGATAATAGTGTCAAAGATTGGCGCCATAGTTTTTTCTTGGTCTGCTGGATCATCTGATAATGAAGATGTTCCGTTGATAGCTGACGCATAAACAACTGGGAAGTCAAGTTGGTCATCATCCGCACCAAGCTCGATGAAAAGTTCCAAGACTTCATCTACTACTTCTGCTGGACGAGCTGATGGCTTATCGATTTTGTTAACCACAACGATAGGCACAAGGTCTTGTTCCAAGGCTTTTTTCAATACGAAACGAGTCTGTGGCATGGTTCCTTCGTAGGCATCTACAACCAAAACAACACCGTCAACCATTTTCATGATACGTTCAACTTCTCCACCGAAGTCCGCGTGCCCTGGTGTGTCCATGATGTTGATACGAGTTCCGTTGTAGGCAACTGCTGTATTTTTCGCAAGGATGGTAATTCCACGCTCTTTTTCAATATCGTTTGAGTCCATTGCGCGCTCTGCCAACTCTGTACGCGCGTCAAGAGTTTCAGATTGTTTCAACAATTCGTCAACAAGTGTAGTTTTACCGTGGTCGACGTGGGCGATAATCGCGATATTACGGATATCTTCTCTTAATTTTGTCATGATTTCCTCTATTGTATTCAAAAATTTATTTTCTAACTGAACGATTATACCACAATTTTGAGCAAATGACTTAACTCAAGTAAGTGTAAATGTTTTCACTGCACTTTTCTTTTCACTTCAAGCCTTTTCAAAGCAAGCGACTTGTGATAAGATAGGCTGGTATGCGTTTAGATAAATTATTAGCCCAGGAAAAAATCAGTCGAAAAGCCATGAAACAAGCTCTTCTGAAAAAAGAAATTTTTGTAGATGGACACGCTGCTCGTTCCCTTGCACAGAATGTTGATACGGGGTTGCAAGAGTTGATTTTCAAAGATAAAAAAATTAAAGGATACGAACACACTTACCTCATGCTCCATAAGCCAAATGGAGTCGTAACTGCAAGCAAGGATAAGAAACTCCCAACGGTCATGGACCTCCTTCCTCAGCTTCTCCAGTCTGACCAACTCTACGCCATCGGTCGTCTGGATCGGGATACGACAGGACTCCTCCTCTTAACGGACAATGGGCCTCTAGGTTTTCAACTCCTCCATCCTCAATACCATGTCGATAAAACTTACCAAGTAGAGGTCAATGGGCCACTAACTCCCGACCATATTCAAGAGTTTAAAGATGGGATTGTCTTTCTTGATGGAACTATCTGTAAACCTGCTCAACTTGAGATTTTATCCTCAAGTCCTAGTCTCAGCAAAGCCACTATCACCATCTCTGAAGGAAAGTTTCATCAAGTCAAAAAAATGTTCCTCTCTGTTGATGTCAAGGTCACTGCCCTAAAACGAGTTCAATTTGGAGATTTTATGTTAGACTCTGACCTAGCAGAAGGTGATTTCCGACCTCTAAACAAAGAAGAACTGCAGATTATTAAAACATACTTAGAAAATAGTGGATAAAACAAAAAAGCTTTAAACAAATAAAGCTTTTTTAAATCTTCTTTAGAGTACAAATAGCATAACACCTAAAATAAAGTGAAGTGCAGAAATTACAATCCCCAGGATGGACAAATTTTTTTCTCTCTTATAGTCTAGTCCAGATTCTTTTTGATGTGAGCTAGCTAAGACTAGACCAATAATCCCCAAAATCAAACTTACCACTGGCGAAAGCAAACCAAGAATGATAGACAAGATACCTAAAACAAGTGACGCTTTTTTCTTTTCTTGCATATTCTAAAAACTCCTTAAACTAAACACAAATGAATAATACCATAAAAATCGGCTTTATCAATTGGGTGAAAAATGTTAGCACTATGTTATTCGGTTCTTGAACCGAGAAGAGTGGATAAAACAAAAAAAGCTTTATCTTTAAAAGCTTTTTTTGTTAGAATCCTGATTAGTGCATCATTAAGATGAGTCCTGCAACCCAGTTAATTACAGAAACTACAATCCCTACGATATTAAGAATTCGTTCTGTTTTATAGTCTAATTCAGATTCTTTTTGATGTGAATTAGCCAAGACTAGACCAATGATCCCCAAAACGAGACCTACGATTGGAGATAGCAAACCAAGGACGATAGATAGGATACCTAAAACAAGTGATGGTTTTTCTTTTCTTTCATCTTCAAAAAAACTCCTTAAATTTTATACTAACAATTATACCATAAAAAGCCGAAACTTTATATTAAACATATGTGACAAGTTTTTTCACATTGTTAATTAGACTTCACCTTCCCAGTCCAAGAATCCAATCCGTAAGAGAGGATATAGATTTCTGAGAAGCCTTGCTTTTTCAAGAAAAGTGCTGCATTGGTCACACGTTGCGCACGTTGGTTTTCATATAGAAGGACTGGTTTATCCTTGCGAAGAGCTGCAAGACTTGTCTTCAATTGATTTGAAGGAATATTACGAGCTCCAAGGATATGTTTTCTGTGGAAGTCAGCTGGATCACGCAAGTCAATTAACTGACCTGTACGAATCAAAGACTCAAATTCTGCATTGTCTACAATTTTCGCTGCACGACGAATGCGAAGGTAGTTGTATCCCATCCAAGCCAACATCGCTACAATAAGTCCCCATAATACCCAAGTTACCATATTACCTAATCTCCATTTTTTTCTAAATAGTCTAATTCTAGTTTGTGCTCTCTGCGAAGAACAGCCTCCGCTTCTAGATAATCCAGCTTATCCATCAAACCAGCATCATAGATTCGAGATAGTTCAATCTTCATTAATTCAATGTCATAAAGACGTTTCCCCATATAGACAAGAATGCCGAACTGTTTGAGAAATTGTTGCACATCGTAGAGTGTTTTCATAGCTTTCATTTTAGCAAAAAATCAGAGTTTTTTCAATAGTTCCCTTGGAGGATTGCTCTTTTTACTATTATCTAGCTTTCTTCACACTATGACAAAGAAGAAAGCCTACTGTCATACCAACGATATTTTGCACAAGATTTGGGACGATTTCTGGTATGGCTGCTCCCCAACCATTCATCCAAGCCGATGCAAAAGCGTAACCTGCCACCATGATGATGGTTGCCAAGACTAATCCTAGCCACTGCCATTTCCCTTTAACACCTGCCAAATATCCCTGCGAACCATGGAAAATCAAGCTGAAGAACATCCACTGGGGGTAGCCTGAAATCAGGTCAATTAGAAATCCCGCTAATCCTCCGACAACAGCTCCTTCGCGACTCCCAAAGTAAAAGGCCGTAAAGAATATTCCTGCATCCAAAAGTGTTAGAAATCCTGTTGGTGTTGGGATTTTTACGAAATAGCCCAAAACTACGGATAGAGCTGCTAGGATGGATACTAGGGCGATTTTACTTGTTTTTGTTTGCTTCATATTGTCTTACTCCATACTGATCTGCTTGTGCAATGGCACGGTAAACAAAGGCTTTAGAACTTTCAATTGCTGGTAAGAGCTCCTCTCCCTTGACTAACTGGCTGGCAATGCTTGAGGCAAAGGTACACCCTGCACCAGCATTTTGCCCTTGGATGACTGGATTTTCAAGAATGGTAAAATTCTCTCCGTCATAAAAGACATCCACAGCCTTATCCTGACTGAGACGATTTCCACCCTTGATAATCACTGCTGGCACACCCAAGTCATGTAATTTCTGCGCTGCAGACTTCATATCTTCTAAGGTTTCAATCTTTTGGTCTGCTAGCAATTCTGCCTCAGGAAGATTGGGTGTAATGACAGTCACATAAGGGAAAAAGCGAATCAACTCTTGACAAAGCTCGCTGACAGCAACATCATGCGTTTCCTTACAAACGAGAACTGGATCCAATACCACTGGAATTCCTGTGCATTCCTTGATAAAGTTAAGAGCTTTCTCAGCAACACCAACAGTCGGTAAGAGACCAATCTTAATCCCTCCAAAGTCTACGCTCTTGAGACTATCCAACTGTTGTTGGAAAATAGTCTCATCTGTCGGGAAGACCTCAAAACCATTTTCCGTCAAAGCAGTTAAACAAGTCATAGCTACAAAACCATGCAAACCATTTAAAGTATAGGTCGCGAGGTCAGCAGCTAGTCCACCACCACTAAAAATATCATTTCCTGAAAGTGCTAAAATACGATTATTCTTCATAACGAATCTCCTTCAAATACAAACCATTGGGTGCTGCAGTTGGACCTGCCAACTGTCTGTCTTTTTTCTCCAAAATCAGGTCAATCTGCTCTATCGGCATTCTGTTATTACCAATTTTCAGCAAGGTCCCGACCATATTTCGAATCTGCTTATAGAGGAAGCCATTGCCAGAGAAAGTAAAGGTCAAAAATTGACCGGTCTCGTCAACCCTAAGACTGGCTTCCGTGATTGTTCTTACCTTGTCCTCCACACTTGTTCCGGCAGCAGTAAAACCGGTGAAATCATGGGTTCCTTCTAATTTCTTTACTGCCTTTTGCATGCGTTCCACATCTAGTGGATAGGGATAGTGGGTGGCATAATGACGTCTCATAGGATTTTTAGGACGCCCTCTATCCACGATAAACTCGTAGGTCTTGCTATGCTTGGCATAACGGCAATGAAAATCATCAGCCACTACCTCAATCGAAATGACATCTATATCTTCAGGACTTTGAGTATCGAGAGCAAAGCGAAGCTTTTCCTCATTCATCTGATAGGGAAGGTCAAAGTGGATAACCTGCCCTAGCGCATGAACACCACTATCCGTTCGCCCTGCACCATGGATGGTAATGGCCTGCCCTTTATTTAATTTGGTTAAAGTTTTTTCAATTTCCTCTTGGACAGTACGCGCGTGTGGTTGCCGTTGAAAGCCAGCAAAGGCGTAGCCATCATAGGAAATGATTGCTTTATATCTAGTCATGTATCTATTTTATCAAGAAAATTTCTCTGCAACAAGTTTGAAAACCAAAAATTGTACGGGTGCAGTTTTAGATATAAACTAGTCCTTACCTCGATTTTCTCATTATATATTTTCGTACAGGTACTTCAACCATTTGAACGATTTCAAATCCTTCTTTTTGGTAAAGATTGTAAGCTGTTTGATTTGCCTCGTAAACATTTAGAGAAATAGTATCTATGTCTTCATTTTCAAAGGCCAAACTAACAAATTCCCTTAATGCCTGGCTACCTAAGCCCTGCCCCTGTTTCTGAGGATTGATAAAAAATCTCCCGATATGAAGATTCCTGTCTTCTAGCCTGATTTTCTGGATGACACCTACAAACTCTTCTTCAGCAAAAATGGAAAAAATTCCTTCCAGCTTTTGTAAGGATTGGACCATCAAGGGATAAGAAATTTTGGGTCCCATCCATTGTTTCTGAAAACTTTCTCCCAAAGCATTAGACCAGCGACAAATGAGTTGGACATTTTCTATCTGAAGTCCTTTTTCAAAGTGAATTTTCATATTTGCTCCTAAAATTTCTCCTTTATCCAACTATTATACTCTTTCTCTTATTTTTTCCGAATAAATAAGTATGATTCATCTTTACTTTTTTCTTGTTGGAGCTATTATCGCTTCCTTTCTAGGTCTTGTCATTGACCGCTTTCCTGAGCAGTCTATTGTTTTCCCTGCTAGTCACTGCGATTCCTGTCATACTCGCTTACGTCCCTTGGATTTGATTCCAATTGTCTCACAGGTATTCAATCGCTTTCGTTGTCGCTACTGTAATTCAAGCTATCCCTTTTGGTATGCTCTCTTTGAGTTTGGATTGGGGCTTCTCTTTCTAGCTGAGTCTGTGGGATTTTTAACTTTGGGGCAAGTCATCTTGATAACTGCCGGCTTGACTTTGGGCATCTACGACTTTCGTCATCAGGAATATCCCTTGCTCGTCTGGTTGATTTTTCACTTAATCCTCATGGTTTGCTGTGGTTGGAATCTAGTTATGATTTTCTTTCTTATCTTGGGAATTTTGGCTCACTTTATCGATATCCGCATAGGTGCAGGGGATTTTCTCTTTCTGGCTTCCTGTGCACTTATTTTTAGCTTAACTGAGATGCTGATTTTAATTCAATTTTCTTCCACAACTGGCATCCTAGCCTTTCTCCTACTAAAGAAAAAGGAAAGACTTCCTTTTGTACCTTTCCTCTTGCTTGCCGCTTGTATGATTATTTTTGGTAAGCTACTGCTTCTCGAATAAAGTCAGCGATTTCTGCTACTTGTCCTTCATGTAGAGCCTTAACAATCTTGGAACCGACGATAACGCCATCTGATACTGCATTAAATCGTTCTACATCATCCTGTGTGGATACACCAAAACCTGTCAAGACTGGAATATCTGCTACTTGATGCAGTTGAGCCAAGTGCTTGTCCAAGTCATCTCGGTAATTTCCTGCTTTCCCTGTCACCCCGTTAATGGCAACAGCATAAACAAAACCTTCTGATCCTTCAATGAGTTCCTTTTGACGCTCCATTCCTGTCGTCAAGCTGACAAGTGGAATCAAAGTAATGTCTGTATTCACCAAAAAGGGCTCTACAAAGTTAGCGTGTTCATGAGGGAGGTCTGGGATAATCAACCCTTTAACCGCTGTAGTAGAAAGTTCTTTGATAAATTTCTCAATACCGTACTGAAAGAGGGGGTTAAAGTAGGTCATGATAACAAGTGGAACTTCTGTTTCAATAGTCTTTAAAGTTTCAACTAGAGCCTGTGTAGAAGTACCACTAGCTAGACTGCGCAAGCCTGCTTCTTCGATAACTGGACCATCTGCAACTGGGTCAGAAAAGGGAACTCCTACCTCAATGGCAGACACACCCAAATCTTCTAAAAAGTGAATTGTTTCACCGAGACCATCTAATCCTTTTTCGTGGTCTCCAGCCATGATATAGGGAACAAAAATTCCCTTTCCGGTTGCTTTAATAGCGTTCAGTTTTTCTGTTAGTGTCTTAGGCATGAGCTTCTCCCTTCTTTGCTGCGTCTGCTTCCAAGCGGTCTTTAACTTGAACTACATCCTTGTCTCCTCGACCTGATAGACAGACAATCATAGACTTGTCTGGACCAAGTTCTTTGGCTAATTTCACCGCAAAGGCGATAGCGTGACTAGATTCCAAAGCTGGGATAATCCCTTCCACACGAGACAAGAGTTGGAAGCCTTCCAAGGCTTCCTCATCTGTCACAGGAACATAGGTCGCACGCTTGATATCGTGGTAATGAGAATGTTCTGGACCGATACCTGGGTAGTCCAAACCTGCTGAGATAGAGAAGGCTTCTAAGATTTGTCCATGGGCATCTTGGAGAACATCCATGAGAGAACCGTGAAGAACTCCTGGGCGACCCTTGGTCAAGGTAGCTGCGTGATGCTCTGTGTCCACACCAAGTCCTGCTGCTTCAGCCCCATACATAGCTACTGACTCATCTTCTACAAATGGATGGAAAAGCCCGATAGCATTCGAACCACCACCAACACAGGCTACTAGAGCATCTGGTAAGTCTTTCCCAGTCAAGTCGCGGTACTGTTGTTTAGCTTCACGTCCGATAACACTTTGGAAATCACGCACAATTTCTGGAAAAGGATGAGGCCCCAAGGCAGAACCAAGGATATAGTGGGTATCATCGATGTTGGCTACCCATGAACGAAGGGCTGCATTGACCGCGTCCTTGAGCACGCGCGAACCATCTGTTACAGCTTCCACCTTGGCTCCCAAAAGTTCCATACGGAAGACATTGAGGGCTTGGCGTTTAACATCTTCCTCACCCATATAGATAGTACATTCCATATTGAAGAGAGCTGCAGCTGTTGCAGTTGCCACACCATGTTGACCGGCACCTGTTTCAGCGATAATTTTCTTTTTGCCCATGCGTTTAGCAAGAAGAACTTGTCCCAAGGCATTGTTAATCTTGTGTGCACCTGTATGGTTGAGATCTTCACGTTTGAGGTAAATCTTGGCTCCGCCGATATGCTGGGTCAAGTTTTTTGCGTAGTAAAGGGGAGTTTCACGACCTACATACTGGCGCAAAAGTTGGTTTAACTCTTCTTGGAAACTTGGATCTGCCTGACTTTCACGATAAGCCTCTTCCAATTCCAATACTGCTGTCATCAATGTTTCTGGGACAAAACGTCCACCGAATTTCCCGTAAAATCCATCTTTATTTGGTTCTTGATATGCCATGTTTTACCCTCTCTATAAATCTTCTAATCTTTTCATGATCTTTTTGTCCGTTTGATTCTACCCCACTTGATACATCTACTGCATAGGGAGTAAAGTGTTGAATTGCTTCTTCTACATTGGCTTCATTTAGCCCACCTGCGATGAAGAAAGACTGAGATAATTCTGTCGTATCCAGTTGCCCCCAATCAAAGGTCTGGCCACTTCCTGCCACAGGTGCATCAAAGAGTAAATAATCTGCCTGAGAATTGGGTACATGTCCATTCCCATCCACCTGCATTGCCTGAATGCTGGCACAAGGCAAATTCTCAAACAAATCATCCGCCACCTGACCATGAATTTGAACTAAGTCCAAACCAATCTTTTCAATCGCTTCTAGTAGTTCTTCCCGACTTGGTGAAACAAATACCCCAACTTTTTGAATATGGCTAGGAATGAGCTTTGCCAACTCGGCAGCCTGGGCCAAGGTCACCTGTCTTTTGCTAGGAGCAAAGACAAAACCAATGTAGTCTGCTCCAGCCGACACAGCTGCCTCTACAGCTCCTTTGGTCGATAGCCCACAAATCTTAACCTTTGTCAATCTGCAACTCCTTGATTCTCTGGGCTACATCTTCTGCCTGCATGAGGGCTGTTCCTACCAAAATTCCATTAAAGTAGGGTGCGACTCGTTTCGCATCTGCTTCTGTAAAAATAGCAGATTCAGAAATGTAGAAGCAATCGTCCTTAAAGTATTGGGCCAAGTCTACACTGGTATGCAAGTCAACTTCAAAGGTAGTCAAATTACGATTATTCACACCGATAATTTGAGCTCCCAGGCGGTGAGCAACTTCTAGTTCAGCTAGATTATGAGTTTCCACTAATACTTCTAGGCCAAGCTCTGTCGCATAGTCATACAGTTCCTTGAGGCGTTCTTCTGATAAAGCCGCTACGATAAGCAAGATAACTGTCGCACCTGCATTGCGAGCACGAATGATTTGCTTTTCATCGATAATAAAATCCTTGTTTAAAGTCGGAATCTCTACCTGACTGGCAATCTCACGAAGATAATCCAAATGACCCTTGAAGAAAACTTCATCTGTCAGAACAGAAATCATAACAGCGCCGTTAGCCTCGTAAGTCTGGGCCTGTTGAACGATATCCACATCCAGATTGATATCACCCATACTTGGACTCGCCTTCTTGACCTCCGCAATGATTTGCAAACGGTCCTGATGGTTTTTCAAATATTCAGCCAAACGATAGCTTTCACGCAAGGGCTGAAGTTCCTCTCTCTCCATCTTTTCAACTTCACGCGCCTTCTGCTCTAGGATACGTGATAAAAATTCCTGACTCATTTTTGGTACTCCTGTAATAGTCTGAGTTTTTCAAGGGCCTTACCACTAGCTATCACTTGACGTGCCAATTCAACTCCGTCCTTGATACTGTCTGCTTTACCATTGGCGTAGAATCCTAGACCAGCATTTAAAACGGTTGTTTCCAAGAATGGACTTGGTTCATTATTAAGAACGCTAACAAGGATGGCTGCATTCTCATGTGCATTTCCACCACGAATGTCCTCAATGGCAATGCGTTCCATTCCCAAATCTTCTGGGGTAAAGGTTGACAAAGTGATTTCACCATTTTCAAGAAGGGCAATGCTGGTAGTACCATTCAAACCAGCTTCATCCAATCCTTCTGGACCAGCTACTACGATAGCACGTTTGCGACCCATGTTTTTCAAAACCTGAGCCGTACTTTCCAGAAGTTCTGGACGACTAATTCCTAGAAGCTGTGTTTCCAAGACCATTGGGTGAATCAGTGGACCTGTCAAATTCATGATGGTTGGAATTCCCAATTCCAAGCGTGCTGGCATGATATATTTCATAGCTGGGTGCATGTTTTTGGCAAAGAGAAAGACAATTCCTGTTTGATCAAATACCTTACCTAATTGTGCTGGCTTGAGGTCAATATTGATTCCCAAAGCTTGCAAGACATCTGCTGAACCAGATTTAGAGGAAATTGAACGATTACCATGTTTAGCCATATGGATTCCTCCACCTGCTAAGACAAAGGCTGCAGTTGTTGAAATGTTAAAGCTAAATGACTTATCTCCACCCGTACCGCAGTTATCCATAGCATCTTGAATGTTGGTTGGAATGTGTTGAGCATGTCCTCTCATGACTTGGGCGAGGGCTGTTCTTTCCTCAGGTGTTTCTCCCTTCATCTTGAGAGCTAAAAGAAGTGATGCAATTTGTGCTTCTGTCACTCTCCCTGTCACGATGCGTTCAATCACATCCGTCATTTCAACACCTGATAGATCTTCAAAGTTCGCTAATTTTTCAATAATTTCTTTCATTTTGTGTTCCTCACTTTACAACTTTCTCGATAAAATTCTGAATAGAAGATAGGCCATCTGGCGTTCCAATACTTTCTGGATGATACTGCAAGCCATAAATCGGAAGAGTTTTGTGTTGAATCCCCATAATGGCTTGGTCATCTTTCGAACGAGCTGTCACTTCAAACTCTTCTGGCATCTCTTCAATTAAAATACTGTGGTAACGCATGACTGGACGATTGTCCTCGATTCCTTGATAGAGAACGGACGGAGTCTCAAATCGAATCTGACTCTGCTTGCCATGCATGACTTTTGGAGCCAAGCCCAACTTGCCACCAAAGACTTCTGCAATGGCTTGGTGCCCCAAACAAATCCCTAGAATCGGTTTCTTACCTGCAAAATCACGAATCATTTCTTCCATCTTCCCAGCATCAGCTGGCCAACCTGGACCAGGAGAAAAGACCAGTCCATCTGCCTTTGTAGCTTCTTCATAAAGGTTTGGATCATCATTTCTCAAAACCTGAACTTCTGCGAAATTCCCAATGTATTGAGCCAAGTTATAGGTAAATGAATCATAATTATCAATCAATAAAATCATGGTCTTAGTTCTCCCATTCTAGTCATAGATTTAGCTTTGTTAATGGTTTCTTGGTATTCATTCTGAGCGATAGAATCATAAACAATTCCTGCACCAGCCTGTACGTAGGCTGTTTTACTTTTTAGAATCATGGTTCGAATTGCAATGGCAAAGTCCATATCTCCAGTTGCTGAAAGGTAACCGATAGCTCCGGCATAAACGCCTCGCTTCTCTGTTTCCAACTCATAGATGCGTTTCATAGCACGAATCTTAGGGGCCCCAGAAACTGTTCCAGCCGGAAGAGTCGCCTTCAAGGCATCCATGGCAGTCAGTTCTGGCAACAAACGACCTTTAACCACGCTAGTCAAATGCATGACATAGCGGAAAAGTTCCACTTCCATATACTTGGTTACTTGGACACTTGCTGTCTCAGCAATTCTACCGATATCATTTCGTCCCAAGTCTACCAACATTCGATGTTCTGCCGTTTCCTTTGCATCAGAAAGTAGATCACTTGCAAGTGCTGCATCTTCCTCGTCATTGGCACCTCTAGGTCGTGTACCTGCAATTGGATTGGTTGTCACGATACCATTCTTGACGGAAACCAAACTCTCAGGACTGGCACCGATGATTTGATAATCTCCAAAATCATAAAAGTAGAGGTAATTTGATGGATTTGTCACTCGGAGATTTCTGTAAAAGTCAAAAGGATTTCCAGTTACCTCTGCGGAGAAACGCTGACTAAGCACGCATTGAAACATATCTCCATTGCGAATCAAGTCGCGCGCTGTTTCTACCATCTCTTCAAATTTTTGAGGTGCAATATGTGGTCTAAACTGAAGTGGAGAAACGTCCAAATCTTCAAATTCATTTGGAGCAGGGATCTTCAACTCTTCTAAAACCTGATTTAAAGCCACTTCTAATTCTTCATTACTACGTTCACTGTAGAGAGCATCCTCTATGACATGAATTTTTTCTTTCTTATGGTCAAAAACTATATAACTTTCATAGACGAAGAAATGCATATCTGGCGTCCCAATCGTATCCTCAGGAAGCTGGCCAATTTCTTCATAAAGAGAAATCATATCATAGCCAACAAATCCGATAGCTCCACCACCAAAAGGTAGGTCTGAATGGTGATGGCTTTTATGAGTCACTTCATAAAGGAAATCCAAGGGGTCACGATCAATCACTCGCCCATTTTGATAAAGAACCCCATTTTCAAACTTAATCTCAAAAACTGGATTATAAGCCAAAATAGAAAATCGAGCATTTTCCTTTTCTCTTGGGATACTTTCAAGTATGACCTTGTGTTGTCCCTTTAAGCGCATATAAGCCAAGATTGGTGATAAAACATCTCCATGAATGATTCGTTCCATTGTAATTTCCCTTTCAGTTCCTTATTTTATGATCTTTAGTGTTAATTTTTTATCTTTTTTCTATTTCCCTTAAATAGTGCGGACGGGAGCAACTTTCTCCGAAATTTCATCCCTAATTTTTGAGCCTTAGGTCTCAAAAATTCCGTTCTAGAGAAGCATCTTTGCTTCTCTAGAATACCACTATGGCGGGAAATAGCGGTTCAATGCTCACTTCGCTCGCAAATATTTTATAGAAATCTATCTAGTGATGAAGCATAATTTAAAACTGATAGCCATATCTACGAAAAATATATAAAAATCCCCACGCAAAATAACTTGCGTGAGGACGAAATTCGCGGTGCCACCTCAATTATAGGATTTCTCCTATCTCTCAATCCCGTCTCAGAATCTTCTTGTAACAGGCTGTGCTATAAAGGGCACTCCCTTGAGAATCATGTTTTCTTCTCTCAATTCAGATGGACCCAACCTTACAGCTTTCTCTGCTTGTTTTCAGCAACCACAAGCTCTCTGAGAGAGAAACAGCTATAATTTTTCCATCTTTTATTTTTTAGCTTCAAGGTAGTCTGCAATGGCAGCTACGTCCTTGTCTCCACGACCAGAGACATTGATGATGATAATCTCATCTTTACTTAGTTTTGGTGCTCGTTTAACTGCTTCAGCGATAGCATGGGAGCTTTCAATAGCTGGGATAATTCCTTCAGTCTTGCTAAGTAGAAGCAAGGCTTGAACAGCCTCTTCATCAGTTGCTGCAACATACTCTACACGACCAGAGTCTTTAAAGAAGGCGTGTTCTGGTCCAACCCCTGGATAGTCTAAACCAGCAGAGATAGAGTAAACAGGTGCAACATTTCCATCTTCACCAAAGACTGCATAGGTTTTCATTCCATCGACAATTCCTACACTACCCTTGGTCATTGTTGCCGCGTGTTTGTCGGTATCTAAACCGTGACCAGCAGCTTCTACCCCAACCAATTTAACTTCTTCATCAGCTACATACTGCGAGAAGGCACCGATGGCATTAGAACCACCACCCACACAGGCAATGACGTAGTCTGGCAAACGTCCTTCTTTTTCCAAGATTTGACGTCGAGACTCTTCACTAATCACTTTTTGGAATTCATGAACAATCGTTGGGTAAGGGTGCGGACCTACAGCCGAACCTAAAACGTAGAAAGCATCAAGGTCATTCATCCATGCTCCAAAGGCTGCATCTACCGCATCTTTGAGAGTACGAGTACCAGTTTCAACTGCGTGAACAGTTGCTCCCATCATCTCCATACGGAAGACGTTGAGACGTTGACGTTCCACATCTTCTGCCCCCATGTAGACATCACATGCCATACCAAATTTAGCTGCAGCTGCAGCTGTCGCAACACCGTGCTGGCCAGCTCCTGTCTCTGCAATCACACGTTTTTTACCCATGCGTTTAGCAAGAAGAATCTGTCCAAGGACATTGTTAAGTTTGTGTGAACCAAGGTGGTTAAGATCTTCACGTTTGAGATAGATCTTAGCACCTCCTAGATAATCCGTCAAACTTTCTGCAAAATAGAGCGGAGTCTCACGACCTGAATAATCTTTCAAGTAATGACGATATTCTGCCAAAAATTCTGGATCGTCCTTGTATTTATCAAAAGTCACTTCCAACTCATCTAATAAAGCCTGAATTGGTTCTGGTACAAAACTACCACCAAATTGTCCAAAATAACCTTTAGTTGTCATAAGATTCCTCTTTTCTACTGTTTCCAAGATAAGAAAACGCCCACACACGGAATTTACTTCCATGTGAGGGCGTTTGTAACGCGGTACCACCTCAATTGTAAAGAGAATATCCCCTTTACATCTCTGCCTTGTCTAACAACAAGTTGCACTGTAAGGTGTGCCTACCGAATTTTCATTGTTTCAAATTCACTTTTAAAATCAGCCCAATTTCACTAGTTTCAACCACCTGTTCACAGTAACCACAGGCTCCCTGAAGATTAAAAATAATTACTTTTCTGATTTGTTGAGTTAATTATATGTTATTGTTTTTTCTTTGTCAACCGTTTTCACTATTTTTTTTAATTATTTTTGTGAAGCACTTAGAACTTCATCAGAAACTTTGACAAAAGTCTCAATGATATAATCTACTTCTTCATCCGTTAATTTGGTGTGAAGTGGTAGTGTAATCTCATTTACAAAGTAGGCATAAGCCTTAGGATAGTTTGCCATATCAAAGCCAAGATTCTTATAAGCTGTCAAAAGTGGAAGCGGTTTGTAGTGAACGTTACTTGCGATTCCAGCTTTGGCCAATTCTTGGATAATTTGATTGCGTTGCTCGAGACTAGCACCTTCTACATGGGTAACGTAAAGGTGACGACAAGATTCAACAGTATCTGTCTCATGCGCCAATGGGTGAATACGAGTTCCTGCAAATCCACGGTCATAGCGACTTACGATCTCTTTACGACGTTGAAGCAAGCCAGGATAACGATCCAATTGTACCAAACCAATTGAAGCCATGATATCCGTCATGTTGCACTTGTAGGCAGGAGTTACGATATCGTATTCCCATGAACCTAGTTGCATCTTAGCTAGCGCATCTTTTGTTTGACCATGAAGAGATAGGATTTGGAATTCCTTGTACATTTCTTCATCATCAATAGCTGGATTAGCTTTCCAAGTAGCACTTCCTCCTTCAGCTGTTGTGAAGTTCTTAACTGCGTGGAAAGAGAAGGACGTAAAGTCTGCAATAGAACCAGCTGGTTGTCCCTTGTAGGTTGAACCCAAAGCATGGGCGCTATCTGAGACAACAACGATACGGTTAAAGACTTTTTGCCACTTGCTAGTAGCTGTAAAGAGGTCACGTTTCTTTTCTACAACTTGGAACAAACGGTCATAGTCACAGATAATCCCTGCAAGTTCAACTGGGATGATAACCTTTGTCTTCTCAGTAATTGCTTGCTCAAGCTTGTCATAATCCATTTCAAAGGTATCATCTTGGATATCAACCATAACTGGTGTAGCACCTACGTGAGTGATAACGCTACATGATGCTGTATAAGTCATAGCTGGAACGATAACTTCATCGCCAGGGCCCACTTCAAGCACGCGCAAGATCAATTCAAGAGCTGCTGTTGCAGAGTTGAGGCAGACTGTCTTAGGTGTCTGAGTATAGGCAGATAGACGACGCTCCAATTCTTTTGTCTTTGGACCTGTTGTGATCCAACCAGAGCGGAGGGTATCTGCTACTTCAGCAATTTCAGCTTCGGTAATATCAGGTGGTGAAAATGGAATATTATACTTTGTCATTGTTTTACTCCTTTGATTGGTTTCAATCTTACGACTACTTTATTTTAAAACTTCAAATACAGTCTGGAACATGATCTTGATATCTCCGAAGAAATTAAAATCACGTAGGTAGGCTAGATTATAGTGCATCTTTTCTGGGAGGACTCTTTCGACATAGGCCTGGTCAACCGTCATACCTTTTGCAGTCATTTGACTGATAATGGCATCCTCGTCCTTATAGTTAATGCTGGCAAGCGATGTAATCCCTGCAGGCAAGAGCAAGGTAGCCATCATTTCAGGGCTATACTGCTCTGTGTAGCGTGGTACTTCTGGACGAGTTCCCACAAAGGACATCTCACCTTTGAGAACATTAACCAATTGCGGCAATTCATCCAAACGAACACGTCGAATGAAATTTCCAACTTTTGTGATACGACTATCATTTGCAGAAGTTACTAGACTTCCTTTTTTATCAGCATCCGTTACCATGGTCCGGAATTTCCAAATCTTGAAATGTCGGTTGTACTGGGTTACCCGCACCTGCTTGTAAATAACTGGACCTTTGCTATCTAGCTTGATCCAAATGCTTAGAATTAGAAATACGGGTGAAGTCAAGATTAACAAGACCAAGGCTAGAAACAAATCTAGACAACGCTTGAGAATCAGTGAACCTTTTCTTCCAGAGACGAGCTGGTAGTATGGTTTTACCTCGCTCAATTGCATCTCTTGAGGTAGTTCATCCCATTTCAGCATGCACATTCTCCTCTGTTTTTTAATATGTAATCTTTAAACATTCTACATTATACCACAAAATGAAAGAGGCAGTGCAAGAAATCTGTGTTTTAAAGGAATTCTTCCTTAGGAAAGAGCCCCTGCCTGCAAACTATACATCTTGTGATAGGTTCCACCCAAGGCCAAAAGTTCCTCATGGGTTCCACTCTCAATAATACGTCCCTTATCAAGGACATAGATACAGTTAGCATCCTGAATGGTAGAAAGACGATGAGCGATGGCAATGGTCGTCCGGCCCTGTCTCATCTTGGCTAGAGAATTTTGGACCAGAGTTTCTGTTTCAGAGTCAATATTGGCTGTCGCTTCATCCAAAATCAAAATTTTCGGTTGACTGGCAACGGTTCTAGCAAAGGCAAGAAGTTGACGTTGCCCAGTAGAGAAACTCGAACCACGCTCAGACACTGGGGCATCATAGCCTAATGGAAGATCCTGAATGAAAGAATCTGCATCCACAAATTCTGCCGCTGCCTTAACCTGGTCATCGCTGATATCTTGGTACATGGCGATATTGGACTTGATGGTCCCATGATAGAGGAAAGGTTCCTGTAGAACCAGACCGATATTTTTTCTCAATTCCTCTTGGCTATACTTACGAATATCCACACCATCTAAGAGAACTCGACCAGACTGGAATTCATAAAAGCGCATGAGAACATTGATGATAGAGGATTTCCCAGAACCTGTATGTCCGACAAAGGCGATGGTTTCACCTTTATTGACTGTAAAGGAAATATCATCGAGAATTTGGTGTTTCCCATCATAGGAGAAGGACACATGTTCAAAACGGATATTCCCTTCTTGAATCTCCGCTTGTCCATTTTCTTGGGTCGGTTCATAGTTGGTTTCATCGATAAGTGCAAAAACACGACCTGCTGACACCATGGATGTTTGAAGGGTAGAAAAGTTTTGCGTTACCTCGATGAGGGGATCAAAGAGGCGATTGATGTACTGGATAAAAGCATACATAGTTCCTGCTGTTATGCCTAGATAGAGACCACGATAGCCAAAGTAAGCCATCAAAACTGCATACCCCAATAACTTCAGTAAACTCATGGCCGGGCGTAAAAAGAGGGAATCCAGAGCTACTGAACGGTTAGCGTAGACCAGGTGTTCCTGATTTATCTCATCAAACTCTTCTTGCAGGCGCTTTTCTTGGTTAAAGGCTTGAATGATGCGAATCCCTTCGATATTTTCTGCCAGCTTACTGTTAATATCTGATAAGAGACTTCTGGTTTTTTCAATAACCCTGACCGATTTTTTACGGTAGAGATTGACCAAAAGGAAAATCAAAGGTAGAAAGAGCAATACTAAAGCTGTCAGACGATAATCCAAAACAAGCATGGTATAAAGGGTTGTCACAAAGATAAAGACTGCTGAGACAAAGCTGGATAAAATTCCTGAAAACATATCACTAATAGTCTCAGTATCATTGGTCAAACGCGAAACAATGGAACCTGCAGGTGTTTTATCAAAATAAGACATACCTAGTTTTTCCATATTGGCAAAGGCATCACGTCGGATATCTCTAACGATGCTGTAGGACACGCGTGCAAAGAGGATGTTCCCCACATATTGGACAATAGTTTGAAGGATGTAGAGACCATAGTAAACTAGCAAAACTGTAACAGCAAGCTGATTAAGATTGTTTAGATACTGGTCGATAAAGTGCGAAGCTACCAAGGGAATTACGCTTTTAATAACAGTCGTCGCGAGGAGAAAAGCAAGGGCTAAAAAGGTGAGGAGACTATAGGGCTTAAGATAAGACAACAAACGCTTCAATACAGCCCATTGTTCTTGTTTATTCCGCATCTTCTTCTCCTTTCATTTCTAACTGTTGAGACTGGTAGGTCTGGGCATACCAACCATCCAAGGCTAGTAAGTCTTCATGCCTACCTCGCTCAATGATGCGACCATCCTGCATGACCAAAATCAAATCTGCATGAACAACTGCACTGAGACGATGGGCAGTAATGATAGTCGTTTTATCTTTGCGAGTTTCCTTGAGATTATCGATGATCGCGAACTCTGTCTTAGCATCCACAGCTGACAAGGAATCATCTAAAATCAAGATATCAGGATTTAAAATCATGGCCCGACTCATAGCCAGACGTTGCTTTTGTCCACCGGATAGACTGACACCTTTTTCCCCGATAACTGTATCAAATCCCTCAGGCATGTCTTGAATATCTTGATAGACTTGAGCCAGCTTTGTCGCTTCTTCTACTGCTGAGAAAGGTAGGTCAGGATTTCCAAAACAAATATTCTCTAAGATAGAGCTAGCAAAGAGAAATTGGTCCTGTGGGACGTATCCCATCAAACTTCGTAAATCAGCTAGTCGATAGTCACGAATGTCATGACCATTTAGATAAATAGCTCCTTGGTCAACATCATACTCACGTAGGAGCAATTTTATCAAAGCAGTTTTCCCTGAACCAGTCTGCCCAACCAAGCCCAAGGTTTGCCCTTTTTCGAGACTAAAATGTATATCTCTCAGCGTCTCTTCGTCTTCAAAGGCAAAACGATCAATGGCATAGTCCAAGCGCCCATTTTCAATCCCATCAAGTGGATATTCTGGATCTTTGACAGGTGATTCTTGAGACAAGAGGTTCTCAATTCGTTGATAAGAAACCTTCCCTCTTTGAGTAATATTAAAGAGGAAACCAATCGCCATCAAGGGCCAGACCAACATATCCAAGTAAGAGATAAAGGTGACCAGATTACCAACGGTTACTTGTCCTGCTTGCACCATAAAGGCACCGACTAAGAGAGTTAAGGCATAGGAAGAACCAACAAAGAGTAGAACCATGGGGTCAAAGAGACTATCATATTTCATGGTTTGCAGATTCTTTTGGAAGGTCAAATTATTGACTTCCTGGAAAGATGCCAACTCATCAGACTGATAACCAAAGGACTTGGTTACCTTGATACCTGATACAGATTCTTGAACCTTATTATTAAGTTCAGAAAAGGCTGCTTGGGATTCGCCAAAAGCCTTATGGGTCTTTCTCCCCAGACGACTAGTCGCATAGGCCATAAATGGCAAGGGCAGAATGGCAACCAAGGTCATCTGCCAAGAAATGCTAAAGAGCATTGTCAGCAGAGTCACCAAGGCCGTGATAGAGGCATCCACCGCCGACATGACACCACCACCTGCTAGACGAGTCAGAGCATTGATATCATTGGTTGCGTGAGCCATCAAATCCCCAGTTCGATAATTCTGATAAAAAGCTGGCGACATTTTTGTAAAATGCTCAAATAGTCTTGAACGCATGATTTGTCCAAGTCGGTAGGAGGTCCCTAGGATATACATGCGCCAAACGTAACGCAAGTAGTACATCCCGAAAGCTGCCAGCAGGAGATAAAAGAGATGACGTAGGAGTTCATCTTGTGTTAATCGTCCCGAAGTAATGGCATCAATCACGCGCCCCATGACCATAGGTGGGATAAGGTTTAGTACAGAAACCAAAACCAAAGCTACGATTCCAACTAGGTAACGGCGTTTTTCTAATTTAAAAAACCACCAGAGTTTTTGGATGATGGACATAAAATTCCTTTCTAATGACAAATGGAAACCTGAGGCTACTGCCTCAGGTTTTTCCTATTCATAGGTGATGACACTAACTTAAACTTTGTCATATTTAGCGATAAAGATACTCAAAGGAGTAACATTTCATTTATTTTCAATCTTTTACATAAATCATTCTTTATTATATAGGAATGACCTGGATTTTTCAAACCATACGCTGGGGAATTGCTTCTTTTTCTGGTATAATATTGTCTATAATCTGAATGAAAAGGTAAACATTATGAAACTGATCTCATGGAATATTGATTCCCTAAACGCTGCACTCACGAGCGATTCTGCGCGTGCGAAATTATCACAAGACGTCCTCCAAACCTTGGTTGCTGAAAACGCTGATATCATCGCCATCCAAGAAACCAAGCTTTCAGCTACAGGGCCTACTAAAAAACATCTTGAGGTGTTAGAAGAACTCTTCCCTGGATATGAAAATACTTGGCGTTCCTCTCAAGAACCTGCTCGTAAAGGCTATGCTGGAACCATGTTCCTCTATAAGAAAGAACTGACTCCAACTATCAGTTTCCCAGAAATCGGTGCTCCTTCTACCATGGACTTGGAAGGACGTATCATCACTTTAGAATTTGATACATTTTTCGTGACCCAAGTTTACACACCAAACGCTGGTGATGGACTCAAACGCTTGGAAGAACGTCAAGTCTGGGATGTCAAATATGCAGAGTACTTGGCTCAACTAGACAAGCAAAAAACTGTCCTAGCAACAGGAGACTACAATGTTGCCCACAAGGAAATTGACCTTGCCAACCCAGCCAGCAACCGTCGTTCACCAGGATTTACAGACGAAGAACGTGAAGGATTTACAAACCTTTTATCCAAAGGATTTACAGATACCTTCCGCCATATCCATGGCGATGTGCCAGAACGCTATACTTGGTGGGCACAACGTAGCAAAACTTCAAAAATCAACAATACAGGCTGGAGAATCGACTACTGGCTCACAAGTAACCGTGTAGCAGACAAGGTTACCAAGTCAGACATGATTGACTCAGGCGCACGCCAAGACCATACACCGATTGTCTTGGAGATTGATTTCTAAGGAGAAAACGAATGGACTATCAAGCTGTCATCCCTGAATTTGTCGTATCGGATATCGAGAAATCGCGTCACTTCTACTGCGACTTATTGGGATTCTCTGTCGAATACGAGCGTCCAGAGGAAAAATTTCTCTTCCTTTCGCTTGAAGACTGCCAACTTATGCTAGAAGAAGGCAACGCAGAAGAATTATCCCAACTGACTTATCCTTTCGGGCGTGGTGTCAATATTTCCTTTGGTATCAAGGATGTCCCTCAGCTCCACCAAAAACTGCTGGAAGCCAACTATCCCATCTATCGTCCTTTGACTAAAAGAGAATTTCGTGTTGGTGAACAATATATCTACCCTCATGAATTTGCAGTTTTAGACCCAGATGGCTATTTTTTAAGATTTAGTGAATAGGATAATAAAGCATTAGAGTGGGAAAGTAATAAAAAAAGAGGCATATGCCTCTTTTTCTTACTGTTGAAAATCACTTAATCCCACTTACCATCCAAAATATCTTTAAGGAACTTTTTAGGAATCCAGAAAGAATGCTTGGTAATTCTTCGTCCATCAGGAAGAGGGTTCGTATCTGATAGTTTTCCTTTTCCTACAAAAACATTTTTTTCAATTTCATAATAAGAGTTTGATGCATGAATTTTGGTAAACAAGAACTTATTTACTTTGCTTTGAGGAAAGTTTGTCGAAACACCTTTTTTTGTCTGAGTTAACTGTACCCCTTCATTAATAATGCTACGTGTTTCATTCCAGACACGTTTTGCTTCATCGACTAAACGTTCAGGGAATCCCCAAAACTTCACTTGACTTAAAACATATTCTCCAGGTTCTTCTTCCTTAAATACAACAAACATATAGCGTTTGTCACAAATTTCTTGATAAACATGAGATTCTTCCCAGTTGTCATTTTTTGCCAATTCTATAAAATCATAAACTTTAAACGGTGAGTCTTCAGTAGGTAGCCCCTTTTTATTCACACTAATAACTCTAAGATTCATATTGGCTTTTTGAAATTCCTGAGTATTTTCTATATCACTAGTAATACCAATCATTTTACGAATCAGTAAATTATTTCTAGATTTTGAGCGACGAGGAACACCGAACGCATCATATAAGTCTTCCGCTCTCCATCCTTCATACTTCAAAATTTTTTCTTCAATAAGCTGGGTAAATGTTTTTTTCGTTCCTTTTGCAGTAGCTAATACACTCTCCTGTTCATGACTAGCAAAGATTTTATGATTAATCAAATACGTCATATAACTAGACTTTAATTCCCAGGCACGTTGTTTTGCCAAAACATCACTAAAAGGTTGTTTTTTCCAATCTTTGTCTTTACCGGCTCCTTTAGTACAAGTTGATAAATAGTTCCCATCGGACTCAGACAATTCGTGCGCACGTCCCTCCTTAATTTTCTGAGTAATTCGAGCGTAATCATCTAAAATGACATTCATATCTTCCTCAAACCATTCATACAGAAACACTTTTTCAATCATGTAATCAAAAACTGTATTTTCAGGAATCAAACCGTTGTAAAATAATAAAAGTATTTTAGAACATTTTTGCCATAGATGAGTTTGATAAAAATCGTCCAAGTTCTCTTCAAAATAATTAATAATCGTCAAGACTAGTCGTTCTTTTGCAGAAATGGTTCCATTCTTATTAACTTTAAATGGAGTCACCTTAAGCTCTACTCCAATTTTTTCAAAATCAGCTGCAGCATTACTGTTAGGCTGATAACCATAATAATAACGTTCTATATAATTCCCATACTGTCCCTTTGACGATGGTTTAATTTCTTTTTTCTCATATTCATTAGCTTCTTGATTTTGATAATCCTCGTATGTTTTATAGAGAGATCGATTATATTCTTCCATAACCTCAGCAAATTTTCTATTCAAAAGTTTGTGAGAGTAATTTACAACACTGTCAATATCTTCATCGTTATAATTAAATAAATTTTGTTTCATTCTTTTCTCCTACTCCCTATATTATATCAGATTAAATACAAAGCAAGCATTAATACTTGATCAATCGTTGAAAATAGTATATAATGGATTAAACTGAAAAATTGTAAGGAGAAAAGATGAAAGTTCTCGAACTATTTGCTGGGGTCGGAGGATTCCGAATAGGATTAGAAAAATCTGATAACCAGTTCTTTGAAACAAAGTGGGCTAACCAGTGGGAACCGTCTCGTAAATCTCAAGATGCATTTGAGGTATATGATTATCATTTCCCCGACAGCGAGAATATCAATATTAGTATCTCTGATATTACAGACGAAGAATTTTCGAAAATGGATGCAGATATGATTGTAGGAGGTTTTCCTTGTCAAGACTATTCTGTCGCTAGAAGTAAAAAAAATGAAAAAGGTATCGAAGGAAAAAAAGGAGTCCTCTTTTGGGAAATCATTCGTGCTACCGAAAATATTAAACCTAAATATCTTATCCTCGAAAACGTTGACAGATTGCTAAAAGCCCCTTCTAAACAACGAGGAAGAGACTTCGCAATCATGCTAACAGCTTTCAATAATTTGGGATATTCAGTTGAATGGAGAGTCATCAATGCGGCTGATTACGGACGAAGCCAAAGACGTCGTCGTGTTTTCTTCTTCGTTTATCGTAATGATACTAATTTTGCAAAATCAATTGATGAACAATATGAAAACAATGAAGCAGTAGCTGAAGAACATAAATATGATGAGTATTTATTTCAAACAGGTTTATTTGCAACTCAATTTCCAATAAAAAATATACCAGTTAAAAATAGACATGTTTTTCATGAACTTGGAGATGATATCGTGGAGGTATCTGATAATTTTACAGGTACTGTTTGGAACACAGGTATTATGAGATATGGAAAATACTACTCTATCGATACAGAGCCTAACTTTAATGGAAGACCAATTACATTAGGTGAAATTCTTCAGGATGAAAAGGATGTTCCTGATAAATATTTCATTACTGACCAAGCAAAATTGGAAAAATTCCAATTTCTAAGGGGACCAAAACGAATTGAACGTACTTCTGCGGACGGTCATACTTACATCTATTCTGAAGGTGGTATGGCTCCCTATGACGATTTAAACTTACCTGGTCGTACAATGTTGACTTCTGAAGGTACCGTTAATCGTTCAACCCATTTTCTTAAAGTTAATGGTAAATACCGTCTTATAACTCCAGTTGAAGCAGAACGTCTTCAAGATTTCCCAGATAATTGGACAGCTAAAAAGAAATTAACTGATGGGTCTATTGTAGATGTTTCTGATAAAATGAGAATGTTCTTTATGGGAAATGCTCTTGTTACTGAGATTGTAAGAAAAATCGGTGATTTTATAAAGAAAATTGATTAAAACAAGTTGCTTACATTAAACAACATAAAAAAAGAGGCATGTGCCTCTTTTTTATGTTTCCTATATCCTCACCTGTCTATCTTCAGATCGTTGTCCTGTGACAAACATGGTGAAGGTTGCCTTGCAGACATTTCTACCATCTTGGTTGATGATATCAACATCAACCACACAAGTGGTGCGTCCTTGATGGACACATTCCCCCTTGATAGTGAGAAGGTCCCCTAGATTTCCGGCTTTCAAGTAGTTGATAGAAGACTGGAGTGTCACGCCATCTAAGCCAAGCGAAATCACCACAAGACCACTGATTTGGTCACAAAGGGTAAATAGATAGCCTCCATGGGCATTCCCATAATAGTTGAGTGAGGAGTCCACTACTTTTGTCGTTACCACAACGTGACCATCTCTCATTTTTTCAATTTCGTAGTTTTCAAAGGCAGATATAGCGTCAAAGTGAAAATCTTTCATACTTTCCTCCTGATATTTCAAACGACACTATGATACTACTTTTCAAGACTCTGTGCAAGGGAGAAGCACTTATTCGGGACTAATACCAACTTGCTCCACAAAGCGCATAAAGGCTGCTTGTCCTTCTTCTGTTTGCTTATAAACTCCTGCATCTTCCAATACCCGAGCGAAGATTTTACCCACAGATTCTTGGACAATTTCGAGAGCTTGGTCTTTATCAGTCAATCCAGGATGACTTTCCTTCAACTCATCCGCCCATTCTTGGTGATAAGTTGCGACTGATACTTCTTCTCCGACTAGATAAGCTGCTACTTGCTCTACTTCTTCCTTCAAACGTGGGGGCAAGATTGCTAAGCCCATAACCTCAATCAAGCCGATATTTTCCTTCTTGATATGTTGGACATCCTTGTGGGGATGATAGATGCCGTCTGGATGCTCTGGAGATGTTTGATTGTCCCGCAAGACCAAGTCCAACTCAAACTGTCCATCTCGTTTACGGGCTATCGGTGTGATAGTATGGTGCGGAGTTCCATTGCTTTCTGCCAAGACCTGCACACTTGGATCGGAGTATTGACGCCAAGCCAGTAAGATTTTCTCAGCAAGATTTATCAAATCGTCTTTTGAATCCGACGTCAATCGAATGACTGACATAGGCCACTGAACAATCCCTGCTTTGACAGATTCAAAACCTTCAAAGGTAAAGCTTTTCTGAATAGGAGCCACTTCCATCGGGAAAACATGGCGCCCACCTTGGTAATGATCATGGGTCAAGATTGAACCACCAACAATTGGTAGGTCCGCATTCGAGCCTGCAAAATAGCCTGGGAACTGCTCCACAATTGCTAACAAACGCTCAAAACTTTGTCGACTAATAGCCATAGGACGGTGTTGACTGTCTAGGAAAATACAGTGCTCATTAAAGTACGCATAAGGCGAATATTGGAAGCCCCACTCCTGCCCAGAAATATCAAAACGAATAATACGATGATTGCTCCTAGCTGGATGGTTGACACGACCATGGTAGCCTTCGTTTTCCATACAAAGCTGACATTGAGGATAGTTGCTCGACTTGACCAACTTAGCTGCCGCGATCTCCTTTGGATCCTTTTCAGGCTTAGAGAGATTGATGGTAATCTCCAGTTCACCGTAGTCAGAAGGAACACGATAAGCAATATTCTTTGCGATAGCCTTTAGTTTGATGTAGTCATTCTTCTGACTGAGTTGGTAGAAGTCCGCAATCGCCTGCTCTGGTGACTGGGCATAAGTAGCCCAAAAGTCACGATTAACCTGACTTGGACAAGGCGTTACCAAGTCCATGAGGTCTGCACCGAGAATCTCACGCGCAGCCAGACTATCTTCAATCGTTTCCAAGCGAACTGCTTCCTCAACAAGCTGATCTTTTAGTTCAATCAAATCATTTTGGTCAGTATTGACTTCAAGAACCCCATTCCCCACCAGTGCTAAAACATGATTGGTTAGATAGATCCGATCCAACTCTTCAAAGGCACTTTCTGCAATGACTTTGGTAACAAATCTTTCTACTAAGGTCACTAGAAAACCTCCTTCTTACTTTCTAAATAGTCTCTAACAGCATCTAAATCTTGAAAAACTTGTTCTGTTTTATTTAAGAAAGACTGTGCTGGTATTTTTAAATCTGGAATACAAATAACTGGAATCCCAGCTCTAGATGCCGCTTCAATCCCTGCTTCACTATCCTCTAGTACTAAGCAATTCTCTGGTAAAACGTTCAAATCACTGCAGGCTTTTAAAAAAATATCAGGGTATGATTTGCTTCGCTTTACATCTTTTGCAAAAATTAGATGGTCAAATAGGGATAGTATCCCATTGCTATCCAAGATCATTTTAGCTCGAGATTTAACACTTGATGTTGCTAAAGCGATTGGAATGCCTTCTCTTTGCAAATAAGTAAGCAAATTTTTAGCACCTTTTTTTAAATTTACACCTTTGGCTAAGATTTGAGCTTCCAGTTCATAAACTTTATCCAAGGTTTGGTCAAAGTTCCAGGGTAAATCATAGGTATCCAAAAATCGTTGAACATTCTCCTCTTCCCTATGTCCACTGTAGTCTCTAGAATAAGTTTCTTCTGTGAAAGGAATTCCAAAATCTCTAAGCAATTCTTGATAAACTTTTAGAGAAATGATTTCAGTATCGGCTAATAAGCCATCTAAATCAAATATTACAGCTTCCATATCCTTCTCTCCTAATCTAAGACGCGAGTTCCACCTGCAACTTCAGCGATATAGAAGCTTGGAGCATAGCCAACGATTTCTTCATAGTGTTTGCCAACAGCTTCTTTAAAGTTTTCAACCGCATCTTTTTGAACCAAGGCAATAGCACAACCACCAAAACCTGCTCCTGTCATACGAGCACCAAGAACACCTTCTTGAGCCCATGCAGTGTGAACGAGGGTATCTAATTCCAATCCAGTCACTTCGTAATCGTGCTCAAGTGAAACATGAGATGCATTCATCAAACGACCAAATTTTTCCAAATCTCCTGCTTGAAGAGCGGCTTGTGCTTTAAGGGTACGTTGGTTTTCAAGAACAGCATGACGAGCACGTTTCAAACGATTTTCGTCTTTGATGAGATAGCTATACTCGTCAAAAACCCACTCATCCAATTCACCCAAGGTTTGAATGTCCAAGGCCACTTGGAGTTCTTCTACTGCTTTTTCACACTCAGCGCGGCGTTCATTGTACTTAGAATCTGCTAATTCACGGCGTTTGTTGGTATTCATGATAACAACAACATTGTCCTTCAAATCAAGAGGAACCAAGTCGTATTCTAGAGTATTAGTATCTAGGTAAATAGCACGTTGGTCTGCCCCCATACCAATCGCAAATTGGTCCATGATACCAGAGTTAACACCGATAAAGTTATTCTCTGTCAATTTTCCGATTTTTACTAAATCTAAACGGTCCAATTTTAGGTCAAAAAGGTATTCTGCCACGACACCAGTCAAAAGCTCCAAAGATGCAGAAGAAGACAAGCCCGCACCATTTGGGATATTCCCAAAAACATAGAAATCAAAACCTTTATCAATCACATGACCAGCTTCTTGCAAGAAATGAAGGACACCTTTTGAATAGTTGGTCCAGTTGTGCTCCTTCTCAAACTTAAGGTCAGCTAGAGGCACTTCGATGATGCCTTTGTCCTCAAAGTTCGCGGAGTAGAAACGCAATACTTGGTCATCGCGCTTGCGTGCAGCTCCGTAAGTTCCTAATGAAATAGCTGCTGGGAAAACATGCCCACCGTTATAGTCAGTATGTTCTCCAATCAAGTTGATACGCCCTGGTGAGAAGAAGGTTTGATCCGCTTCTTGACCAAAAACAGCAAGAAAATCCTTGCGAAGTGCTTCAGCAGTAAGATGTTGTGTCATATGAATTCTCCTTTGACGAAATATTAGGTAAAAAAGTTTATCCTGTAATCGTTTTCTTCTATTGTACCCAAGGGTTTTGCTTAGGTCAACATTTTTACCGATATTTTACTAAACTATGAGTAAAAAGGAAGAAAAATATGCTATAATAACCTAAAAAGGAGGGGAATTATGGCTACACTCAAAGATATTGCTCAGCTAGCCTCTGTCTCGATCGCAACTGTATCCCGTGTCCTCAATCGCGATCAGAGTCTATCTGTGACAGAAGAAACCAGACATCGTATTTTAACCGTTGCCGAAGAACTAGGCTATACCAAACATCTCAAAACAGGTGAATCACATAAACTCAAACAGAAAATTGCCATCATCCAGTGGGTCAGTGAACAGGGAGAGTTAGAAGACCTCTACTACTATCAGATTCGACTAGGAATTGAAAATAGAGCCCAAGAATTAGATTACGACATCTTGCGCTATTTTAATGACCAGCCTTTCACGCTTAGCGAAGAAGTGATTGGTATTCTTTGTATTGGGAAATTTAGCCAAGCACAGATTGCATCATTTGAGGAATACCACAAACCCCTAGTATTTTTAGACAGTGATACGATTGCTCTTGGTCATACCTGTGTCATTACAGATTTTTATAATGCTGTTAGACAGGTTGTTGATTACTTTACAGATCATGGGCTTAAAAAGATTGGTATCTTATCCGGTCTTGAAACTACTACTGACCATGAAGAAGTTATCGCAGATAAACGCTTAGATTACTTTAAGTCCTATACGCAAGAAAAGGGAATCTATAACGAAGAATTCGTTTTTCAAGGTCAATTTACTGCCCAATCTGGATATGACTTGATGAAGGAAGCTATCGAAAAATTAGGAGAAAAGCTTCCACAGGCCTTTTTTGCTGCCAGTGATAGCTTGGCTATTGGTGCCCTTCGCGCCCTTCAAGAAGCCAGCATCAGCATACCTGAGCGCGTGAGCATTATTTCTTTTAATGATACTATTCTAACCAAGCAAGTGTTCCCACCACTTTCCAGTATTACAGTCTACACCGAAGAAATGGGGCGCACAGGAATGGATATCCTGAACAGAGAAGTCCTTCACGGCCGTAAAATCCCAAGCCTAACCATGCTGGGAACCAAACTGACTTTAAGAGAAAGTACCTTGCATTAAGCGCAATAGTTAAACACAAAAAAACCTAATAGAGATTCTCAAATCCTATTAGGTTTTTCTTTTTATACTCAATGAAAATCAAAGAGCAAACTAGGAAGCTAGTCGCAGGTTGCTCAAAGCACTGCTTTGAGGTTGTAGATAAGACTGACGATGTCAGTTACCTATATCAACGACAAGGTGAAGCTGACGTGGTTTGAAGAGATTTTCGAAGAGTATTAATCCATCACAATCATAGACTTGATAGTCTTGCGTTCATCCATGTCTTTATAGGCTTGATCAATCTCGTCCAGAGTATAGCTATCAGTAAAGACACGACCCGGATTGATATCACCGTCAAGAACTGCTTTTAATAAAACTTGTTTATCATAAGTAGTAACTGATGCTGCTCCACCTGCCACTGAGATATTTTGAGCAAAGGTCGAACCAAGCGCACGGTTATTGTAGTGAGGCACACCGACAAATCCCATGCGTCCTCCATTATGGAGTACACCGATAGCTTGGCCGACGGCTGCTTCAGTACCCACACACTCAAGTGCTGCATCTGCTCCACCACCGAGAATTTCTCGCACCTTGGCAATGCCTTCTTCACCACGTTCAGCTACGACCGCTGTCGCGCCTGACTCCAAGGCCATCTTTTGACGGTCTTCGTGGCGACTCATAAGGACAATTTGCGATGCTCCACGCATCTTAGCTGCAATCACGGCACATTGACCAACAGCACCATCCCCGATAACGACCACCTTGTCGCCTTTTTGCACATTAGCCACACGCGCCGCATGATAACCCGTCGGCATGACATCAGCAAGTGTTAAAAGTGACTTGAGCATGCCTTCACTATAATCTGAAGGTTGACCTGGGATTTTCACAAGTGCCCAATTGGCAAAGTGGAAACGGATATACTCAGCCTGGACACCACCTGACCAGTTGGTGCCAATATGGCGGTCACAAGTCCCATCATAACCAGCACGACAGGCATCACACTCTCCACAACCATGAGTGAAAGGCGCGATGACAAAGTCACCTGGTTTTACAGTAGTGACAGCCTCACCAACTTCTTCAACGATTCCAATTGCTTCGTGTCCACTATTTTTGTGACCCGCTTTAATATCTGGATTTCGGTAACTCCATAGGTCTGAACCGCAAACGCAAGTGCGAACAATGCGGATAATGGCATCATCTGCCGCCTCAATTTTCGGACGATCAATTTCTGCTAAGCCCACTTGCCCAGCTTGAGTATATACTGCTGATTTCATAAAATTTCCTCTCTGTATCTAACTACTTTAAGTATACACTTTTTATTTAGCTTTCGCTCACTTATACTACATCTCATTAATGATGATGTTCATGTCCATGACTTTGACTTACTTCCAACTCCTCAATTTTTCGCTTATGGGCTTGGTGAGTTACTAGGTCAGCATCAACTTCAATGGTGATGTTTTGAAAGCCATAATCTTTGAGCATGGCACGGATTGCTTCTTTACAGACCTCCATCTGTTCAATTTCTTTTAGACAAACATGGACAATGGCATTTTTTTCCAAACCATCCATGGTCCAGAGGTTTAGCTGATTAATACTAGCAACGCGGTCCAATTGCTCCAAGTCGCTCTTTACTTGCTTGATATCCACTCCTTCTGGCACAGCATCAAGGAAAATATTGAGCGTAGACCAAAAACGAGGAATGGCTTTTGAGAGAATAAAGAAAGAAATGACCAGAGATAAGAGCGGATCCAGAATATACCAGTCGGTAAATCGCAGAACAATGGCCATTAGGATAACAGCCACCCAACCCAGAGTATCTTCCAGAAAGTGCAGGCTCAAAATAGACTCATTCTTAGTTTTTCCCTTACGAACTACTAGACTCGCCAACACATTGATACTGACCGCTATGATTCCTAGCCAGAGGATTCCCTCATCATTGACAGGTTGTGGATGAAAGAGTTTCGTTATATTTTCCAAGATAACCAGAACAGAGCCTGTCATGAGAATCACAGCCGTTACCAAGGCTCCTAAGAGACTAAACCGTTTGTAACCCAAGGTGTAATGGCTATCTTCTTCACGATTGGAAATTGTTTCAAGAACAGCTGATACACCAATTGCGATGGCATCTCCCAAATCATGGACAGAGTCAGCAAGAACAGCGCTGGAACTAAACACTCCACCAGCGATAAACTCGATAATGGCATAACTCAAATTTAAGAAAAAAGCTAGCCAAACCGCACCTTTCGTTGTCATTTTTTCATCCTCCTTTGGTATAATAGTAGTATAAATATTCCCTTTACTAGTATTATCTCTTACTCCGAAAAGAAAGGATAGGGGCAAACTGTTCTCTTTGTAAGTTACTGAACAATTTGTTCAAAGTGTCCATATGACTAGTCAAGACCGCCGCATTACCAAGACACGAAAAGCTATCTATACTGCTTTTTTACAATTATTGAATCAAGAAGATTACGAATCCATCACAGTCCAAGAGATTATTGACCTCGCAAATGTCGGTCGCTCTACCTTCTACAGTCACTATGAGAGTAAGGAATTACTCCTAGATGAGCTCTGTCGCTATCTCTTCCATCATCTTTTTGAACGCGAGGAAAATATAACTACAGAAGCTTATTTGTCCCATATCTTTTCACATTTCAAGAAAAACCAGGACCAGATCACCAGCCTCCTTTTCTCTAAAAATGACTACTTCCTCCGCCAATTACAGAAAGAATTGGAACACCATGTTTATCCCATGGTGGCGGAAGACTTGCATGTTTCCTATCCTAGTATTCCTGCTTCCTACCTCAAGCATTTTGTTGTAACTAACTTTATTGAAATACTAACCTGGTGGCTCAAAAAAGGAAAATCTTATACAGAAGACCAAGTAGTAAGCTTTTACTTAGGCGTCTTGGAGATGAAGTAGCAAACACAACTATAGATTTCATACCCACTCAAAAGAAAAATACTAGTTGACATTCTATCATTCAAATATTCCAATTCATCACGAGTATTTTACATCTACTTTCTACTTACTAATCTAATCAAACTATGATTTTTTGAGGCAATAAATTTACTAACAAAATTCTAAGACAAGAAGTCTTAGAATTTTTTATCGTAACCAACTTTCGTCTAACTGGCCTTTACTTTTGCTAAAAGCTTTTCCATGCTCATCAATAACAGCATGAATCTCTTGGCATTGTTTGAGAGTGAGTCCTTCCAAGACATCACTATAAACAGCATGCATTTCATTATAGGTATCAAAGTTTCCAAATCCTAAGCGTCGAAAAAGTCTTCTCGCATATTCATCCGAAATAAAAACGGGACGATCAAAAAGATAAAGTAAAAGTGCATCTGCAGTCTCTGGTCCAATCCCTTTTAACTCCAAAAGTTGCTTCCGTAAATCTTCTGTCCGAAACCTAGCAAGAACCTCAAAACCACCAACTTCTCTTAACCAGATCAGAAGTCCCCTAATCGTTTGAGACTTTTGCTTAAAAAATCCAGCAGGTCGAATACGTTCCTGTAACTCTTCTAGCGATAAATCCAGAATCCCCTCTACTGTCATGATATCCATAAGACCAGCTAAAGCTAACTTGTCATTCTTCTCAGTTGTTCGCTGGATCAAAATAGTCGATACCAAATCTTCCAGCTTGTTATCCGATTGCCACCAATTTTGCTCTCCATAGTGCTCACAGAGTCGCAAAAGAGTTTCTTGTATTTCTTCTTGCTTTATCATTTCTTCAACAATCCCTGTTCCACCAAGAAATCATGTGCAACAGTATAAGCATCCTTACCATCAATACCAACCTGGTAGTTCATCTGACTCATCTGGCTCTCGGTGATTTTACCAGCTAGTTTATTAAGAACAGCTTCCAACTTCGGATGTTTTTCGAGTAATTCAGCTTTCATGAGTGGAGCGCCTTGATAAGGAGGGAAGAGGTGTTGATCATCTTCTAAAATTTGAAGTTGGTAACGTTCGATTTCTGGATCTGTCGAGTAGACTTCCATAATCTGTATATCACCAGCCTTGATCGCATCATAGCGAAGAGCTGGCTCCATTGTTGCCACATTTAGATTCAATCCATAAACAGACTGTAACCCCTTGTTTCCATCCTCACGGTCGTTAAACTCCAGAGTGAATCCTGCCTTCAGTTTATCTTGAACTCCTTTAAGATCGGAAATAGTCTTCAAATTATATTCTTTCGCAATACTTTTAGGAACTGCAATCGCAAAGGTATTTTGATAAGCCATATGATTCAGTAAGACTAGATTATCTTGTTTCTTAATTCCATCACGCGCAGCTTCAAAAACTTCTTCAGAGTCATTGCTCACTTTAGGAGCTGGCTGCAAGAGAGAACCTGTAATAGTCCCTGTAAATTCTGGATAGATATCAATATCACCCTTTTTCAGCGCTTGATAAAGGAAATCTGTCTTCCCAAAGTTAGGCTTGACCGTCACCGTCATATCCGTATTTTCCTCAATGATAAGCTTGTACATATTCATGAGAATCTCAGGTTCAGGTCCCAACTTCCCAGCTATAACCAGATTTTCTTTCTCTTTATTTCGAATCATGCTTGGAGCATAACTTGCTCCTAAACCAAGCACCATAACAGCAAAGGCTGCAACAATTGTACGCAACTTTGCCTTTTCCAACCATTTGAGAACAACATTAAAGAGAATGGCCAAAATGGCTGATGAGATTGCACCGATTAAAATCAGACTAGCATTCCGACGATCAATTCCCAAAAGGATAAAGGAGCCTAATCCACCAGCTCCAACAAGAGCGGCTAAAGTCGCTGTCCCAATGATCATAACGGTTGCTGTACGAACCCCCGATACAATGACAGGCATGGCAAGTGGAATTTCAAACTTCTTGAGTCGCTCCCACTTGGTCATTCCAAAAGCAATCCCTGCCTCCTCAAGACTAGGATCAATGCCGTTCAAGGCTGTAATCGTATTTTCTAAAATCGGGAAAATAGCGTAAATAACAAGGGCTGTGAGTGCTGGTAAGGTTCCAATCCCCATTAAAGGAATAAAGAGCCCCAATAAAGCCATTGAGGGAATGGTCTGGAAGATACCCGCAACTTGTAGCACCCAGTTCGCCGCTTTTTTGTGGCTATTTAGATAAACAGCAAGTGGAATGGTCAGAAAAATAGCAACCAATAAGGTCAAAAGCGATAATTGTAAGTGTTGCCCAAGAGCGGTTACCCATTCACTAAAACGCTCTTGAAATGTTGAAATCAAATTAGACATGAAGGCTACCTCCAAACAAGTTTGCTACAAAGTCTGTCGCAGGCGCTTGTAAAATTGTTTCAGGTTCTGCCACCTGGCGAATTTCTCCATCCTGCAAAACTGCAATTCGATCCCCTAATTTTAAGGCCTCATCCGTATCATGTGTTACGAAGATGGTAGTCATGCCGAATTCTTTATGTAATGCCTTAGTCAATTCTTGCAACTGCTTGCGAGAGATGGCATCCAAGGCTGAAAAAGGCTCGTCCATCAATAGAATCTTTGGTTCCCCAATGATGGCTCGCACAATGCCAATCCGCTGTTGCTCCCCACCAGATAACTCGCTTGGTAACCGATGAGCGTAGTCTGCCGCAGGCAGGCCAACCTTATCCAAGAGTTCTTCTGTTTTAGAAGTGATTTGCTCCTTGCTCCAGCCCTTCATCTCAGGAATGAGAGCTATATTTTCCGCAACGGTCAAGTTAGGAAATAGGGCAATGGCTTGAAGGACATAGCCGGTACTGAGACGTAATTCTCGTTCATCATAGTCTTTGATGCGTTTCCCATCCATATAGATATTGCCATCTGTCGGTTCCAAAAGACGGTTAATCATCTTGATCATGGTGGTCTTGCCAGATCCTGAAGGGCCCACTAGCACCATAAATTCTCCATTTTCAATGCGGAGATTGACATCTTTTAAAATGTCCTTTTCCGTATAGCGCAAGGCTACATGTTTGTATTCAATCATTTAATCTACCTCATTTTTCACGATAACTTTGCCAAAAGAATGGCTTCCTTCCAGATAAGCATGCGCTTCCTGAATTTGGTCAATCTTATAAACTTTTTCAGGTCCTACATCTACATGATACTGCTCGACAAAATCTACCAAAGCCTGAAGCTTGTCTTGACACACATTGCCAGAAGCAAAGGTCGTCAAGTAGAGATTGCGAGAGAGCATTTCGATTGGATCAAAGTCTGGAACAGTCCACTGACCACCCAGTAACCCACAAGAACAGATAATCCCGCCTTCTGCTGTCCGCGCAAAAGTATCGAGAATAGCGCTTGGACCAACAAGATCCAAAACCTTATCGAACTGCTCTTTCGTGTGCAAGATACCATCCTTCTCCAAAATCACCTGATCAAATCCGACCGCTTTCAGTTTCTCTTCCTTAGCTAGGTTTCGGCTAGTTCCTGCCAAGTGAATATTAGGAAATTTCTCTTTCAGCAGTTTAGCAAAGGCAATTCCTACACCACTGGTTGCTCCTCGAACTAACACGCTATCTTTCTCCTCAATCTTAAGATTGAGAAAAGAGCCAAATGCCGTGTAATAGGTTTCCGGAAGGGCGATCAAGCTTTCCAAATCAAGTTCTGTCTTGATTGGATAAATTTGTTCATTTGGAAGAAGTGTATACTCTGCATAACCTCCATCAAAGGCTCGCCCCATCTCTCCCATAATGGAAATGATTTGTTGCCCAATCTTCAAATCCGGTCGTGTCGTTTCTTCCACAAGACCGACACACTCAATCCCTAATACACGAGGAAATTTCACAGATGGTGATTGTCCCTTACGGGTAAAAATTTCACTATGATTGATGCCAAATCCTTGGATTTTCACCAGGGTCCAACCTGCCTTCAGGACTGGTTTTGGTCGTTCGACAACTTCTAATACCTCCGGTCCACCTGGAGTGCTTACAACAACTGCTTTCATAATGTATTCCTTTTTAAAATTTCCCTCTATTGGTCAAGTCTTCTACCTTGGGCATAACTTCCTTATTATCCCAATGTTCAACAATTTTCCCATTTTCTAAACGGAAGATATCGTATTGAGCATAGGCAACGCCATCAATCAATACCTGACCATAACTCACTGCAAAATTTCCTTGAGTCAAGAGTTGGAAAACAAAGTCATAGGCCACATGGTGCTCGCGTACGTAATCCTTATAAGCTTGACTCCCTTGCCCAATCTCATGATTATGCTGAATCACATCCTCTGTCACAAAGTCTTCCCATTGATCGAGCTCCTTGTTTTGGAAAATTTCTGTCAAGAAACGACGGACCAGCTGTTTATTTTCCGCTGACTTGTCCAAGTCCTTGATTTCAAAATCTCCAAAGATCTGATCAAGTTGGCCATTTTCAGGTGTACAATAATAGTCAATAACATCCCAATGCTCAACGATATGACCATTTTCATCTGCACGGAAAGTATCTGTAGTCACCCATTGGGCTTCTCCACCGTTTAGGTACTGGTGCACATGAACAAAAACCAGATTGCCATCTTCAATGGTACGAACAATCTTGATTTCACGTTCTGGATGGCGCTTGATAAAATCTGCAAAAAAAGTAGCGAATCCTTCTTTCCCATCCGGCACTCCTGTCGAGTGTTGGATATAGGTATCCCCTAATAAGCTTGCTTGCGCTTCTGCTACACGGCCATCTTGAATAGCACGAATATATAGATTTTGTGCATTTTGTGCTTGAATGGACATGATTTATTCCTCGTTTTCTTTTTTCTTTAAATTAGTGATAATACGCTCTTGATAAGCTTCAAATTCCTGGATTTCTTGATCCGAAAATCCTTGGTAGAAAATTTCACCTAACTCTTTACTGACACGGTCTCCAATTTCTTTTTGCGCCCAACCGAGATCTGTCAAAGAGATATATTTTTTTCTTTTATCCTGTGTACAAGGCTTAATCGCAACCAAACCCTGTTCTTCTAATTTCTTAACCATACTGGTCAGCGTATTGTTTGCCAGACCTGTCGCAAGAGCAATATCAGTTGCGGTAGCACAACCCAACTCTTGCTTCCACAAGATTGTTAAAATTTTTCCCTGCTCACTTCTGTATTGGGCATCTGGTTCCTTGCTCAAGAGTTTTTGAAAGATACGCCCATTCAACAATCGAATCTGTAGAGCTTGGTAGCCCCCTAACATCTTGTCCATTTTGTCTCCTTTACTTCTATATCGAACTTTCTGAATTTATTGTAAGACTTTTCATTACATCTGTCAACTATTTCGATATAGAAATAATAAAAAACTTCCTACCCAAAAGTAGAAAGTCATCATTTTTATAAAATTAAACATGAATCATATCTGAAGCATTCCTCTTAAAGAAACTACTATGGACCAGATAAGGACCATACTTAGAATTTTGACTAGAAACCAAACATAAAGGAATGATAAAAATTTTTATAAAGTAGAGTAAGCAAAAAAGTAAAAAATAACTAAAACTAAGAGTTTTTAAATCAAGAAAGTAAAGATAACAGACAATTGATGTATTCAATAGAATATTAAATCCCGTAGCAAAACTAGCTGACATGATATTCGTCTTGATCTGAGAATTAAAGAGTTTGACAAGAAATAAGGCTAATAAAGAAGTATTATAGATACAAATCGGTTTATAATTATTACGATAGAAAACTAAACATTTATTATTATAAAAAACAAGCCCTCTGCTAAAATTACTCGCTTTGTTAATCCAAACATGGGAAACTCCACTAATATCACTCCAAGGAACAAATAAATCTAACCTTCTAATGTATATCCCATCCTGAGTAATATAAAATTTCCAAGGAAAAAGAAAATTAATACCAATGCCAACTAAAATTAATAAAAGAAGGAAATACCCTAACTGTGTTTGATGAAAGTTGAAGACGTAATCAAAGATAGTAACTGTTTGAATACCTCGCCCAGCAATTTGATGAACACCCAAAAAATATAAAATAATTATAAATAGAACAAATCTATAATAAATACTATGAAACTTCACACTTTTTGGCATATATTCTCCTTACTGATAAAATCATCATCGAATGACACTTTTCTATCTAACTTAACACAAGTATAACATTAAACACTCAAAAAGCATAAAAATGGAAGAAAGAGATTTTTATAAAAAGAGATTGACCAAGACCAAACTCTTCATTTTTCTAGTCTTCCTCAACTAAGCGTTTAAACTCTGCTTGGATCTCTGTATTCTCTGTCGGTTTTAGGTACATAACCCCACCATTTGTTGTTGGAGAATGAAAAACAATCGCTTCCCCAGTATCAGTTATCGCAAAAAAGTAGCTATGCACGTCCGGGTATTTATTCCAGTTACTATAGCGTTCCACAATACGGTACTTAGCAGTTCCTAAACCTGTATCCGTGTATTCGGCATTCATTTTTTCGCTTGGTCCATCTCCAAAGGTATAGAGATTATCTGCACCAACATCCCCTCCTGATATTCCCTTTTCGTAATTAGGTTGACCAAGTCTTTCACCCCACCCTTTTATGAACTCTTCTAATTTAGCAGATTTCCTAGCATTCCAAGGGGCCCTTTGCTTATCTCCCGAGATAGCCGAGTTACTAGAATCTTCAAATTTCTGCCAATCTAGTTGCTTGAAATTCATTGATTCTGCCTCTGTCTTACCAAAATCAGAATGCAAACTTTTGTTACCAGGAACACGAATGTCCTGTTCCTGAACTTTACTTGCTGCTTGTTGGCTCGAATTCAGATGATAAAGTACTCCCCTACCTTGACCTGTACCAGATGACCAGCTTAATTCTAAGATGTCTCCACCCTTATAGATATTCATAGAATTTCTAGCACCACCATGGCCTGCAACAAAACCTTCTGCTAAAAGGACCGGTTTCTCATTTACAAGATAATAAAGACCCGAAATAAAATAATCACCATTAGATTGCTCAACTCCTATTAGCAATTCCTCTACACCATCTTTATTAAGATCCGCATTGGCATAACCCATTTTATCTGATTGAAAAACCGCATTTTCAACCGACCAACTATTGATAGGGCGTTCAGTTGCATTCAATTTTTGATAAAGATTTGCAATTGCACTTGAATCTTTAGAAGAAGAAAATATCTTTTTGTAATCCTCAAAAACTGGCTTGTATAAATCTTTGTAATCTTTCTTAGACTCCCCAGACTTTATCTCGTTACTAGTAGTTGACTGACTAGTTGTAGTAGATAAACTAATATCATTACTAGAAACAACAGAATTTTGATTACTACAACCAACTGTTAAAAAACTAAATATAAGAATAAACAGATTTCCTACTATACTTCTATTACCCATAAAAATCTCCTCTTGAAATGAATGGTGACCATAGCTTTGCCTACATTATATCAAATATTTTAGAGTTTCGGTAAAATAAAAAAAACTTATATATACAAATACTAAGTAAATAAGTTCTATTATTCTTATATTAGATACACGTTCGATAAATACTATATATCTAAACATAATGTAGGAAAGGCCAATAGGAGCTATAACAAAAAGAGATTAAACCATTATTTAAAGGTAATTTATAATACGATTAAATTATAATAGAAACTTACATGAAATAAAGAAAAGAACATTAACACATCGAAAGACCAAAATAAAAATGCAGATAGAATCTAGAAAAAAAATACAAAATTGCTAAAAAAACTTATATATTCGGTTAGTTTAATAACATAAAACCAAGAAACTTCCTAAGTGTGAAACAAAAAGAGTGAATCTTTTGTTTCACTCCAGATTATGTGACTTTCAGTCCGTCTCGCTCCGTGAGATGCGAGACAAATAAACCACCCGCTATGCGGGTGCGCATCGAAGGTTATACCAAAAAAACTCCAAACGCGATACAATAAAGGTGTTCAAGCCAATTGTAAAGCAAAAGGAGAAAACCATGGCACAAAAGACACATAGTTTATCACACAAAGTGGCACTGTAAGTATCACATTGTGTTCCCCCCTAAGTATAGACGAAAAGTCATTTATAATCAATATCGAAGTAGTTTGGGAGAAATATTCCGCCGATTATGTAGTTATAAAGGTGTTGAGATTATCGAGGGCCATTTAATGCCTGATCATGTACATATGTTAGTCAGTATTCCACTGAGGATAAGTGTTTCAAGTTTCATGGGTTATTTAAAAGGTAAAAGTGCACTCATGATGTTTGACAAACACGCTAATCTCAAGTACAAGTTTGGGAATCGGCATTTCTGGGCAGAAGGTTACTATGTGAGTACAGTAGGTCTCAATGAAGCCACGATAAGGAAATACATACAAGATCAGGAAAAGCATGATATAGCACTAGATAAATTGAGTGTAAAAGAATATGAGGATCCCTTTAGGGATAGTGGTAAGTAATACTCACGCCTCTTTAAGAGGCAAGTGACGAGTCAAGAGCAATGAGGCTTGAACAACGTGAAAGCCAGCGTCTTTAGGCGCTGGCTGGTAATTTGGGCTTATAGCCCTGGTTCAAACCACCCGTTAGACGGGTGGTCATGATTGTAACAATTCATCGCCCTACCATAGTTATCAAAAAGCCTAAATTTTACAGTCAAAAACACAAAAAAAGAGCTAAAAAGCTCTAATTACGGAGAATAAGGGATTCGAACCCTTGCGCCAGTTACCCGACCTAACGATTTAGCAAACCGTCCTCTTCAGCCTCTTGAGTAATTCTCCTATTAATGGGCACGAGTGGACTCGAACCACCGACCTCACGCTTATCAGGCGTGCGCTCTAACCACCTGAGCTACGCGCCCAAGTTTTAAAAACTTGGTAAATGAACTATATGTTCAAAGCGGGTGACGAGAATCGAACTCGCGACAACAGCTTGGAAGGCTGTAGTTTTACCACTAAACTACACCCGCATAAAAATAAATATGGCGCGAGACGGAATCGAACCGCCGACACATGGAGCTTCAATCCATTGCTCTACCAACTGAGCTACCGAGCCTTATTGCGGGAGCAGGATTTGAACCTACGACCTTCGGGTTATGAGCCCGACGAGCTACCGAGCTGCTCCATCCCGCGTTAATAATAAAGGAGGATGTGGGATTCGAACCCACGCACGCTTTTACACGCCTGACGGTTTTCAAGACCGTTCCCTTCAGCCGGACTTGGGTAATCCTCCATAGTATTTAATGGACCTTGTAGGACTTGAACCTACGACCACTCGGTTATGAGCCGAGAGCTCTAACCAGCTGAGCTAAAGGTCCAACAAGATCATTATAGCGGCGAAGGGGATCGAACCCCCGACCTCCCGGGTATGAACCGGACGCTCTAGCCAGCTGAGCTACACCGCCATCAATCGGGAAGACAGGATTCGAACCTGCGACACCTTGGTCCCAAACCAAGTACTCTACCAAGCTGAGCTACTTCCCGAGTTAAATAGAAAAATGCACCCTAGAGGAGTCGAACCTCTAACCGCCTGATTCGTAGTCAGGTACTCTATCCAGTTGAGCTAAGGGTGCTCTTTATATGCCGAGGACCGGGATCGAACCGGTACGATCGTTACCAATCGCAGGATTTTAAGTCCTGTGCGTCTGCCAGTTCCGCCACCCCGGCCTCTCTAAGCGAACGACGGGATTCGAACCCGCGACCCCCACCTTGGCAAGGTGGTGTTCTACCACTGAACTACGTTCGCATCGACCTCTTGGTTATATTAAAAAATGCCGGCTACATGACTTGAACACGCGACCCTCTGATTACAAATCAGATGCTCTACCAACTGAGCTAAGCCGGCTTATTTCTATTATGCGGGTTAAGGGACTTGAACCCCCACGCCGTTAAGCGCCAGATCCTAAATCTGGTGCGTCTGCCAATTCCGCCAAACCCGCAATGATGACCCGTACTGGGCTCGAACCAGTGACCCATTGATTAAAAGTCAATTGCTCTACCAACTGAGCTAACGAGTCTAAAATAACTT
>NZ_CAXSLF010000002.1:0-84591 GCF_964238205.1 Streptococcus oralis
TAAGGCTCGGTAGCTCAGTTGGTAGAGCAATGGATTGAAGCTCCATGTGTCGGCGGTTCGATTCCGTCTCGCGCCATTTAAATATTTTGGAAGGGTAGCGAAGAGGCTAAACGCGGCGGACTGTAAATCCGCTCCTTCGGGTTCGGGGGTTCGAATCCCTCCCCTTCCATAACCTTAACTACGGGCATAGTTTAAAGGTAGAACTAAGGTCTCCAAAACCTTCAGTGTGGGTTCAATTCCTACTGCCCGTGTTTTAAAATTATGGCGGGTGTGGTGAAGTGGTTAACACACCAGATTGTGGCTCTGGCATGCGTGGGTTCGATCCCCATCACTCGCCTATTTTATATTATTGGGGTATAGCCAAGCGGTAAGGCAAGGGACTTTGACTCCCTCATGCGTTGGTTCGAATCCAGCTACCCCAGTTACTATTTGCCGGCGTGGCGGAATTGGCAGACGCGCTGGACTCAAAATCCAGTGTCCGCAAGGACGTGCCGGTTCGACCCCGGCCGCCGGTATAGTAATAAAGACAAGGTTTTCGAGCCTTGTTTTTTTATGTCTAACGCTATAATTAATTACCATTTTATACCAATTTCTTTTTTCTTTATCTATCTGATAAAGTTATTTTGTTTGAAAGTTATATAATGAAGTTAGACAACTAACATTTTTAAAAGTTAGATTCTTAAACTGGTTAAAAACTTGTTTAACAGTTATAAAGGGGCTTTTTTGTCAAATGAATGCGTAATTTAGACATAAGAAAACACCTCTGTGTTATACTTGTATTTCAACCACAAACACAAGAAAGCAACAGAGATGCAAATAAATTGTATTACAAAAAGTAAATATTTGATAATCGAAAGCAGTCATCTAATCGAGGAAGAAAGAAGGGAAGTCTAATATAGAAGTTGTTACTCTTGTCGGGAGAACTCCTCCACTATCATAACTAAAAGTTTTTGCCTGATAAGTTAGTCAAGGTTAAGAGAGTTAACGTTGGAATTTCAACTGTGAAATATTATTATATTTTTGGAGTTTCTGTTGAAATAGACTTTGCTTTTTCTTCTAGTATTGTTGCTTCCTTACCATATATAGTTTCTGGAGTTAAATTGAGAATCTTAAGTTGATTTTTAATCAATTCTACACTAGACGGAGAAATCTTTAGAGCAACACCCATTGATTCTCCATCATCTGCGGTAAAATTAATCCACTCGACACCTCTATAGTATCTAGCTTCATGCAGAGTAAATACTCCTGATTGTCTTGATATCCTTTGTGACTTCAAATCATAATCACTTTTTACAGCAAAGGGAATTGTAGCAAACGGAGTGTCATTCAGATCTGAAAAACAGTAATCAAATAGTTCATCATCAGCTTCATCTATACAGTATACCTCACTTACCGTGCGATTCCCTTCTTTATATTTCATTGCTGAATTCTCATTTAATCTTGTGGGATTTAAGATATAGACAACTGGAAATTCATCTTCGTTAGTGTACTCAAAGCCATCTACCGCGAAGTACAAAGCTATCAGAGGATCAGTAGACCAATCTAATGCTGGCGTCGGCATTCCATAATGTTGAGCAAGAAAAGTATAATGAAACAGATTAAGCCTGTCATCTAGAATTGCTTCTCTCAATTCATCTCTATACTGTTTTAAAGCCACGTTGAAATCCATAAAATTTTTGTATTTTATTGGATGTATAGAGCCATCATCTGGCATATCTAAAACTTCGTTTCTAAAAAGACTCGGCCGTAGTTTCCAGTCTTGGCTTCTATGCCCCCTATACCAAAGTTCGTGAGGGTTATTCCTTGCATAATCAAAAATGAGTGTTAGGAATTCCTCCACACTAGTAATTTCCTCAGAGTTGTAATAAATCGGCATAATAATATACTCCTTCATATTAATTTGATTTTTTAATATTATATCATAAATAATTAAGAGTTTACAGCTAATTTAGGCATAAGAAAACACCTCATATAGTGAAATTAAAGAAATATCAAAACAATATAGTGATAAATCGGAAGACTTGCCAATTGCTATGGCATTTTATCTCCTAGGTTTTTCTACATATTCAGGTTTTGATAAAAAATAATTAAAATAAAGACAAGGTTAAATACCTTGTCTTTGTTTTTAGAAAATTTCATCTAATTTGTTAGCAAGAGATTTCTGTTTACTGGGATATAAGTGAGAGTATGTATCGATTGTAGTTGTTATGGAAGCATGTCCCAAACGCTCCTTAACTACAAGATAGTTTTCCCCTTGATTGATAAGTAACGAAGCATGAGAGTGTCTTAAATCATGAATGCGAATTTTTTTAATATCATTATTTCTAGATAGTATTTGCTTAAACTTCTTATCAATCATATTTTTTGTAATTGATATAGGTGAACTTTGAATAACCTGAAGATTGTCAATATCATCAATAAACTCTTTTAGTAAAGTAGTTTGTTCTTGTTTCCAATCTCTCAGCATATTTGCTAATTTGTTATTAATTGTAATATACCTTGTGCCTGCTCTTGTTTTTGTTGAGTTTATATGATTTCTTTTATTTAGAAAATAAGCCGTTTTAGTAACGTGAATAGTGTTAGTTAATAAATTTATATCATTCCAGTTTAAAGCAAGAATTTCTCCCATTCTCATACCTGTAAAGAAAGCAAGTGTAAAGAAAAGATTGTAGCTTTTTTCTTCTTTGGTAATAAGTTTTCTAAATCTAGCAAATTCTTCTACACTCCAAAATGTGATTGTCTTCTTATTGATTGGTAACTTTCTCAAATTTTCAACAGGTTTTTTATCTATCAAGGACTTTCTCACACCGGTATCAAATATTTTTTTGAGAAGTATTATTATTTTATTGATAGTATTATTACTTAGATGTTGATTATCATTTTGTTTTTTGGGTTTAGTTTTTAAGTATTCTCTAAATTCAAAAATATTTTCATAACTTAGCTTATTCAGATTTACATTTTGAAAGTATGGTTTTATATGCCTTTCATAATTATTTTTTTGAGTACTTAGGTAACTAATTTTTCTATTATTTTGTCTGTCTTCTTCTTCAAGCAATTCAAAAAGCATATCAGTTGTTATTAAAAATCAAAACGTTTTTCTTTCAAGTCAACAATTCGGAGATGTTGCTCAAGTTCTAAAGCTTCCTTTTTTGTTTTTGAACCTTTTCGAACAACTCGGATTCTTTTTTGCGTTATAGGGTGAAATCCATCGGATATATCAACTGTCCAAGTTCCATTTTTTTCTTTCCTAACGGTCATTTTCTATACCTACTGAAATATCAAATCCTAGTAGTTCATTTGCAATAGTAGCTGGGATTGTACCAATACGTTTATTTTGATAGACATTAAAACCTCTTGTGACAAGAAGTTTCTTACCTTGCCGTATAATTCGTTTAGAGGTGCCTTCGGAAAATCCAAGGGCAACTAAGTCATTTTTATTTATTGTTGCAATCATTGTTTTACTCCTTAATATTTAATTTAATTTTTTTGTATTTCACATTATTATCAATATATTCGCCCCCTATATAAATTTTACTGTTATATTCGCTTTCATATACGATTTCTTCATTTGAGAATTTATAATCAAATGGGACATAATTTGTATTAATGATTGGTTGTTTTAGATTGTTTGAAGATAATTAAGGATGTTTACCAAAATTATCAAGGAGTTCTTGACCGATTCCTTTTTCAAAATACTTTGTAACATATCTCCCTCTATTATCTTTGCTATCAACATCAACTTTATTTATTCGTACTGCTCCATGTCCCCAAAGTTTGAGTAACTGATTATGAGGGATATAGGGAACATCAAAAAGCAAAATATGAGCATGCCAAGCACCACGCTTTTGTTTTTCTAAAACTGCTATATATTTTAATTGATTTTTCTTTGTTTGAAAAATGTTATAGTTAAAACGTTTAATAAATGTTTTTAGTAAGTTTTTAAATTTATTTCTATCTTGGATATTTTCTTTTGTGGTCAAAGTCAAAAATGATGTATTATCATTAAAATTACAATCCACTAACCTAAGTAACTTCCACTTTGCATTTAATCGAGTTTGTTTCATTCGTTGAAGACGTTTCCTTTGTTCTTTTTCAGTCAGTTCTTCAAATGTTCTTCTTTTTCTTGGTTCACTTTCATTGGCAGACTCCTTATGTTTTCTATTAGTAAAAATTGCTTTTTCATATTCCCAAATTTCAATATAAGAAGAAGTACGTATGATTTTCTTATTATATTTCATAGTATTCAATCCAAAATTAGTGGGAATGTCTTAGATGAATTTCGCCAAAATATTGTTTATATAATAAATAAACTAGAAGGGACTTTGTCCCTTCATTATCAATTTTTTTCTGCTGGTAAAATATCAGAACAGTTAAACCACAAGTTTCCATTATACTGTCCCATATTTAAATCTTTTAAAATTACATGTCTAGTTTTATTGTTAGACATTTCTTGTTTTGACAAGGTGGGAGTAATGGTTTTAACTTTAACAGTAATCATTTCCATAAAGAAATCGCTACTATCGTCTTGGATGGAAACATTAAGTCGTAGTGCTTCTGGTTTTCCTGTTTCCCTATTAAGTTCTTCACTATAACCCTTAACTGCGTAAAATTTATTACCAAGTAGTTCAGTTTTCAAAAAATCATTTAATTTCATTTCGTATATCCTTTCTTATATCACTGCTTTGCAGTGAGGAACAGTTAAAAGCATTTAGTTCTCTTCAGTTCGTGCGTCCGCGGAACTCCGTGCCATTGCGAGCTACGGCAATTTGCCCCCTCGCTCGCAGGCACGACCTAACCGCACTCAATCGAACTGCATGCCTTCAACTATTATTATTAATTATTTTAAAAATTTGAAAAAATGAGTCTGTCGTTGTTTTTCAAATTCTTCAAATCGTTTCTCAAGAGAAGCGACACGGCTAGCTAAAGATTTATTAGCGTTTTTCAATAATTGTATTTCAATGTTAGTATCCTTTTCGTTTTTCTTTTGAAGAGAATGTAAGTATAAGATTTGACGCTCTAAATCAACCTCATTTGAATCTGATACATCTTCCCAAATTTTTTTTATTGATTTATCCAAGTCGTTAGTTTTTTCCACTTGTTTAGATAGTTCTACAAATTTAGAAACTTCTTCTTTGGTAAAATCGAAGAATGTCTGTACGCTGCGATAACTAACTTTAGCCTTAATTTTTGTAAATTCATAGCCGGATAAAGTTTCTATTTTTTTTTCTCCATTTTTTAATAGTACTGATGGATTTACCTGTTTTATTCGCAACTTCTAAATAGTCAATAATACCACCTCCTATAATTTTAAAATGTTACATTATTTCGAAAAAATGTTATACTAGTAAGGTAAAACGATTTTTTACCCACCTTTATGACATCAAAAAGAATTTTACCTGTCAATAAAAAAGTAAAATGTTTTTTTACCAAGGAGAAATTTTTATGAAACCTTTATTTAACTATACAAATATTATTCGTGCTGGACAAATAGATATAAAGTCAGTGAGATTAAAAGCTGGTTTAACCCAAAAAGAATTAGCAAAAATAATTGGAGTAACTAAACAGACAATTATAAATTATGAAAAAGGCACAACAGAGCCTACTTGGGAAAGACTAGAGGAAATAGCGTTAGCCCTTAATGCGGATATTGAAGATTTTTTCCCATATAATGAAATGGGACAAGCAAAAGGTGATTTTGCTTGGGCAGAACATATGGATAGATTGAATAATAATTTTATGTATAGAAGATTGGCAGAAGAAGAAGCTTATCTTAATTCGCTATTTAAGTATGTTCGATTTCAGCAAGATCTAACAGAAAACAAGATAACAGAAGAACTGCTAAACAAAGAATTATCCTTTGATACCAATGTTCCAATCTCTCTTGAAGATAAAGTAAACCTAGTTAAACTTAAATTATCTGAACAACTTGATGAAAACAAAGAACGATTGATTGAATTGTATAAGATTGCTGATTCAGAAACGACTATGGAATTGATGAGATATGACATCAATAGAAATTTATCTAAAAAATAAAATCTATACCATTTTATGAGCTTAAATCAAAAAACCATTATTACGATAAAATAAATAGGCTTTTTTAAATATTTTTAAAAAATATTTTTAAAAAATATTTTCATTTATAAACACAATATATAGAGAGTTCGAAGGCTCCTTTCTATATATTGTGTTCTTTTTCTAAAAATAGCACCATATATGGAATTTTTAACTAAAAAAAGATTTGGGATGCTATATTTAGTGGTATGGAAAGGGGGTTTACAAAAAATTGGGATTAGGCTATAATGATTGTACAAGAACTCCCAAGGCTCCCTTTGATTAATCAATCAAATAGTTTTGCGAGGCTTTTTTTTTAAGGTGAATGATGAATACAACTGATGAAAAAATTAAGGAAAAAAATATTCCTGTCAGATATTACACACTTGTTCCTGATGAGAGCTCTTCAATGAAAGAATTTCTTGAATTTGAAAAGTTGAAGGAAAAACTTGCTAGACCGGTAGAGAACACCGGTGCTAAAGTAATAATTAATGAGTCTGAGGAGACTTTCGCTGAACAGTTCCTTTTTCAGACAAATTATTATGATTTTTCAATATATAGAAAGTGCTTACCGAGAAGGGAGGATAGTATTTTCTCTTTTCGAGATTGTATTGAACTTTATGAATTCAATTCATTTTTGAGAGAAAATTTGATGAAATTTACTGGTAAAATAGAATTACTAATCAAATCTTCTATTGTCCATACCTTATGTAGTAATTATAAAGGAAGTTTACAAAATGGCGAGTGCTATTTAGATAAATCAATTTATAAAAATGAGGATGAATATCAGGAAGTTATTGAAAGAATTGGAATGAGCTTGTTTAACGCAACTACTAAATCTCTTCCAGTAAGTCACCATGTGAACAAAAAGAATTGTAAGTTTCCTTTGTGGGTTGTCGTACCTGAGCTGACTTTTGGAGAAACCACTAGAATAATTGAGTTGTTAAATGATGAACTTTACAATTTATGGATAGAAGGGCTATTTTTCAGTAATGATTATTATAAAAATGATGCTACAATGAAGGATCACATTATATCTGCAAGCAAAAGTTGGATTTCTGCCACATGGTTTATTCGGAATGTTTGTGCACATTATGGAAGGTTATACGCACGTAACTTTAACATGGGTGTTCCAAGATTTTATGCTCCAGTTTTTCGGAAGATTAAAAATTATGGTAAGAAAAAAACACATAATAAAGACTTATTTGCCTATATGCTGGCAATAAAACAAATTCTTATTTGTCATAATTCAAGCGTTCATGATGAGTGGGATACCTTTATTAACGAAATTGAAAGAAAATTTATGACTAGCAGTATCATAGAAAAAACTAAAATTGGTTTTCCGGAATGCTGGAAGGATTGTTTAATAATTAAAAATGTGAATTTAAGCTAAATTGATGAACATAGTGGCGTTCTTAATAAACTGTCATTGGTTTTGAAAAAATTCTATATAAAGTTCTGAAAATACTTAATAAAAATATGAACGAATTATATAGTAGTTTCCACAAAAATACCATAATTGGCAAACTCAGCTAAAATCAGATATTTTTAAATAGTAGAATTGTTGATTACATGCTATTTTAATTGATATAAAAACATTGTATTAGAACTCAAAATCCAGTGTCCGCAAGGACGTGCCGGTTCGACCCCGGCCGCCGGTATAGTATTAAAGACAAGGTTTCGACCTTGTCTTTTTATTTGGGCTTATAGCCATGGTACAAACCACCCGTTTGACGGGTGGTCGTGATTGAGTAATTTATTAAAATTTCACTAAAAAAGGTCTATACCATTTACAAATTGTTTTGAAAGGTTTATAATGTAATTGACATAATAAATAGTAGATTATTTCTTAAGGGGGTTATCATTATGCCTAAATATATTAAAGCTGATCAATTTTTCTATCCACATGGTATTCGTCGTGGCGGTTATTTGGAACTTATTGATGGCAAGTTTGGTAAGCACGTTGAAGAGATTTTGGATGATGCAGAAATTTTAGACTACTCTGGTTACAGCATTGCACCGGGTCTAGTTGATACACACATTCACGGTTTTGGTGGTGTCGATGTTATGGATAATAATATCGAAGGTACACTTCATACGATGAGTGAAGGCCTCCTTAGCACAGGTGTTACTAGTTTCTTACCAACTACACTAACTTCATCATACGAACAATTGCTGGCTGTTACTGAAAACATTGGTGCACGCTATCAAGAAGCTTCTGGTGCTAAGATTCGTGGTATTTATTTTGAAGGACCTTACTTCACCGAAGAATTTAAGGGGGCTCAAAATCCTGCCTATATGAAAGATCCACGTATGGATGAATTCCGCGCTTGGCAGAAGGCTGCTAATGGTCTTCTTAACAAAATTGCTCTTGCACCTGAACGTGATGGTGTTGAGGATTTTGTACGTACTATTACTGGTGAAGGTGTAACTGTTGCTCTTGGTCACTCTAATGCTACCTTTGATGAAGCAAAAAAAGCTGTTGATGCCGGAGCTAGTGTATGGGTTCACGCCTATAATGGAATGCGTGGCTTAACACACCGCGAACTTGGGATGGTTGGTGCTATGTATGAGTTACCACACACTTATGCAGAATTGATTTGTGATGGTCATCACGTGGATCCTAAAGCCTGTGACATTCTACTTAAACAAAAAGGTACTGAAAATATTGCCCTTATCACTGACTGTATGACAGCAGGTGGTTTGCAAGATGGTGATTATATGTTAGGTGAATTTCCAGTTGTAGTTGCAAATGGGACTGCTCGCCTTAAATCTACAGGTAACTTGGCAGGTTCCATTCTCAAACTAAAAGATGGTCTCAAAAATGTAGTTGAATGGGGAATTGCAAATTCTCATGAAGCAGTCATGATGGCTAGTTTGAATCCAGCTAAATCAGTTCATATCGATGACGTCTGTGGACAAATTCGTGAAGGCTACGATGCAGACTTTATCGTGCTAGATAAAAATTTGGAATTAGTAGCAACTTATCTAGATGGAGAAAAACGCTATCAAGCATAATCTAAAAAGTAGAAACGACTTTAGTTTCTACTTTTTTTAATAAATTTGTTATCTCTTTCACATATCACTTGAATTTTATATTGAAAAGGCTTACAATTATGATATAAACAATACAAATAAAAAAGCGGAGGATTGCTTATGAAAGCTTATACTTACGTTAAACCCGGCCTTGCTTCTTTTGTTGATGTAGACAAACCAGTTATTCGCAAGCCAACAGATGCTATTGTGCGTATCGTTAAGACTACTATTTGCGGTACTGACCTTCATATTATTAAAGGTGATGTTCCCGCTTGTAAGAGTGGAACAATCCTAGGACATGAAGGAATTGGTATTGTAGAGGACGTTGGAGCAGGAGTTTCAAACTTCAAAAAGGGTGATAAGGTTTTAATTTCTTGCGTTTGTGCATGTGGCAAGTGTTACTATTGTAAAAAAGGAATCTATGCTCACTGTGAAGACGAAGGTGGATGGATTTTTGGACATCTGATCGACGGTATGCAAGCAGAATATCTTCGTGTGCCTCATGCTGATAATACTCTTTATCACACTCCAGCTGACTTGTCTGATGAAGCTTTGGTTATGTTATCTGATATCTTGCCAACTGGCTATGAAATTGGTGTCTTAAAAGGGGAAGTTGAGCCTGGTTGTAGTGTAGCTATCGTTGGTTCAGGGCCAGTTGGATTGGCAGCTCTCTTGACGGCACAATTCTATTCTCCAGCTAAATTGATTATGGTGGACCTAGACGATAACCGTTTGGATACTGCAGTTTCTTTCGGTGCTACTCATAAGATTAATTCTTCAGATCCTGAAAAGGCAATTCAAGAAATTTATGATTTGACAGATGGTCGAGGTGTGGATGTTGCTATAGAAGCTGTTGGTATTCCTGCAACGTTTGATCTCTGCCAAAAGATTATCGGTGTAGATGGAACAGTAGCCAACTGTGGTGTACATGGTAAACCAGTTCAGTTTGATTTGGACACTCTTTGGATTCGTAACATTAATGTTACTACTGGATTGGTTTCTACCAATACAACTCCTCAGCTTTTGAAAGCCTTAGAAAGTCATAAAATTGAACCTGAAAAATTGGTAACTCATTATTTCAAACTTAGTGAAATAGAAAAGGCCTATGAAGTATTTAGTAAGGCCGCCGATCATCATGCGATTAAAGTGATCATTGAAAACGATATTTCAGAAGGTTAATCTTGTTTTTAAATCCAGTTATTCGTTTTTGAATAGCTGGATTTTTTGAAAATGTTATATAATTCGTGAAAATGAGCAAAATTCTTTCATTGTTCTCAAAATTTCGCTATAATATACGGTACAAAGGAAGTTAAACTATGTATCGAGTTATAAAAATGTACGGAGATTTTGAACCGTGGTGGTTTATAGAAGGCTGGGAAGATGACGTCATTGCGAGCAAAAAATTTGATAACTATTATGACGCCTTGAAATATTATAAGTCTTGTTGGTTTGAGTTAGAAAAGGAGATTCCCCTTTACAAAAGTAGAGGAGACTTGATGACTATTTTTTGGGATCCAGAAGATAAACGCTGGTGTGAAGAATGCGATGAATTTCTTCAGCAATATCATTCCTTGGCTTTGTTGGAAGATGGTCAAGTCATTCCTGATGAAAAATTTAGACCTGGGTACGAAAAGCAGACTGGTTTAGAAATCCACCGTACTTGTCGCATAAAAAAAGAAGAAACAACTTTTTAATGAAGTTGTTTCTTCTTTTTTGATATTTTCTTCGAATAATAAGAATGAGGAGGAAGATATGGTACAAATACTTGCACAAGAATTGATTACTCTGGCCAAAAAACAGGGAGCTCAGGACATCTATTTTATTCCTAAAGAAAAGATTTACGAGCTACATATGCGAGTTGGAGATGAGAGACATTTGATTAACACCTATGACTTTGAAAAGTTGGGGGCTGTCATTAGTCATTTTAAGTTTATTGCGGGGATGAACGTTGGAGAAAAACGCCGTAGTCAGCTTGGTTCCTGTGATTATCAGCATGGAGATAAGGTTTCTTCATTACGTTTATCGACGGTGGGAGATTATCGTGGTCATGAGAGTTTAGTTATTCGCCTTTTGCACGATGAAGAACAAGAGTTGCGCTTCTGGTTTCAGGAACTTAAGGAACTGGAAAAGGGCTTTAGGCAACGCGGGCTTTATCTTTTTGCAGGCCCCGTAGGAAGTGGTAAAACTACTTTGATGCATGAATTAGCCAAGTCATTGTTCAAGGGACAGCAAGTCATGTCTATTGAAGATCCAGTAGAAATTAAGCAGGAAGAGATGCTGCAATTACAGCTCAATGAAGCTATCGGACTGAGCTATGAAAACTTGATAAAACTTTCCCTACGACATCGTCCAGATCTTTTAATCATTGGAGAAATTCGAGATAGTGAAACAGCCCGTGCCGTTGTACGAGCTAGTCTGACAGGTGCCACGGTATTCTCGACAATCCATGCCAAGAGTGTTCGTGGGGTTTATGAGCGCCTCTTAGAACTTGGTGTCAGTGAAGATGAACTTGCAGTTGTTTTACAAGGTGTTTGTTACCAGAGACTAATCGGAGGAGGAGGAATCATTGATGTTGCAAATGGAAATTATCAAGAACACCAGGCAGAAAAGTGGAATGGACAAATTGACCAGCTTCTTAAAGAAGGACATATCACTGCCCTTCAAGCTGAAACGGAGAAAATTAGCTACCAGTAAGCAGAAGAAAATCATCACTCTCTTTAACAATTTGTTTTCTAGTGGTTTTCATCTGGTAGAAATCATTTCCTTTCTAGATAGAAGTCTCTTGTTGGAAAAGGAATATGTATCGCAGATGCGTCTAGGACTTGCACAGGGAAAGTCTTTTTCGGAAATGATGGGTCATTTAGGTTTCTCGAGTGCGATTGTCACGCAACTTTCATTGGCTGAAGTTCATGGGAATCTCCATTTAAGTTTGGGGAAAATCGAAGAATATTTAGATAATCTAGCTAAGGTGAAGAAGAAGTTAATTGAAGTTGCGACCTATCCAATCATTTTGTTAGCTTTCCTACTGCTCATTATGTTGGGTTTGCGAAATTATCTCTTGCCCCAACTGGATAGTAGTAACATAGCTACTTTAGTGATTAGTAACCTGCCACAGATTTTTCTCGGGTTTGTTCTAGCACTGGGGTTAGTATCTTTAACTGGTCTGATTTTCTACAGGAAGTCTGCGAAGATTCAAGTCTTTTCTTATCTGGCTAGAATCCCCTTTTTAGCTGTGTTTGTTCAGTATTATCTAACTGCCTATTATGCTCGGGAATGGGGAAATATGATTGGGCAAGGTTTAGAGTTGGCACAGATTTTCCAGATGATGCAGGAGCAAGGAAATCCTCTTTTTAGGGAAATAGGACAAGATTTAGATCAAGCCTTGCAAAATGGGCATGAATTTTCGAAAGTTGTGCAACATTATCCTTTCTTTAGAAAGGAGTTGGGATTAATCATTGAATATGGGGAAGTCAAGTCCAAGCTGGGAAGCGAATTGGAAATCTATGCTGAAAAAACTTGGGAGGCATTTTTTACTCGAGTCAATCGTACCATGAATCTAGTTCAACCGCTGGTATTTATTTTTGTAGCCCTGCTAATCGTTTTATTGTACGCAGCCATGTTGCTGCCAATGTATCAAAATATGGAGGTAAATTTTTAGATGAAAAAGATGATGATGAAATTAAAAGAAGCCAAGGCAAAAGCTTTTACACTGGTAGAAATGTTGGTCGTGTTGCTCATCATTAGTGTCCTACTCTTACTGTTTGTGCCAAATCTTACTAAGCAAAAGGATGCAGTGAATGACAAGGGTAAAGCAGCTGTCGTCAAGGTGGTAGAAAGCCAAGCTGAACTCTATACTCTAGATAAAAATGAGGACGCTAGTCTAAGTAAACTTCAGGCAGATGGACGCATCACTGCTGAGCAAGCAAAAGCCTATAAGGAATACCATGCAAAACAAGGGACAAGTCAAACAGTTGCGGATTAGGGCTTTTACCATGTTGGAAAGTTTATTAGTTTTAGGAATAGCTAGTATGTTAGCCTTGGGTTTGTCAAGTTCAGTTCAATCAACTTTTGCAGCTGTGGAAGAGCAAATTTTCTTCATGGAGTTTGAGGAACTTTATCGAGAAACCCAGAAACGAAGTCTGGCTAGTCAGCACAAGATCAACTTGATTATGGAAGAGAGAAGTATTGGAAATGGCTATCAGAAATTAGCCATCCCTAAAGGAATTCACTTGCAGTCTAGTCAGTCAATTACTTTTGATAAGGCTGGAGGAAATTCGTCTCTTGCAAGTGTGAGATTTCAAACAAGGAAAGAAGTAGTTCGCTACCAACTATATCTAGGAAATGGAAAGATTAAACGTATTCAAGAAGCAAAAAATTAAGGCGGTTATTTTACTGGAGGCAGTGATTTCACTAGCCATTTTTGCCAGTATTGCAACCCTCTTGCTGGGGCAGATTCAAGAAAGTAGAAAAAGAGAAGCAGAGCTTCTAAAACAGGAAGAAGTTTTGCGAGTGGCTCGTATGGCTTTGCAGACTGGACAAAAACAGTTGACTGTCAATGGGCTTATGGTTAATATTGTCTCTAACGAGCGAGGTTTGGAGGTATACCATGGAACTGAAAAATTACTGGCGATTCAAGACAAGTAGAGTCAGAGCTTTTACCCTTTTAGAATCCTTGGTTGCTCTTATTGTGATTAGCGGTAGTTTGCTCCTCTTTCAAGCTATGAGCCAACTATTGGTTTCAGAGGTTCGCTATCAGCAGAAAAGTGAGCAAAAGGAGTGGCTATTATTTGTGGATCAGCTGGCAGCGGAGTTGAATCGAGCCCAGTTTGAAAAAGTGGAGAATGATAGACTTTATCTCAAACAGGATGGGAACCCCATTTCCATGGGAAAATCAAAGTCAGATGATTTTCGGAAAACAGATGCTAGTGGACGTGGCTATCAACCCATGGTCTACGGTCTGAAATCAGCACATATTTACCAAAAAGGGCAAAATGTTCATTTCAATTTTCAGTTTGAAAAGGGACTAGAGAGGGAGTTTATCTATCGTGTGGAAAAAGAAAAAAGTTAGAGCTGGAGTTCTCCTTTACGCTGTCACTATTGCTGGAATTTTTAGTCTCTTGTTACAGTTTTATCTGAATCGGCAAGTAGCTCATCATCAGGATTATGCACTGAACAAAGAAAAACTTCTTGCATTTGCAATTGCTAAGAGAACCTATGAAAGAGCTAGTTCTGAGAGTGGTCAGCAGTCATTTAATGCAGGAAAGGCAACTTATCGTAATGACCAAAAGGGATTTATAGCGATTGTTGACACAGGAAAAAATAAGTTTGAATTTCACTTTTCTCCTTTAAAAAAGACCGGTCAAAAGTCTGAGAAAACAGAAAACAAGTCAAAAGAAGAACCGGTAAAAAATGAGGCCACCGAAACATCTAAAGTTGCTCCTTCTAAGAATGATAAGACATAGATTATCAGATTTGTGAAATCTAGTTTAAGTGGTGATGTTGGACTCAGTGGGTTAAGACGAGGTTTTTGCTTTAAATCATGCTATAATAGATACATATGGAGGACGGAAAATGGCAAGTGTAAAATTGTATCTAGTGCGTCATGGGAAAACAATGTTTAATACGATTGGGCGTGCTCAAGGTTGGAGTGATACTCCCCTAACAGCTGAGGGAGAGCGAGGTATTCATGAATTGGGAATTGGCTTGCGTGAGTCTGGCTTAAGATTTGAGCGGGCTTATTCAAGTGACTCTGGACGGACTATTCAGACAATGGGAATTATCCTTGAGGAACTAGGTTTGACAGGGCAAATTCCTTATCGTATGGATAAGCGAATCCGTGAATGGTGCTTTGGTAGCTTTGATGGTGCTTATGATGGGGACTTATTTATGGGCATCATCCCACGTATCTTTAATGTCGACCATGTGCATCGTTTGTCCTATGCTGAGCTGGCTGAAGGCTTGGTAGAAGTGGATACAGCAGGATGGGCTGAAGGTTGGGAAAAACTAAGTGGTCGCATCTGGGAAGGTTTTGAAGCCATTGCTAAGGAAATGGAAGCTAATGGGGGAGGAAATGCTCTCGTAGTCAGCCATGGAATGACTATTGGAACCATTGTTTATTTAATTAACGGCATGCATCCGCATGGCCTTGATAATGGAAGTGTGACGATTCTTGAGTACGAAGATGGTCAGTTCTCAGTCAAGATTGTTGGGGATCGTAGCTACCGTGAAATTGGACAAGCTAAACTAGAGGAGCAAGCTAGTTCAGAGAAATAAAAATTCTGTTCTCAATTAGAAGATTTTTAAACGTTTTTATAGAATGCTGATGTCGTGATTCACAAGCTTGCGAGAGCTGAGTGCTTTGACAATAGCATTCTTTTTTGTTAGAATAGCATCAACATGAAAGCATAAGAAGGGACTGACAGAGTTGTCGTTCCCTTTTATCTATCTTATAAAGGGGGGGAATATGCTGTTTCAGAAAATAAAAGCCTATAAATGGCAGGCTCTAGCTTCCTTAATTATGACAGGTCTAATGGTAACGAGCTCACTCCTGCAACCACGTTATCTACAGGAAGTTTTAGAGGCACTGCTAACAGGTGATAACGAAGCTATTTATCATATTGGTTTTTGGTTAATCCTTGTTGCCTTGATTGGTTTGATTGCAGGTGGCATCAATGTTGTGTTAGCTGCCTACATTGCTCAAGGAGTTTCGTCAGACCTAAGGGAAGATGCCTTTCGTAAGATTCAAATTTTCTCATACGCTAATATTGAGAAGTTTAATGCAGGGAACCTTGTTGTTCGTATGACCAACGATATCAATCAGATTCAGAACGTAGTCATGATGACCTTTCAAATTCTCTTTCGACTACCACTTTTGTTTATCGGTTCCTTTATTCTAGCAGTTGTCACCCTACCTTCTCTGTGGTGGGTGCTAGTTCTCATGGTCGTTCTGATTGTTGCCATAATGGGTTTTATGATGGGAGTTGTGGGACCACGCTTTGCAAAATTCCAGACCTTACTAGAGCGTATCAATGCCATTGCTAAAGAAAATTTGCGTGGTGTGCGCGTGGTTAAGTCTTTTGTCCGAGAAAAAGATCAGTTTGATAAATTTACGCAGGTGTCAGATGAATTGTTGGGAGAAAACCTTTATATCGGTTATGCCTTTTCTGTTATGCAACCTGCAATGATGTTGATTTCTTACGGGGCTGTTTTTCTCTCAATCTGGCTTGTAGCAGGTATGGCAGAGTCAGATCCATCAGTAGTTGGTTCCATTGCTTCCTTTGTGAACTATCTGAGTCAGATTATCTTTACCATCGTCATGGTTGGATTTTTGGGGAATTCAGTCACTCGTGCTATGATTTCCTTCCGTCGTATTCGTGAAATCCTGGATACAGAACCGGCTATGACCTTCAAGGATGTGGAAGATGAAGAATTGGAAGGAAGTCTCAGTTTTGAAAATGTGACCTTCACCTATCCAAATGATGCAGAACCTATCCTAAAAGATGTATCCTTTGATATCGCAGCTGGTGAGATGGTTGGGGTTGTTGGAGAAACTGGTGCAGGGAAATCAACCTTGGCTCAGTTGATTCCACGACTATTTGATCCTCAGCAAGGTTCGATCAAAATTGGCGGAAAGGACATTCGGACAGTTAGTGAAGGGACACTTCGCAAAACAGTTTCTATCGTCTTACAGAGAGCCATTCTTTTTAGTGGAACCATCGCAGATAACCTCAGACAAGGAAAGGGAGATGCGACAGTTTCAGAACTGGAACGCGCAGCTCGTATCGCCCAGGCAAGTGAATTTATTAGTCGTATGGACTTAGCCTTTGAAAGTCCGGTTGAAGAACGTGGGACCAACTTTTCTGGTGGACAAAAACAAAGAATGTCCATTGCGCGTGGGATTGTCAGCAATCCTAAAATCTTGATATTTGATGATTCAACCTCTGCCCTTGATGCCAAGTCAGAGCGCTTGGTTCAAGAAGCTCTCAACAAGGATTTGAAGGGAACGACTACGATTATCATCGCGCAAAAGATTAGCTCTGTTGTTCATGCTGATAAAATTTTAGTGCTTGACCAAGGTCGCTTGATTGGTCAAGGTAAACATGCTGACTTGGTTGCAACAAACCCAGTTTATCGCGAAATTTACGAAACGCAAAAAGGAAAGGAGGAGTAGGATGAAGACAGTTGAATTTTTTTGGAACTATTTTAAAGTTTACAAGACATCCTTTGTCGTTGTTATTGCTATGATTATCATTGCAACGATTGCACAAGCCCTCTTTCCAGTATTTGCAGGTCAAACAGTCACAGAGCTGGCTAACTTGGTTATAGCCTATCAAAATGGTAACCCAGATATGGTTTGGCAAAGTCTCCTAGGACTCCTGCTCAATCTTGCCTATATTTTAATCGTTTTAGTAGTTTCTAGTCTTATCTATATGGTCTTGATGAGCCGCATTATTGCCGAATCTACAAATGAGATGCGTAAGGGACTTTTTGGCAAGCTTTCTCGCTTGACGGTTTCCTTCTTTGATCGCCATCAAGATGGGGATATCCTGTCACGTTTTACCAGTGATTTGGATAATATTCTCCAAGCTTTTAATGAAAGTCTTGTGTCTGTCATGACCAATATTGCCCTTTACATTGGCTTGCTGATTGTCATGTTCGCAAAAAATGTCACCTTGGCTTTAATCACAATTGCCAGCACTCCAATAGCTGTTATCATGGTCTTCTTTATCTTAAAGCTAGCACGAAAATACACCAACCACCAACAAAAAGAAGTTGGGAAGCTCAATGCTTATATGGATGAGAGTATCTCTGGACAAAAAGCCGTTATTGTTCAAGGCATTCAAGAAGATGTGATTGCAGGTTTTGTTGAGCAAAATGAACGGGTTCGAAAGGCCACTTTCAAGGGAAGAATGTTCTCAGGAATTCTTTTCCCTGTTATGAACGGAATGAGCTTGGTCAATACAGCAGTAGTTATTTTTATAGGTTCAGCTGTTTTACTGAATGATCAGAACATCGAGACAGCAACTGCTCTGGGTTTGATTGTCATGTTTACTCAGTTCTCGCAACAGTATTACCAGCCCATTATCCAATTAGCAGCGAGCTGGGGAAGCTTGCAACTGGCCTTTACAGGTGCGGACCGTATCCAAGAAATGTTTGATGCAGAAGAAGAAATTCGTCCTCAAGATGCTCCAGTATTTAACGAATTAAAAGAAGGTGTGGAGATTCGTAACGTGGACTTCTCCTACCTGCCAGGAAAACCAATTTTGAAAGATGTTAGCATTTCAGCTCCAAAAGGAAAAATGATTGCGGTAGTTGGTCCGACAGGTTCGGGGAAAACAACCATCATGAACCTCATCAATCGTTTTTATGATGTGGATGCAGGAAGTATCAGCTTTGATGGCAGAGATATTCGCGAGTTTGATTTAGACAGTTTGCGAAGTAAGGTAGGAATTGTTCTACAGGATTCTGTCTTATTTAGCGGAACCATTCGAGACAATATTCGCTTTGGTGTTCCAGATGCCAGTCAAGAAATGGTAGAAGCTGCTGCTAAGGCTACGCATATCCATGAGTATATCGAAAGTTTGCCAGATAAGTATGATACCTTGATTAATGATGACCAGAGCGTCTTCTCAACCGGTCAGAAACAGTTGATTTCCATCGCTCGTACCTTGATGACAGATCCACAGGTCTTAATCTTGGATGAGGCAACATCAAACGTTGATACTGTGACAGAAAGCAAGATTCAAAATGCCATGGAAGCTATCGTGGCAGGAAGAACTAGTTTTGTGATTGCCCATCGCTTAAAAACCATTCTCAATGCAGATCAGATTATTGTCCTTAAGGATGGTGAGGTTATCGAACAAGGAAATCATCACGAATTACTCAAGCTTGGAGGCTTTTACTCCGAACTTTACCATAATCAATTTGTCTTTGAATAATACTCTTCGAAAATCTCTTCAAACCACGTCAGCGTCCCCTTGCCGTATATGTGTTACTGACTTCGTCAGTTCTATCCACAACCTCAAAACTGTGTTTTGAGCAACCTGCGGCTAGCTTCCTAGTTTGTTCTTTGATTTTCATTGAGTATAAGCAAAAAAGTTGTCCTAATTTTGGGCAACTTTTTCTGATAAAAAAATTTTATCACGGACTTTAAAAAAACATATTAGACAGGAGTGGGGAAGGATGGTAAGATAAGATTATCAATAGAAAACGAAAGGAAATCAGTAATGGCAAGAACGGTTGTTGGAGTAGCTGCGAATCTATGTCCTGTGGACGCAGAAGGAAAAAATATTCATTCATCAGTCTCTTGTAAATTTGCTGAGAGTATTCGTCAGGTTGGCGGACTTCCTTTGGTGATTCCAGTTGGTGATGAATCGGTTGTTCGTGATTATGTAGAAATGATTGACAAGCTTATCTTGACTGGGGGACAAAATGTCCATCCTCAGTTTTATGGTGAGGAAAAAACGATTGATAGCGATGACTATAATCTAGCTCGAGATGAGTTTGAGTTGGCCCTTCTACAAGAGGCTCTACGTCAGAACAAACCAATTTTAGCCATTTGCCGTGGTGTCCAGCTAGTTAACGTTGCCTTTGGCGGTACGCTCAATCAGGAGATTGAAGGTCATTGGCAAGGCCTACCTTTTGGGACTTCACATTCTATTGAGACAGTGGATGGCAGTGTAGTGTCTAAATTATTTGGTAAAGAAAGTCAAGTTAATTCAGTGCACCGTCAGAGCATTAAAGACTTAGCTCCAAATTTCCGCGTAACAGCAGTAGATCCACGTGACCAAACTGTTGAAGCAATTGAATCCATTGATGAACACCGTATTATTGGTCTCCAGTGGCATCCAGAATTTCTGGTCAATGAAGAAGATGGCAACTTAGAATTATTTGAGTATTTATTGAATGAATTGTAACGACTAGAAAATTAGTCGTTTTTTTATTCGTTGTTCGCGAATATTTATAGAGTTGTATTTTTACGCAAACGTTTGAATTGTGATAAAAATTGGAAATTTTTAGTATAAAAACTTGAAAAAATTGTTAGTAAGCGTTATGATAGAAAAGAAGAAATTTTGGAGGAATACTATGTCACATATTAAATTTGATTATTCAAAAGTATTAGACAAATTTGTTGCACCACATGAAGTGGAGTACATGCAAGCACAAGTTACAGCAGCAGACGAATTGATTCGTAAAGGAACTGGTGCTGGTAGCGACTTCTTGGGTTGGTTGGACCTTCCTGAGAACTACGACCGCGAAGAATTTGACCGCATCTTGAAAGCTGCTGAACAAATCAAAGAAGACAGCGATGTTTTGGTCGTGATCGGTATCGGTGGATCATACCTTGGTGCGAAAGCAGCTATTGACTTCTTGAACCACCACTTTGCAAACTTGCAAACAAAAGAAGAGCGTAAAGCGCCACAAATCCTTTACGCTGGAAACTCAATCTCATCAACTTACCTTGCTGACTTGGTAGAGTACGTTTCAGATAAAGACTTCTCAGTAAACGTGATTTCTAAATCTGGTACAACAACTGAACCAGCTATCGCTTTCCGTGTCTTCAAAGAACTCTTGGTTAAGAAATACGGTCAAGAAGAAGCTAACAAACGTATCTACGCAACAACTGACCGCCAAAAAGGTGCAGTTAAGGTTGAAGCAGATGCTAACGGTTGGGAAACATTTGTTGTTCCAGATGACATCGGTGGACGCTTCTCAGTATTGACAGCAGTTGGATTGCTTCCAATCGCTGCATCAGGTGCAGACATCAAAGCCCTTATGGAAGGTGCTAACGCAGCTCGTAAAGATTACACATCAGACAAACTTTCTGAAAACGAAGCTTACCAATATGCAGCAGTTCGTAACATCCTTTACCGTAAAGGATACGCTACTGAAATCTTGGTAAACTACGAACCATCACTTCAATACTTCTCAGAATGGTGGAAACAATTGGCTGGTGAGTCAGAAGGGAAAGACCAAAAAGGTATTTACCCAACTTCAGCTAACTTCTCAACAGATTTGCACTCATTGGGTCAATTTATCCAAGAAGGAACTCGTATCATGTTTGAAACAGTTGTCCGTGTTGACAAACCACGTAAGAACGTGATTATCCCTACTTTGGAAGAAGATCTTGATGGACTTGGCTACCTCCAAGGAAAAGACGTTGACTTCGTAAACAAAAAAGCGACTGACGGTGTTCTTCTTGCCCACACTGATGGTGACGTACCAAACATGTACGTAACTCTTCCTGAGCAAGATGCCTTCACTCTTGGTTACACTATCTACTTCTTCGAATTGGCTATCGCCCTTTCAGGTTACTTGAATGCCATCAACCCATTTGACCAACCGGGTGTTGAAGCTTACAAACGTAACATGTTTGCCCTTCTTGGTAAACCAGGATTTGAAGAATTGAGCAAAGAACTTAATGCTCGTCTATAATAGAGCTGAAAAGGGTGGTTTTACCACTCTTTTTGCTTTTTCTTGAAAAGAGAAATTGGACTCTGGCAAGACTTGTGTTATAATATAGAGAGCAAAAAGGCAGAGGCCTAGAGACTTTATAGGAGAAGATATGTCAAAAGATATTCGTGTGCGTTATGCACCAAGTCCAACAGGACTACTACACATCGGTAATGCCCGTACAGCATTGTTTAACTACCTTTACGCACGTCATCATGGTGGAACTTTTATCATCCGTATCGAAGATACTGACCGTAAGCGCCACGTCGAAGATGGAGAACGTTCACAGCTTGAAAACCTTCGTTGGTTAGGTATGGATTGGGATGAAAGTCCAGAAACTCATGAAAACTACCGCCAGTCTGAGCGTTTGGAACTCTATCAAAAATACATCGACCAACTCTTGGCTGAAGGAAAAGCCTACAAATCTTACGTTACAGAAGAAGAATTAGCAGCGGAACGTGAACGTCAAGAAGCCGCTGGTGAAACACCTCGTTACATTAACGAATACCTTGGTATGAGCGAGGAAGAAAAAGCAGCTTACGTTGCAGAACGTGAAGCAGCAGGTATTATCCCAACTGTACGTTTGGCAGTGAATGAGTCTGGTATCTACAAGTGGCATGACATGGTCAAAGGTGATATCGAGTTTGAAGGTGGCAATATCGGTGGGGACTGGGTTATCCAAAAGAAAGATGGTTACCCAACATACAACTTTGCCGTTGTCATCGATGACCACGATATGCAAATCTCTCACGTTATCCGTGGAGATGACCACATTGCTAATACACCAAAACAGCTTATGGTTTATGAAGCACTTGGTTGGGAAGCTCCAGAGTTCGGTCACATGACTTTGATTATCAACTCTGAAACTGGTAAGAAGTTGTCTAAACGTGACACCAATACACTTCAGTTCATCGAAGATTACCGTAAGAAGGGCTACCTTCCAGAAGCAGTCTTTAACTTTATCGCTCTTCTTGGCTGGAACCCTGGCGGGGAAGATGAAATCTTCTCTCGTGAAGAACTTATCAAGCTCTTTGATGAAAACCGTCTTAGTAAGTCTCCAGCAGCCTTCGACCAGAAGAAACTTGATTGGATGAGCAATGACTATATCAAGAATGCAGACCTCGAGACTATTTTTGAAATGGCAAAACCATTCCTTGAAGAAGCAGGACGTTTGACAGACAAGGCTAAAAAATTGGTGGAACTCTACAAACCACAAATGAAGTCAGTTGACGAAATCGTTCCATTGACAGATCTTTTCTTCTCAGACTTCCCAGAATTGACAGAAGCTGAACGAGAAGTGATGGCTGGTGAAACTGTTCCGACTGTACTTGAGGCCTTTAAGGCAAAACTTGAGTCTATGTCAGACGACGAGTTTGTGGTGGAAAATATCTTCCCACAAATCAAAGCAGTTCAAAAAGAAACAGGTATCAAAGGGAAGAACCTCTTCATGCCAATCCGTATCGCTGTTTCAGGTGAGATGCATGGGCCAGAACTACCAGAAACCATCTACTTGCTTGGCCGCGAAAAATCAATCCAACATATCGAAAAAATGTTGGCTGAAATTGCGAAATAATCTGGCGAAACTAAATTTCGTTCTAGATATTTGTAGTAGTAAAATCTGAGAGAATCACCTGGTTCTCTCTTTTTTATTGCCAAAGCAGAATCATATTCAATTAATACTCTTCGAAAATCAAATTCAAACCACGTCAGCTTTATCTGCAACCTCAAAGCCGTGCTTTGAGCAACCTGCGGCTAGCTTCCTAGTTTGCTCTTTGATTTTCATTGAGTATAAATTTTTAAGTGACGCTTTAAAAAGAGTTCTTTTTATATGTACTTATTTGAAAATGCAAAAGTTTTAGTGTATAATACTAAGTGACAGGGCAGGGAAAAGAAGTCAGTGATATGGTAAAATTCTTTACAAACAGACTCGAATTAGCCCAGACATCGTCTATGTTGTTTGTTGAGTCGACTTATTTTTTCTTTGCGTTTTGCTGGACACAGGAAGAAATTCATGAGTCCATGCAACTATCATCCATAACGATGCCTTCGTTTTCGATTCGAAGTTTATATGCGAGACCTTAGATTTAGATGTATGTCTTACTAGAGGTGCATATTTTTCTCTTTCTTCTCCCAAAAATAGAAAGAAATCGACCTTGCTCTGTTTACCTTGCGTTAAGCAAGGTTTTTTTGTGGAATAGTACTGGGCGATTTACGATTTTTCTATCAAGTGGTATAATATTAACTATCCTGATGAATTGAGGAAATCAAATGAAAGAATTTAACAAATCAATCAAATTAGAGCATGTGGCTTATGATATTCGTGGACCAGTTCTTGAGGAAGCCATGCGTATGCGAGCAAATGGAGAAAAAATCCTCCGTTTGAATACAGGGAACCCAGCTGAGTTTGGTTTTACCGCACCAGATGAGGTTATCCATGATTTGATTATGAATGCGCGTGATAGTGAAGGTTATTCAGATTCAAAAGGTATCTTTTCAGCCCGCAAAGCTATTATGCAGTACTGTCAGCTCAAAAAATTCCCAAATGTAGGTATTGATGATATCTATCTTGGAAATGGTGTTAGTGAGCTAATTGTTATGTCCATGCAAGGTCTCTTGGACAATGGCGATGAAGTCTTGGTTCCAATGCCTGACTACCCACTTTGGACAGCTGCAGTTAGCTTGGCTGGAGGAAATGCCGTTCACTACGTCTGTGATGAAGAAGCTGAATGGTATCCAGACCTGGATGATATCAAGTCTAAGATTAGTTCAAATACTAAGGCTATCGTTTTAATCAATCCAAATAATCCAACGGGAGCCCTCTATCCCAAAGAACTCTTGTTAGATATTATTGAGATTGCTCGTCAAAATGACTTGATTATCTTTGCGGATGAAATCTACGACCGTATGGTTATGGATGGCAATGTCCACACACCAGTAGCTAGTTTGGCTCCAGACCTTTTCTGTGTCAGCATGAATGGTTTGTCTAAATCTCACCGTATCGCTGGTTTCCGTGTAGGTTGGATGGTCTTGTCTGGACCTAAACATCATGTAAAGGGCTATATTGAAGGTCTCAACATGCTTTCAAACATGCGCCTTTGTTCCAACGTCTTGGCTCAACAGGTTGTTCAAACTTCACTAGGTGGTCACCAATCGGTGGATGAATTACTCTTACCAGGTGGTCGTATCTACGAGCAAAGAAACTTCATTTATAATGCCATTCAAGATATCCCAGGTTTGTCTGCGGTTAAACCTAAAGCGGGTCTTTATATCTTCCCTAAAATTGATCGCAATATGTACCGTATCGATGATGATGAACAGTTTGTCCTTGATTTCTTGAAGCAAGAAAAAGTACTTTTGGTTCACGGACGAGGCTTTAACTGGAAAGAACCAGATCACTTCCGTATCGTTTATCTGCCACGCGTAGATGAGTTAGCCCAAATCCAAGAAAAGATGACTCGTTTCTTGAAGCAGTATCGTAGATAAGGCTTTCATAGCAAAAAAGCTGGAAACATTTGTCAGAGCTATTGACAAATGCGAAAGAATCAGATAGAATAGTAAAGTATGTTTAGTAACTGATCACTTTATAGCCGGCTAAACGAATACAAAATCTATGAGGAGGTATTCATCGTGAAACGTACTTATCAACCAAGTAAACTACGTCGTGCGCGTAAACACGGATTCCGTAACCGTATGTCAACTAAAAACGGTCGTCGCGTATTGGCAGCTCGTCGTCGTAAAGGACGCAAAGTTTTGGCTGCATAATCCAAACGAATTCAACAAAGAAGTCAGTAGGAACTCGAGTCTACTGGCTTTTCTGTTGCCTAAAAAAGTGAATTTTCCAAAATACCTTTTTTAGAATAAAAACTTCAGCAGATGTATTGGAAAGACAGCATATAGAAAAAAGCTCAAAATCAGAAGGTGAATTTCTGATTTTGAGCTTTTCTTTATTCTTTCAAATGATAAGAGTAGCTGGCAACGACGACATCTTCGTGCCATCTGAGAGCATATTTTAATTTGAGGCTCATTTGATTGTGTAGGATATTTTGCCAAGGTTTGTTAGGGATAAATTGGGGTACTAGAACTGTAACTGTGTAGTTCTTTTTCTTGGCTTCTTGAGAGATTTTACGAACATAGCGAACTGTAGGAGTGATGATATCGCGATAGCTAGTATTAATGTTTTTTAGAGTGATATTTGGGAAGTAGTCGGCAAATTCTTGGAGGATTTCTTGGTCTTTTTCTTCGGTTTCCTTGGTGGAAATGTGCATGGCCAAAACTTCATCTCCAATGCTTTGAGCGTAATTAATCGCTCCAACACTGACTCGGGTAACATTTCCCACTAAGACAAGGACGATATTGCCATCGTAGGTTTTCTTTTGAATTCCTTCATAAAGTCGAAGCTGTTTGGCCACTTTTTGGTAATGACTGTGGATGGACAAGAAGAGGAAGGTTAAGACTAGGATAATTGGGAAGAAGGGCCAGATATCTCCAAGTCTGAAGAAGAGTAGGATAAGAACGATAGCGTAACAAATGATGGCTCCGAGGATATTTGCAAAAGCTGACTTCAAGAAATGAGAGCCTTTTTCTTTTTTCCAGTGGCGAATCATTCCTGTTTGAGAAAGTGCAAAAGGTACGAAAACTCCAATGGTATAAAGAGGGATCAAGCGTTCTGTATTTCCGTTGAAAATGAGCAGAAGGATTATAGCACCGAAGGCCAAGGTCAAAATACCATTTGAATAACCAAGGCGGTCTCCTTTTTCCATAAAAAGATGGGGCATGTACTTGTTTTTAGCCATATTGTAAGCCAACATCGGAAAGGCAGAAAAACCAGTATTTGCAGCAACGGCTAGGATTAGAGCAGTTGAGAATTGGAAGAGATAATAAACAACCTGACCGAGAGCAGAATCCCCTAAAATCCCTCTAGCCATTTGTGAAAGGATCGTTTCTCCGTGTTGAGGAGTAATTCCCATCCAGTAGTTTAGGAAGGTAATTCCTGCAAATAGAAATCCAAGAATCAGAGACATGATGGTCAGTGTCTGAGCAGCGTTCTTCTCTTTAGGAGTTTTGAAAAATGGAACAGCATTTGAGATTGCTTCAACCCCGGTTAATGAAGCTGAACCGCTGGTAAAGGCTCTTAAAATCAGGACGATTGAGAGACTTGGGACAGTTTGACCAATTGCAGAAGTTGCATGATAGCTGAGAGAACCTGTCAACAGTTGGAATAAGCCAAACAATAAGAGGAAGACCGTGCTAAAGATAAAGAGATAGACAGGGATCATCAGAGAACTAGCAGATTCCCTCAAGCCTCGCAGATTCAAAAGCATGAGCAAACAGACCAAAAAAATGGAGATGTGGAGGTTGTAGGGATGGAGAGCAGGAAGTGCTGCTGTGATAGCATCAGCCCCTGCGGCCACGGATACGGCTACTGTTAGCATATAGTCAACAAGCAAGCTTCCACCGGCAATCAAACCGAGCTCAGGAGAAAGATTTTCTCGTGTTACCATATAGGCACCCCCACCTTGAGGGTAGGCGTGAATGATTTGTCGGTAAGAAATGGTTAGACTAGCAAGTAGCAAGAGGACAAAAATGCCGATAGGAAGACTCCACCAAATAGCGAGGGGAGAAAGGCTAGCCAAGACAAGGACGACCTGCTCAGGTCCATAGGCGATAGATGAAAGGGCATCGCTTGAGAGCATTGCAAGTGCCTGTGTTTTTCCAAGTAGTCCTCCCTCGCCTTCAGTTAAGGACTTAAGGGGACGACCAATAAAGGTATATTTTAATTTCGTAAACATTTTCTTTCCTTTTCTGAAAATTTCAACAAGAGTTATTATACTGCTATGAAAATAAGTCGTCAAGAAAAAGTGAGTGATTTTAAAATATTTTTTCCTATAAGAATGAGACTAGTTTTTTGGTATAATAGAAGGTAGAAAAAACGAGGGAATATACATGATTTTTGATACACATACCCACTTGAATGTGGAAGAATTTTCAGGAAGAGAAGCAGAAGAAATAGCCTTAGCGGCTGAAATGGGTGTGACTCGGATGAATATTGTTGGTTTTGACAAACCAACCATTGAACGTGCCTTAGAATTGGTGGAAGAATATAACCAACTTTATGCGACGATTGGTTGGCATCCGACAGAAGCAGGGACTTATACAGAAGACGTTGAGAAATACCTGTTGGACAAGCTAAAACATCCTAAAGTTGTAGCCTTGGGTGAGATTGGTTTGGACTATCACTGGATGACAGCCCCTAAAGAAGTGCAGGAGCAAGTTTTCCGCCGTCAGATTCAGCTATCTAAGGAACTGGACTTGCCTTTTGTGGTCCATACCCGTGATGCGCTAGAAGATACCTATGAGATTATCAAAAGTGAGGGAGTCGGTCCCCGTGGTGGTATCATGCACTCCTTCTCAGGTTCTCTGGAATGGGCTGAAAAGTTTGTGGAGTTAGGTATGACCATTTCCTTTTCTGGAGTGGTTACCTTTAAAAAAGCGACAGACATTCAGGAGGCTGCCAAAGAGTTACCTTTGGATAAGATTTTGGTGGAGACAGATGCGCCTTACTTGGCACCCGTTCCCAAGCGTGGTCGTGAAAACAAGACAGCTTACACGCGCTATGTAGTGGACTTTATTGCAGATTTGCGTGGCGTATCGACAGAAGAATTAGCTGCTGCGACAAGTGTAAATGCGGAACGAATTTTTGGACTGGAAAGTAAATTATGAAAAAGAAAATTTCCCAAGTCATCGTAGTCGAAGGGCGTGATGATACGGCCAATCTCAAACGTTATTTTGATGTGGAGACCTATGAGACTCGTGGCTCTGCTATCAATGAGCAAGATCTTGAACGAATCCAACGTCTACACCAACGTCATGGGGTGATTGTCTTTACAGATCCTGACTTTAATGGGGAACGCATTCGCCGGATGATTATGACGGCTGTTCCAACAGTTCAACACGCTTTTCTAAAACGTGATGAGGCAGTGCCAAAGTCCAAGACCAGAGGACGTTCCCTAGGAATCGAACATGGCAGTTATGAAGATTTAAAAACAGCGCTGGAACAAGTCACAGAGCAGTTTGAAGCGGAAAGTGACTTTGATATTAGCCGTAGTGACTTGATCCGATTAGGGTTTCTAGCTGGAGCAGACAGCCGAAAACGCAGAGAATATCTAGGAGAGAATCTTCGTATCGGTTATTCCAATGGTAAACAACTTCTCAAGCGTTTAGAATTATTTGGCATCAGTCTAGCTGAAGTTGAAGATGCCATGAAATCGTATGAGAATTGAGAAACCGTCCCAAAATGTAGGGGGAATATGATACAATAGAAGTAATCATATACGGTTTAATCAGGCTTGATAGCAAGCATTAGAAAAGTGCTCCACGGGATTAGGCTTGTGTGGAGTTAATGAGGAAAAGTTATGGGAATCTTTGATTTTTTAAAAAAGACGGAAACTGCAGAGGCAACTGAAATAACTGAAGCACAGAATGAAATAGATGAATTTAAAAACAATGCATGTATTGGAATTTTAGATTTGTTCCCAATGAAGGAAACGAATCAATTATTGATTGTTGGGAGTTTAGAAGGGACTCTCAAGGTTGGGGATCAGTTGCAGTTTTGCAATCCTGACCAAGGAATGGAAGCTCTCGGCTCTGTAGAGGTTAAAAAGCTCAGCAGTCAAAACAAAGATGCAGATAGTCTTACTGATGAAGTTCTTGCCCATCTAGTGGTTGATAGGCTTCCTTCTTTGGATAAATTGAAAAAAGGAAGTGTGCTCTTTAGTTCAGGTGTTGAGGAAGAGCAAAAATTATCAAGCTATTCAGATGCTCTTTATCGTGCTTTTGTAGCCATCCAAGAAGGTCAATTGACTAATGAAGACTATTTGGCATCTAGTCTTGATGATAGCGTAGAGATTTTACGCCTCTTTTTATGGAAATGCCGTCAAAATCAGGAAACTGAAAGTGAAGAAAGCTATCAAACTAACACCCGCAAGTTGGAGCGTCTAGCAGAAATTGTCAAGGATAAGTTGTTAGCAGCAGATTCTGTTTATGCAGTGTATTCAGAAAAAACAGGCGAACCTTACCTTTTCTCAACGACCTATGACAGGGGAGAAGAGGGGTATCTCTGTACGGATCCCATGATCATGCTTTTGACGCCATCTTGGTATCGCCAATTCAAGGAAACCATTGATAGTCGACCAAACTCAGTCGTAAAACTGATTGAAAATACGGAAGATAAAAAAGGGATTGAGAATTTTCTTGGGACAGCCTTTTACTTAAATGGTGCCTTGGGAGCAATCTTTAATTCCAAGGAAGTCAGCATCAGTGCCTCGGCTTTGGTTCAAAAGCCAGATTATTCTAATTTGCCAGAAATACAAGTTCCTGTCATGAATCCTGATCTGGTAAGATGGATGTTGTTGATGGGACAATTGGATAGCCCGACGACAGAAGATGAAGAAGTAATTTATAAGCTCTATTATAAGTTCTTCTCGGAAGCTATGCCGAAAGCAAAATTCCTAATTCCTTTAGATGCTGCTTCGGAATTTAAGGACGATAGTCAGGAAGGAAGCTCCTTTGTCTTGGAAAAAGATTCTAGTTTCAACATACCAGTTAAAGAAGGAAAAGATGGACGAAATTCTGTTCCAGTATTTACTGATTGGAAACGTCTGCGAATGGTCTTTGATGAAAAATGGAATGGCATGATAGAAGAAGCAGGAGGCATGATTGAAGTTTTTGATTATGCCATTAATCCAACGGAATACTATGAAGCGGGTGCTTATGTTAGTCTAACAGCTTTTAAAGACATGCAAGAGCTCAGTGAGGAACTAGAAGGCAGAGCTAACGGTTAAACAAAGAATGAAAATACAAGTTGATAGAGATTCTGTCTGTATGGGGGATGATGTCCTGTCTCATGAGATGGAATTTGATGTTCCTGAAGATATGACGGTGAAAGACTTTTTTGATTTTTTAGAAAAGGAACGTTATTTGCCGTCTATCCAAGGAAATAATGTGGCCTGGGAACTTCGAAATCGAAATGGGGAACAAGGTGTTTATTTCACTAAAACAGGAGAGATTATCCATCAAGATGAGGTATTAAAAGAAATGTTAGAAGGAATTACTGAGACTCCCTTATTTGTTTTGCTCTATCATTACACCCCGGAAGCATACTACATTAGTAAAGAGAATAAATAAGAATTGCAGATGATGACCTGACCAAGGCTAAACTGGTTATGTAGTGTTATCGCCCCTTGGTGCTTTTATGAAACATCTTTTTCAATGAAGACTAGGTTTTCGATTGAGCATGAAAAATTGGAAACTTTATAGTTTTATCTACATCCCACTTGAACCACTAACCTTTTTCAAAGATTTTGAAAGGAAATGATATGGCAAATAGAAGTTATATTTACTTAAAAAACGGAGATGAAGCCCGTATTTTAACAGAGGGAATTTACACAATACCCTATTTTTGGCAATTGTTTTGGGATGAAGAAGATTTAAAAGCTCCTATTGCTCTCTGGGAAACAGCAGAAAAACTCGAAGAAGATGAAGAGCAAGCAGAAAAGTTTTACCAAGAGCAGAATGTAGATATCTTGCTTTCTATTGAAAAACTCCAGCAAAACGCCCTCCAAAATCGGTCTTTTTTAGAAGAGAATGTCCCACAAGCCTTGAAACTCTATGATGCCTTTGTCCGTTATATTCTTGTAAACGTAAAAGATGGTGATGTGCTTGGATTTGATGTTTTGGATGTAGTTTTTATGGACCAAGTGTCTGTAGCCGCTGATAAACTGTTAAAAAATATCCGAGCTATTCAGGAAAACCAGCCAAAAGATTTGGATTTTTCTCTAACGGATAAGAACTTAATAGGCCTTGCTATGGGCTTTCCTGATTATTATGCTTCAGAATTATTGCCAGAAGACAATATTCTAGATTCGGATGCTTATCAGGATGAACTGAAGAAAATGAACCCCCAAGAAGATAAGAAAGTGCTTGATATGACTGGATCTGATTCAAAAGGGAACAAGCCTCGTGTTCTTTTAGTGTTTTGGATTTTGTTGGCACTAGGAATGATGTGGGTTTTATATATTATTTTTAGCTAATAAATAGAAAAGAGAATAAATGAGAATTGCAGATTATAGCGTGACCAAGGAAGTGCTGGAGCGTCACGGCTTTACCTTTAAAAAGTCCTTTGGGCAAAATTTTTTGACGGATACTAATATCCTTCAAAAAATTGTGGATACGGCTGAAGTTGATGACCAGGTCAATGTCATTGAGATTGGGCCAGGTATTGGGGCCTTGACTGAATTTTTGGCTGAGCGTGCAGCTGAAGTCATGGCCTTTGAGATTGACCACCGTTTGGTACCAATCCTAGCAGATACCTTGCGTGATTTTGACAATGTGACCGTAGTCAATGAGGACATTCTAAAAGTTGACCTAGCGCAACATATCCAGAATTTCAAAAATCCTGATTTACCAATCAAGGTAGTAGCAAACTTGCCTTACTATATCACGACGCCTATTCTCATGCACTTAATCGAGAGTGGCATTCCTTTTAGTGAGTTTGTGGTTATGATGCAAAAAGAAGTGGCGGATCGTATCTCTGCACAACCAAATACCAAGGCTTATGGTAGCTTGTCCATTGCGGTTCAGTATTACATGACAGCTAAGGTTGCCTTTATCGTGCCTCGTACGGTCTTTGTACCAGCACCCAACGTGGACTCAGCTATCCTGAAAATGGTGCGTCGTCCAGAACCGGCGGTTGCGGTCGAAGATGAGAACTTCTTCTTTAAGGTTTCCAAGGCTAGTTTCACTCATCGTCGCAAGACCTTGTGGAACAACTTGACTGGTTACTTTGGGAAAACTGAGGAAATCAAGGACAAGCTGACCAAGGCTTTGGACCAGGCAGGCTTGTCACCAAGTGTACGTGGTGAAGCTCTCAGTTTGGCAGAGTTTGCCAGCCTAGCAGATGCGCTTAAAGGACAAGGACTCTAGGATGCAGGGACAAATCATTAAAGCCTTGGCCGGCTTCTACTATGTGGAAAGTGATGGTCAAGTTTATCAAACACGCGCGCGTGGGAATTTTCGTAAAAAAGGCCATACACCCTATGTTGGAGATTGGGTAGAATTTTCTGCAGAGGAGAATTCAGAAGGCTATATATTGGAAATTCATGAACGAAAAAATAGTCTGGTTCGTCCACCCATTGTCAATATTGACCAAGCTGTTGTCATTATGTCCGTTAAAGAACCTGACTTTAATAGCAACTTGTTGGATCGCTTCTTGGTTCTTTTGGAGCACAAGGACATTCATCCTATCGTCTATATTTCTAAAATGGACTTGTTAGAGGATAGGGGAGAGCTGGATTTTTACGAGAAAACCTATGATGCTATTGGTTACGACTTTGTGACGAGTAAAGAAGAACTTTTACCCTTGTTGACAGGCAAGGTTACGGTCTTTATGGGGCAGACAGGTGTTGGAAAGTCAACTCTCCTCAATAAAATCGCACCAGATCTCAATCTTGAAACGGGAGAAATCTCAGACAGTCTGGGTCGCGGTCGTCACACCACCCGAGCGGTTAGTTTTTACAATCTCAATGGTGGGAAAATCGCAGATACACCAGGTTTTTCATCGCTGGATTATGAAGTATCGACGTCAGAAGACCTCAACCAGGCCTTTCCAGAGATTTCCTCTGTCAGCCGAGACTGCAAGTTCCGTACCTGTACTCATACCCATGAGCCATCTTGCGCAGTGAAACCAGCTGTCGAAGAAGGTATCATTGCTACCTTCCGTTTTGACAACTATCTACAATTCCTCAGTGAGATTGAAAATCGTAGAGAAACCTATAAAAAAGTCAGCAAAAAAATTCCAAAATAAGGAGAAACCTATGTCTCAATACAAGATTGCTCCGTCAATTCTGGCAGCAGATTATGCCAACTTTGAACGTGAAATTAAACGCCTAGAAGCAACTGGGGCAGAATATGCCCACATCGATATCATGGATGGTCACTTTGTGCCACAAATCAGCTTTGGTGCAGGCGTGGTCGAAAGCCTTCGCCCCCATAGCAAGATGGTTTTTGATTGCCACTTGATGGTCTCTAATCCTGAACACCATCTAGAAGATTTTGCGCGTGCAGGGGCAGATATCATCAGCATTCACGTAGAGGCAACACCTCATATCCATGGCGCTCTTCAAAAGATTCGTTCTCTAGGTGTCAAACCATCGGTTGTTATCAATCCTGGAACACCTGTTGAGGCTATCAAGCACGTGCTTCACTTAGTTGATCAAGTCTTGGTCATGACGGTTAACCCTGGATTTGGTGGACAAGCCTTTCTGCCAGAAACCATGGATAAGATTCGTGAGTTGGTGGCCCTTCGCGAGGAAAAAGGTTTGAACTTTGAAATTGAAGTCGATGGCGGAATTGATGATCAAACCATTGCTCAAGCCAAGGAAGCTGGTGCAACAGTTTTTGTAGCAGGATCTTATGTCTTTAAGGGAGATGTCAATGAACGAGTGCAAGCTCTCCGAAAACAACTGGACTAAAGTTGCAGTTTTTGCTGGTGGAGATCGTGGACATTACCGGACAGATTTTGATTGCTTTGTAGGTGTGGACCGTGGCTCACTCTGGGTACTGGAGGAAAAACTTCCTCTTACTATAGCCGTTGGGGATTTTGATTCTGTGACTGTAGAAGAACGTCAGTTGATTCAAGAACATGCCCAGCATTTTGTCCAAGCTCAGCCAGAGAAGGATGATACCGATCTGGAACTAGCACTGTTAACGGTTTTTGAAAAGGATCCTCAAGCTCGAGTGACCATTTTTGGCGCCCTAGGTGGTCGCATCGACCATATGCTGGCCAATGTCTTTCTGCCTAGCAATCCTAAATTGGCGCCCTATATGCGTCAAATAGAGATTGAGGATGGGCAAAACTTGATTAGCTATTGCCCAGAAGGGACCAGTCAACTTGAACCACGTTCGGACTATGATTATCTGGCCTTTATGCCGGTTAGGGATAGTCAGTTGACCATTATCGGTGCCAAGTATGAGTTGACAGAGAAAAATTTTTTCTTTAAGAAAGTTTACGCTTCTAACGAATATATAGATAGGGAAGTGTCGGTGAATTGCCCAGATGGCTATGTGGTCGTCTTGCATAGCAAAGACAGGAGGTAGGATGGAAAGTTTACTTGTTGTTTTATTAGTTGCTAATCTAGCCGGCCTCTTTCTTATTTGGCAAAGGCAGGATAAGCAGGAGAAATATCTGACCAAGAGCTTGGAGGATCAGGCAGATCATTTGTCAGACCAGTTGGATTACCGCTTTGAACAAGCCAGACAAGCTAGTCAGCTTGACCAAAAAAATCTTGAAGTGGCTGTTAGTGACCGTTTGCAGGAGGTGCGACTTGAATTGCACCAAGGCTTGACTCAGCTTAGGCAGGAGATGAATGAGAATCTTCTCCAAACAAGAGATAAGACTGACCAACGCCTTCAGGCCTTGCAGGAATCAAATGAGCAACGCTTGGAACAGATGCGCCAAACGGTTGAGGAAAAGCTAGAAAAGACCTTGCAGAAACGCTTGCAGGCCTCTTTTGAGACAGTTTCCAAGCAACTGGAATCTGTCAATCGTGGCCTTGGAGAAATGCAATCTGTTGCACGAGATGTCGGTGCGCTAAATAAAGTTCTTTCTGGAACTAAAACGCGAGGAATTCTAGGAGAACTACAACTGGGACAGATCATTGAAGATATCATGACACCTGCCCAGTATGAACGAGAATTTGCAACAGTTGAAAACTCTAGTGAACGTGTGGAATACGCCATCAAGTTACCTGGACAAGGTGACCAGGAATATGTCTATCTACCGATTGATTCTAAGTTTCCACTGGCAGATTATTACCGTCTGGAAGAAGCCTATGAAGCAGGTGACAAGGACGAGATTGAGCGTTGTCGTAAGTCTCTCCTAGCAAGCGTCAAGCGTTTTGCTAAGGATATTAAGAGTAAGTACTTGGCGCCACCTCGGACAACCAATTTTGGAGTCTTGTTTGTTCCGACAGAAGGACTCTATTCGGAAATTGTTCGAAATCCGATTTTCTTTGATGATTTGAGACGGGAGGAGCAAATTATCGTTGCAGGTCCAAGTACCTTGTCGGCTCTTCTTAACTCCCTATCAGTTGGTTTCAAGACTCTAAACATTCAAAAAAGTGCCGACCATATTAGTAAAACCCTAGCTAGTGTCAAAACCGAATTTGGCAAGTTTGGTGGGATTCTGGTCAAGGCACAAAAACATCTCCAACATGCCTCTGGCAATATTGATGATTTATTAAACCGTCGTACTACAGCTATCGAGCGAACGCTTCGTCACATTGAGTTATCAGAAGGTGAGCCTGCGCTTGATTTGCTCCAATTCCAAGAAGATGAGGAAGAATATGAAGATTAGTCACATGAAGAAAGATGAGCTTTTTGAAGGCTTTTACCTGATCAAGTCAGCTGACCTGAGACAGACACGTGCTGGGAAAAACTACCTAGCCTTCACCTTCCAAGATGATAGTGGAGAAATCGAAGGGAAGCTCTGGGATGCTCAACCCCACAATGTTGAAACCTTTACAGCAGGGAAAGTAGTCCATATGCAAGGTCGTCGTGAAGTGTACAACAATACGCCTCAGGTTAATCAAATCACCCTTCGCTTACCACAACCTGGCGAACCAAATGACCCAGCGGACTTCAAGGTTAAATCTCCAGTAGATGCCAAAGAGATTCGTGAGTATATGGCGCAGATGATTTTTAAAATTGAAAATCCAATTTGGCAGCGAATTGTTCGGAATCTCTACACCAAGTATGACAAGGAATTCTACTCCTATCCGGCTGCTAAGACCAACCATCATGCTTTTGAAACAGGGCTTGCTTATCATACTGCCACTATGGTTCGTTTAGCAGAAGCAATTGCAGATATTTATCCTCAGCTCAATAAGAGCTTGCTCTACGCGGGGATTATGTTGCATGACCTGGCCAAGGTTATTGAGTTGACAGGTCCTGACCAGACAGAGTACACAGTAAGAGGAAATCTTATCGGTCATATCGCTCTGATTGATAGCGAAATTACTAAAGCGGTAATGGAACTTGGCATTGATGATACCAGAGAAGAAGTTGTACTTCTTCGCCATGTCATTCTCAGTCACCATGGTCTCCTTGAGTATGGTAGTCCAGTTCGTCCTCGAGTGATGGAAGCAGAAATTATTCATATGATTGATAATTTGGATGCCAGCATGATGATGATGACAACAGCTCTGGCCCTTGTTGATGAGGGAGAAATGACCAATAAAGTCTTTGCTATGGACAATCGTTCCTTCTACAAGCCGAAATTAGACTAGAAACTAAAAAAATGAACTTTATTTAGGCAATAAAGTTCGTTTTTTTGCTTTAGTGTGATATAATGAGAAAAAGACTAAATAAAAAAGAATGGTAAAAATATAATGAAATTAAGAAGAAGTGATCGGATGGTTGTCATTTCCAATTACTTGATTAACAATCCATACAAATTAACCAGTCTCAACACCTTTGCGGAAAAGTATGAATCTGCCAAATCGTCTATTTCTGAAGATATCGTCATCATTAAACGTGCTTTCGAAGAAATTGAAATCGGTCATATTCAAACGGTGACAGGTGCTGGTGGTGGTGTTATTTTTACACCATCGATCTCTACCCTTGAGTCTAAAACGATTATCGAAGAGCTTCGTGATAAACTTTCAGAGAGTGACCGTATTCTTCCGGGTGGCTACATTTATTTATCTGACCTATTGAGCACTCCAGCTATTTTGAAAAATATCGGTCGCATTATTGCTAAGAGCTTCATGGATCAAAAGATTGATGCCGTTATGACTGTGGCTACCAAAGGGGTTCCACTTGCAAATGCGGTAGCAAACGTTCTCAATGTACCATTTGTCATTGTCCGTCGTGACTTGAAAATTACTGAGGGTTCAACTGTTAGTGTCAACTATGTTTCAGGTTCAAGTGACCGTATTGAAAAAATGTTTCTTTCAAAACGTAGCCTTAAGGCAGGAAGCCGTGTCTTGATTGTCGATGACTTCTTGAAGGGTGGAGGAACCATTAACGGGATGATTAGCCTCTTGGCAGAATTTGATTCAGAGTTGGCTGGTGTAGCTGTCTTTGCTGATAATGCACAGGAAGACCGTGAACAACAGTTCGACTACAAGTCACTCTTGAGAGTCACAAATATTGATGTGAAGAACCAACAAATTGCTGTTGAAGTTGGAAATATCTTCGATACAGAAAAATAAGAATTGACTTGAAATACAAAGGTTGGAACTTTCGTCCCAGCCTTTCTTTGATAATGAATATGAAGGAGTCCTATGAAAACACCATTTATTAAACGTGATACCTTAGAAAAGATTGTTGAGAAGTTTCCAACCCCATTCCATCTTTACGATGAAAAAGGGATTCGTGAGAAAGCACGCGCAGTAAACAAAGCCTTTTCTTGGAATAAGGGCTTTAAAGAATACTTCGCAGTTAAAGCAACCCCAACACCAGCTATCTTGAAGATTTTGCAAGAAGAAGGATGTGGAGTGGATTGTTCTAGTTATGTCGAACTCTTAATGAGTCATAAACTAGGATTTGCAGGTTCCGATATGATGTTCTCATCTAATAATACTCCAGATAGAGAATATGCCTATGCCCGTGAATTAGGTGCGACGATTAATTTAGATGCCTTTGAAGATATCGAGCATTTGGAACGTGCAGCAGGCATCCCTGAGATTATCTCTTGCCGGTACAATCCTGGTGGCGTATTTGAACTGGGTACGGACATTATGGATAATCCTGGTGAAGCTAAGTTCGGGATGACTAAGGAACAGCTTTTTGAAGCCTTTGCAATCTTGAAAGAAAAGGGAGCTAAAACCTTTGGGATTCATTCCTTCCTAGCGTCAAATACAGTGACCCATCTCTACTATCCAGAATTAGCACGTCAGCTCTTTGAATTGGCAGTAGAAATCAAGGAAAAGTTAGGTATTTCACTGGACTTTATCAATCTTTCTGGAGGTATCGGGGTTAACTATCGCCCAGATCAAGAACCTAATGACATTGCTTTGATTGGTGAGGGAGTTCGTCAGGTTTATGAAGAGGTTTTGACACCAGCAGGCCTTGGTCAGGTTAAGATCTTTACAGAACTAGGACGTTTTATGTTGGCACCTCATGGCATTCTCGTTACAAGAGTTACTCATAAAAAGAAAACCTATCGTACTTATCTAGGAGTAGATGCGTCAGCTGTCAACCTGATGAGACCAGCTATGTATGGTGCCTATCACCACATCACCAATATGATGCATCCTAATGGTCAGACTGAAGTGGTTGATGTTGTTGGTTCTCTTTGTGAAAACAACGATAAGTTTGCAGTTAATCGTGAACTACCTCAAACAGAAATTGGTGATTTGTTAGTCATTCATGATACAGGTGCGCATGGCTTCTCTATGGGCTACCAGTACAATGCCAAGCTTCGTTCGGCAGAAATTCTCTATACAGAGGACGGTGGAGCACGCTTGATCCGCCGAGCAGAGCGACCAGAGGATTATTTTGCGACTCTCTATGGGTTTGATTTTGACAAGGATTAATAAATATTTTGAAAATCATGAAAGTTGAAAGTGAAAAACAGATTGTTTTCTAAAAAATAGGCAAAATCTGTGGTTTTTCTTTTCAGTCATGGTATAATAAAGACTATAAAACGTTTTCAAGGAAGGTAACGATATGTCTGAGGAAATAATTGACTATGGACAAGTGACAGGAATGGTGCATTCGACAGAGAGTTTTGGGGCGGTAGATGGCCCTGGGATTCGTTTTATTGTCTTTTTGCAAGGCTGTCAGATGCGTTGCCAATATTGCCATAACCCAGATACTTGGGCTATGGAAACCAATAAATCTCGTGTACGAACAGTAGATGATGTTCTAGAAGAAGCGCTTCGTTATCGTGGTTTCTGGGGTGACAAGGGGGGTATCACAGTCAGTGGAGGAGAAGCCCTCTTGCAGATTGATTTCTTGATTGCCCTCTTTACTAAGGCAAAGGAAAAAGGTATCCACTGCACCTTGGATACTTGTGCCCTTCCATTCCGTAACAAACCACGCTATTTAGAAAAGTTCAACAAGTTAATGGCCGTGACAGACTTGGTTCTCCTTGATATCAAGGAAATCAACGAAGCACAACACAAGATTGTAACCAGCCAAACAAATAAAAACATCTTGGCTTGTGCTCAATACTTGTCAGAAATCGGTAAACCTGTTTGGATTCGTCACGTTCTTGTACCTGGATTGACAGACCGCGATGAAGATTTGATTGAGCTTGGTAAGTTTGTAAAAACTCTCAAAAATGTTGATAAGTTTGAAATCTTGCCTTACCACACCATGGGTGAGTTCAAGTGGCGTGAACTTGGGATTCCATATTCCCTTGAAGGAGTTAAACCTCCAACAGCAGATCGCGTCAAGAATGCTAAGGAACTAATGGACACAGAAAGCTATCAAGACTATATGAAACGTGTACATGGATAAAAAAGAAGCCTGATGGAAACATCGGGCTTTTAAGTTTACACAAATAAATATAGATAAGACTAAATTAAACAAAATAAAATTTTTATGAGTTATATGACAGTACAGATTTTACAAAGATTTAAAATTCTGAAAAAAATCCGAAAATTATTGGTTAATATATACTTGTTTAAATTGATACAACAAATTGAATAGGAGAACATCATGGAACAAAGTATTACCATTAAAAATCTATGTAAGTCATATGGTCAAACTCAAATTTTAAAAGATATTTCTTTTGAAGCAAAAGCAGGTAGAGTGACTGCTTTCCTGGGTCCAAATGGAGCTGGTAAAAGTTCAACCTTACGTATCTTATTAGGATTAGACAAAGCAACATCTGGTCTTACCAAAATTGGAGATCAAACTTATAAGGAATTAAAATTTCCTCTAAAGACTGTAGGAGCTTCATTTGACAGTGTCGGAGCTCCTGATGATCGGACTGTTTATCAACATTTGAAAATTGTTGCTGCTAGTAATGGGATATCCAGTCAGCGAATTGAGCAAGTCTTGGATATGGTGGATATTAGTCATAAGAAAAAATCTAAAATTGGGAAATTATCATTAGGAGAAGGACAACGCTTGGGAATTGCAACAGCTTTATTAGGGAATCCTCAGTATCTGATATTGGATGAACCGACAAATGGGTTGGATCCAAGAGGAATTCGTTGGTTTAGAGAGTTTATAAAAAAACAGGCTCAAGAAGGGAAGACAGTCTTACTATCCTCTCATATATTATCGGAAGTGGAAGCAGTAACAGATGATGTGGTCATCATAAATAAAGGCAAAGTTCTTATAAAAGGGACTTTACAAGAAGTGATGAAAAATCTTTCTTCACTAGAAGAAGTCTTCTTTAGTTTAACAGAGGGAGGAAAGTGATATGGGACTTATTTACTCTCTTCATTCTGAAATCTTGAAATTACTTTATAAGAGAGCTACTCATATTGTACTATTCTTGATACTAGTATTTCAAACGTTTTTAGCAAATGTTGGTGCATCTCAAATTGTTTCAGTTGGTATCCATGCTACACCAGAGACAACCCCAGAGTTAGTAGAAGCTATTCCACCTATTGAATTTTTAGGATTTGATGTTACTCTAGTTGGCATTTTTTTTATGATTATCTTAGGCTCAATCTACGGAGCTGAAGAGTATAAAGGCTCTGCTATTCGCACAAGCCTCCTCTCGAATACGAGTCGAATTACTCTCCTAGTTTCAAAGACATTAATTTGGCTGGCATTTTCTTTTGTCATTTCCTTCATATCAATATTTCTGACGATTAACATGACACATTATGTTTTAGGACAAGATGGTTTATTGCTTTTTTCACTAAATGGGACAGTTTGGTTCTATATGTTTTTGGACAGTATAGCTTGGACCTTGTTGGGGCTTTTAGCCTATGTTCTAGCTTTAACATTTAAAAAAGCCCTTGTTCCCCTATTGTTTTTGCTTCCTCAAGTCTACAATTTAGGAACATTCTTAGCCGACCATATATCAATTGCAAAATTTCTGCCAGTTTCATTGAGCTATGGACTGATTGCTACATCTCCTCAAATGTTAGAACAGAATAGTTTACAAAATATTTTGCTTTTACTTTGTTGGAACTTCTCATTCTTGGCTTTAGCAATCTACCGATTACTTCAGTCAGATATCGGAGGAGGTGAGTAAGTTGAAAGAGCAACTTAAAAGTGAGTATCTCAAGTTTATGATGAATCCTTGGCACTGGTTGATTATAGGTGCTCTGTTACTTTGTGTTCCGGCGATGGTTATTTTTTTAAATAGTAAGCCAGACCAGTTGACCCTACACTTTGTTTTGGAACAGCTACTGCAAAGTCTCTATTTAGGACAGGCAGGTTTTATTAGTCTAGCTGTACTATTTATAGGTCAAGAATTTACAGGTTCTAGCCTTCGTACCAGTTTTCTTACCTGTCCAAACCGTTTGAAATTTATAATATGTAAACTAGCTATTGTGTTATGTGTGGAACTTGTATTATTGGTAGCTGTAATATCAGTGTGTATACTAATTGCCCAAGGATACTACAATATCAATCTTTTGAGCAATATTAAACATGTTCTAACAATCCTATTTCCAGTTTGTATTTCTATTTTAACCTTCTCTCTTTTAAGTGGTATTTTTGTATTTATTTCCCAGTCTTTTATCTTAATTTTGGGAATAAGTTTATCCCTTTTATTGGGGTTGGGACAAATGCTACTACAATTCAGTTCTTTTTTTAGAAATTTACCATTACTAGCTAGTATGAATTGTTTTTATACCCATCCCTTGTCGCTTTATTATCCAGTGTGGCAAGGCTTAGAGATACAAATAGTATGGTTATTAATTGTTTTTGTAGTTGCTACACTGATACTTAGAGAAAGAAATGTACGCTAAAGACAGGGGATATCCTGTCTTTTTCTCAGTTAATGATATAATATAATTTAGGAGCGTGAGTTATGGCTTATAAAATTTTAGTGGTAGATGATGATCTTGATATTCTTCGCCTAATAAAAAAGGTACTAGAGTATGAAAAGTATGAAGTAGTCATACGAAATAACATAGAAGAGATTGATCTTTGTGATTTTACAGAATTTGACTTGATTTTGTTAGATATTATGATGCCTGTTAGTGGTTTAGAAATCTGTCAGATGATTCGCGATCAGATAACTGTTCCTATCTGTTTTATAACTGCTAAGGATATGGATGAAGATTTGGTGGCTGGAATCAATGCAGGAGCTGATGATTATATTATGAAGCCCTTTAGTATGCCAGAGCTTTTAGCACGTGTTAAAATGCACCTACGTCGTGAAGAACGGACTAAAGGAACTGTTCATCAAATAAAGATTGGGAAGCTTATACTATATACGGATAGTAAGGAACTATTTATAAAGAATGATAAGATTGCCTTGACAAGAAGGGAATTTGATATTGTCAGCCTTCTAGCAAGTCACCCAAATAAAATATACTCAATTGAGGAAATTTATAATTATCTATATCCACAAAGTTCAGAAGCTCTTTTACGTTCGGTTTCAGAGTATATTTATCAAATTCGTCAAAAGCTGAAACCTTATCAATTAAATCCGATTAAAACCTTGTACGGTGGAGGTTATCAATGGGTAGAATCAAAAGTTTTAGACAATTAATTCGAGAAACCTGTTGGAGAATTATTTGGCAGTTTAGTCTTGGCTTATTAATGGCCTATCTTATTCCCTTAGCTTCTGTATCCATACAAATAATGGAGGATGGAAAACCTCTTAAAAATAATGATGTTCAATCAATTTTTTTCAATGTGTCATCATGGATATATATTTGTGTTTTATTGATTATTCTAATAAGTTATCACATTGGTAAATTGTTGAAAAAACTAAGTTATGAAATGAATTTGATTTATGAAAAGAGTATGTGGCTAGAAAGCGAATGTACAGAAAGATTAACAGTTAAGGAATTTCGTGAGACTGGAAATCGAATTATTGTGATGCAAGATCGTATTCGACAGCTATTAGATGATGAGAAGCAACAGAAAGAAGATTTGATGTTTCAGGTTTCAGCAGTGTCTCATGATTTGAAGACACCTTTAACTATCATCAAAGGGAATGCAGAATTTTTGCACACGTCCACTAAAGATGAGCAGTCTAAAGAATGTTTAGCAGATATAGTTCATGCTAGTCAACGCTTGCTTGATTATTTTAATCAGTTGATTCATTATTCTAAAACTTACTATGATGATGAGACAGGTTGGACGGAGTATTCTTCTTCAGATTTTATCAATGAATTAGAGAAAGAAGTCTCTTTTTTGATAAAAAATCAGATGAAGTTTTCTTTTGAACAAAATTTGAAAGGAACTGAAAGCTATTATATAAATCCATCTCTTCTGATTCGTGCAATACAAAATATTTTAACAAATGCTTTGGAGTACGCAGATAAACAGAATCCTAAAATTAAAATTAGAGTAGAGCAAGAGGGAAAAGAATTAAAAATAGGTATATGGAATAATGGCTCTGAATTTCCAGAAGAAGTTTTAAATAATTATGGGAAGCTCTTTTATCGTATGGATAAAGCTAGATCGTTTAAAGAGCAACATTATGGTATTGGACTTAGTTTTGTATGTAGAGTTGCAAAACTGCATAAAGGCCAAGTCGAACTGAGGAATAGAGACGAGGGAGCAGAAGTTTTAATGACTCTCAATTGTATTAAATCAAAGTGATTTACTTACTAATTTGTTGTTATAGGATTTAAATAAATTAAGATGTGAAAGTAGATAATAAAAACGAATGAATGATACCTAGTTCATGAAAACTATTTGTCATTCATTCGTTTTTTAATTATTGGATAATACACGTAGCTTTATCTAGAATGTTGTTTGCCAGAATTGCGTTTTTTGTTTTTCTTCTTGTTAGAAGTTGCGATAGCTGAGACTGGTTCAGGTGTGACATCTTTACGAGTAGCTGAAGTTTTACTTGCTTTTGGTGGATTCTTGGCATATTCTTCACGTACTTTTTTACGAAGTTTTGGACGAACGATGTAGTTGATGATAAATTGTTGAAGAATCATCATGAAACCACCGACAACCCAGTAAAGTGTAACGCTGGCTGGTGAGAAGACAGAGAACACGACAATCATGAGAGGGCTCATATAGAGCATCTTCTTGATTTGTTCTCTTTGAGTTTCATCCTCAACTCCATGTAAAGAAAGGAGTGATTGAAGATAGTAAAGGATACCAGCAAAGGCAACCAAAATCATACTAGGTGAGCCTAGAGGAATTCCTAGGTAGCTTGCTTGGGCAACTCCTTCAGTATGTTGGGCAGCAAAGTAGATAGCAGAGAAGAAAGGCATTTGAATGAGAATAGGGAAACATCCCACGCCGCCAAACATGCTGATGCCGTGCTCTTTTTGAGCAGCAAAGAGAGCTTGTTGAGCTTCTAATTTTTCTTCTTGAGTCGTTGCTTCTTTCAGACGAGTCTGATGTGGTTCAAGAACATGCTTGAGAGCATTCATCTTCTCAGAGTGAAGCGTTGCTTTCCATGATTGGTAGATACCAAGTGGGAGGATAATCAAGCGAACGATAATGGTTACGATGATGATCCCAACACCGAAACCGAGACCTTGATCATTAGCGAAGTATTTGATAGCTTCTCCCATTGGAGCACCCAAGAAATCCCAAACGGGACCAGTTGGGAGTCCTGTTGATTTATCAACCTGGACACAACCTGTCAAGACTAATAGCATAGCCACTCCCATGACTGAGAGAGCGATTCGTTTAATTGATTTCACTGTTTTTATTCCTTCTTTAAAAATTATACCTTTCTATTCTACTGTTTTTTTGGAAAATATACAATAGTTCTAGAGACCTAATTTGCGACTTTGAAGTCTGAATAAGATGGAAAGTTACTCAATTGAACATCAAGATAGGTTACTTTAGAGAATGGGGTAGGGCCTTTTCGAATCTCTTGGATAAACTTGGCCATGATGGCTGAAGATTCTGCTTGAGCAAGAATTTCAACGGTTCCGTCATCGTTATTCCAGACACGACCCGTAATGCCACCTAGTTCTAGAGCTAGGGTATAGACACCCCAGCGAAAGCCCACTCCTTGGACGCGACCTTGGGCGATCATTTTAACCTTTTGCATACCAAACCTCCTTGATTGTGTTATAATATTTCTATGACTATTATAACCTCTAAAGCCAATTCTGTGGTAAAAAATGCCAAGAAATTACATCAAAAAAAATATCGGAAAACCTCTTATCTGATTGAGGGATGGCATCTGTTTGAAGAAGCTATTCAAGCAGGTGCAAAGATTGAGAAAATTTTTGCTCTCGCAGAGTATGGTGAAAAATTAGTAGACTATCCTCAGACTGTCCTTGTGACAGAAGAAATCTTGCTCGATTTAGCAGATTCTCAAACTCCTCAGGGTATTGTTGCCATTGTTCAAAAGGAGGATGAGCAGTTACCAGATTTGAGCCAAGGAAAGTATCTCTTTTTAGAAGATGTGCAGGATCCTGGAAATGTTGGGACCATGATTCGGACGGCAGATGCAGCAGGTTTTTCTGGAGTCATCGTTTCCAGCAAGTCAGCAGATATCTATAGCCTCAAAACGCTTCGCTCCATGCAAGGCAGTCATTTCCATTTGCCGATTTATCGCATGTCTGTCGAAGGGTTTGTGGAACAAGCTAAAAAGAGCGGTTTACCAATTCTAGCAACCACCTTGTCCCAGAACTCTAAAGATTATCGTGAACTGGCTCGGTTAGAAGATTTTGTCTTAGTCATGGGGAATGAAGGTCAAGGCATTAGCCCATTCATGACAGACCAGGCAGACCGATTGGTCCACATCAGCATGAAAGGGCAAGCGGAAAGCCTCAATGTCGCCATTGCGGCAGGCATACTCATGTTTTATTTGAGTTAAATGATTTAATTTTTGTTATAATCAGTAAAAAGATTTCATAAGGAGAAAAAGATATGAATCAAACAATTATTCAAGAACGTTCAGGTTTGAATCAATTTTATGCAAAAGTTTATGCTTTTGTAGGGATTGGGATCGCCTTATCTGCACTTGTTTCAGCCTTAATGTTAACGACCTTCCAAGACCTTCTTGTTCAGTTGATGTTTAACGCCCGCATATGGTTAATCGTAACAGGAGTAGTTGAAGTTGCTCTTGTAATTGCAGCAAGCAATATGGCTTATAAAAATAGCCCAGCAGCTCTTCCGATGTTTCTCATCTATTCAGTAGTGAACGGTTTTTCACTGAGTTTCATCGTGTCGCTCTATCTACCAGGAACGGTTCTAACGGCCTTTATTTCCAGCGCAGCTCTCTTCTTTGTCATGGCTATTATTGGAGTTGTAATTAAAAAGGACTTGAGTGGTATCGGACGTGCTTTGATTGGAGCCTTGGTAGGTCTCATCTTGGCTATGATTGTTAATATATTCTTAAACAGTGGTCTATTCGATTACATTATCAGTATTGTCATGGTTCTTGTTTTTGCAGGTTTGATTGCCTGGGATAACCAAAAGATTCGCTATGTTTATGAAGAATCAAATGGTCAAGTCGCTACAGGTTGGGCAATTTCATTAGCACTTAGCCTCTATCTTGACTTTATTAACCTCTTCCTTAGCTTCTTGCGTATCTTTGGAAGTGACGATTAATACTTTTAGAGCTCAAATGAGCTCTTTTTTTAATTTTTACTTTTATTTTTACTGGCAAAAGGGTATAATCATCTTATTATTCAAAAGGAGAGATGTATGAAGAAAAGTTTTATCCATCAACAGGAAGAAATTTCCTTTGTAAAAAATACCTTTACCCAGTATTTGAAAGATAAATTAGAAGTTGTAGAAGTGCAAGGACCAATCTTGAGTAAGGTTGGTGATGGGATGCAGGATAACCTTTCAGGGATTGAACATCCAGTTTCTGTTAAGGTTTTGCAAATCCCGGATGAAACCTATGAAGTGGTGCATTCCCTTGCTAAGTGGAAACGCCATACCTTAGCTCGTTTTGGTTTTGGCGAGGGTGAAGGCCTCTTTGTTCACATGAAGGCCCTTCGTCCAGACGAAGACTCGCTAGATGCGACTCACTCAGTCTATGTGGACCAGTGGGACTGGGAAAAGGTCATTCCTAATGGGCAACGCAATCTTGCCTATCTTAAAGAAACAGTAGAAAAGATTTATAAGGCTATTCGTTTGACAGAGTTAGCAGTAGAAGCACGCTATGATATTGAGTCCATTTTGCCTAAGCAAATTACCTTTATCCATACAGAAGAATTGGTAGAACGCTACCCAGACTTGACACCAAAAGAACGTGAAAATGCTATCTGTAAGGAGTTCGGTGCGGTCTTCCTAATTGGTATCGGTGGAGAATTGTCAGATGGAAAACCTCATGACGGACGTGCACCAGACTATGATGACTGGACAACTGAGTCTGAAAATGGCTATCATGGCTTGAATGGGGACATCCTTGTTTGGAATGATAATTTGGGTGCAGCCTTTGAATTGTCTTCAATGGGCATTCGTGTCGATGAAGACACTCTCCGTCGTCAAGTAGCTATCACAGGAGACGAAGACCGTTTAACCTTAGAATGGCATAAGGCTCTTCTAAATGGACTCTTCCCATTGACAATCGGTGGAGGAATTGGCCAATCTCGTATGGCTATGTTCCTGCTTCGTAAGAAGCACATCGGTGAAGTCCAAACCAGTGTTTGGCCGCAAGAAGTGAGAGATACTTACGAAAATATTCTTTAATCAATCGAGCCGTAAGGTTCGATTTTCTTTTTTTGATAAGAATTTGGTATAATAGACGTTATGAAAATCGTATCAGGAATCTACGGTGGGCGTCCTTTAAAGACGCTGGACGGTAAAACGACAAGGCCAACATCAGACAAGGTTAGGGGCGCTATTTTCAATATGATTGGCCCTTACTTTGAAGGCGGGCGTGTGCTAGATCTCTATGCTGGTAGCGGGGGGTTATCCATTGAAGCAGTTTCAAGAGGGATGTCTAGCGCTGTCCTAGTTGAGAAGGATCGCCGAGCCCAGAATATAGTCGCAGAAAATATTCGGATGACCAAGGAAACCTCTAAATTTCAATTATTGAAAATGGAATCCAGTCGCGCATTGGAGCAAGTGGATGGTGTCTTTGATCTTGTTTTTTTGGACCCTCCCTATGCAAAAGAACAAATCGTGTCCGATATTGAAAAAATGGCAGAGAGAAATCTTTTTTCAGAAGATGTCATGGTGGTTTGTGAGACCGATAAATCAGTAGAACTTCCAGAAGAAATTGCTTGTTTGGGTATCTGGAAGGAAAAAATATATGGGATTAGTAAGGTGACGGTTTATGTCAGATAAGATTGGGCTATTTACAGGTTCCTTTGATCCGATGACCAATGGACATTTGGATCTTATTGAGCGTGCAAGTAAGCTCTTTGATCAATTGTATGTAGGGATTTTTTATAATCCCCATAAAACGGGATTTTTACCGATAGAGAGCCGAAAGAAAACTGTTGAAAAAGCAGTAGCACATCTCAACAATGTCAAAGTCATAGCTTCTCACGATGAATTAGTCGTTGATGTTGCTAGAAGATTAGGTGCAGAGATCTTAGTGCGTGGTTTACGCAATGCTACGGATCTTCAGTATGAAGCTAGTTTTGATTTTTACAACCATAAATTAGCGGGAGAAATGGAGACAATCTATCTCCACAGTCGGCCAGAGCATGTTCACATCAGCTCTTCAGCTGTGAGAGAACTATTGAAATTTGGTCAAGATATCAGTGAGTATGTACCAAATGCTGTCCTAGAGGAGTTAAACAATGAAGAAAAAAACTAGATGGCCCCTATATCTCATTATTGGGCTCATTATCACTTTTATAGCTTTTACGGTGCCCCTGCCATATTATATAGAGGTGCCAGGAACTTCTGAAGATATTCGAAAGGTTTTACAAGTTAATAACCAACCTGACCAAGAGGAAGGTTCCTACCAATTTGTGACGGTTGGAGTTAAGCACGCCAGAATGGTTGACTTGTTTTATGCCTGGCTAACACCTTTCACGGATATACATAGTGCCAAAGAAATGACGGGTGGTTCGTCAGATGCAGAATTTATGCGAATCAACCAGTTTTACATGGAAACTTCGCAAAATATGGCCAAATATCAAGGTCTGAAGACGGCGGGTAAGGAAATTGAGCTCAAATATCTGGGTGTCTATGTTTTGACTGTAACAGATAACTCGACTTTCAAGGGAGTTCTTAATATTGCTGACACCGTGACAGCTGTGAATGATAAGACTTTTGAGAGTTCCAAGGAGATGGTTGACTACGTTAATTCTCAAACTCTAGGTGATCAGGTGAAGGTTACTTATGAGGAGGATGGAAAAGTCAAAACTGCCGAAGGAAAGATCATTACTCTAGAAAATGGGAAGAATGGTATCGGAATCGGCTTGATTGACCGCACAGAAGTATCTAGTGATGTGCCAATCAAGTTTTCAACTGCAGGCATTGGTGGTCCTAGTGCTGGGATGATGTTTAGTCTATCCATCTATACGCAAATTGCAGATCCCACTCTTCGAAATGGACGCATCATTGCTGGTACAGGAAGTATCGACAGAGATGGGAATGTTGGTGATATTGGTGGAATTGATAAAAAGGTTGTGGCCGCAGCTAAGAAAGGAGCAACTGTATTCTTTGCTCCTAACAATCCAGTAACTGAAGAAGCTAAAAAAGCAAATCCAAATGCCAAGAGTAATTATGACACAGCTCTAGAAGCAGCTCAAATGATTAAAACAGACATGAAAATCGTTCCAGTCAAAACGCTTCAAGATGCGATTGACTATTTGAAAAACAATCCCTAAACAGTAGGCGAATCCCTAAACTAGCTTAGAAAAAAAGAAGATGGTATAATAGGCAAATGATTCAATTGTTTTTTACCCTTAGTAGTCATATGTTTTTTGTCTACCTAGTCTTTCAGCTCTTGAAAGATTTGGTCAGATGGGATCAAATTTTGAAGGTGACAAAGGATAATGCGAAGAAGGTTCGACTCTTGGTAGTATTGTGTAGTATCGGTTTAGGATATCTGATTAGTTCCTTTTTCCTAAATCTCTACCAACTTTGGCAAGAAGCAGTTAGAACACTATTCTAAAATTGTAAGTGAAGGAAAATACTCTATGGAAAAAATTGTAGTTCAAGGTGGCGATAATCGTTTGGTTGGAAGTGTTACCATCGAGGGCGCAAAAAATGCAGTTTTGCCACTGCTTGCAGCAACTATTTTAGCAAGTGAAGGAAAAACAGTCTTAAAAAATGTTCCTATTTTATCGGATGTTTTTACCATGAATCAGGTGGTTCGTGGATTAAATGCGAAAGTAGACTTTGATCAAGAAGCACATATTGTTGAAGTTGATGCAACCGGTGATATCACAGAAGAAGCTCCCTATAAATATGTCAGCAAGATGCGTGCTTCTATTGTAGTATTGGGGCCAATCTTGGCTCGTGTGGGACATGCTAAAGTTTCTATGCCAGGTGGCTGTACGATCGGTAGTCGTCCGATAGACCTCCACCTTAAAGGACTCGAAGCAATGGGGGCTGAGATTACTCAGACGGCAGGTTATATTGAAGCTAAGGCGGAACGCTTGCACGGTGCACATATCTACATGGACTTTCCAAGTGTAGGTGCTACTCAAAACTTGATGATGGCAGCAACTCTTGCTAACGGCGTTACAGTCATTGAAAATGCTGCGCGTGAACCTGAGATTGTCGACTTGGCTGTTCTCCTAAATAAAATGGGTGCCAAAGTTAAGGGGGCAGGAACAGAAACTATTACCATTACTGGTGTTGAGCAACTACACGGTGCAACCCACAATGTTGTGCAAGACCGTATTGAAGCAGGGACCTTCATGGTAGCAGCTGCCATTACAGGTGGAGATGTCTTGATTCTGGATGCTATCTGGGAACATAATCGTCCCTTGATTGCTAAATTACAGGAAATGGGTGTTGAAGTCATCGATGAGGACGAAGGAATTCGTATTCGTTCTCAACGTGAAAAATTAAAGGCTGTTCATGTTAAGACACTTCCACATCCAGGATTTCCGACAGATATGCAAGCGCAGTTCACTGCTCTAATGACCGTTGCTCAAGGTGAGTCAACTATGGTAGAAACTGTATTTGAGAATCGTTTTCAACATTTAGAGGAAATGCGTCGTATGGGCTTGCACTCTGAAATCATCCGTGATACAGCCCGTATCGTCGGAGGACAGCCTCTCCAAGGTGCAGAAGTTCTATCGACAGACTTACGTGCCAGTGCAGCCTTGATTTTGACAGGCTTGGTAGCTGAAGGCGAAACAGTTGTAGGAAAGCTTGTCCATTTAGATAGAGGTTACTACCGTTTTCATGAAAAATTAGCCCAGTTAGGAGCTAAGATTGAACGGGTAAGTGTGGAAGCTGATGAAGATGAATAAACAATCCAAATATGTCTTACGTCGCTTAATCTTAGTAATTGTAGTATTACTACTAGGAGTCTTAGCTCTTGCTATTGGTTTGATGATTGGCTATGGTATTCTAGGAAAAGGTCAAGATCCTTGGGCTATTTTAGCACCAGCAAAATGGCAAGAACTCATCGCAAAATTTACAGGAAAATAGAGAGTGGGACAGAAATCGGTAATTCGTTAGAATTCGATTTCGTCGTCCCACCTCCGCACAGTTGAGTAGGGCTGTAAAAGCTGATGAAATCAGCGTAGTAGAGCCCACTCAACCACTGCGTCTTGCTCGACAATCCAAAGACAATTGAGAGACTAGGACTTTTGTCCCAGCTTTTTTCTAGAAATTGAATGTAATACTCAATGAAAATCAAAGAGCAAACTAGGAAGAGAGCCGCAGGTTGCTCAAAACACCGTTTTGAGGTTGCAGATGGAAGCTGACGTGGTTTGAAGAGATTTTCGAAGAGTACAAGGAGAAAATATGAATAAAAAAACAAGGCAGGCTCTAATTGGCCTCTTGCTCTTTTTGCTCTTGTCAGCAGGAAGCTACTATATTAAACAAATGCAGTCTTCCAACACTGCACCACAAACACGAGTAAAACAAAAATCACAGTCGTCTGATACTCCAAGTCAAGAACTGGCTGAAAGTGTACTGACCGATTCAGTTAAAAAACAAATTAAGGGCACTCTAGAGTGGAATAGCGCAGGAGCCTTTATCGTCAATAACAATAAAACCAATCTAGACGCCAAGGTTTCAAGTAAACCCTATGCGGATAATAAAACAAAGACTGTAGGAGGAGAGACAGTTCCCACAGTAGCGAATGCAATCATGTCAAAAGCGACCAGACAGTACAAGGACCGTGAAGAAACTGGCAATGGTTCAACATCTTGGACGCCTGCGGGTTGGCATCAGGTTAAGAATCTAAAGGGAAGTTACAACCATGCGGTCGATAGAGGGCATTTGTTGGGCTATGCCTTAATCGGTGGTTTAGATGGCTTTGATGCTTCTACTAGCAATCCTAAAAACATTGCCGTACAGACAGCTTGGGCCAACCAAGCGCGTGCAGAAGATTCGACAGGCCAAAACTATTATGAAAGTCTGGTTCGAAAAGCCCTAGATCAAAACAAACGAGTGCGTTACCGTGTGACGTTGCTCTATGCGTCTGAGGAAGATTTGGTGCCGTCCGCATCGCAGATTGAAGCCAAGTCCTCTGATGGGGAGTTGGAGTTTAATGTCGTTATTCCAAATGTCCAAAAGGGAATTCAGTTAGATTACCGAACAGGTGAGGTCACAGTCACAAAAAATAACTAATTGATCAAGAGGTTGAGGAAAAATCCCAACCTCGTTTTTTATTAGTCATGAACTGTAGAAACGATTGCTTGTTTTTTGCTCTTCTGATTTTAAAGAGCTTTTTTGAAGATTCACAAGGCTTGAACTAGGGCGTCGAGACTTGGATTGCGGCTCTCTATTCAGCGCCCCTTTATCATAGAAATTGAAAATTAATGTGTAGAAATTGGAAAATATGGTATAATGGTTTCAATTATACTTTTTAGGAGAAGGAAAATGGAAGACCCGAGCAGTCAGGATTTGTTACTGCAATTTGTTTTATTAGTTGTTTTGACCTTTTTAAATGCCTTTTTCTCTGCAACAGAAATGGCCATGGTTTCACTTAGTCGTTCACGTGTTGAGCAAAAAGCTGAAGAGGGAGATAAACGCTATATCCGTTTACTAAAGATACTTGAAAACCCCAATCACTTTTTATCAACCATTCAAGTTGGTATCACCTTAATTACGATCTTGTCAGGGGCTAAACTAGCAGATTCACTTGGAGAGTTAATCGCCTCTTGGATGGGAAATAGCGAAACTGCCTATGCGGTAGCTAGCTTCTTATCATTAGCTTTCTTGACCTATATTTCTATTGTTTTTGGTGAGCTTTATCCTAAGCGAATTGCTCTAAATCTTAAGGATGCCTTGGCTATCAGAACAGTACCGTTTATTATTGGACTTGGTAAGATTGTGAGTCCCTTCGTTTGGATGCTCTCAGCATCAACTAATCTCTTGAGTCAATTGACACCGATGACATTTGACGATGCAGATGAAAAAATGACTCGTGATGAGATTGAGTACATGTTGTCTAAAAGTGAAGAAACCTTGGATGCTGATGAAATTGAAATGTTACAAGGGATTTTCTCGCTAGACGAGCTCATGGCACGTGAAGTCATGGTTCCTCGAACCGATGCTTTCATGGTAGATATTCAGGATGACACTCAAACCATTATCCAAAGTATCTTAAAACAGAATTTTTCTCGGATTCCTGTTTATGATGGGGATAAGGACAATGTTATTGGATTGATTCATACTAAGAGTCTCCTTAAAGAAGCCTTTGCCAGCGGGTTTGACAATATTGTCTGGAAGCGAATCTTACAAGATCCACTCTTTGTACCTGAAACTATTTTTGTGGATGATTTATTAAAAGAGTTTAGAAATACTCAAAGACAGATGGCTATCCTTCTGGATGAGTATGGAGGTATGGCTGGTCTAGTTACGCTGGAGGATCTCCTTGAGGAGATTGTCGGTGAAATTGATGATGAAACTGACCGAGCTGAAGTTTATGTTCATACAATTGGCGAAGATACCTATATCGTCCAAGGGACAATGAATTTAAATGACTTTAATGCTTACTTTGATGTTGAACTTGAAAGTGATGATGTAGATACAATCGCTGGTTACTATTTGACCGGTGTGGGAACTATTCCAACATCAGAAAAACTTAGCTATGAGTTAGAAAGTAGCAATAAGCATATCACCCTAACTAATGATAAGGTCAAAAATGGACGTGTAACCAAGCTTAAGGTTCAAATTCAAGAACTTGAATCAGAAGAAGAAACAGAATAAAACAAAAGCTTTATCAGAGCAGAACTGATAAAGCTTTTCTAATAGTTAAAAAGAAAAGACTCCTGTAGGAGTCTTTGATAATATAGAGGCGGTAGACGGATTTGAACCGACGATCAAGCTTTTGCAGAGCCGTGCCTTACCACTTGGCTATACCGCCTTAACTTTTATTATTATACCTTTTAAATTAAATCTCGTCAATAGTTTCTTTTCTGAAAATGTAAGTTTTCCTGCTTTCAAAAGGCATGCGACAAAATATTCTGAAAATTCGTTTACTTTTGAAAGGAAGTGTGGTATAATTAACAGTATCTCATTAATTTTAATAGAGGAGTTAACTAAACATGAAAAAAAGTCGGATTTTTGCGGTAGCAGGGGTTGCCCTACTCGCAACAGGCGTTCTCGCAGCTTGTGGTTCTTCAAAATCATCAAATGCTGAAGCACCAAAAGCATATGGTTATGTATACACTGCTGATCCAGAAACATTGGACTACCTTATCTCTAGTAAACAAAGTACTAAAGCTGTCACTTCAAATGGTATTGACGGACTCTTTACAAATGACCAATATGGCAACTTGACTCCAGCAGTCGCTGAAGACTGGTCAGTTTCTCAAGATGGATTGACATACACTTATAAGATTCGTAAAGGTGTAAAATGGCTCACATCTGATGGTGAAGAATATGCAGAAGTAACTGCTAATGACTTTGTTACAGGTTTGAAACACGCAGCTGACAAAAAATCAGAAGCATTGTATCTTGCTCAAGGTTCTGTAAAAGGTCTGGCAGATTATGTGGCTGGGAACTCAACTGACTTTTCAACTGTTGGTGTAAAAGCTGTTGATGATTACACTCTTCAATACACTTTGAACAAACCAGAGCCATACTGGAACTCTAAAATGTCTTACTCAATCTTCTGGCCTTTGAATGCAGAGTTTGAAAAATCAAAAGGCTCAGACTTTGGTAAATCAACAGATCCAACATCATTGCTTTACAATGGTCCTTTCTTGCTTAAAGGGTTGACTGCTAAATCTTCTGTTGAGTTTGTGAAGAATGAGCAATATTGGGATAAAGATAATGTTCACATAGATACTGTGACGCTTGCATTCTATGATGGTTCAGACCAAGAGTCACTTGAGCGTAACTTTACAAGTGGTGCATACAGTTACGCCCGTCTCTTCCCAACAAGTTCAAATTATTCTAAAATAGCAGAAACATACAAAGACAATATTTACTATACTCCACAAGGAGCTGGTATTGCTGGTTTGGGTGTTAATATTGACCGTCAAAGCTATAAATATACATCAAAAACAACTGACGAAGAAAAGACTTCTACTAAGAAAGCCCTTCTCAACAAAGATTTCCGTCAAGCTTTGAACTTTGCATTTGATCGGACATCATACTCTGCTCAGCTGAATGGTGAAGATGGGGCAGCGCTTGCTGTGCGTAACCTATTTGTAAAACCAGACTTCGTTTCTGCAGGTGAAAAAACATTTGGTGACTTGGTAACTGAGAAGGTTGTTTCTTATGGTGATGAGTGGAAAGATGTAAACTTTGCAGATGGCCAAGATGGTCTTTACAATGCTGATAAAGCGAAAGCAGAATTTGCTAAAGCTAAGAAGGCTTTGGAAGCAGATGGCGTGAAATTTCCAATTCACTTGGATATTCCAGTTGACCAAACTGCTAAGAGCTACATTGCTCGTATCCAGTCCTTCAAACAATCTGTTGAAAAAGTTCTTGGTGAAGAAAATGTAGTCATCGACATTCAACAAGTAACAAAAGATGAATCATTTAACATCACTTACTATGCTCCGAATGCAGCAGCTGAAGACTGGGATCTTTCAGGTGCTGTTGGATGGAACCCAGACTATCAAGACCCATCAACTTACCTTGATATTTTGCAAACAAGTAACAGCGAGCAAACAAAGACTTACATGGGTTATGATAATCCATCAAATCCAGCAGTTACCCAAGTTGGTTTGAAGGACTACGACAAGTTGCTTGAAGAAGCTGGTAATGAAACAAGTGACCTTAACAAACGTTATGAGAAATATGCAGCAGCTCAAGCTTGGTTAACAGATAGCTCACTCTTCCTTCCAGCTATGTCATCTTCAGGAGCAGCACCAGTTATTTCTCGTGTAGTACCATTCTCAGCCTCTTACACTCAATCTGGTGATAAAGGTTCAGATGTATACTTCAAGTACCTTAAATTGCAAGCTAACACTGTAACAACCAAAGAGTACAAAGAAGCTCGTGAAAAATGGCTCAAAGAAAAAGCTGAATCAAACGAAAAAGCTCAAAAAGAGTTAGCGAGTCATGTGAAATAAATAATGCTCATCAGAACTTTCTCTCCTAAAGGAGAAGGTTCTTTTGGGATTTTAAAGGAAATAATATGAAAAAATATGTTTTTATGCGTATCTTGCGGTCGTTGGTTTCTATTTTCTTAGTAACGACCTTGATTTACACAATCATCTATACGATGGTTCCACGGAAGTTGATCTTCAAACAAGATACTAACTACAATAAAATTGCGACAACAGCTGATAAACGAGATAACTATGAAAATACTGTCTTTGAGCGTATGGGTTATATCGAATATTACGATACGAAAGAGTTGCAGGAAAAAGCTAGTAGCATTGACTCTTCTGTTACAGTAGATGCAAATGATACAAATAAAGCAATCTATGAAAAATATATCCAACAACTTGGGAATGGTTGGACTCTAGGTGAGTTTACAGAGAGTGGACAATTCTACGCTACACGTGAAATTCCTATTTTTGAGCGTGTGTTCAAATTCTATGCAAACTTGCTTGATATTGACCATACAAACAAGATACAAGATCCTGAGAATCCTAACTTAGAGCGTTATTTGCGCTTTGAGAATGACCCTGCTATTGGTTGGTCTCTTGTGGGTTCAGGTACTAAACATAAATACCTCTTGTACTTCAATAGTCAGTTCCCATTTGTTCACCAAAACTTTGTCAACTTGAACCTAGGAGATTCTTATCCAACTTATGCCAATACTCCTGTTCTTCAAGTTATTACACAAGGACAAGGACAAACCAAGACTTCTGAAGTTCAATTCCCAACTGGTAAGAAAACATCATCAGTTAATATTTACTCAAGAACTTATAAATCTCCGAGTCAAGCTGATGCTCGTGAAGTAGCCAACTACGGTAAAGATGATCCATATACAGCTACTGAGAGCAACTATCAGTACCCATCTATGATTGCAAGTTCTGCTATCACTGGTTTGATTGGTCTTGCGATTTCATATGCGATTGCGATTCCTCTTGGTTCAGCAATGGCTCGTTTCAAAAACACTTGGATCGATAGTTTCTCTACAGGGACTCTAACTTTCTTGTTGGCTCTTCCAACGATTGCCCTAGTCTATATTATTCGTTTGATTGGTTCTTCAATCGGCTTCCCAGACTCATTCCCAATCTTGGGTGCTGGTGATTGGCGTTCTTATGTCCTTCCTGCAGTGATTCTGGGCTTGCTAGGAGCACCTACTATGGCAATTTGGATTCGCCGTTATATGATTGACTTGCAATCACAAGATTTCGTTCGTTTTGCTCGTGCTAAAGGTTTGTCTGAGAAAGAAATTTCTGATAAGCACATCTTTAAAAATGCTATGGTACCACTCGTTTCTGGTATCCCAGGTTCTATCATTGGTGTTATTGGTGGAGCAACTCTTACTGAAACAGTCTTCGCCTTCCCAGGTATGGGTAAAATGTTGATCGACTCTGTAAAGGCTTCAAACAATAATATGGTAGTTGGTCTCGTCTTTATCTTCACTTGTATTTCAATCTTCTCAAACCTTATTGGAGATATTTGGATGACCATTATTGACCCACGTATTAAATTGACAGAGAAAGGAGGCAAATAATGTCTACAATTAGTAATGAAAAATTTCAGTTTGTAAAACGTGATGATTATGCCTCTGAAGCAATTGATGCTCCTGCCTACTCATACTGGGGTTCTGTCTTTAGACAGTTTTTGAAGAAGAAATCAACAGTAATCATGCTAGGTATCTTGATTGCAATTGTTTTGATGAGTTTCATTTACCCAATGTTCTCTGATTTTGACTTCAATGATGTAAGTAAGGTAAATGATTTTAGCGCTCGTTACATTAAACCAAATGCTGAGTATTGGTTTGGTACAGATAGTAATGGTAAATCTCTCTTTGATGGTGTCTGGTTTGGAGCTCGTAACTCTATCTTGATTTCTGTCATTGCGACCTTTGTCAACCTTTTTATCGGTGTTGTTATTGGTGGAATTTGGGGAATCTCAAAATCAGTTGACCGTATCATGATGGAAGTCTACAACGTTATCAACAATATCCCATCACTTTTGATCGTTATTGTTTTGACTTACTCTATCGGTGCAGGTTTCTGGAATTTGATCTTTGCCATGAGTGTAACCACTTGGATTAGTGTTGCCCATTCAATTCGTATCCAAATGTTACGTTACCGTGATTTAGAGTATAACCTTGCTTCACGAACTTTGGGAACACCAAGTTACAAAATTATTGTAAAAAACATTATGCCCCAATTGGTATCTGTTATTGTTACGAGTACGTCGCAAATGCTCCCAGCCTTTATCTCATATGAAGCTTTCCTTTCATTCTTTGGTCTTGGATTGCCGATTACAGTTCCTAGCTTGGGACGTTTGATTTCAGATTATTCTCAAAACGTAACAACCAATGCATACCTCTTCTGGATTCCATTGACTACATTGGTCTTGGTATCCTTGTCACTGTTCGTTGTTGGTCAAAACCTAGCAGATGCTAGTGATCCACGTACACATAGATAGGAGTAGACATGATAAAAGGAAAAAATGTAATTTTGACTGCTCAAGATATTGTCGTGGAATTTGATGTTCGTGACAAGATTTTGACAGCTATTCGAGGTGTCTCCATCGATTTGATTGAGGGAGAGGTCCTCGCCTTAGTTGGGGAGTCAGGCTCAGGTAAATCAGTTTTGACAAAAACATTCACAGGAATGTTGGAAGAAAATGGTCGCATTGCACAAGGTAGTATTAATTACCGTGGACAAGATTTGACAGCCTTATCTTCTCATAAAGAATGGGAAAGTATTCGTGGTGCGAAGATTGCAACTATCTTCCAAGATCCGATGACCAGTCTAGACCCAATCAAGACAATCGGAAGTCAAATCACAGAAGTTATTGTTAAACACCAAGGCAAGACTGCTCAAGAAGCTAAAGAGATGGCTATTGACTATATGAATAAAGTTGGTATTCCAGATTCTGAGAAACGTTTTGACGAGTATCCATTCCAATATTCTGGGGGAATGCGTCAACGTATTGTTATTGCGATTGCTCTTGCCTGTCGTCCAGACATTCTTATCTGTGATGAGCCGACAACAGCTCTTGACGTGACCATTCAGGCACAGATTATTGATTTGTTGAAGTCACTTCAACACGAATACCACTTTACAACAATCTTTATCACCCACGACCTAGGTGTAGTAGCAAGTATCGCTGATAAAGTTGCGGTTATGTATGCTGGTGAAATCATCGAGTATGGTACTGTTGAAGAAATCTTCTACGACCCACGTCATCCATATACATGGAGCCTCTTGTCGAGCTTGCCTCAACTTGCGGATGACAAAGGTGAATTGTACTCAATCCCTGGAACACCTCCATCGCTTTATACTGAATTGAAGGGAGATGCTTTTGCTCTTCGTTCAGATTATGCTATGAAGATTGACTTTGAGGAAAAAGCACCTCAGTTTGCAGTATCTGATACTCATTGGGCTAAGACATGGTTGCTTCATGAACAAGCTCCAAAAGTTGAAAAACCATCGGTGATTGCAGATTTACACGACAAGATTCGTGAAAAGATGGGCTTTACACATCTTGAGGACTAGGAGGAAGGAAATGTCTGAAAAATTAGTAGAAATTAAAGACTTAGAAATTTCCTTCGGTGAAGGAAGCAAAAAGTTTGTCGCTGTTAAAAATGCGAACTTCTTTATCAACAAAGGAGAAACTTTCTCACTTGTTGGAGAGTCTGGTAGTGGTAAGACAACAATTGGTCGTGCTATTATCGGTCTTAATGATACTAGCAAAGGTGATATCATCTTTGAAGGTCAAAAAATTAATGGTAAAAAATCACGTGAACAAGCTTCAGAATTAATTCGTCGTATTCAAATGATTTTCCAAGACCCTGCTGCAAGTTTGAATGAACGTGCAACGGTTGACTATATCATTTCTGAAGGTCTTTATAACTATCATTTGTTTAAAGATGAAGAAGAAAGAAAAGAAAAAGTTCAAAATATCATTCGTGAAGTGGGACTTTTGGCTGAACACTTGACACGTTACCCACATGAGTTCTCAGGTGGACAACGTCAACGTATCGGGATTGCCCGTGCCTTAGTTATGCAACCTGACTTCGTTATTGCGGATGAGCCAATTTCAGCCTTGGACGTTTCTGTTCGTGCTCAAGTTTTGAACTTGCTCAAGAAATTCCAAAAAGAATTAGGATTGACTTATCTCTTTATCGCCCACGATTTGTCAGTAGTTCGTTTCATTTCTGATCGTATTGCGGTAATTTATAAGGGTGTCATTGTTGAAGTGGCTGAAACTGAAGAATTGTTTAACAATCCAGTTCATCCATACACGCAAGCACTTCTATCAGCTGTTCCTATTCCAGACCCAATCTTGGAACGTAAAAAAGTTTTGAAAGTCTATGATCCAGATCAACATGATTATGAAACTGATAAGCCTTCTATGGTAGAAATTCGTCCAGGTCACTATGTTTGGGCAAACCAAGCAGAGTTGGAACGCTATAAAAAAGAGTTGAAATAAGAAAGAGTTTTGTAATCTTGATAGAACAATTCTATTAAGATTATGAAACTTTTTTATTTTTGTAAAAAAACTAGTTTAAAGATAGACAACTATATACCCGAGAACATGCTAATACTCAATGAAAATCAAAGAGCAAACTAGGAAGCTAGCCGCAGGTTGCTCAAAGCACGGCTTTGAGGTTGCAGATAAAGCTGACGTAGTTTGAAGAGATTTTCGAAGAGTATAAGATTAGTCTTCAATGACAATTGGATGAGAGATCAAAGAAGCTGTTTTCCTTGAAAGTGTATTGAATCTAGACAGAATGGAATAGATAAAACTACTTTCAGATAAGCTTTTATGAATCTTCAAAATTAAAATCACTTTCTATTTAAAAATCCATCTTGCAAAGCATACCTATATGTGCTAGAGTTATGGTAACGGTTACAAAATTAAGGAGGGTTTTATGAGAAATCCAGCACTAATAGAAGAAATGAAAACATACAAAGGAAGGGATGAAGTTCCTCATGATTTTGATGATTTTTGGGATGGGGAGATTGATAAGGTTTCGGTCCTGCCAGATTACCAACTAGAAGAACGAAACTTTCATATTCCAAATGTGAAGTGTTATGAGTTAACCTTTAAAGGTACCCGTGATGGTCTTGTTTATGCGCGTATAGTCTTACCAAAATCAGAAAAGAAAGTACCGGTCATTTTCCACTTCCATGGTTATATGGGACGTTGCTGGGATTGGACAGATATGCTAGCCTTTACAGTAGCTGGTTATGGTGTCGTATCGATGGATGTTCGTGGACAATCTGGATACTCACAAGATGGCTTACGCTCACCACTCGGAAATACAGTTAAGGGCCAAATCATTCGTGGTGCAGTAGAAGGAAAAGAGCAACTCTTCTATAAAGATGTCTATCTAGATATCTATCAGTTGATTGAAATTGTCGCTAGTTTCCCACAAGTGGATGAGGGGCAATTAGCAAGCTATGGAGCTTCTCAAGGAGGGGCACTAGCTCTAGTGGCTGCGGGGCTAAATCTACGTATCAAGCGTACAGTTGCTATTTATCCATTCTTATCAGACTTTAGACGGGTACTCGAGATTGGAAATACCAGCGAAGCCTATGATGAACTCTTTCGTTATTTTAAGTTCCATGATCCATTCCATGAGACAGAAGAGCAGATTATGGAGACGCTCGCCTATATCGATGTAAAAAATCTTGCCCATCGCATTAAGGGGGAAGTTCGAATGATTACTGGGCTTGATGATGATGTTTGCTATCCAATCACTCAGTTTGCTATTTACAACCGTTTGACTTGTGAAAAGAGTTATCGTATCATGCCTGAATACGCTCATGAGGCCATGAATGTTCATGTCAATGATCAAGTTTACAATTGGTTGTGTGGTAGTGAGATCCCCTTTACCTATCTTGGTCACTAAAAATTGAAAAAAAGCTCTGTAGTTTCGAATAAACTACAGGTTTTTCTTTATGTGACCCAGATAATGAGAAAGTAGTTTCAGGTAGTTTGAAACTTCTAAATATCTTTGAAAGTAGAATCTATTATAGATTATAAAGTCTAAAATTTAGAATATTTATTATATAATATGATTAAGATAAAATGTGAAAGGAGTATAGCTAGTTGCGAATCTTTTAACATGGAATTTATAAAAGAGCAACAGCATTTCATCTACAAAGAATGGCAATTTCATTCAATAATACAGTTTCTTATTTGCAGCTAGTCTGAAAGGCTAAAAATTTTAAGCAAAAAAGAAAGCGCTTTATTTTTTTAAAAATAACGGAAGGGAACACATGAATCAGAGAGATTTTAATAGAAAACAGAGATATGGAATTCGGAAATTTGCAGTTGGAGCAGCTTCAGTAGTGATTGGAGCGGTTGTTTTTGGTGCTGCACCGGCTTTGGCTCAAGAGGCGCCATCAACGAATGGTGAAACAGCGGGGCAATCTTTGCCAGAATTGTCTAAGGAAGTAGAGACAGGAAGTCTAGCTAATTTAGATAAGGAACCTGCAGGCCAAGTAACCACAGTAAATAATAGTGGAACAGAAGTGAGCCGTGAAGAGTTGCAAGCAAACCCAGGGTCTGAAAAACCAACAGAAACAGAAGCATCAAACGAAACTCCAGCTACAGAGAGTGAAGACGAAGTTGGAAACATTCCGCGTGACTTTTATGCAAGAGAGTTGGAAAATGCCAATACTGTTATAGAGAAGGAAGATGTTGAAACCAATCCTTCAAACGGTCAAAGAGTTGACATGAAAGAGGAACTAGATAAGCTTAAAAAACTTCAAAATGCGACCATTCATATGGAGTTTAAGCCAGATGCATCTGCTCCACGTTTTTACAACCTTTTCTCAGTTTCTAGTGACACCAAAGTAAATGAGTATTTCACTATGGCCATCCTTGATAACACAGCTATCGTTGAAGGTCGTGATGCAAATGGAAACCAATTCTATGGTGATTATAAAACTGCTCCTTTGAAAATTAAGCCAGGTGAGTGGAACTCTGTAACCTTCACAGTTGAAAGACCAAATGCAGACCAACCAAAAGGTCAAGTTCGTGTCTATGTAAATGGTGTCTTGTCGCGCACAAGTCCTCAGTCTGGTCGTTTCATCCAAGACATGCCAGATGTCAACCATGTGCAAATCGGTACAACGAAACGCACAGGCAAAAACTTCTGGGGCGCTAATCTTAAAGTCCGTAATCTAACTGTTTATGATCGTACCCTTTCACCAGAAGAAGTTAAAAAACGTAGCCAACTTTTTGAAAGAGGAGAGTTGGAGAAGAAACTTCCTGAAGGAGCAGAAGTTACTGATAAACTGGACGTTTTTGAAGGTGGTGAGAACCGCAAGCCAAATAAAGATGGTATTGCAAGCTACCGTATTCCAGCCCTGCTGAAAACTGATAAAGGAACCTTGATTGCTGGTGCAGATGAGAGACGCTTGCATCACTCTGACTGGGGTGATATCGGTATGGTTGTTCGTCGTAGTGATGATAAGGGCAAAACATGGGGAGATAGAATTGTCATCTCAAATCCTCGTGATAATGAGAATGCTAAGAATCCAGAATGGCCATCACCAGTCAACATTGACATGGCCCTAGTCCAAGATCCGAAAACTAAGAGAATCTTTTCAATTTATGATATGTTCCTTGAAGGTAAGGCTGTATTTTCTCTTCCAGGAAAAGCACCACAAGCCTATGAACAAATTGGGGACAAGGTATACCAAGTCTTGTACAAACAAGGTGATGCAGGACGTTATACAATTCGTGAAAATGGTGAAGTCTTCGACCCTGAAAATAGAAAGACAGAATACCGTGTTGTAGTTGATCCTAAGAAGCCAGCCTATAGTGATAAGGGGGATTTGTATAAAGGTGAAGAACTGATTGGTAATGTCTACTTTGATTATAGTGACAAGAATATCTTTAGAGTTTCAAATACCAACTATCTCTGGATGTCTTATAGTGATGACGATGGTAAAACTTGGTCTGCACCAAAAGATATTACATATGGAATTCGTAAGGATTGGATGCATTTCTTAGGTACTGGACCTGGTACAGGTATTGCCTTGCATTCAGGACCTCACAAAGGACGTCTGGTTATCCCAGTCTATACGACAAATAACGTATCCTACCTAAGTGGATCCCAGTCTTCACGCGTCATTTACTCGGATGACCATGGTGAAACTTGGCAAGCAGGTGAAGCGGTCAATGATAACCGTCCAGTAGGCAACCAAACAATTCACTCTTCAACCATGAATAATCCAGGTGCTCAAAATACTGAGTCAACTGTTGTTCAGTTGAATAATGGAGACCTCAAACTCTTCATGCGTGGATTGACAGGAGATTTGCAGGTTGCAACAAGTAAGGATGGCGGAGCAACTTGGGAAAAAGATGTGAAGCGCTATGCGGATGTCAAAGATGTCTACGTTCAAATGTCTGCTATTCACACTGTACAAAATGGTAAGGAATATATCGTTCTCAGCAACGCAGGTGGTCCAGGACGTTACAATGGTTTGGTACACTTGGCACAAGTGGAAGCTAACGGAGATTTGACTTGGCTCAAGCACAATCCAATTCAAAGTGGTAAATTTGCTTATAACTCCTTGCAAGATCTTGGAAATGGTGAATTTGGCTTGCTTTATGAGCATGCGACTGCCACTCAAAATGAATACACCTTGTCTTATAAGAAATTCAACTGGGATTTCTTGAGCAAGGATAGAATTTCTCCAACAAAAGCAACTGTGAAAAATGCTGTGGAGATGAGCAAAAATGTCATTGCTTTAGAATTTGATTCTGAAGTATTGGTGAATCGGCCACCAGTTCTTAAACTGGCAAATGGTAATTTTGCAACTTTCTTGACGCAATACGATACAAAAACATTGCTTTTCGCAGTTAACAAGGAAGATATTGGTCAAGAAATTACAGAAATCATTGACGGTGCAATTGAGAGCATGCATAATTTACCTGTAAGTCTTGAAGGTGCAGGAGTTCCTGGTGGTAAAAATGGAGCAAAAGCAGAAATCCATGAAGTCCCAGAATTTACAGGTGCAGTCAATGGTGAAGGTACAGTTCATGAGGATCCAGCCTTTGAAGGTGGCATCAACGGTGAGGAAGCAGCCGTTCATGATGTGCCAGACTTCTCAGGTGGTGTGAACGGCGAAGTAGCCGCTATTCATGAAGTTCCAGAAATAGAGGTCGAAGAAAATCCACCGGGAACTATTCATGAAGTCCCAGAATTTGAAGGCGGTGTCAATGGTGCTGAAGCAGCCATTCATGAGATTCTGGACTTCGAAGGTGGTGTGAACGGCGAGGAAGCAGCGATCCATGAAGTTCCAGAAGGTAGTCTAGTAGAAAGCTCAAAAGGGGAGTCTGTCATTCATGACGTTCCAGCTTTTGAAGGTGGCGTCAATGGTGAGGAAGCAACTACATCAGAAAGCCCAGCCTTTGAAGGTGGTGTGAATGCAGTAGAATCAGCTAAGTCAGACACTTCAGCCTTCGAAGGTGGTGTCAATGGTGAGGAAGGAGCTAAGGCAGAAAGTCCAGAGTTCGAAGGCGGTGTGAATGCAGTAGAATCAGCTAAGTCGGACACTTCAGCCTTTGAAGGTGGTGTCAATGGTGAGGAAGCAACTACATCAGAAAGCCCAGAATTTGAGGGTGGCGTCAATGCAGTAGAATCAGCTAAGTCAGAAATTCCGGAGTATACAGGTGGCGTCAATGCAGTAGAATCAGCTAAGTCAGAAATTCCGGAGTATACAGGTGGTGTGAATGGAGTGGAGGCCGCTAAGTTAGAAACTCCAGAATACACAGGTGGTGTCAACGGAGTAGAGTCTGCTAAGTTAGAAGTTCCAGAATACACAGGTGGCGTCAACGGAGTAGAGTCTGCTAAGTTAGAAGTTCCAGAGTATGCAGGTAGCGTCAATGGAGTAGAAGCCGCTAAGTTAGAAGTTCCAGAATACATAGGTGGCGTGAATGGAGTAGAGGCCGCTAAGTTAGATTCTCCAGAATACACAGGTGGCGTGAATGGAGTAGAGGCCGCTAAGTTAGAAGTTCCAGAGTACACAGGTGGCGTGAATGGAGTAGAAGCAGCAAGTTCAGAACTTCCAGCCTATGAAGGTGGCACTAATGCGGTAGAGGCTGTTAGTTCAGATATCTCAGCTTTTGCGGGTGGTGTAAACAGTGCTGAAGCTGCTGTTCATGAGATCTCAGAGTATAAGGGAGAACAGTCAGTTGTCGTTCAGGCTATGGCACAAGATCGTACTTATCAAGCTCCTGCTGCTCGCCAGCATCTCCTTCCTGAAACAGGAAGTGAAGATGTTGCTCCTCTTGCCTCTTTAGGATTTGTAGGCATGCTCCTAGGTATGTTTGCCATGGGTAAGAAAAAAGAAGATCAATGAAATAGTTAAAACCAACGAAATTCATAGAGAAATTTGATCTTATATTAGAAAGGGTCGTGACTAGAACTAGTTACGGCCTTTTTGATCTAGATAAATCAGGAGTCAAATAGTTAATACTCTTCGAAAATCAAATTCAAACCACGTCAGCTTCGCCTTACCGTATATGTGTTACTGACTTCGTCAGTTCTATCCACAACCTCAAAACGGTGTTTTGAGCAACCTGCGGCTAGCTTCCTAGTTTGCTATTTGATTTTCATTGAGTATAAGTTTGAGATAAAGTTCATTAAAAAAACGATTCAACTGAATGAAGCAATTTTATGTTAGAAAAATCCAAAGCATCCGAAAGTAGTTTCAAATGTCCAATTTTATATTTCTAAAACTGAAAGTAAAATCTGTTCTATATTTATCTATCTTAAAATAGAGAAATTTATTATATAATGAGAATAAGATAAAATTTGAAAGGAGTAGGAGACTCTAGTTAACGATGGCATGATGATAGATTGTTGATCGTTAAGTGAGAGAAAATTTGAAAGAGCGAGTGTAACCATTCGTGAAAAAGTAATTTTTGTCATTTAGTCAGATGACTAAAAATTTTAATCAAAAAAGAAAGCGCTTTATTTTTGAAAATGAAAGGAAGAAAGATGAAGCATAATCAGTTGGATAGAAAACAACGATACGGAATTCGCAAATTTACAGTAGGAGCCGCTTCAGTCGTTATTGGAGCAGTTGTTTTTGGTGCATCGCCAGTATTGGCACAAGAAGCAACAGCTACCAATAAGGAAACGACAGAACTAGGAGTAGAGAAGGATCAGGCAGAAAAAGCAGTAGATACTGAAAAGAGTGCGACAGAGTCTAATGGGGTAGATACAGTCACACATACATCTACAGAAGCACATACTGGAACAGAGACAACTGCAACGGCAGCAACAACTGCAACAGCAGAAACGGCAGAAGCAACTAGAGAAACCGAAAAAGATCCAGCTGCGCTTCCACGTGATTACTATGCTAGAGAGTTGGAAAATGTCAATACTGTTCTTGAAAAGGAAGATGTAGAGACTAATGCTGCAAATAGCAATAGAATTGATCTGACAGAGCAATTGGAAAAACTGAAACAGCTTCAAAATGCGACCATTCATATGGAGTTCAAACCAGATGCTTCTGCACCAGCATTTTACAACCTTTTCTCAGTCTCAAGTGATAAGGTTCGAAATGAATATTTCACCATGGCTGTGTATAACAATGTTGCCTTGATTGAGGGGCGCGATCAAAACGGCGATCAATTTTATGATAGATACACAGACGCACCATTAACTGTCAAACCAGGTCAGTGGAACTCAGTAACCTTTACAGTTGAAAGACCAAGTGCAGATTCTCCAGATGGGCAAGTTCGTCTCTATGTAAACGGAGTTTTGTCACGAACAAGTAAGAAATCAGGACGCTTTATCAAAGATATGCCTGATGTGAATCATATGCAAATTGGTACCACAAATCGTGCAGGAAGTATGGTTTGGGGGGCAGGTTTACAAGTTCGTAATCTAACTGTTTACGATCGTGCCTTGAGTCCAGAAGAAGTTCAAAATCGTAGCTACCTCTTTGAAAGATCCGAATTAGAGAAAAAGCTTCCAGAAGGAGCTGAGATAACAGATAAAAAGGATGTTTTTGAAGCTGGTAAAAATGGGCAGTCAAATCCAGATGGTATTAATAGTTATCGTATTCCAGCCCTTCTTAAGACTGACAAGGGAACTTTGATTGCTGGAGCTGATGAACGTCGTTTGCACCACTATGACTGGGGCGATATCGGTATGGTCGTCAAACGAAGTGAAGATCAGGGTCAAACATGGGGCGATCGTATCACACTTACGAATCTACGTGACAATCCAAAAGCTACTGATCCATCTGTTGGTTCACCAGTAAATATCGATATGGTTTTAGCCCAAGATACTGAAACCAAACGAATCTTTTCAGTCTATGATATGTTCCCAGAAGGAAAAGGTATCTTTGGGATGTCAGCTGAAAAAGAGGAAGCTTATAAAGAAATTGATGGGAAAACCTACCAAATTCTTTATCGTGAAGGAGAAAATGGAGCCTATACCATTCGTGAAAATGGTGTTGTCTACACACCAGATGGTCAGGCAACGGATTACCGTGTTGTTGTAAATCCTGTCAAGCCGGCTTATAGCGATAAAGGTGATCTTTATCAGGGTGAGCAACTGCTAGGAAATATCTACTTTACAAGCAATAAAACCTCTCCATTTAGAATTGCTAAAGACAGCTACCTGTGGATGTCTTACAGTGATGATGACGGTAAGACTTGGTCTGCGCCACAAGATATTACCCCAATGGTCAAAGCTGATTGGATGAAATTCTTAGGTGTGGGACCTGGAGTGGGCATTACCCTCCAGAATGGACCTCATAAAGGTCGAATCGTCGTTCCTGTCTATACGACGAATAGAACAAACCACCTCAATGGTTCTCAATCATCTCGTATCATCTACTCAGATGACCATGGTAAGACTTGGCATATGGGTGGCGGTGTCAATGATAACCGTACACTTTATGATGGTACAGTAGTTGATTCAAGCAACATGAACAATTATTACGCTCAAAATACGGAATCTTCTGTTGTTCAGTTGAACAATGGTCAGTTGAAACTCTTTATGCGTGGTTTGACTGGTGATTTGCAAGTTGCGACAAGTAATGATGGTGGTATTACATGGGACAACTATGTAGCACGCTATGATGTACCAGATGTCTATGTTCAAATGGCAGCGACTCATACGGTTCAAGATGGTAAGGAATATATCCTTCTAGCAAATGCCAATGGCCCAGGTCGTAAGAATGGTTACATTCGAGTGGCTCGCGTAGAAGAAGATGGCGAGTTGACTTGGCTGCATCATCATTTGATTCAAGAAGGGGAATATGCCTATAACTCACTTCAACAGATTGGACCAAAAGAATTTGGTCTCTTGTATGAACATCATGAAGCTGGTGGCAATCCTTATACTCTATCCTTCAAGAAATTCAACTGGGATTTCTTAACGAAGGAAAGAATTTCTCCTAAAGAAGCCAAAGTTAAAAATGTTATTGAAAAATGGCCAGGAATTCTTGCAGTAGAGTTTGATTCAGAAGTTTTGGTTAACAAAATTCCAACACTTCAGTTGGCAAATGGTAAAAAAGTAAACTTCATGACCCAGTATGATACTAAGACTCTTCTATTTACAATAGACAAGTCAGATCTTGGTCAAGAAATAACTGGACTTGCTTCTGGAGCAATCGAGAGTATGCACAATCTTCCAGTGAGTCTTGAAGGAGCAGGTATTCCTGGAGCTGCCAACGGTAGTGAAGCAGCTGTTCACGAAGTACCAGAATTCACAGGTGGTGTTAACGGTGTAGAAGCAGCTGTACATGAAGTACCAGAATTCGAAGGTGGGGTGAATGGTGAAGAAGCTGCTGTAACGGAGCTCCCAGAGTATACTGAACCTATTGGTACAGTAGGCGAAGAAGCAGCACCGATAGCTGAACTTCCAGAATTTACAGGTGGAGTCAATGGTAGTGAAGCAGCTGTACATGAAGTACCAGAATTCACAGGCGGAGTAAGCGCTGATAGTCCTGTAACTCCTGAAAAACCAGGATTTGTGGGTGGCGTTAATGGTCTTGAACCAGCGGTGCATGAAGTGCCAGCATTCACGGGCAGTGTGAAGAATGACATCGCACCGACAGAAAAACCAGGACTTACAGCTGGTACCAAAGGTTCAGAAGGAGCAGGACATAAAGATCCAGATCACAAAGGTCAGCAGTCTATTGTATCACAGGCTATGTCACAAGATAAGACCTATCAAGCACCTGCAGTTCGTCAAGATGTTCTTCCTAAGACAGGAAACGAAGATGCCTCTGCCCTTGCATCAGTAGGACTTGTGGGGATGCTCCTTGGTATGTTTGCTTTGGGGAAGAGAAAAGAAGATTAGTCAAATAGTTGAAAGTGAAGGTTTCCTTAGTGAAACTAGATCTTAGTTAGAAAGGGTCGTAACGAAAATTTGTTACGGCCTTTTTTCTTTCATGTTTGCGAGAAAAAAGGGCTGGTTTCAAGATTTAAGAGGTGTTGGGATAGATTTTATGTCCCTGAAACTACTTTCAGAAGAAACTGTTGCATAAAATTGTTTTGAAACTTCAATCTATTCTAGCACAAGTTATTGAAAGCGCTTTAATAATAAGTTATAATAGTCACATAAACACAAAGGAAAAGAAAAGGAGGAAAGTTGATGCCACAAATTAGTAAAGAAGCCTTGATTGAACAAATCAAAGATGGAATCATTGTTTCTTGCCAGGCTCTTCCTCATGAACCGCTCTACACAGAAGCGGGAGGAGTAATCCCCTTGTTGGTCAAAGCAGCAGAGCAAGGTGGAGCGGTTGGTATTCGGGCAAACAGTGTCCGAGATATCAAGGAAATCAAGGAAGTTACAAACCTTCCAATTATCGGGATTATCAAGCGGGACTATCCACCGCAAGAACCATTCATTACTGCTACAATGAAGGAAGTGGATGAATTAGCTGCGCTTGATATCGAAGTAATCGCTCTTGACTGTACTAAGCGTGAACGTTATGACGGCTTAGAGATTCAAGAATTCATCCGTCAAATCAAAGAAAAATATCCAAATCAATTGTTGATGGCGGATACAAGTACCTTTGAAGAAGGCTTAACAGCAGTAGAGGCAGGAATTGACTTTGTCGGAACAACCTTATCAGGTTACACTTCTTACAGTCCAAAAGTGGATGGCCCAGATTTTGAACTCATCAAAAAACTCTGCGACGCAGGGGTGGACGTCATTGCTGAAGGAAAAATTCATACACCAGAACAAGCTAAGCAAATCCTAGGTTATGGAGTGCGAGGCATCGTTGTAGGTGGCGCTATTACTAGACCAAAAGAGATTACGGAACGCTTCGTTGCCGGTCTTAAGTAACATAATATTAAAAACGAGGAGAGTGGTTGATTAGTAGGAAAAAATGAAAACGTATACAAATTCGACATTGCTCTTTATCCGATTCGGATACGCTTATCATCATTTAGGAGAATACAAATGAAATTTAGAAAACTAGCTTGTACAGTACTTGCGGGTGCTGCGGTTCTATCACTTGCTGCTTGTGGCAAATCAGACGCTAACAAAGATGCTGCCAAATCAGGCGATGCAGCAACAACAGAAATTACTTGGTGGGCATTCCCAGTATTTACTCAAGAAAAATCTGGTGACGGTGTTGGAACTTATGAAAAATCTATCATCGAAGCTTTCGAAAAAGCAAATCCAGATATCAAAGTTAAACTAGAAACAATCGACTTCAAGTCTGGACCTGAAAAAATCACTACTGCTATCGAAGCTGGAACAGCTCCAGATGTACTTTTTGACGCACCAGGTCGTATCATCAATTACGGTAAAAATGGTAAATTGGCTGAGTTGAATGACCTCTTTACAGATGAATTTGTAAAAGATGTTAACAACGAAAACATCATTCAAGCAAGTAAAGCTGGTGATAAAGCTTACATGTATCCAATCAGTTCTGCACCATTCTACATGGCTATGAACAAGAAAATGTTGGAAGACGCTGGTGTAGCTGGCCTTGTTAAAGAAGGTTGGACAACAGACGACTTTGAAAAAGTTTTGAAAGCGCTCAAAGATAAAGGATATACTCCAGGTTCATTGTTCAGTTCTGGTCAAGGGGGAGACCAAGGAACACGTGCCTTCATCGCTAACCTTTACGGCGGTTCTGTAACTGATAAAGAAGTAACTAAATATACAACTGACGATCCTAAATTCGTTAAAGGTCTTGAAAAAGCAGCTAGTTGGATCAAAGACGGTTTGTTGAACAACGGTTCACAATTTGACGGTGGAGCAGACATCCAAAACTTTGCAAACGGTCAAACTTCATACACAATCCTTTGGGCACCAGCTCAAAATGGTATCCAAGCTAAACTTTTGGAATCAAGTAAAGTAGAAGTGGTAGAAGTACCATTCCCATCTGATTCAGGTAAACCAGCTCTTGAATACCTTGTAAATGGATTTGCAGTATTTAACAACAAAGACGAAAAGAAAGTCGCAGCAGCTAAGAAATTCATCCAATTCATCGCAGATGACAAAGAATGGGGTCCTAAAGACGTAGTTCGTACAGGCGCATTCCCAGTTCGTACTTCATTTGGAAAACTTTATGATGACAAACGTATGGAAACAATCGGTAGCTGGACTCAATACTACTCACCATACTACAACACAATCGACGGCTTTGCTGAAATGAGAACACTTTGGTTCCCAATGTTGCAAGCTGTATCAAATGGTGACGAACAACCTGCTGCAGCATTGAAAGCATTCACTGAAAAAGCGAATGAAACAATCAAAAAAGCAGCTAAATAATAAGCCCTAAATAAAAACTGAGTTCCCCCCTTTTCCCTGAGCATATCTGTGTATGAAAAGGGGGACTTTTGTTTGAAATAGAAGCAACTGACAGGTCAAAATTAAAATGAAGTTTTTACATTGACGAATCTTAGAAAAATTTCATTTTGATTTTAGATCAGAGTCAGATAACAGTCAAAAAAACAAAACTATGTGAAAGTGAGGTGCCGACTGTGAAAATCAATAAAATTCGCATGCGGGAAACTATTGTTTCCTACGCATTCCTAGCACCAGTATTAATCTTCTTTACCGTCTTCGTTTTAGCTCCAATGATCATGGGCTTCATCACAAGTTTCTTTAACTACTCGATGACTAGCTTTGAGTTTGTTGGCTTGGACAACTACATTCGTATGTTTAAAGACCCTGTCTTTACAAAATCTTTGATTAATACCGTAATCTTGGTTATTGGGTCTGTACCAGTCGTTGTACTCTTCTCGCTCTTTGTGGCATCACAAACTTACCAACAAAATGCCGTTGCTAGATCTTTCTACCGTTTCGTATTTTTCCTTCCTGTAGTAACAGGTAGTGTTGCCGTAACAGTAGTATGGAAATGGATCTACGATCCACTATCAGGTATTTTGAACTTCGTGCTTAAGTCAAGCCATATCATCAGCCAAAACATTTCTTGGTTGGGAGATAAAAACTGGGCTTTGATGGCGATTATGATTATCCTTTTGACAACATCAGTTGGTCAACCAATCATTCTTTACATCGCTGCAATGGGTAATATTGATAATTCACTTGTAGAAGCAGCTCGTGTTGACGGTGCGACTGAATTTCAAGTGTTCTGGAAGATTAAATGGCCAAGCCTCCTTCCAACAACACTTTATATCGCAATCATTACAACCATCAACTCATTCCAATGTTTCGCCTTGATTCAATTGTTGACATCTGGTGGTCCAAACTACTCAACAAGTACACTTATGTACTACCTCTACGAAAAAGCCTTCCAATTGACTGAATATGGCTATGCCAATACTATTGGTGTATTCTTGGCAGTTATGATTGCCCTTGTCAGCTTCGCTCAATTCAAGATCCTCGGAAACGATGTAGAATATTAAGGAAAGGAGACAGCTATGCAACCTACACAACAAAAGAAACCATTAACAGCCTTTACTGTTATTTCAACAATCATTTTGCTCTTGTTGACTGTACTGTTTATCTTCCCATTCTACTGGATCTTGACAGGTGCATTCAAATCACAACCAGATACCATTATGATTCCACCACAATGGTTCCCTAAAGCTCCAACTATGGAGAACTTCCAACAATTGATGGTGCAAAACCCAGCCTTGCAATGGATGTGGAACTCAGTGTTCATTTCTTTAGTAACGATGTTCTTGGTTTGTGCAACCTCTTCACTAGCGGGTTATGTATTGGCTAAGAAACGTTTCTATGGACAACGCATTCTCTTTGCTATCTTTATCGCTGCCATGGCTCTTCCAAAACAAGTTGTCCTTGTACCATTGGTACGTATCGTCAACTTCATGGGAATCCATGACACTCTTTGGGCGGTTATCTTGCCTTTGATTGGATGGCCATTTGGGGTCTTCCTCATGAAACAGTTCAGTGAAAACATTCCTACAGAATTGCTCGAATCTGCTAAAATCGATGGATGTGGCGAAATTCGTACCTTCTGGAGCGTAGCCTTCCCTATCGTGAAGCCAGGATTTGCAGCTCTTGCAATCTTCACCTTCATCAATACTTGGAATGACTACTTCATGCAATTGGTAATGTTGACTTCACGTCAAAACTTGACCATCTCACTCGGGGTTGCGACTATGCAGGCCGAGATGGCAACTAACTACGGTTTGATCATGGCAGGTGCTGCCCTTGCAGCTGTGCCAATCGTAACAGTCTTCCTTGTCTTCCAAAAATCCTTCACTCAAGGGATTACTATGGGAGCTGTCAAAGGATAGTCCTCTGCGAAAATTGAAAATAGTACAAATTGTTTATCAGTATGCAGCAGTATAGTTGATAGACTAAGAGAATACAGGATATATAAGTGTCTACAAAATGGAGAGGAGTTGCTTACTTCATGAAGTTTTGTTAGACACTTATAAACTTACTGGCCAGACATCTTATGTCTGAAGGTAACAATCAGGTAAAGGAAATTACTATGATTTTTGATGATTTAAAAAACATTAGCTTTTACAAGGGAATTCACCCAAATTTGGACAAGGCCATTGATTATCTCTATGAGCATCGTAAGGATAGCTTTGAATTAGGCAAATACGAGATTGATGGAGATAAGGTTTTCTTAGTTGTACAGGAAAATGTTCTTAACCAAGAGGAAAATGATCGCTTTGAGCATCATAAAAAATATGCAGATTTGCATTTGTTGGTTGAAGGGCATGAGTACTCTAGCTATGGTTCTCGCGTCAAAGATGAGGCTGTAGCCTTTGACGAAGCTAGCGATATCGGCTTTGTTCATTGTCACGAACAATACCCACTCTTGTTGGGTTATCACAATTTTGCAGTCTTTTTCCCAGGTGAACCTCATCAACCTAATGGTTATGCAGGTATGGAAGATAAAGTTCGCAAATACTTATTTAAAATTTTAATCGATTAGTCAGTTAGGAGGAGTAAACAATGGCACATAAAGGATCTGGATTGATAAAAGCGGCATTTGATACGGATAACTTTCTTATGCGATTTTGTGAGAAGGTTTTAGATATCGTGATGGTCAACCTACTCTTTGTTGTGTCTTGTTTGCCTATTGTAACGATTGGAATAGCAAAGATCAGTCTCTATCAGACAATCTTCGAAGTTAAGGGTAGTCGACGTGTTCCTGTTTTTAGAACGTATATGAGAGCCTTTAAGCAAAATTTGAAATTAGGTCTCCAGTTAGGTTTGTTGGAACTAGGGATTTTTCTAATTAGTGTAGTTGACTTGTCTCTATTCTGGGGGCAAACCAGCCTAGGCTTCCAGCTAATTAAGGCCATTTGCTTGGGAATTCTAATATTTTTAACTCTGGTTATGTTGGCTAGCTATCCAATTGCAGCACGCTATGACTTGACTTGGAAAGAAGTTCTTCAAAAGGGCTTGCTTTTGGTCAGCTTTAACTTCGTGTGGTTCTTCTTGATGTTTGCAATTATTTTATTAATCATGATGCTTCTCTATCTATCAGGCTTCACTCTAGTGCTTGGTGGTTCAGCATTTCTACTTTTTGGCTTTGGCCTTCTTGCCTTTTGCCAAGCTGGATTAATGGAAAAATTGTTTGCTAAATATCAAGCAGATTGAAAATGATATGAAACTACTTTCAAACATAAAAAGCTATGGGAGATGAATAGAAATTAAAATCTAAGTGGCTAAGATGTATTGAAAGCGCTTTTCACAAGGTGTATACTAAAATAGTAAAAAATCATCTGCCAAGAGCAGAAAATAAGAAATCTTAGGAGAAATCTATGTCAGATTTAAAAAAATATGAAGGTGTCATTCCTGCCTTCTACGCATGTTATGATGATGCGGGTGAAGTAAGCCCAGAACGTACTCGTGCCTTGGTGCAATACTTTATTGATAAAGGTGTTCAAGGACTTTATGTCAACGGTTCTTCAGGTGAATGTATCTACCAAAGCGTAGAAGACCGCAAATTGATCTTGGAAGAAGTCATGGCAGTTGCTAAAGGTAAATTGACAATTATTGCTCACGTGGCTTGCAACAATACCAAAGACAGTATCGAACTTGCTCGCCATGCTGAAAGCTTGGGAGTAGATGCTATTGCGACGATTCCACCAATTTACTTCCGTTTGCCTGAGTACTCAGTTGCTAAATACTGGAACGACATCAGTGCTGCTGCACCAAACACAGACTATGTTATCTACAACATTCCTCAATTGGCAGGTGTTGCTTTGACTCCAAATCTTTACACAGAAATGTTGAAGAACCCACGTGTTATCGGTGTTAAAAACTCTTCAATGCCAGTTCAAGATATTCAAACTTTTGTTAGTCTTGGTGGTGATGATCATATCGTCTTTAATGGTCCAGACGAACAATTCTTAGGTGGACGTCTCATGGGAGCAAAAGCTGGTATCGGTGGTACTTATGGTGCTATGCCAGAACTCTTCTTGAAACTCAACCAATTGATTGCAGATAAAGACCTAGAAACAGCGCGTGAATTGCAATATGCTATCAACGCTATCATCGGTAAATTAACTGCAGCTCATGGAAATATGTACGGCGTTATCAAAGAAGTCTTGAAAATCAATGAAGGACTTAATATCGGATCAGTTCGTTCTCCACTTACACCAGTGACCGAAGAAGATCGTCCAGTTGTAGAAGCAGCTGCGGCATTGATTCGTGAAACTAAGGAGCGTTTCCTCTAATCAATAGGAGGCTTTATGACTAATTACGTTGCAATTGATATTGGTGGAACTAATGTCAAATATGGTTTAATTGATCAGGATGGACAACTTGTAGAGTCTCACGAAGTAGCAACTGAGGCTCATAAAGGTGGTCCCCACATCTTACAAAAGACAAAAGATATCGTAGCTAGCTATCTAGAAAAAGGACCAGTGTCAGGTGTGGCCATTTCCTCTGCGGGAATGGTTGACCCTGATAAGGGTGAGATTTTCTATGCTGGTCCACAAATTCCAAACTATGCAGGAACTCAATTTAAAAAAGAAATTGAAGGAAGCTTTGGAATTCCTTGTGAAATTGAAAATGATGTCAACTGCGCAGGGCTAGCAGAAGCGGTTTCTGGATCTGGAAAAGGTGCAGGAATAACACTATGTCTGACCATTGGAACGGGTATCGGTGGTTGTTTAATCATTGATAGCCAGATTTTCCATGGATTTAGTAATTCTGCCTGTGAAGTTGGCTATATGCATATGCAGGATGGGGCTTTCCAAGATTTAGCTTCTACAACTGCCTTGGTTGAGTATGTAGCCAAGGCTCATGATGAGGAAGTGGCTCATTGGAATGGTCGTAGAATTTTCAAAGAAGCTACAGAAGGCAATAAACTCTGTATGGAGGGCATTGACCGTATGGTAGACTATCTTGGGAAAGGTCTTGCTAACATCTGTTATGTTGCCAATCCAGAGGTTGTTATACTAGGTGGTGGTATTATGGGGCAAGAAGCGATTTTGAAACCGAAAATTCGTACAGCTCTGAAAGATGCGCTTGTTCCGAGCTTAGCGGAAAAAACAAGATTAGAATTTGCGCGTCATCAAAATACTGCAGGTATGCTTGGAGCCTACTATCACTTCAAAACAAAACAATCCTAAGTTGGCCTTGCCGATTTAGGATTTTTTAGTCATAAACAGTAAAATAATCATTTAGTAAAAATCTAGTTAAAATTTTGAAAACCCTTGCATTTTTTAATATAACATAGTATATTTATAATAATGCGAAAACTCTAGAAAAATTCTTGCTAATGGAAGCATTATTTTATTTTTTAAAAATGTAAGCGATTTCTACAAAAGGACTTACCAAAAAATAAATAGCTTAGGAGCAGAGTTTTAAGCTAGGGAATCAAACAAAAAATGTCGCCAGCTAAAGCTGGGCTCGGGCAGTAGCTGACTGCTCTAGAAGATTAGGAGTATTTGATGAAACAATATTTTTTAGAAAAAGGTCGAATATTTAGTATTCGTAAACTGACTGTTGGTGTTGCTTCTGTAGCAGTCGGTCTTGTTTTTTTTGCATCTGGTAATGTTGCGGCTAGTGAACTTGTGACGGAACCAAAACTTGAAGTAGATAGTCAAGCAAAAGAAGTAGTAGATGTAGATCATAAAAAAGAAGAAGCAGTAAAAGAAGAAGTAACTGAAAAAACAGAAACTGCTGTCGAGAAGGTGGCAGAGGAAGGAAAAACTGCTGAAGTGGCTAGTGATTTACTCCCTGAAGAAATCCCTGACCGTGCCTATCCTGATACACCAGTGAAAAAAGTGGATACTGCAGCTATTGTATCAGAAAAAGATAGCCCACAAGTAGAGACTAAGAGCATTTTGAAACCTACAGAAGCAGCTCCATCTGAAGGCGAAAAAGAAAATAGAGCTATTATCAATGGCGGACAAGACCTTAAGCATATCAATTATGAAGGTCAACCAGCAACATCTGCTACTATGGTTTATTCAATCTTTAGCTCACCTTTGGCCAATGGCGGTAGTCAGCGATACCTTAACTCAGGTTCAGGTATCTTTGTTGCTCCAAATGTCATCTTGACAGTGGCCCACAACTTCTTGGTCAAGGATGCAGATACTAATGCGGGTTCTATCCGTGGTGGTGATACGGCTAAGTTCTATTACAATGTAGGTTCAAATACTGCTAAGAATAATTCTTTGCCAAGCTCAGGAAATACTGTTTTGTTCAAGGAAAAGGACATTCATTTCTGGAATAAAGAAAAATTCGGTGAAGGCTATAAGAATGACCTAGCCTTGGTTGTAGCCCCAGTTCCACTTTCAATTGCAAGTCCAAATAAGGCAGCTACCTTTACTCCTTTAGCAGAACATCGAGAATACAAAGCTGGAGAACCTGTTAGCACCATCGGTTACCCTACTGATTCAACATCTCCAGAATTGAAGGAACCAATTGTTCCAGGTCAATTGTATAAGGCGGACGGTGTTGTTAAAGGTACTGAAAAGTATGATGATAAGGGAACAGTTGGTGTCACTTATCGTTTGACTTCTGTATCAGGTCTTTCAGGTGGTGGAATTATCAACGGTGAAGGAAAAGTTATCGGAATTCATCAACGTGGTACTGTCGATAATGCAAACATTGCTGAAAAAGATCGCTTTGGAGGAGGGCTTGTCCTCTCACCAGAACAATTGGCATGGGTCAAAGAAATCATTGACAAATACGGTGTTAAAGGCTGGTATCAAGGCGATAACGGCAATCGTTATTACTTCACTCCAGAGGGAGAAATGCTTCGAAATAAGACAGCTGTTATCGGTGAAAACAAATATTCCTTCGATGAAAGTGGTGTAGCGACTCTTCTTGAAGGTGTTGATTATGGACGAGTTGTTGTCGAACACCTAGACCAAAATGATAATCCAGTCAAAGAAAACGATACTTTTGTTGAAAAGACAGAAGTTGGAACTCAGTTCGACTATAACTATAAAACAGAAATTGAAAAGACTGACTTCTTCAAGAAGAATAAAGAAAAATATGAGATTGTATCGATTGACGGCAAAACTGTCAATAAGCAACTAAAAGACGCTTGGGAAGATGATTATAGTGTTGTGAGCAAGGCTCCTGCAGGAACTCGCGTTATCAAGGTTGTTTATAAGGTCAATAAAGGTTCCTTTGACGTTCATTATCGTTTGAAAGGTACCGACCAAGAATTGGCAACTGCAACTGTGGACAATAATGAAGGTAAAGAATATGAAGTTTCCTTTGTTCACAGATTCCAAGCCAAAGAAATTGCAGGCTACCGTGCAGTCAATGCAAGTCAAGAAGCAACAATCCAACATAAAGGAGTGAACCAAGTTATTTTTGAATACGAAAAAATTGAAGATCCAAAACCAGTAACTCCTGCAACTCCAGTAGTGGATCCAAAAGACGAAGAAACAGAAATTGGAAACTATGGACCACTACCAAGCAAGGCCCAATTGGACTACCACAAGGAAGAATTGGCTGCCTTCATCCACTATGGAATGAATACCTACACTAACTCTGAGTGGGGTAACGGTAGAGAAAATCCTCAAAACTTTAATCCAACAAACCTTGATACAGACCAGTGGATTAAGACTTTGAAGGATGCTGGGTTCAAACGAACAATCATGGTTGTCAAACACCATGACGGTTTTGTGATTTATCCATCTAAATACACAGACCATACGGTAGCTGCAAGTCCATGGAAAGACGGTAAGGGAGACCTTCTCGAAGAAATCTCTAAATCAGCGACTAAGTATGACATGAATATGGGTGTTTACCTATCACCATGGGATGCCAATAACCCTAAATATCATGTTTCAACTGAAAAAGAGTACAACGAATACTACCTCAACCAGCTCAAGGAAATCCTTGGCAATCCTAAATATGGAAATAATGGTAAATTTATCGAAGTCTGGATGGATGGTGCGCGTGGTAGCGGAGCTCAAAAAGTAACCTACACCTTTGACGAGTGGTTCAAGTACATCAAGGAAGCTGAAGGAGATATCGCTATCTTCTCTGCACAACCGACAAGTGTCCGTTGGATTGGTAATGAACGTGGTATCGCTGGAGATCCCGTTTGGCATAAGGTTAAGAAAGCTAAGATCACTGACGATGTGAAGAATGAATATCTCAATCATGGAGACCCAGAAGGAGATATGTACTCTGTCGGTGAAGCAGACGTTTCTATTCGTTCAGGTTGGTTCTACCATGACAATCAACAACCAAAATCAATCAAAGATTTGATGGATATCTACTTCAAGTCTGTTGGTCGTGGAACGCCACTTCTACTCAACATTCCACCAAATAAAGAAGGTAAATTCGCAGACGCAGATGTCGCTCGCTTGCAAGAATTCCGAGCAACCTTGGATCAAATGTATGCGACTGACTTCGCCAAGGGAGCAACTGTCACTGCAAGCTCTACCCGTAAGAATCACTTGTATCAAGCAAGCAACCTAACAGATGGTAAGGATGATACTAGTTGGGCATTGTCAAATGATGCCAAGACAGGTGAATTTACTGTCGATCTCGGTCAAAAGAGACGCTTTGACGTAGTCGAACTCAAAGAAGATATTGCTAAAGGTCAACGTATCTCTGGATTTAAGGTTGAAGTTGAACTTAATGGTCGCTGGGTTCCATATGGAGAAGGTTCGACTGTTGGTTATCGTCGTCTTGTCCAAGGTCAACCTGTGGAAGCACAAAAGATTCGTGTGACTATCACGAATTCACAAGCAACTCCTATTTTGACAAACTTCTCTGTTTATAAGACACCAAGTAGTATCGAAAAAACAGATGGTTATCCTCTAGGCTTGGATTACCATTCAAATACAACAGCTGATAAAGCAAATACAACCTGGTATGACGAATCCGAAGGCGTTCGTGGAACATCCATGTGGACCAATCAAAAAGATGCTAGCGTAACCTACCGTTTCAATGGAACTAAGGCTTATGTCGTATCTACAGTGGATCCAAATCACGGTGAAATGTCAGTTTATGTGGATGGTCAAAAGGTTGCAGACGTACAAACTAATAATGCGGCTCGTAAACGTAGCCAGATGGTTTATGAAACAGATGACTTGGCTCCAGGTGAACACACCATCAAACTCGTCAACAAAACTGGCAAAGCTATTGCAACTGAAGGTATTTACACGCTCAATAATGCTGGTAAAGGTATGTTTGAGTTGAAAGAAACTACCTATGAAGTTCAAAAAGGCCAACCAGTTACTGTAACCATTAAACGTGTTGGTGGTAGCAAAGGAGCTGCAACAGTCCATGTCGTGACTGAACCAGGAACAGGGGTTCACGGTAAGGTTTATAAGGATACAACAGCTGATTTGACCTTCCAAGAAGGTGAAACAGAAAAGACTTTGACAATTCCAACAATTGACTTTACGGAGCAAGCTGACTCTATCTTTGACTTCAAAGTGAAAATGACGAGTGCTTCAGATGAAGCTTTGCTTGGCTTTGCTTCAGAAGCAACGATTCGAGTGATGAAAGCTGAATTGCTTCAAAAAGATCAAGTCAGTCATGATGATCAGGCCAGTCAACTTGACTATAGCCCAGGTTGGCACCATGAAACCAATTCATCAGGTAAATACCAAAACACTGAGTCTTGGGCGTCATTTGGTCGTTTAACGGAAGAGCAGAAGAAAAATGCTAGCGTAACAGCCTACTTCTACGGTACAGGTTTAGAAATTAAAGGTTTTGTAGACCCAGGTCATGGTATCTACAAGGTGACGTTAGACGGTAGAAGAGTCGAGTATCAAGATGGCCTAGGTAATGCGTCTGAATACAACGGTAAGAAGTACTTCAGTGGTACAGCTGCCACACGTCAAGGTGATCAGACTCTCGTTCGTTTGACAGGACTTGAAGAAGGTTGGCATGCTGTAACCTTGCAATTGGATCCAAAACGTAATGATACTACGAAAAATATTGGTATCCAAGTTGACCAGTTTATCACGCATGGAGAAGATAGTGCTCTTTATACCAAAGAAGAGTTACTTCAAGCTATGAAGAACTGGAAGGATGAATTGGATAAATTTGACCAAACAAGCTTGAAGAACACTCCAGAGGCACGTCAAGCCTTTAAGTCAAACTTGGACAAATTATCAGAGCAACTTTCAGCAAGTGATGCTAAACCACAAGAAGTTCTCAAAACAGCAACAGCCTTGCAAACGATCCTTGATAAGGAAGAAAACTACGGTGTCGAAGAAACACCAGCCCAACCAGAAGAGCCTAACTATGATAAGGCTATGGCAAGTCTGGCAGAGGCCATCCAAAACAAGAGCAAGGAACTAGGTGATGATAAGGAAGCTAAGAAGAAACTAGTTGAGTTGTCAGAACAAGCTCTTGTATCTATCCAAGAAGCTAAGACTCAAGATGCAGTAGACAAAGCCTTGCAAGCAGCTCTAACTTCTATCAACCAG
>NZ_CAXSLF010000002.1:84682-300712 GCF_964238205.1 Streptococcus oralis
AACAACCAGCTTCAAGCGACTCCAAAAGAGGAACCAAAACCAGAGGAACCAGCCCAACCAGAAGAGCCTAAGATTGACTACGATAAGGCAATGGCAAGTCTGGCAGAGGCCATCCAAAACAAGACCAAGGAACTAGGTGATGATAAAGAAGCTAAGAAGAAACTAGTTGAGTTATCAGAGCAAGCTCTTACTGCTATTGAGGCAGCTAAGACTCAGGATGCGGTAGACAAAGCCTTGCAAGCAGCTCTAACTTCTATCAACCAGCTTCAAGCGACTCCAAAAGAGGAACCAAAACCAGAGGAACCAGCCCAACCAGAAGAGCCTAAGATTGACTATGATAAGGCCATGGCAAGTTTGGCAGAGGCTATTCAAAACAAGAGCAAGGAACTAGGCAACGATAAAGAAGCTAAGAAGAAACTAGTCGAGTTATCAGAGCAAGCCATCGCAGCGATCGAAGCAGCCAAGACTCAGGATGCGGTAGACAAAGCCTTGCAAGCAGCTCTAACTTCTATCAACCAACTTCAAGCGACTCCAAAAGAGGAACCAAAACCAGAGGAACCAGCCCAACCAGAAGAGCCTAAGATTGACTATGATAAGGCCATGGCAAGTTTGGCAGAGGCTATTCAAAACAAGACTAAGGAACTAGGCAACGATAAAGAAGCTAAGAAGAAACTAGTCGAGTTATCAGAGCAAGCAATTGCAGCGATCGAAGCAGCCAAGACTCAGGATGCGGTAGACAAAGCCTTGCAAGCAGCTCTAACTTCTATCAACCAACTTCAAGCGACTCCGAAAGAGGAAGTAAAACCAGAGCCACCAGCCCAACCAGAAGAGCCTAAGATTGACTACGATAAGGCAATGGCAAGTTTGGCAGAGGCCATTCAAAACAAGACCAAAGAACTAGGTGATGATAAGGAAGCTAAGAAGAAACTAGTTGAATTATCAGAGCAAGCTCTTACTGCTATTGAGGCAGCTAAGACTCAGGATGCAGTCGATAAGGCCTTGCAAGCAGCTTTAACTTCTATCAACCAGCTTCAAGCGACTCCGAAAGAGGAAGTAAAACATTCAAATCTTCCAACTGAAGGAGATAAGGTATTAGTTCAAACGCAACCAAGTCTTGAAGTAACGACAGAACAAATCGCCTTTAATACTGTTCATCGTGAGAATGCCTTCTTAGCCAAAGGCAAGGAACAAGTTGTTTCAGAAGGTAAAGCAGGTCAAGTAACGACCTATGTAGAAGTAGATGGAGATACACGTAAGACAGTTAAGGTTGAACGTGAAGAAGCTCAAGATCGTGTCATCGAAGTTGGTACTTTTGAAGAAACATCTATGCCAGGTGATGGCGTTAAAAAATTGAGCTTTACTCAACCAAGCCTTGAGGTAGTAGAAGAAGCTCTCAACTTCAAGACTGTTAAACGAGAAGATCCAACTCTTCCAGAAGGTGAAACTCGCGTAACTCAGGTAGGTCGCGCAGGCAAGGAACGTATCTTAACAGAAGTAGCACCAGATGGAAGCCGTACTGAAAAATTGCGTGAAGTTGTTGAAGTGGCGCAAGATGAGATTGTGCTAGTCGGAACTAAGAAAGAAGAATCAGGCAAAACAGAGGCAGCTATCCATGAAGTGCCAGAGTTTACTGGTGGTGTAAATGGTTCAGAAGCAGCTATCCATGAAGTACCAGAGTTTACTGGTGGTGTAAATGGCTCTGAGGTAGCTATCCATGAAGCACCAGAGTTTACTGGTGGTGTGAATGGTTCAGAAGCAGCTATCCATGAAGTACCAGAGTTTACTGGTAGTGTGAATGGCTCTGAAGCATCTGTCCACAGAGTTCCAAACTTTGAAGGAGGAGTTTCTGGTGGGGAAGCGCCTATCCATCAAGTTCCAGGATTTACTGGTGGTGTAAATGGTTCAGAAGCAGCTATTCATGAAGTCGCTACACACAAGGATGAACAGTCGCATGTGGCTCAGGCTATATCACCAGATAAGACTTATCAAGCACCTGCAAATCGTCAAAATATTCTCCCTGAGACAGGCGCTAAAGAAACTGCTACCCTTGCAAGCTTGGGAGCTGTAGGAGCACTTCTTGGTCTAGCTGCAATGGGAAAGAAAAAAGAAGACGAATAGAATCTATCAAACTCAAGAAATACTGAGGAAGTATAGATTTTGTGGAAATTATTGCGGAATATTAAAGAAACTGCTGTAATAACTGTCCAAACTTTAGAGATTGGAACCAATAACTAATCTCAATTATAAAAAGCGAGCAAAACGAGTTTTCTGAGAATCGGAATTCCGTCTTGTTCGCTTTTTTATATCAAGAATCAGGTATAGAGTTCTATGTGCATAAGTTATTAGTTATAGGGCTTGAGCAAACTAAAAACCAGCGACTTTAATCGCTGGTTGCTCATATGCTTGTTCACTTGATAGGGATGAAGGCTTATCTAGACTTTCTATGTCTACGATAGCCATTTAGTTTTTTATTTTCCCAATAACTGTTAAAAATTTTTTCTTTACTTTCACGATCAATTTCTAGGAAATAAGCATAGAGTAGATCGATTAAGATCAACATAGGAAGTTGGGCAGAAATGCGTTGGATATAGGAAGCCTGGCTCTGGCTTGCTACCAATACAGTTTCTGTGAAGTTCTGAGTTTCCTTGCTAGGCGTACTAGTAAAAAGAACAGTTCTAGCCCCCATGTCTTTAGCGTCTAGTAGACTGTCAATGATGGATGGAGTTGTTCCTGAAAGGGAGAAACCAAAGACCAAACATTTTTCATCGATGATACTAGTTGTCCAGGCGAAACCATCTGGATCTGTTAAAGCTTCACAAACGACTCCAAGTCTCATGAAACGCAATTTCATCTCACGCGCAACTAGGCCAGAACTTCCAGTCCCAAAAAAATAGACGCGTTCTGATTGATCAATCATTTGGGCAATGCGCTCCAGTTGGTCATCATCAATCAATTCTTGTGTCATTTCTCGGATATTTGTATAGCTTCTCAAGACTCTTTGTGTCAAAGGATTCATATCCTGTTGTGGAACGGAAAGGGTATCCTTTTGTTGCTGGTATTTGAAAATAAATTCCCGATAACCTGTAAAGCCACATTTTTTGGCAAAACGAGTGAGAGCCGCCTGAGAAATATGAAGTTTTTGAGTGACCTGCTGAGAAGACAAGTCATCATGAATGGTATCTGCCTGCAAAAAATAGCGGGCAATCTCTTGCTCTAAATCGGTCATTTCTTCAAAGTGAAGATCAATAATCGTAGAGATGTCTGGCTTGTTCATGGGACTCCTTTGTAGTTATTTGTTAAACATTATTTGTCAATAAAACCTAACAAATAAAATAGCGCTTACTTCTATTATACCACAGTTGCTTTGTTTTTGGGATAAAAAGGAAAAGTCTTTTCTTTTTCCATAATTTTCTCTTTAAATTATGGTACAATGAAGAGTAAGAATTTGATTAGAAATGAGACTACTTGTATGAGAAAATTTAATAGCCATTCGATACCGACTCGGCTTAATTTATTGTTTGCAATCGTTATTTTGCTTTTCATGACCATCATTGGTCGCTTGCTCTATATGCAGGTCGTGAACAAGGATTTTTATGAAGCCAAGTTAGCATCTGCTAGCCAAACTAGGGTAACAACGGGTTCTGCTCGTGGAGAAATCTATGACGCAGCTGGAAAACCTTTGGTAGAAAATACCGTTAAACAAGTAGTGGCTTTCACACGAAACAACAAAATGACGGCTGCAGATTTAAAGGATATTTCTACTAAACTTTTAACGTATGTAACAGTTTCCTCTCCAGATTTGACAGAACGTCAAATGGCTGACTATTACCTAGCGGATCCAGCTGTCTATAAAAAAACGGTAGAGGCTCTTCCAAAAGATAAGCGTTTTGATTCAGATGGTAATCAACTTTCTGAATCGAACCTTTATAACAATGCTGTTGAGAGTGTTACCTCTAGCCAAACTAATTATACAGAGGATGAAAAAAAGGTGATCTATCTCTTTAGTCAGCTCAATGCAGTTGGTAATTTTGCGACAGGGAATATTCAAACCGATCCATTAAGTGACACACAGGTGGCCATCATTGCTTCAGCTTCCAAGGAATTACCTGGTATTAGCATTTCAACTTCGTGGGATAGAAAAGTTTTAGAAACATCTCTTTCATCTATCGTTGGAAGTGTCTCTAGTGAGAAATCAGGTCTTCCAGCTGAGGAGGTAGATGCCTATCTTAAAAAAGGTTATTCCCTCAATGACCGTGTTGGGACCTCTTACCTTGAGAAACAATATGAGGAAGTTCTACAAGGGAAGCGCACCGTAAAAGAAATCCATCTCGACAAATATGGCGATATGGAGAGTGTGGAAAATGTCGAAGAAGGTAGCAAGGGCAAAAACATTAAGTTGACCATTGATTTGACCTTCCAAGACAGTGTGGATAATCTTCTGAAAAGCTACTTCGATTCAGAACTATCAAATGGTGGAGCAAAATATTCAGAAGGTGTCTATGCAGTAGCGCTCAATCCTAAGACGGGTGCTGTGTTAGCTATGTCAGGGATTAAACATAATCTGGAAACGGGTGAATTGACCTCAGACTCGCTGGGGACTGTAACCAATGTCTTTGTACCGGGTTCTGTCGTTAAAGCGGCTACCATCAGCTCTGGCTGGGAAAATGGTGTTCTTAAGGGGAACCAGACCTTGACAGACCAACCAATCGTGTTCCAAGGATCTCCAGCTATCAATTCTTGGTATACTCTTGCCTATGGTTCTTTCCCGATTACAGCAGTCGAGGCTTTGGAATACTCTTCTAATGCTTATATGATTCAAACTGCTTTGGGAATGATGGGCCAAACCTATCAACCAGATATGACAGTTAAGACCGACAAACTAGAGTCTGCAATGGGAAAACTACGCGCGACTTTTAGTGAGTATGGTTTGGGTGCTTCTACAGGGATTGACTTGCCAGAGGAATCAACAGGATTTATTCCTAAAAACTTTGATTTAGCTAATTATCTGTACAATGCTTTTGGACAGTTTGATAACTACACACCAATGCAGTTGGCCCAGTATGTGGCAACAATCGCTAATAATGGTGTTCGCTTGGCTCCTCATATCGTAGAAGGAGTCTACGATAATAATGAGCAAGGTGGTCTAGGAAATTTGATTCAGCAAACAACTAGCACCGAAATGAATAAAATTAATATTTCTGAATCAGATATGGCAATCTTGCACCAAGGATTTTACCAAGTATCGCATGGAACTAGTCCCCTAACGACAGGACGGGCGTTTTCAGATGGCGCCACTGTTTCTATCAGTGGTAAGACCGGTACAGCTGAAAGCTATGTAGCTGGTGGTCAAAAAGCTAATAATACCAATGCCGTGGCCTATGCTCCAACAGAAAATCCTCAAATTGCAGTTGCAGTAGTCTTTCCTCATAATACCAATTTAACCAAAAATGTTGGGCCAGCAATTGCTCGCGACATTATCAATCTATACAACCAACACCATCCAATGAATTAGAAAGGAAGCCATGCTTTATCCAACACCTATTGCTAAGTTGATTGACAGTTATTCCAAACTTCCTGGTATTGGGATTAAGACAGCAACCCGTCTAGCCTTTTATACTATTGGAATGCCGGATGATGACGTCAATGAATTTGCAAAAAATCTTCTGGCAGCTAAACGAGAATTGACCTATTGTTCAATCTGCGGACGCTTGACAGATGATGATCCATGTTCAATCTGTACGGATCCTAGTCGTGACCAGACTACTATCCTAGTATTAGAGGATAGCCGAGACGTAGCAGCTATGGAGAATATCCAAGAATACCACGGACTCTATCATGTCTTGCACGGATTGATCTCCCCTATGAATGGGATTAGTCCTGACGATATCAATCTCAAAAGTCTCATGACTCGTCTCATGGATAGCGAAGTTTCAGAGGTAATCGTTGCGACCAATGCCACTGCTGATGGTGAGGCGACCTCCATGTATATCTCTCGACTTCTCAAGCCAGCAGGGATTAAGGTTACGCGCCTGGCACGAGGTCTAGCAGTTGGAGCTGATATCGAATATGCAGATGAAGTTACACTTCTAAGAGCCATCGAAAATCGTACAGAACTCTAGTCTGTAAGGTTAAGGATAGATGCAATGAACTAGCAGACAATCATTTAAAAGGACAAAGAGCCTGAATCCCATTTTGATTCAGGCTCTTTTCTTGTTTTTTGCTGTACAAGTTTAAAAAAAAGGACAAATGTGATATACTAAAGGACGAGTATTCTATTAGAATTGGAACAAATCATATGAAACAAACAATTATTCTATTATATGGTGGACGCAGTGCAGAACGTGAAGTGTCTGTCTTGTCAGCTGAGAGTGTCATGCGTGCAGTTAACTATGATCGTTTCGCAGTAAAAACTTTCTTTATCAGCCAGTCTGGAGACTTTATCAAAACCCAAGAATTTACCCAAACTCCTGGACAAGATGAACGTCTCATGACCAATGAAACGATCGATTGGGACAAGAAAATTGCTCCAAGTGCTATCTACGAAGAAGGAGCGGTTGTTTTTCCAGTTCTTCATGGACCTATGGGAGAAGATGGTTCCGTTCAAGGTTTCTTAGAAGTCTTGAAAATGCCTTATGTCGGTTGTAACATCCTATCTTCAAGCCTTGCCATGGATAAAATCACAACTAAGCGTGTATTAGAGTCTGCTGGGATTGCCCAAGTTCCTTACGTAGCAATTGTTGAAGGGGATGATTTGGCTTCTAAGATTGCAGAAGTTGAAGAAAAATTAACCTATCCAGTCTTTACCAAACCATCCAATATGGGTTCTAGTGTAGGGATTTCTAAGTCTGAAAATAAAGAGGAACTCCATCAAGCTCTCGAGCTTGCCTTCAAGTACGATAGTCGTGTCTTGGTAGAACAAGGAGTCAATGCACGTGAAATCGAAGTTGGTCTCTTAGGGAACTATGATGTTAAGAGCACGCTACCTGGTGAAGTTGTCAAAGACGTAGCCTTCTATGACTATGAAGCCAAGTATATCGATAACAAGATTACTATGGATATCCCAGCTAAGATTAGTGATGATGTAGTAGCAGTCATGCGTAAAAATGCAGAAACTGCCTTCCGTGCTATTGGTGGACTTGGCTTATCACGTTGTGATTTCTTCTATACAGATAAGGGAGAAGTTTTCCTAAACGAGCTTAACACTATGCCTGGATTTACCCAATGGTCTATGTATCCCTTGCTTTGGGACAATATGGGGATTAGCTATCCAGAACTAATCGAGCGTTTGGTTGACCTTGCTAAAGAAAGCTTTAATAAACGTGAAGCGCACCTATTGTAAAGATAGCTATAAGGGCGGGGAAGGACTCCTTGCCCCTTTTTAAAGGAGTAAATATGAAACTTACGATTCACGAAGTTGCGCGTGTCGTCGGTGCAAAAAATGATGTGACTAGCTATGTGGATAGCCCACTAGTCAAGGCTGAGTTTGATAGTCGTTTGATTGGAGCTGGGGATTTATTTGTGCCACTCAAGGGGGCGCGTGATGGTCATGACTTTATCGAGACAGCTTTTGAAAATGGCGCAGTTCTAACCCTATCAGAAAAGGAAGTAGCAAACCATCCTTATATCTTGGTAGAAGATGTCCTAACTGCCTTTCAAGCACTTGCGGCCTATTATCTTCAAAAGACTGGTGTCGATGTCTTTGCTGTCACAGGTTCAAATGGGAAGACTACGACCAAGGATATGTTGGCTCATTTGCTTTCTACAAGCTACAAAACCTACAAAACACAAGGGAACTACAATAACGAGATTGGCCTCCCTTACACTGTTCTCCATATGCCAGATGACACTGAAAAGCTGGTCTTGGAAATGGGACAGGATCACCTAGGAGACATCCATCTCTTATCTGAACTAGCTCATCCAAAGACAGCTATTGTGACCTTGGTAGGAGAAGCTCATTTGGCCTTCTTTAAGGACCGTTCTGAAATTGCCAAAGGGAAATTGCAAATCGCTGATGGGATGGAGCAGGGTGCCTTGCTTTTAGCACCAGCTGATCCTATTGTAGAGGATTATCTACCTGCTGAGCAAAAAGTGGTTCGTTTTGGTCCAGGTGCAGAACTCGAAATTACAGAATTGATTGAGCGTAAGGATAGCTTGACTTTCAAGGCTAATTTCTTGGAACAATCCCTTGATCTGCCTGTGACTGGTAAGTACAATGCGACCAATGCCATGATTGCATCTTATGTTGCTCTTCAAGAAGGAGTGACTGAAGAGCAAATCCGTCAAGCCTTCAAAAATCTTGAATTGACTCGTAATCGTACCGAGTGGAAAAAAGCAGCCAACGGTGCGGATATCCTATCAGATGTCTACAATGCCAATCCAACTGCCATGAAGTTGATTTTAGAAACCTTTTCTGCCATCCCAGCCAATGAAGGTGGTAAGAAACTCGCAGTTCTGGCGGATATGAAGGAGCTTGGAGACCAGTCTGTTCAACTTCATAATCAAATGATTTTGAGCATTACACCCGATGCCCTTGATACCGTAATTTTCTACGGTGAAGACATCGCTGACTTGGCTCAACTAGCCAGTCAAATGTTCCCAATCGGCCATGTGTACTACTTCAAGAAAACAGCCGATGAGGACCAGTTTGAAGCTATGGTTAAGCAGGTCAAGGAAAGTCTTGGCGCACATGACCAGATTCTGCTTAAAGGTTCGAACTCTATGAATCTAGCCAAGCTAGTAGAAAGTTTAGAAAATGAGTACAACTGATTTCGCCAAAGCTATTCAGAGAATGTTAGCTATCACTGATACTGGGTTGACCTATTCAAAGGATCCTTATGACCGTGAACGTTATGAGGATTTACGTCAGATTTTATGGAGTGTCTTGCAGGATCAAACGGAGCTCGATCAAGAGGAATTGACTGCAATTTTAAAACCAACAGGTAGCTATGCAACTCCCTTGATGGATGTAAGGGCATGGATTGTTCAAAATCAGAAGATTTGCCTGGTTAGAGGACAAGGAGAGGATACTTGGGCATTACCTGGTGGCTTTGGCGAGGTAGGATATTCTCCCAAGGAAAATATCCGAAAAGAAGTTCAGGAAGAAACAGGATTTTCGGCAGAAGTAGGTTCTTTATTGGCGGTTTTTGATACCAACCGCTTTCAACTTCAGAACAAACAGTATGCCAAGTTCGTCTTTGACTGTCAGTTATTGGATGGACAATTTCAAGAAAATCAAGAAATTGCGGAACTTGAATTTTTTGATATCAAGAATCTCCCACCCCTATCTGAAAAACGAATAACCCAAGAACAAATGGAAATTCTATGGCAGGTCTATCAGGGTGAGCGGGAACAATATATCGATTAGAAGCTTTGTTTTATATTAAAATCGACAGTTTCTTTTACACAAAATTATATGAAATAAATGTAAGCTAGGCTCTATAGAGATGAGTAAGAGGCCTGCTTATATGAAAATGAGGAAAGTTACATGAATGTTTGGGATGCTTTATTTAGCACGCAGCCGACGGAGCCACCCCAATTTGATCTTCTTTGGTATGGAAGTCTATTTACTTTATTGGCATTGACTGTATTTCTTGCCTATCGTTATGGTGAGAAAAAAGTTTGTCAACGATTTTTCCAGATTTTACAGGCCGTTCAATTAATTCTACTTTACGGTTGGTATTTGGTAAATCAGATGCCTTTGACAGAAAGTCTACCCTTTTATCATTGCCGTCTGGCAATGTTTATAGTGCTTTTGCTTCCTGGTGTTTCTAGAGTCAAACAGTATTTTGCTGTGCTAGGAACCTTTGGGACTTTGGCAGCCTTTGTTTATCCAGTGCCAGATCCCTATCCCTTCCCCCACATCGCTATCCTGTCCTTTATTTTCGGACACTTAGCCCTTCTTGGAAATTCCTTGATTTATCTCTTGAAGGACTACGATGCTAGCTTATTGGACTTCAAACGGACCCTAATCATCACATCTTCGCTTAATGCGGTGATCTTTGTGGTCAATCTAATGACGGGTGGAGATTATGGCTTTTTGACAAAACCACCATTGGTTGGAGATCATGGTTGGCTGATCAATTATCTAGTCGTTACCCTATTCCTGACTTGCGCCATTTATTTAGTCTCTAAAATTTTTCAGACAATCCTTCAGGAACAGGAAGAAAAAAGGTTGAGAATCTGGCAGAAATAAAAAAATATTTTCCCAATCTCTTGACTTTTATCTGAGAATTTTGATACAATAGTAGACGGTATTGTTTACCCCATTTGTAAGGCCCCGGAACCTTTCAAATAACTTGCGGACCGGAACATCCGCCCTGTAAACAAAAACGATATTCATATAGGAGAAATCATGAACAAAACTACATTCATGGCTAAACCAGGCCAAGTAGAACGCAAATGGTACGTTGTTGACGCGACTGATGTACCTCTTGGACGCCTTTCAGCAGTTGTTGCTAGCGTACTTCGCGGAAAAAACAAACCAACATTCACACCACACACTGATACAGGTGACTTCGTAATCGTTATCAATGCTGAAAAAGTTAAATTGACTGGTAAAAAAGCATCTGATAAGATCTACTACGCTCACTCAAACCACCCAGGTGGATTGAAATCAATCTCTGCTGGTGAACTTCGTTCTAAAAATGCAGTACGTTTGATCGAGAAATCAGTTAAAGGTATGCTTCCACACAATACTCTTGGCCGCGCTCAAGGTATGAAATTGAAAGTATTCGTTGGAGCTGAGCACACTCACGCTGCACAACAACCAGAAGTTCTTGATATTTCAGGACTTATCTAAGGAAAGGAACAATAAAGTATGTCACAAGCACAATATGCAGGTACTGGACGTCGTAAAAACGCTGTTGCACGCGTTCGCCTTGTTCCAGGAACTGGTAAAATCACTGTTAACAAAAAAGATGTTGAAGAGTACATCCCACACGCTGACCTTCGTCTTGTAATCAACCAACCATTTGCAGTTACTTCAACTGTAGGTTCATACGACGTTTTCGTTAACGTTGTAGGTGGTGGTTACGCTGGTCAAGCGGGAGCTATCCGTCACGGTATCGCTCGTGCCCTTCTTCAAGTAGACCCAGACTTCCGCGATTCATTGAAACGCGCAGGACTTCTTACACGTGACTCACGTAAAGTTGAACGTAAGAAACCAGGCTTGAAAAAAGCTCGTAAAGCATCACAATTTAGTAAACGTTAAAACTTATTTAAACTTATTGAAAGCATTTCGTATCAAAAATACGGGATGCTTTTTCTGTTCATCCCAAATTTTTGTAACTAGGTGATACTTGAAATTAATACAAATTTGGTTGTTTTTGATAAATCTAAGCAACACTAAATGATGAAGTGAAAGGGGATGAATCTTTGATAGTATTCATTTATTGTGAAATATGATATATTTATTAATTAGATGGATGAATACTTCTAGAGTTAAATATAGTATAATAGGGACATACTTTTTGGTTTATTTTTGTTTGTAGTCGGATTATGAAAGAATATCCAATATTATGCGATAAGATAGAATGTTACAAAAAAGAAAGGGGATGCAATCCGATGAAGAAAGACAGATTAATTGTATTGACAGATGCTGTTCTAGCAATTATTATGACCATCTTGGTTTTAGAGTTAGAAAAACCAACAACACCAAGTCTTGAAGCTTTTTGGGATTTACGGCAAAATTTCTTTGCTTGTTTTCTTTCCTTTTTCTGGTTGGGATCGTTATGGATGGCACTAAACACATTATGGGAAAAGGTTGAGAAAATTTCCTCAGAAATTATTTGGTGGAATTTGTTTCTACTCTTGGAGCGGCAGGAGTTCTCTTTGGAGAATTTCATGCCATCCAAGATACCAGTCTGAATGATGTGGTGGACCGGATCTATATAAATGTCAAGGATTTACCGTTTCAGTCCTTGGGAGCTTTAGCTAATATCCTGTCTGATATTAAGAAGGGACTGATTCAAGACAGTCATATCTGGTCTTTCTTCCAGTCATTTTTCAAACAATATCAGTTGATAATCAGCTTAAATCAGATCTATCAGTTTGTCTATCTTTCTCTGATGGAGATCATGTCCTATCTTCACTTTGATTATTGGAAAAAAACGGCTCGGTCAGGAGCTAGTATGAATAAGGAGAACAAATGAAACGTTTAAAAATGTTATGGCATATTATGCAGGTTACGGGTTTTACTCGGTTTGCTCTGAGTTTTGTGACCTTTGTTTTTGGGTCAGGAGGCGTGCTTTTCCTAGTTGAACCTGCTATCACAAATTACGGAGACGGTCTTTGGTATGCTTTTGTGACTTCGACGACTGTCGGCTACGGGGATCTCCTAGCTGTGACCTTGATTGGAAGGATTACCAGTGTCTTCTTGACGATTTATGGGCTCATATTTTTTGGCTGTTTATCAGCTGTTATTTTTAATTATTATACCAATTTAAATAAGGAAAGAGGAGAGGACAAATGACTGCCAATTATTCAACACGGGAATACCGTGAGAAATTATACGATGACCTTCATGTTCGATTGAGAGATACAGCGATTTTGATGTGTGCAATTTTTATTGCCTCTATCGGACTAAATATGAATTCAACAGCTGTCATTATAGGAGCCATGTTGATTTCACCTCTCATGACACCGATTGTTGGACTGGGATTCGGTTTAGCTATTTTTGATACGCGTTTAATCAAGCAATCTCTAGAGGTTTTATTGACTCAAGTGTTGGTCAGTTTGCTTGTCTCGACTCTGTATTTCTGGATTTCTCCCTTGTCTTATGCAAGTAGCGAGTTGATTGCACGAACCTCTCCAACCATTTGGGATGTCCTCATTGCTATTGCTGGTGGGATTGCTGGTGTGATCGGTTCAAGGAAAAAAGAAGCAAACAATATCGTGCCAGGAGTAGCCATTGCTACAGCTTTGATGCCGCCTATCTGTACTGCTGGCTATGGTTTAGCTAATGGGAATGTACGATTTTTATTGGGGGCTCTCTATCTTTTCTTGATCAACTGTGTCTTTATCATGCTAGCCAACATTGTTGGAACAAGAATTTTGATGAGAAAATCTCCTTTAACTTCATTTAAAGAGCTGAGCATTAAAATGAGAATTGGCTTGATTTCTTTGATTGTATTGTTGATTCTTCCAGCTAGCTATTCGGCAGTTACTCTGACAATAGAACAAGCGCGCAAAGAAGGGATCAAACAGTTTGTAGGAAAAGAGTTCGCCAATTATACGGTTATTAATCAAGTCTACAAGTCAAGTAACAATGAATTGGTCTTGACGGTTGTTGGAGATCCGATTTCAGAAGAAGAATTAGAAACACTCCACCCAAAACAAGCCTCTTACGGTATTCAATCTGTTCAATTGAAAGTGAATCAAGTTCAGAACTCGCCAACATTAGATAGTGAAGCGACCAAGGAATTTTATGAAAACATTGACAAGTATATTGATCAAAAACTCTCTGAAAAAGATTCACAAAACGATCTCGTAAAAGAAAATGAAGCAGACAAGGATTGAGGACAATGAACTGAATCGGTTTTTACGCCGTGTTTTTCTTGTATCTTCCTCTTTCTTACTTATAGCAGGTTGTTTTTGCTTGAATAAGAAATAAATTAGAAGTTCTATCATCTAAGAAAAATGATGAAAAAAATCATTTAACTAATGGTGTGAACGTTTAGTGTTTATCAGCTCCATTCTCTGTAATTTTGGGGGTAAAATCCACACCATTTAGATAAAATTAGTTGAATTTGATTGGAAAAACGCTTTTATAAAAGCGGAGAAAAGTCTTGATATTACGCTGTTTTTAGTCCAACTGAAATTCATACTTTCCAAACCAGGTCTTAAGAAAGCTCGTAAAGCATCACAATTTAGTAAACGTTAATTCGAAAGAATTACTATACTTACAAAGAGCACCTTTCGGGGTGTTCTTTTTTATTGATATCTTGTGGATTTATGATTAGAAATCTCCTTGAAGGGTATCGGGTAAATGAAAAATTCGGCGATCATATCCTATTCCTTCGTGCTTTAGTCTAATACCTATAATGTAAAAAACTCTAGCTATCAGGTAGTTGATAGTTAGAGTTTTTTCTATTCATATGATTTAATGAGATTAAATAAGGCTTCTACTTCTGATGACAGTGTAGCTGATTTGAGATAAGCATAATAAACTGTAAATGTTATCTGGTCCTCCGGTATTAGAGGGATTTTTATTAAATCATCATCTTCATCAGAAAGTGCGATATCAGCCAGTAAACTAAGGCCAATCCCTTTCTTTAAAAGTTCTTTAATGATGACAATGTCGTCACTCTTAAAGAATATTTCTGCCTTGTTTTGATGCTTTTGATTAAGTAGTTCAAAAGCTTTCAGGTGAACAAAATGTTCGTCTAAAAGTATAAAGGATTGATCTACTAAATCTTCAAAAGTGAGGGAAGGAGCAGTAGCAAGAGGATGGTTCTTAGATAAAACGACATACAGTTCTTTATGAAAGAGTTCATGAGTCTCTATTGAAGGATGATTGAGTGGTTCAATCAAGCCGAGTAGGCTTGCATCAAGGTCTCCCTTGAGGAGAAGATTTAATAACTCTACGGAGCCACCGCGGATAGGGCGTACTTTTTTTAAAAAATCGAATTTATCTTTTTCGTTTAAGGCGGCAAAGAGATACTGAATGATAATAGGAGGGAATCCTACAGTAGAGTATTGGGCCAAGGAGCGATTGATTTCTTTGCGAGTAGAAATGACCTCAGGTAAGATCTTTTCTGTATGCTTTAGAAGGATTTGCCCTTGAGGAGTTAGTTTGAAGGAACGATGCGAGGGATCGTGGTGAATCAATTTGCAATTAAAAGATTCCTCTAAGCGCTTGATGGCATAAGAAATAGATGGTTGGCTGACCTTGTGTTGTTTTGCTACTTCCGTATAGGATTGAAGCTGGCAGAGGTCATAAAAATATTGTAGATCTTTTAAATTCATAGGGGCTCACTTTCATTAGTTGGAGAAGGAAAATAAGTGGAAATCACCAGATAAATAAATTTTATCCGTATCCTACAATTTGACTATACGAGTATTCACCGGTTAAAATGTAAGTGAGTCAGGGATATCAAAGGTTATCTAAGATACTTTCAAAAATGACCAACATCTTTTCTCGTTTATCAATAGGGAGCTGTTTAATCTTCATGTTGATTCTTTTGAGTGAAAGATTATCGGTCTTATCAGAGGTTGATTCAAGGCTATCAAAATTGAAAAATTCCTCTGGGGTCATCTTTAGGGCGACAATCACTTTTTCAAGACTGTGAATGGTCAGATTCACATTTTGGTTTTCAAGTTGATTGATATACTTAAGCCCAAGTCCTGCTTGTTCCGAAAGTTCTTCCTGGCTCATTTTTTTCTGTGTTCGAAAATATTTCACCTTTTGGGAAATATATTGTTGTAAATAGTTTTTATTCGTCATATAAATAGAATACAAGTTTTGCATGACAAAAAAACATCTTAAAAAATACAAAGTATTGTATAACAAACTTATATAATATTTATTTTAATTCGGATTGCCAATTTGTATGATTAGTTTCTTTTACTCGAAACTTTTAGTAAAGAGTGATCATCGAGAGTTTTATGAGTTCAGAACTTTATAAAATATAACAACTTAAAGTGCCATTAACAATAGTGTTTTAAGTATAAAAGAGCTTATTAGAATATTGTTCTCGTAGACTCATTATAACATATGCGGGTATAATCGTATTTTTTAAACAACAAAGTTTTCCGAACAATTCATTTAAAGTGGTATAATAGAAGTAAAAAGGAGGTTGCACTATGACTGCACATGATATTTTAAACAACCCTTTCCTGAATAAGGGGACTGCCTTTACCATAGAGGAGCGAAAGGAATTAGGTCTTATTGGTTTACTGCCACCGTATGTTCAAACGATTGAAGAGCAAGCGGCGCAAACTTATGCACAAATGCAAACAAAAGCCAATGATTTGGAAAAACGTCTTTTCCTAATGGAAATTTTTAATACCAACCGGACTCTTTTCTATTACCTCTTTTCTCAACATTTGGAAGAATTCAATCCAATTGTATATGATCCAACCATTGCAGATACCATTGAAGGCTATAGTGACCTCTTTGTAGACCCCCAATATGCGGGATATCTTGATATCAATCATCCTGAAAATATTGAAGCTACTTTGAAAAATGCTGCTGGTGATCGCGAGATTCGTCTTATTGTTGTAACAGATGCAGAAGGAATCCTTGGAATCGGTGACTGGGGAACAAATGGTGTCGATATTTCTGTCGGGAAATTGATGGTCTACACCGGTGCTGCTGGAATCGATCCTTCTATGGTCCTTCCTTTAGTTATTGATGCAGGGACTAACCGTGAAGAACTTCGTAATAATCCTAATTACTTAGGAAATCGTCACGAACGGGTTCGCGGAGATCGTTACTACGACTTCATTGACCAATTTGTTCAAACAGCAGAACGTCTCTTTCCTAAACTCTACCTTCACTGGGAAGACTTCGGCCGCTCGAATGCTGCCAATATTCTTGAAAAATACCGGAAACAAATTCCAACTTTTAATGATGATATTCAAGGTACAGGAATCGTTACCTTGGGTGGTATCTTTGGTTCACTAGATATTAGTGGTGAAAAATTAACAGATCAAGTTTATCTCTGCTATGGTGGTGGTACTGCGGGCGCAGGAATTGCCGCTCGTGTTCTTCGTGAAATGGTGAGTGAAGGTCTTTCTGAAGAAGAAGCCTATAAACGTTTCTTTATGGTTGATAAACAAGGTCTTCTCTTTGATGACATGGATGACCTAACTCCTGAACAAAAGCCGTTTGCTAAGAAACGTGCTGACTTTAGTAACGCAGACAAGTTGACTGACCTGCTTGAAGTAGTGAAGACTGTGAAGCCAACCATTCTTGTAGGAACTTCGACTCAGCCTAATACCTTCACTAAAGAAATAGTAGAGGCTATGTGTGAAAATACAGAACGTCCGATGATTTTCCCTTTGTCAAATCCAACCAAACTAGCAGAAGCTAGTGCCAAAGATTTGATTGAATGGTCAGATGGCAAAGCTTTTGTCGCAACAGGAATTCCTGCTGATACAGTTTCTTATAAAGGTGTCGACTATGTGATTGGTCAAGCCAATAATGCCTTGATTTACCCAGGTCTTGGTCTAGGTATGCTGGCTTCTGAAGCAAGTCTTTTGACTGATGAAATGATTGGAGCAGCAGCTCATTCATTGAGTGGTATTGTCAATCCAGGCCAACCAGGAGCTCCTGTCTTGCCACCGTTCAAGTATGTAGCAGATGTTTCTATTAAAGTAGCAGAAGCAGTCGCTAAAAAAGCACAAGAGCAAGGTCTTGCGCGTGCTAAGGAAACAGATATGGCCAAAGCAGTTCGTGATTTGAAGTGGTATCCAGAGTATAAATAATTCGTTGCTGCTGTCTATCCTTTGCTAGCGACAGATTTGTATGGGCTGTGGACTTAAGTAATTTAGAAAGGATACCTATGTCACTCTTTTTAACCTCGATTACGAGTATCATTCCGATTATCGCTATTATTGTTTTGGGGTATATTCTTCAGGTGAAGGGATGGTTTGGAGATGCCTTTGGACCTAACCTATCTCGTTTGATCATGAATGTAGCCTTGCCAGCGTCAATCTTTGTGTCGGTGATGAAATACCTAACACTAGATAAACTAATCAGTCTTTCTGGAGGTCTCCTTTATACATTTGTGGCCTTTATCTTGGGCTATATCGTAGCTTATATTGCAGTTAGGCTTTTCAAGGTTCGTCCAGGACGACGAGGAACCATGATTAATACCTTTGTGAATGCCAACACTATTTTTATTGGTTTACCTTTAAACGTTGCTCTTTTTGGGGATCAGGCTCTTCCATATTTCTTAATTTACTATATCACCAACACGATTTCCACCTGGACATTGGGCGTGTATTTGATGACGAGTGACAGTAAATCGGGTCAAAGCAAGGAGACAAGTAAATTTGACTGGAAGAAATTGCTACCAGCTCCGCTTGTAGGTTTTCTTGTGGCTCTGCTATTTTTGATTCTCCGAATCTCTATTCCAGATTTCGCAACGAATACCTTAACCTATGTTGGAAATATCGTAACTCCCTTATCTCTGATTTATATTGGTATCGTTCTTGCAAAGGCAGGCTTGAAAACTATTACTTTTGATAAAGATACAATTGTCACTTTAGTTGGACGCTTTATCCTAGCTCCTCTAATCATGCTTCTTGTATTGAAGTTCTTTGCGCCAAATATGGCGACAGCAGAATTTAAGACCTTTATGATTCAGTCCGCTACACCAGCTTTAGCTGTTCTTCCGATCCTTGCTAATCAGGGAAAAGGAGATGTGGAATTCTCTACGAATGTGGTGACTCTAAGTACGGTTCTATTTATCGTTGTTATTCCAATATTACAAACTTTATTAGGATAAGAAGGAAGAGGATAGGATTGAAAGTTTTGCATTAAGAAATTGCACTATTATAGATACATCTATTCCTATTTCTTGAAATCAAAATCGGCAGAAACTCTTCGGACGTTTCCTATCAAGCGCTTTTGAGCTGTCCTAAAAGCCAAACTTTTCAAACTAGGATTGAAAAAAGCTCGTAAAGCATCACAATTTAGTAAACGTTCTTCGAAAGAATGACTATACTTACAAAGAGCACCTTTCGGGGTGTTCTTTTTTAATCCTCAATAAGAGAGTTCACCCCCCAAAAAATCACACCGCTAGTCTTTGTCTTATACAAATTCTTCCTAGTATGAGTTTAGTATGATATAATTAAATACGAGTAATATAAAGGGGTTATAAATGAAAATAGGAAAAGGCGTCAATTGGATTTTGATTCTGTTAAGTTGCTTAATTGCTATAGTACTGATAAGTTCTTTGTTCTTCTTTAATCATAAGAAGCAAGATGTAGAAGCAGTAAATGCTACAACAGAACAGGTTTCTACCACTAGTACAACAACCACTAGTACAACGACTACTCAAGATAGTGTTACGACTACGGAGGAAAAACTCTCGACACAAGAAGAGCAAACGAATGCTGGATCACAAAAAATAGATGAGCAAGCCATTCTAAATGGAGATTTCTCGACTCTAGTTGGAACTTGGAGAAATGGGCTTGGACAAGAGTTTACATTCGATAAAAATGGACTAGTAAACAGTGGAAACATTGAAAAAAAGAGCATGGGTAGCCATGGAACGATTGAATTTAGCATTAGAGATGGTATCTCAGGCTATGGAATGAGTATTTATCCTGCTGGACTTATTATGCCTGGGTTAGATACTGATTTAACTAAAAATAGGCTGATTGCTGGTCAAGCTGCTCCAACTAGTTCAGAACAAGTTTTTTATAAAGTAGACTAAATGATTAACCATCTCATCAAATTTGAGATGGTTTTCTTCTTTATTTGTGAGTCATGATCATTTTATGAAGGTTAATCAAGTATACTTCAAAAATAGCTTCCATAAGCGTTCCAGCTTGTTTAGCAAGATGTTGGAATTTATGAGGACCTTGACGGGTATTATTTTTCTTCATAGTATGTTGTGTTATAATGTAGATACGATATGAATAAATTAAGATATCTCTGTAAATTCTGTAAATGTCACTTTGTGTGAACATGAGTACATTTGAATTTATAGAATGATAGGAGGTGGTTTACAATGATAAGTTTAGAGCTGATGTCTGAAGAAAATAGTATAGATATTTATTCTTTTGAAAAAGAAAATCGGGAGTATTTTGAGCGAAGTTTACCTCCTAGACCAGCCCACTATTTTGACTTAGAAGGTTTTAAAGAAATTACAAGGGAATTGTTAAGGGAACAAGAGAATCATGATGTCTATATGCATCTTATTAGAGATGCACAAGGCACTATGGTTGGAAGAATCAATTTAAGTATTTTAGGGAAGGATAGGAAAACAGCAGAACTTGGATATAGGATTGGAGAAATTGTTACTAATTTAGGATATGCAAGCGAAGCAGTTAAACTCGTTTTAGAAAAGGCCTTTACTACTTATGGTTTACATAAGATTATCGCAGGGACGGCAAGGGACAATCAGGCCTCTCAGATAGTGCTTTTAAAAAATGGTTTTACCTTTAGTAAAATCATAGAAAATGACTTTCAAATGAATAACGAGTGGATTCATACGGCAGTATTTGAGATAAGGAATCTATAGCATCATCATTCCCAATCGTCTGCTAAACCTCAACATTCCTAGTAGACATTCGTCTACTTTTTTTATATAATAAAACTAAATCAAAATGGTTGAATTTCAAAAATAGAATCAACCTAGGATGAAAGATAACACTAGGAGGTAAAATATGTACCAACCAGAAAAACTTAAGGCTAGGAGAAAAGAGCTAAAGCTAACACAGAAAGAGATTGCAAAGCAGCTTGGGATTAGTTTTCAGGCTTATTCAGCTTGGGAACGTGGAGTCAAGGAGCCTTCTAAAGAGAAGGTTGCTCAACTAGAAGATCTTTTAAAAGTACCAAAAGGCTATTTTACTCAAATCGAAATTGTCCGTCTCTATAATAGTCTTTCCAATCAAGGGAAAGAGAAGGTGGTAGTCTATGCTCGCAACCTGGTCCAAGAAGAACAAGCTAAGAAGGTGGTAGCTATGCCAGAAAAACTTTTCGAGTATCATGTCTACGAACGTATGTCAGCCGGTATCGGAGCTTCAGTTTATGATGATCGAAACTTTGATATGGTTTATTTCAATGAAGAACTAGCTCATGATTTTGCTTCTTGGGTATCAGGGGATTCCATGGAACCCAAATATCAAAATGGATCAGTAGCCCTGATTCGAGAGACCGGATTTGATTATGACGGTGCTGTCTATGCAGTGGTTTGCAATAACCAGACCTATATCAAACGGGTCTATCGAGAAGAAGATGGCTTACGTTTGGTCTCCATCAATCCTAAATACAAGGATATTCATATTTCTTACGAAGAAGATCCGCGGATTGTGGGAATTATCGTGGGCAATTTCGTACCCATGGAGGGATAGCCTATGGGCTACTTTGATTATTCCAGAGAGCCCAAAAGTGATATTGCCTTTGTCGATATGAAGTCCTTTTATGCCAGTGTTGAGTGTGTAGAAAGAGGACTCCATCCCCTCAAAACCTCCCTTTGTGTCATGAGCCGGGCGGATAATTCTGTTGGGCTTATCCTTGCCTCCTCGCCTATGTTTAAAAAGGTTTTTGGGAAAGCAAATGTCGGACGTGCCTATGACCTGCCCTTTGATATTAAGACGCGTAAATTTTCCTACTGTAATGCCAAAAAACAAGGCTTACGGACAGACCCGGATTATGTGAAATTTATCGAAGATTGGGCTCGGGTGACCGTCATTGTCCCTCCTAGGATGGATAAGTATATCGCGGTCAATATGGACATCCAGCGTATTTTTCAGAATTATGGCAGTCCAGATGATATTTATCCCTACTCTATTGATGAAGGTTTTATCGATCTGACTAGTTCGCTCAATTATTTTGTCCCAGACCAGCAGATTTCTTGCAAAGATAAGCTGGATATGCTTTCGGCTAGTATCCAGAGGGACATCTGGCGGCAGACGGGGATTTACTCGACGGTGGGTATGTCTAATGCCAATCCTCTGCTTGCTAAGCTAGCCTTGGATAATGAAGCTAAGCACACACCGACTATGAGGGCCAACTGGTCCTATCAAGATGTGGAAGATAAGGTCTGGGCTATTCCAAAGATGACCGACTTTTGGGGGATTGGGCATCGGATGGAGAAGCGCTTGAATAGCTTGGAGATTTATTCGATTAAGGAATTAGCCAATAGCAATCCGGATGTCCTGAAGAAGGAACTTGGTCAAGCTGGACTTCGCTTGTGGTTCCATGCCAATGGAATTGATGAGAGTAATGTTCACAAGCCCTATAAAGCCAAATCTCACGGCTTGGGCAATTCACAAATTTTACCTAGAGATTATGTCAAACAGCGAGATATCGAAATTATACTCCGAGAGATGGCTGAGCAGGTGGCTATCAGGCTTCGAAGAGCTAGTAAAAAGGCGACAGTGGTATCTATCCATCTTGGTTTCTCCAAACAGGAACAGAAACGCTCCATCCATACCCAGATGAAGATTGAGCCGACCAATAACACCAGTATTTTGGTCAGCTATGTATTGAAATTATTCCATAGTAAATACACTTCTGGGGCCGTCAGAAGTGTTGCCATCAGTTATTCAGGATTTGTGGACGAATCCTTTGCTTTGATTTCCCTTTTTGATGATGTAGACAAGCTAGAAAAAGAAGAAAGGCTCCAGACGGCCATTGATTCTATTCGAGAGCAATTCGGATTTACTTCTCTCTTGAAGGCGACTGCCTTAGAGGATGCCTCGAGAAGTATTGCCAGAAGTAAGCTGATCGGAGGGCATTCTGCTGGAGGATTAGATGGACTCAAATGATTGATCGTTCTTACTTACCTTTTCAATCCGCGAGGGACTACCAGGATCCAGGAATGCAGAAGTGGATGGGATTTTTCTTATCGGAGCATACGAGTTCACTCAGTGAAGAAAAAAATCGTGTCGATTTGTCGACTGATTTGAATCCAGTTGAGAAGTTGTTGTTACTTTCCCAGCTCTACGTCGGACGACTAAAAGGCTCTTTTGTGGTCAAGGAGAAAAATCATAAAAGCACGATATTGGGTGAAGTAAGAGAATTATCTCCTCAAGAAATCTCTGTTAAAACGGATGAGGGCTATAGATTGATAAGGGTAGATGATATTCTCGCAATTCAATTATGTCAGGAGGAAGTTCATGACTAGAAAAGAGCTATATGAAAATAAATTGCAGATGGATTATTTCTCAGATGACTACATTCGTTTTGAAGAAGATTTCCAAAAATACTCTGCCATGAATGTACCCCTGACTTTCCTAATTGATGACATTCTACGAACCATGGCCATCAACCAAAAGAACTACTTTGTCTTGAACAAGGAAAATGCCAAGGATGGCAGAGATCATTATTATTATTTTGAGATAGATTATCGCGTAGGATGTAGAAGTTTTCACTATAAAAAGCATGTGAATAGATAATTTGAACGCTACGACAGATGAAGCTTATATTTATTTTGAAAATAAATTATCCGGTGAATTAGCATCCCTAACAGAGAGTGCTAAAACATCATAAATTCATCAAGTGATTTGAAAATTTTGAGAATAACGGAAAAAACGTTAAAAATGGTTGATCAGTAGATAAATATATCGATGACTATATTTTTTATCATATTGTAAAATAAAAATTTCTGAAAATTTTTTATCGATCTGAAATTTTTCTCCCCAAGAATACAAAGACTAGTAGATTTAAGAATGTATAGACCCCGAAAGTTAAATTTTTCGAGGGTGTAGTACAGAGGAATTCCTCCCTCTCAAAACCTCTCTTTTGTCATGAGTTGTTGGATATCAAGAAATGCAAATCTTATGAACTATAATGCCAAGAAATAAGGCTTGTCAACAGATCCAAAATTTATCTAAGATTGATTCCGAGTGCTTCTGCTTATTCCTTCTAGAGATTGCAGTCAATATGGTGGAAATTTAGACCATTTAATGCAGAATAGAGAGTCCGATTTGTCATCAAAAAAACATCATTTTCTTAGTTCTTGTCATAGATTTGTAATGAAAATGTACTTTCTTTGTAAAAATCAAAATGCTATAATTCTCTAAACAATTTTCCTTGCACAGGGAGGTTATTATGAAAAAATATAGATTGTTAAAGAAAAGTTTCTTGGCGCGTATCCTTGGATTGCTGATGGTATTTCTCTTCCTATCAGCATTCACCGCACCTGAAAAACCAGACTATGGTATCTACGATCCAAATCATTATTTGACAGAGGACACTATCACACAAATTCGTGATTTGAATGAAGCCAATAGTAAAAAGGCAGAAAAGCTTCAAGTGGGTGTCTATATCGTAGATAGTCTTGAAGGAGAAAGCATTGAAACGGTCGCTAATGAGACGGCTAGAGCCTGGAAGGTAGGTTATTCAGGAGATAATTTTGGAAGTTTGATTGTGGTAGCTGTTCAAGATCGTAAATCAAGAATTGAAACCAGTAATAATACCGCAATTAGAATAACGGACTACCAAACCAAGCAATTGTTGGCAGCCAGTCGTACGGACTTTAAAAATGGAGACTATAGTAAGGGGATTCTGGCAATTGCCAAAGGTTTGGACAATCAGTTTTATAAAGGAACGGGAATCTTCTCGTCTGATGATACGTCATTTGCAGATGCTTCTGCAAAAATCAGACGTTACTCCGATAGCATCAGTGGAAAAAAATCTAATCGAGAAAGAAGCGATTCATCAAGTCGCCGACAAAAAAAAGACCCCATAAAAGATTTCTTTATGTTCCTGACGGTAATATATTTCATTGGAGTCATTATTGCCATTATCAGAGGTAGAGGTGGCGGAGGAGGAGACTCCTCTGATGGCGGCTGGTGGTTTAGTGACTCATCCGATTCGGGTTCATCTTGGTCAGACTCAGGTTCAGATTCTTCTGGTGGCTGGGACGGCGGAGGCTTTGATGGTGGAGGTTCATCTGATGATTGGTAATGTCAGTATAAAATTTAAAGAAATGAGTAGGTTTAGATATGAAAAATAAAGGAATCATTTATGTATTGAGCATTTTACTAGCAATTATCTTGCTGGGAGGTTGCTCGGTCGTAGGTACTTATAACGGTCTTGTCTCCGAACAGACCAAGGTAGAACAAGCTCAAGCAAATGTAGCGACAGCCCTTCAACGTCGTTCAGACTTGATTGGAAATCTGGTAGAGTCTGTAAAGGGACAAATGAACCATGAGACAGAGGTCTTCACCCAGATTGCAGAAGCACGTGCAAAAATTGGGAATGGCTCTGTTACTTCAAAGGAAAACCAAGAGGCTCAAGGTGAGTTGAGTTCAGCTATTTCACGCCTGCTTGTGTTGACAGAAAACTATCCTGAGCTTAAGAGCAATCAAAATGTGGAACAACTCATGACGGAGTTGGCTGGAAGCGAAAATCGTATTTTTGTAGCCCGCAAGGATTACAACCAGGCAGCAACTGACTACAATCAAAAATTAAGAAGCTTCCCAACTGTTCTCTTTGCTAATATGATGAACTTTAAAGAAGCAGAAACCTTCAAAGAAAGCGAAGAAGCCAAGACAGCTCCAAAGGTTGACTTTAGTACTTCTACATCAAAACAGTAGACTGGCCGTTTATTTCTAAGAATTGCAAGATCTGGAAACTACTTTCCAGGTCTTTTTGCTATAATAAAAATAGGAAACAGTTCTGGAGGTGATGAGATGGAGAAGTTGCTACAATTGTTGATTTTAGTGCCCTATTTTTTATTTTTTAGTTGGCAAAGGAAGGCACGACCAGGAAGAAAACACTTTTCACTCCTTTACTATTTTTACTGGATTTATTTCCCTCTCATGGCCTTGTTTAGTCTAGCTTTCACTCTTTTTTCGCTAATCTTATTTAATTTTATTTTACTAGAACCCAAGGATTTAGCTAGGTGGTTGATATGGATAGTTTTAGTCTTTTTATCCTTACTCAATGACTGGATCGTTTATACTGGTCTAAAATTTATGAAAAAACTAAAGTTGGAAAAGAAGAAGGCTAATCTTCCTTGAGAAAACTGAGGAAATTAGTGCCTAATAACTGAAGGATGTTTCGTTTCTCAATGTTGAGTTAAGTAGAAGTTTAAATTAGGGAAAAATGAAACTAAGAGTAGGAATTTTAAGAGGAACTAATCTTGATGATTAGTCCTTTTTTGCCCTAAGGGAAAACGGAATATTTCTTGAAAAAATTGGGCAAATATGCTACAATAAAAAGAACATTCTAAAATATTCAGAATTTAAAGTAAGGAAAAAAATGGCAAATTTACTAAAAACAATCATCGAAAATGATAAAGGGGAACTCCGCCGCCTAGAAAAGATGGCTGATAAAGTCCTCAAATATGAAGATGAAATGGCTGCGTTAACAGACGAGCAATTGAAAGCAAAAACAGAAGAATTCAAACAACGCTATCAAAATGGTGAGACTCTTGACCAACTTTTGTATGAGGCGTTTGCTGTTGTACGCGAGGGAGCTAAGCGTGTTCTTGGTCTTTTCCCGTATAAGGTTCAGGTTATGGGGGGGATCGTTCTTCACCATGGTGACGTTCCTGAGATGCGTACTGGTGAGGGGAAAACCTTGACAGCGACTATGCCAGTATACCTTAACGCCCTTTCAGGTAAAGGTGTACACGTAGTTACGGTCAATGAGTATCTATCAGAACGTGACGCGACTGAGATGGGTGAGTTGTACTCATGGCTTGGTTTGTCAGTAGGGATCAACTTGGCAGCCAAATCTCCAATGGAGAAAAAAGAAGCTTATGAGTGTGATATCACTTATTCAACAAACTCAGAGATTGGTTTCGATTATCTTCGTGATAACATGGTTGTTCGTGCGGAGAATATGGTTCAACGTCCGCTTAACTATGCCTTGGTAGATGAGGTTGACTCTATCTTGATTGACGAAGCTCGTACTCCTTTGATCGTTTCAGGAGCCAATGCAGTTGAAACTAGCCAACTCTACCATATGGCGGACCATTTTGTGAAGTCTTTGGATAAGGATGACTACATCATTGATATTCAGTCTAAGACAATTGGTCTATCTGATTCTGGTATTGACAAGGCTGAAAGTTACTTCAAACTAGAAAATCTCTACGATATCGAAAACGTAGCCTTGACTCACTTTATCGACAATGCCCTTCGTGCTAACTACATCATGATTCTTGATATTGACTATGTGGTCAGCGAAGAGCAGGAAATCTTGATTGTCGACCAATTTACAGGTCGTACTATGGAAGGTCGTCGTTATTCTGATGGTTTGCACCAAGCGATTGAAGCCAAAGAAGGTGTGCCAATCCAAGATGAAACCAAGACTTCAGCTTCTATTACCTACCAAAACCTTTTCCGTATGTATAAGAAATTGTCAGGGATGACAGGTACTGGTAAGACAGAGGAAGAAGAATTCCGCGAAATCTATAATATTCGTGTTATTCCAATCCCGACAAACCGTCCAGTTCAACGTATCGACCATTCGGATTTACTTTTTGCTAGTCTTGAAGCTAAATTTAAGGCTGTTGTCGAAGATGTAAAAGCTCGCTACCAAAAAGGTCAACCAGTCTTGGTAGGTACTGTTGCTGTTGAAACCAGTGATTATATTTCTAAAAAATTGGTAGCTGCAGGAGTTCCTCACGAAGTATTGAATGCCAAGAACCACTACAAAGAAGCTCAAATCATCATGAATGCTGGCCAACGTGGTGCAGTTACAATCGCGACCAACATGGCCGGTCGTGGTACTGATATTAAGCTTGGTGAAGGTGTTCGTGAACTTGGTGGACTTTGTGTCATTGGTACAGAACGCCATGAAAGTCGTCGTATCGATAACCAGCTTCGTGGACGTTCAGGACGTCAAGGGGACCCAGGGGAGTCACAATTCTACCTTTCTCTTGAAGATGATTTGATGAAACGTTTCGGTTCAGAGCGCTTGAAGGGTGTCTTTGAACGTCTCAATATGTCAGACGAAGCGATCAAATCTCGTATGTTGACACGTCAGGTTGAGGCAGCACAAAAACGTGTTGAAGGAAACAACTACGACACACGTAAACAAGTTCTTCAATACGATGATGTCATGCGTGAGCAACGTGAGATTATCTACTCACAACGTTACGATGTCATCACTGCTGATCGCGACTTGGCTCCTGAGATTCATGCAATGATTAAACGCACTATTAATCGTGTTGTTGATAATCATGCGCGTGCTAAACAAGATGAAAAACTAGAAGCTATCTTGAATTTTGCAAGATATAACTTGCTTCCAGAAGATTCAATTTCACTTTCAGACCTAGAAGGTTTGTCAGACCAAGCGATCAAAGATGAACTTTACCAACGTGCCTTGAAAGTCTACGATAGTCAAGTTGCTAAGCTTCGTGATGAGGAAGCTGTTAAAGAATTCCAAAAAGTCTTGATCCTACGTGTTGTAGATAACAAGTGGACAGACCATATCGATGCTCTTGATCAGTTGCGTAATGCTGTTGGTCTCCGTGGTTATGCTCAGAATAACCCTGTCGTTGAGTATCAAGCAGAAGGTTTCCGTATGTTTAATGATATGATTGGTTCCATTGAGTTTGATGTGACTCGTTTGATGATGAAAGCACAAATTCATGAACAAGAGCGTCCACAAGCAGAGCGTCATATCAGTACGACAGCTACTCGCAATATCGCTGCGCAACAGGCTGAGCTTCCTGCAGATTTGGATCTTAGCCAAGTTAAGCGTAACGACTTGTGCCCATGTGGTTCTGGTAAGAAATTTAAAAACTGTCACGGTAAACGACATTAAGAATGACTAATTTTCAGGCGGATGCCTAGTGAAAAGTGAATTTTCGCTTGGCGTCCGTTTGCTTTATAAGGAGGATGAATCGTGGTATTTACAGCCAAAAGCCCTAAAATTAATATTGAAGAAGTTCGTAGTTTGTCTAAATTAGAAGGACAAGCACTTGCCAATAAACAACAACGCGATCAAGAACTTGAAGCGATTATTCGTGGTGAAGATCAACGCATTTTGTTAGTGATTGGTCCGTGTTCGTCTGACAATGAAGAAGCAGTTCTTGAGTATGCCAAGCGTTTGGCAAAACTGCAAGAAGAAGTAAAAGACCACGTCTTTATGGTGATGCGTGTCTACACTGCTAAACCACGTACTAATGGTGATGGTTATAAGGGCTTGATTCACCAACCAAATGCCAAAGAAGCACCTAGTCTCATCAATGGGATCAAGGCGGTTCGTCACCTGCATTACCGTGTTATTTCTGAAACAGGAATGACGACAGCGGATGAGATGTTGTACCCAGAAAACCTTCCTTTGGTAGATGACTTGATTTCTTACATGGCAGTTGGAGCTCGTTCGGTTGAAGACCAACAACACCGTTTTGTAGCTAGTGGAGCAGATTTTGCGACAGGTTTTAAAAATCCAACGTCTGGAAATCTCAATGTCATGTTCAACGGTATTTATGCGGCTCAAAACAAACAAAGTTTCCTTTTCCTAGGGAAAGAAGTTGAAACGACTGGAAATCCTCTATCGCATGCTATTCTCCGTGGTGCCCTCAATGAATACGGGAAAAACATTCCAAACTATTACTACGATAATTTGATGGATACCATTGCCCAGTATGAAAAGATGGGCCTCGAAAATCCATTTATCATCATTGATACCAACCATGATAACTCAGGCAAGCAGTATATGGATCAGATTCGCATCGTTCGTCAGACCTTGATTAACCGTGACTGGAATGAAAAGATTAAAAAATATGTTCGTGGCTTCATGATTGAGTCTTATCTAGAAGACGGTCGTCAAAATGAACCAGAGGTCTTTGGGAAATCTATCACCGATCCATGTCTAGGATGGGAAAATACTGAAGCTCTTGTTCGCGAAATCTACCAAAGACTAGGAGAATAGTATGGCATTTATTGAAAAAGGTCAAGAAATCGACATTGAAGCGATTAAGGCGGAAACGCAATTATCTGCAGAAGCCTTGCAACATAAGGAAAGCCGAGACCAAGAACTGGCTGATATTCTATCTGGTAAGGATGATCGTATCATTTTAGTCATTGGTCCTTGTTCATCTGATAATGAAGAAGCAGTGCTTGAATATGCTCGTCGTTTGGCAGACTTGCAGAAAAAAGTTGCAGATAAGATTTTCATGGTCATGCGTGTTTACACAGCCAAGCCACGTACCAATGGAGATGGCTACAAGGGGTTAGTTCATCAGCCAGATACTTCTAAAGCACCAAGTTTGATTAATGGTTTGCAGGCTGTTCGTCAGCTTCATTATCGTGTTATTACAGAAACTGGATTGACTACAGCAGATGAAATGCTTTATCCATCCAATCTAGTCTTGGTTGATGACTTGGTGAGCTACCATGCCGTGGGTGCACGTTCAGTAGAAGACCAGGAACACCGTTTTGTAGCTTCAGGGATTGATGCACCAGTGGGTATGAAAAATCCAACTTCAGGGAATCTATCTGTTATGTTTAATGCCATCTATGCTGCACAAAACAAGCAAACATTTCTTTACCATGGACAAGAAGTTGAGACTTCAGGTAATCCCCTGGCCCACGTTATCCTTCGTGGAGCTATGAATGAATATGGGAAGAATGAACCAAACTTCTACTATGAAACTCTCTTAGATGCTATCGGCCGTTACGAGTCTATGGGGCTTGAAAATCCTTTTATCATGATTGATACTAACCATGATAACTCAGGCAAGCAATATATGGAGCAAGTTCGAATTGTTCGTCAGGCTCTGCTCAACCGTGACTGGAATGAAAAGATCAAGAAGGCAGTTCGAGGTTTCATGATTGAATCTTACTTGGCAGATGGTCGCCAAAATCAACCAGAAATCTTTGGTTGTTCTATTACAGACCCATGTCTAGGATGGGAAAACACAGTAGCCTTGGTAGAAGAAATCTATACTACCTTAACAAAATAAGTGAAAAGGATGGAGTTGGGGGAACCTCAACTCTTTTTGACGAAAATGATAGTTGGACACGGAATTGATATCGAAGCATTAGCTTCCATACAAAATGCAGTTAAAAAAAGAGAAGGCTTTGCGCAGCGTGTTTTGACAGACAAGGAATTGAAGCGCTTTGCCAGTCTCAAAGGTCGTAGACAGATTGAGTATTTGGCTGGTCGTTGGTCAGCTAAAGAAGCTTTTTCAAAGGCTATGGGAACGGGTATTGGAAAGCTAGGATTTCAGGATTTGGAAATTTTGAACAATGAGAGAGGTGCTCCCTACTTCAGCAAATCCCCGTTTTCAGGAAAAGTTTGGCTATCTATCAGCCATACAGATCAGTTTGTGACAGCTAGTGTTATTTTGGAGGAAGATTATGAAAACTAGTCCACATAGACCAACCAAGGCCCTTATTCATCTAGAAGCAATTCGCTACAATATCCAACAAATGGGAGCGCACATTCCCCAAGATACCCTCAAATGGGCAGTTGTAAAAGCCAATGCCTATGGGCACGGAGCGGTTGCTGTTGCAACAGCTATCCAGGGTGATGTTGATGGTTTTTGCGTTTCTAATATTGATGAAGCCATCGAGCTTCGTCAGGCAGGAATTTCTAAGAAGATTCTTATTTTAGGAGTATCTGAGGTTGAATCTCTTTCATTGGCTAAGGATTTTGGTATTACCTTGACAGTGGCTGGGTTGGAATGGATCCAGAAGCTCATAGCCACAGAGTCAGACTTATCAGGTTTAACTGTTCACCTTAAAATTGACTCAGGTATGGGACGAATTGGTTTTAGAAGTGCAAGCGAGGCGGCACAAGCTCAAACTTTACTCAAGGAGCATGGAGCAAATGTTGAGGGAATCTTTACACACTTTGCTACTGCAGATGAAGAGTCAGATAGCTACTTTAAGCAACAGCTAGAGAGTTTTAAGGGAATCCTAGATGATTTGCAAGAAGTGCCAAAATTGGTTCATGCTAGTAACTCCGCAACTACTTTATGGCATGCGGAAACGATTTTTAATGCTGTTCGCATGGGGGATTCCATGTATGGTCTCAATCCAAGTGGACAAGTTTTGGAATTGCCTTATAAACTAAAACCAGCCTTGACTTTGGAGTCAGCCATCGTTCATGTCAAAACAGTAGAGGCTGGAGCTTGTATGGGCTACGGAGCGACCTATCAGGCAGACAGTGAGCAAGTCATTGCTACTTTGCCAATCGGTTATGCAGATGGTTGGACACGAGACATGCAGAATTTCTCAGTTCTGGTGGATGGCCAATTGTGCCCCATCGTAGGACGTGTATCCATGGACCAAATCACCATTCGTTTGCCTAAGCTTTATCCATTGGGTACCAAGGTAACCTTGATTGGCTCAAACGGGGACAAGGAGATTACTGCAACAGATGTAGCGGTTTACCGTGGAACCATCAATTATGAGGTAGTTTGTCTCCTCAGTGATCGAATTCCGAGAGAATATTATTAAAAAACAGAAGGAAAGGAGAGTAGCATGAATTTACACCAACCCTTGCATGTCTTGCCTGGTGTGGGACCCAAATCAGCAGAAAAATATGCCAAAATAGGAATCGAAAATCTGCAAGACCTCTTGCTCTACTTTCCTTTCCGTTATGAAGATTTTAAGACCAAGCAGGTGCTAGAACTAGAGGATGGTGAAAAGGCTGTCCTATCTGGTCAGGTGGTAACGCCAGCTAGTGTTCAGTATTATGGATTTAAGCGCAATCGTCTTCGCTTTAGCCTTAAACAGGGAGAAGTTGTGTTTGCGGTCAATTTCTTTAACCAACCCTACCTGGCTGACAAGATTGAACTAGGAGCAACCTTGGCTGTCTTTGGAAAGTGGGATCGTGCTAAAGCTAGTCTCACAGGTATGAAGGTTTTAGCCCAAGTGGAGGATGATCTCCAACCTGTCTATCGTCTCGCACAAGGAGTTAGTCAAGCAGGCCTTGTTAAAGTCATTAAAACCGCCTTTGACCAGGGTCTAGATCTCTTGATAGAGGAAAATATCCCTCAGTCCTTGCTCGATAAATACAAACTCATGTCTCGCTGTCAGGCTGTTCGTGCCATGCATTTTCCTAAGGATTTGGCAGAATACAAGCAGGCTCTCCGTCGAATCAAGTTTGAGGAGCTCTTTTATTTCCAAATGCAATTACAGACCCTCAAGTCTGAAAATAAGGTTGATGGAAGTGGATTGATCCTGAATTGGTCGCAAGAAAAACTAACTGCGGTTAAAGAAAAGTTACCCTTTGCCTTGACCCAAGCCCAAGAAAAGAGCCTGCAAGAAATCTTGACAGATATGAAGTCGGATCATCACATGAATCGACTCTTACAAGGGGATGTTGGTAGTGGGAAAACAGTGGTAGCAGGTCTAGCGATGTACGCAGCTGTAACGGCAGGTTATCAGGCTGCCCTCATGGTTCCGACAGAAATCCTTGCAGAGCAACATTTTGAAAGTCTAGAAAGTCTATTTCCTGGTTTGAAACTAGCTCTCCTAACAGGTTCATTAAAAGCGGCAGAAAAACGTACGGTTTTGGAAACTATTGCCAAGGGCGAGGTAGATGTAATTATTGGTACCCATGCCCTTATACAGGATGGGGTGGACTATGCTAAACTCGGTTTGATTATCATCGATGAGCAGCACCGTTTTGGTGTGGGGCAAAGGCGTATTTTACGTGAAAAAGGAGAAAATCCAGATGTCCTTATGATGACGGCAACACCGATTCCACGAACCTTAGCCATCACCGCCTTTGGAGATATGGATGTTTCTATTATTGACCAGATGCCAGCAGGACGCAAGCCAATCGTAACATGCTGGATTAAACATGAACAGTTGCCCCAGGTCCTGACTTGGTTGGAAGGAGAAATTCAAAAAGGTTCTCAGGCCTATGTTATTTCTCCTTTGATTGAAGAATCTGAAGCCTTGGACCTAAAAAATGCTATTGCTTTATCGGAAGAATTGACGGTTCATTTTGCAGGGAAAGCAAAAGTTGCTCTCTTACACGGTAAGATGAAGAGTGATGAAAAAGACCAGATTATGCAAGATTTCAAAGAGAGAAAGACTGATATTCTGGTTTCGACAACGGTTATCGAGGTTGGGGTAAATGTGCCAAATGCGACAGTCATGATTATCATGGATGCTGACCGTTTCGGACTTAGTCAGCTTCATCAGCTCAGAGGTCGTGTCGGTCGTGGGGAGAAGCAGTCCTATGCAGTTCTCGTTGCCAATCCTAAGACTGACTCTGGAAAAGACCGCATGCGCATCATGACGGAAACGACTAATGGATTTGTCCTTGCAGAAGAAGATTTGAAAATGCGTGGTTCGGGTGAGATTTTTGGAACCAGACAGTCAGGTCTACCAGAGTTTCAAGTAGCTGATATTATCGAAGATTTTCCGATTCTTGAAGAAGCACGTAAGGTGGCTAGTTATATCAGCTCCCTTCCTAACTGGCAGGAGGACCCAGAGTGGCATATGATTGCCCTAAATCTAGAAAAGAAAGAACATTTAGATTAATACTCTTCAAAAATCTCTTCAAACCACGTCAACGTCGCCTTGCCGTATATGTAGTATACTGACTACGTCAGTTCCATCTACAACCTCAAAACAGTGTTTTGAGCTAACTTCGTCAGTTCTATCCACAACCTCAAAACGGTGTTTTGAGCAACCTGCGGCTAGTTTCCTAGTTTGCTCTTTGATTTTCATTGAGTATAAGCTTTCTCTAAGAAAATCTTAAGTTTGCTTTTAGGGTTATTGCCTATACTAGAGTCATCAAAAAGAAACGAGGACTCTCACATGACAATGACAATTAAAGTAAATTACCAAAAAACGTTTCAACAGGAACAAACACCTTCTCCTAAATACTAAGTAAAAGAGCGGAAACGCTCTTTTTGTATGGGATTCGCAGGTAAGGGATTTAGAAAAATGCTTATGTTAATTTGATTTACTGAATGTATAAACTTAAACACCACTTCAAACGAGGTCTTAGTCTATCTGGTAAACTGAAAGCAGTGCTTTGAGAAAGCTGTGACTAGCTTTCTAGTTTGCTCTTTCGTTTTCATTGAGTCACAAGTTACTTTTAGTTTTTTCTAAGGAAAATATAAGCTATGTTTTAGGAAGGGATTTTATACTAGGTTCATCAAAAAGAAACGAGGACTCTCACATGACAATGACGATTAAAGTAAATTATCAAAAAACCTTTCAAGAAGTAGTAGAAGCAGACAAGCTTGCTACAAAATAGTAGTTATTAAGGACGATAGAGCCCTTTTTAAATACTTGCTTTAGGTGAAATATGATAGATTTTTAGTATGTGGAATCAGTATAATTAGGCTATACCAATTTTTATTCTTGACAAGTAAAAGAAACAAGTATATACTGTTTCTGCTGATTCTGAAAAGCGAGAATTAGACTATACCAATTTTAAGGGGAAAGCACAGCTAGCCTGTGTCGTATATACTATGTGTGGAATTGTTGGTGTTGTTGGAAACACAAATGCAACTGATATTTTGATTCAAGGGCTTGAAAAGCTCGAATACCGTGGTTATGATTCTGCGGGGATTTTTGTCCTAGGTGGTGCTGAAAACCATTTAGTGAAGGCTGTTGGTCGTATCGCAGAATTATCTGCTAAAACTGCTGGTGTTGAGGGAACAACTGGTATCGGACATACTCGTTGGGCGACTCACGGGAAACCAACAGAGGACAATGCTCACCCACACCGCTCTGAGACAGGACGTTTTGTCTTGGTGCACAACGGGGTGATTGAAAACTACCTTGAAATCAAGGAAGAATACCTTGCAGGTCACCACTTCAAGGGACAAACAGATACTGAAATCGCCGTTCACTTGATTGGTAAATTTGCGGAAAAAGACGAATTGTCAGTACTTGAAGCCTTCAAAAAAGCTCTTCACATCATCCGTGGGTCATATGCCTTTGCCTTGATCGACTCTGAAAATCCAGATGTCATCTACGTGGCCAAGAACAAATCACCACTCTTGATTGGTCTTGGAGATGGCTATAATATGGTCTGCTCAGATGCCATGGCTATGATTCGTGAAACTAACCAATACATGGAAATCCATGACCAAGAGTTGGTTATCGTAAAAGCTGATAGCGTTGAAGTTCAAGACTATGATGGTAACAGCCATGAGCGTACTAGCTACACTGCGGAGCTTGACTTATCTGATATCGGTAAGGGAACTTATCCTTACTACATGCTCAAGGAAATTGATGAGCAACCAACGGTGATGCGTAAGTTGATCCAAGCCTACACAGATGAGGCTGGTCAAGTTGTCGTAGATCCAGCTATCATCAAGGCTGTTCAAGACGCAGACCGCATCTACATTCTCGCAGCTGGGACTTCTTACCATGCAGGATTTGCTTCTAAGAAGATGTTGGAAGAATTGACAGATACGCCAGTTGAACTTGGTATCTCCTCTGAGTGGGGATATGGTATGCCGCTTCTCAGCAAGAAACCACTCTTCATCTTTATCAGCCAATCTGGTGAAACAGCTGATAGCCGTCAGGTTTTGGTTAAGGCCAATGAAATGGGAATTCCAAGCTTAACAGTGACAAACGTTCCAGGTTCAACTCTGTCACGTGAAGCCAACCATACTATGTTGCTTCATGCAGGTCCTGAAATTGCCGTAGCGTCAACTAAGGCTTATACAGCCCAAATAGCAGCCCTTGCCTTCCTTGCAAAAGCGGTTGGTGAAGCAAATGGCAATGAAAAAGCCAAAGCCTTTGACTTGGTTCATGAATTGTCTATCGTGGCTCAGTCTATCGAATCAACTCTTTCAGAGAAAGAAACGATCGACGTAAAAGTCCGTGATCTTCTTGAAACAACACGCAATGCCTTTTACATCGGACGTGGTCAAGATTACTATGTAGCCATGGAAGCCAGTCTCAAGCTCAAAGAGATTTCGTACATCCAATGTGAAGGTTTTGCGGCTGGAGAACTCAAGCACGGAACTATTGCCTTGATTGAAGAAGGAACACCTGTCTTGGCCCTCTTGTCAGACCCAGTTCTTGCAAACCACACTCGAGGAAATATCCAAGAAGTGGCAGCACGTGGAGCTAAGGTCCTCACCATTGCAGAAGAAAATGTTGCCAAAGATACAGATGATATCGTTCTTACGACCGTACACCCTTACCTCTCACCAATCTCAATGGTCGTACCAACGCAATTAGTCGCTTACTTTGCAACCCTACACCGTGGACTCGACGTAGACAAACCACGTAACCTTGCTAAGTCAGTAACGGTAGAATAAACCAAAAAATTAAATCATAAGCAAAAGTGAACTAAATAGTTTTCTGGAAATCAGAATGCTATCTTGTTCACTTTTTTGTATATTCAATAAAAATCAATGACCAAACTAAGGTGCTTAGGTAGATGTCTCACAGAATAGCTTTGAGGTTTTAGATAAGAGTGACGCAGTCAGTCTTATTACACCAAGTTGATATTGTAGAGAAAATGGATCAACCTCAGCCAAGGTAGTTCAAGTCAAGATTGAAGAGGATTGATTCATACTCTTCGAAAATCTCTTCAAACTGTGTCAACGTCGCCTTGCCGTAGGTATGGTTACTGACTTCGTCAGTTCTATCCACAACTTCAAAACAGTGCTTTGAGCTGACTTCGTCAGTTCTATCCACAACCTCAAAACAGTGTTTTGAGCTGACTTCGTCAGTTTCATCTACAACCTCAAAGCAGTGCTTTGAGCAACCTGCGGCTAGTTTCCTAGTTTGCTCTTTGATTTTCATTGAGTATCACTCCTTTTAAGAATTCATTAGAAATAAATCTAAAATTAAGTGTTATCCCAGTTTCTATTAAAATGAAAATTCTTTTTGAAAGATATGCTTGTGGAAGACTTGCAAGATATAAAAAACTCTTAGAGCTGGATGATAAGGTTCCAACTCTAAGAGGAGTGAGTTTCGTATTTTTACTTGCGATACAAACGATCGTATTGATAGCAAGGATCAAAGGTTACGTTGATACCTAGTTTGCGAAGAACATTTTTATCTTCGTCTGTTAAGATAATAGTAGAATGGGCTTCGCTTCCTTTGAGGTTTCCGAGTTCTTTCATAGCACGGTCTGCATCGGGATTCTGCATAGCTGTGATTGCAAGAGCGATGAGAATCTCATTAGAATGCAGACGTGGATTGCGACTACCCAAGTGATTGATTTTCAAACCTTGAATTGGTTTCACCACTTCTGGTTCAATTAATTTTGTTTCAGCATCAATGTTAGCGGACATCTTGATAGCATTGATCAATGCAGCCGCTGTTGGACCAAAGAGTTCTGAGTTCTTACCAGTAACGATTTCACCAGAAGGTAATTCAAGAGCTAGAGCAGGTCCGCCTGTTTCTTCTGCTTTTTGACGTGCGGCAACAGCAACCTTTCGGTCAGCTGGTGTGATACCCAGGTCATTCATGAGAAGCTCAATCTTCTTCACAGCAGTTTCTCCAACCTTCTCAGCTTTGAAGTCAAGAACTGTCTGGTAATAGCGGCGGATAATTTCCTGTTTAGATGCTTCAATGGCAGCGACGTTATCAGTGATTGCAAAACCAACCATATTGACACCCATGTCAGTTGGAGACGCATAAGGAGACTCACCGAGAATACGTTCCAGCATACGCTTAAGGACAGGGAAAATTTCAATGTCGCGGTTGTAGTTGACTGTGGTTTCTCCATAAGTTTGGAGATGGAATGGGTCGATCATATTGACATCGTCAAGGTCTGCTGTAGCAGCTTCATAAGCTAAGTTTACTGGATGATGAAGTGGGAGATTCCAAACTGGGAAGGTTTCAAATTTGGCATAACCAGACTTGATACCATTGATTTGGTCGTGGTACATGTTAGACATACAAGTTGCCAACTTACCTGAACCAGGCCCAGGAGCAGTCACGACAATCAAGTTGCGACTAGTTTTGATATAGTCGTTTTTCCCCATACCTTCAGGAGAAATGATGTGATCCATATCTGTCGGATACCCCTTGATAGGGTAGTGAAGATAAGAGTCAATACCATTTTTCTCTAATTGATTACGAAAGGCATCAGCTGCCGGTTGGCCTGCATATTGAGTAATGACAACTGAACCAACAAAGATACCGAGTTCATTGAATTTATCGATCAAACGAAGCACTTCTTGATCATAAGAAATGCCCAAGTCTCCACGAGCTTTTGAGTGCTCGATATTGCTAGCGTTAATAGCGATAACAACCTCAACTTGCTCCTTCAATTCTTGTAAGAGTTTGATTTTGTTATCTGGTTCATATCCAGGAAGGACACGAGCAGCGTGGAAATCTTCCAACATCTTACCCCCAAACTCTAAATAGAGTTTGCCGTCAAATTGGTTGATGCGCTCCAAGATATGGTCGCGTTGTAGATTCAAATATTGTTCAGAACTAAAAGCTTGTTTTTTCATTTTTTTACCTCTGACCTCTATTATATAAAAAAAATGTAAGATTAGAAACTAGATAGTCGCAAAAGTGAGAAAAAAAGAAAAAGCAAACGCTTGCATAAAATTGATAAAAGTTCTATGATGGAATAAAGTGAATGTTAAAAGGGGTAAAAAGATGCAAGAAAAATGGTGGCACAATGCAGTCGTCTATCAAGTATATCCAAAAAGTTTTAAGGATAGCAATGGAGATGGGATTGGTGATTTACCTGGGATTACCAGTAAGCTAGACTATCTAGCTAAGTTAGGGATCACAGCGATCTGGCTTTCTCCAGTCTATGATAGCCCCATGGATGACAATGGTTATGATATTGCCAATTATCAAGATATTGCAGCTATCTTTGGATCCATGGAAGATATGAATGTGCTGATTGCTGAGGCTAAAAAACGAGATATCCGAATCATTATGGATTTGGTGGTCAATCATACATCAGATGAGCATGCTTGGTTTATTGAAGCTTGTGAAAATCCTGATAGTCCTGAGCGAGACTACTATATCTGGCGGGATGAACCTAACGAATTGGAGTCAATTTTCAGTGGATCTGCCTGGCAATACGATGAAAAGTCTGGTCAATACTATCTCCATTTTTTCAGCAAGAAGCAACCGGACCTCAACTGGGAAAATGAAGAACTTCGCCAAAAAATCTATGAGATGATGAATTTCTGGATTGATAAAGGGATTGGTGGGTTCCGTATGGACGTCATTGACATGATTGGGAAGATTCCTGATCAGAAGATTGTCAACAATGGTCCTATGCTCCATCCCTATCTCAAGGAAATGAATCAGGCTACTTTCGGCGACAAAGAGCTCTTGACAGTAGGGGAGACTTGGGGAGCAACACCAGAGATTGCCAAACTCTATTCAGATCCTAAAGGACAAGAACTGTCTATGGTCTTCCAGTTTGAACATATCTGTCTTCAGTATCAGGAGGGTAAACCTAAGTGGCAGTACCAAAAAGAGCTAAATGTAGGGAAATTAAAAGAGATTTTCAACAAATGGCAGACCGAGTTGGGAGTTGAAGATGGCTGGAATTCACTTTTCTGGAACAACCATGACCTCCCTCGTATCGTCTCTATCTGGGGAAATGACCAAGACTACCGCGAAAAATCTGCCAAAGCGTATGCCATCTTGCTTCATCTCATGAGAGGAACTCCCTACATTTACCAAGGAGAAGAAATTGGGATGACCAATTTCCCATTTGAAAGCTTGGAGCAAGTAGAAGATATTGAATCCCTCAACTATGCGCGTGAAGCTCTTGAAAAAGGTGTTCCAATGGAAGCAATCATGGATAGCATTCGCGTGATTGGTCGTGACAATGCCCGTACGCCAATGCAGTGGGATGATACAAAAAATGCTGGTTTCTCAGATGGTCAACCTTGGCTTGCAGTCAATCCAAATTACGTAAAGATAAATGTAGAAGAAGCTTTAGCAAATCCAGATTCTATCTTCTATACTTATCAAAAATTGGTAAAACTTCGTAAGGAAAATAGCTGGTTGATTCGTGCTGACTTTGAACTTCTCGAAACGGCTGAAAAAGTTTTTGCTTATATCCGTAAGGATGGAGAACGTCGTTTCCTAGTGGTGGCCAATTTGTCCAACCAGCAGCAAGAGTTTGCAGTAGAAGAATCAATCACATCTGTCTTGATTGAAAATACCTCAGTAGAAGCAGCTTTAGCTACACAGACCTTGGCTCCATGGGATGCCTTCAGTGTCGAATTAGCCAAATAAATCTATAAACTCAAGTATCCAAAGATGCTTGAGTTTTTTTCTAAAATAAGTGTAGAAATTTCTTTAATAAATATTAGTTTGAATTTTCTAAAAAATACCCTTAAAACCCTTGCTTTTATATAAAAATAGGGTATAATGGTGAAAAATAGTATTTTAAAGGAGAATACCGATGAAATCGAAAAAGTGGCTCGTAGTAGCAGGGATAACGATGAGCGCAGCTCTTCTTTTGGCGGCTTGTGGCAAGACTGAGAAAAAAGCAGATGCTCCAACAACATTTTCGTATGTTTATGCTATTGATCCAACAACATTGGACTATAGCGTTACTAGTAAAAGTTCAACATCAGATGTCATCGCCAACCTGGTCGACGGACTCTTGGAAAATGACAAATATGGAAACTTGATTCCATCGCTTGCTGAAGACTGGTCTGTTTCACAGGACGGTTTGACTTACACCTACAAGCTACGTAAAGGTGTCAAATGGTATACTTCTGAAGGAGAAGAGTATGCTGAAGTCAAGGCCCAAGACTTTGTGACAGGTTTGAAGCATGCTGCAGATGGTAAATCAGATGGCCTAACTCTTATCCAAGATTCTATCAAAGGTTTGGCAGAGTATGTTAGCGGTGAAACAAATGACTTCTCAACAGTCGGTGTCAAAGCAGTTGACGATTATACAGTCGAGTATACCTTAAACCAACCAGAAAGCTTCTGGAATTCTAAGGTGACAACAGCGACTATGCTCCCTGTTAATGAAGAATTCTTAAATTCTCAAGGGAAAGATTACGGTGCGGCAGCGCCTTCAGGTATTCTCTACAATGGTCCATATATTTTGAAGAACTTCACTTCAAAATCAGTGATCGAGTACGAAAAGAATCCAAACTACTGGGATAAAGACAATGTGAAGATTGACCACGTCAAGCTTACCTTCTACGATGGTTCTGACCAAGAATCATTGATTCGTAGCTTTGCGTCAGGCTCATATACGACAGCTCGCCTCTTCCCAACTAGCTCAAGCTTTGATTCAACTAAGAAAGAATACGGCGATAAGATCGTTTATAGTCCACAAGAAGCCACTAGCTATTACTTTACTTTCAACGTAAATCGTCAGTCTTACAATAAAACAGCAAAGACAGATGAAGCACAAAAGACTTCTACAAAAGAAGCGCTTCTCAATAAAAACTTCCGCCAAGCCATCAACTTCGCTCTTGACCGTCATTCTTACTCTGCACAGATGAATGGTGAAGAAGGGGCGGACAAGATTATCCGTACCAGTCTTGTACCTTATGACTATGTTCAGGTTGGTGAAAAGACCTTCGGTGAATTGGCTCAAGAACAATTAGTAACATACGGAGACCAATGGAAAGATGTAGCTTTGACAGATGGTAAAGACACTATTTACAATCCAACAAAAGCAAAAGCTGCCTTTGAAAAAGCCAAGTCAGAATTGCAATCTAAAGGTGTAACCTTCCCAATCCATTTGGATATTCCAGTTGAACAGACAGATGTCATTGCTGTTCAACAAACCAACTCCCTCAAACAATCTGTCGAAGCAGCGCTTGGAACTGAAAATGTTGTCATCGATGTGCTTCAAATGACTGACAATGAGAAAATGAGTATTACATCTCAAGCTAAAGTTCCTTCTCAAAAAGACTATGACTTGAATGGAACTGGTTGGGGGCCAGACTATCAAGACCCGGCAACCTATCTCAATATCCTAGATGCTAAGAAGGGTTCTGCCCTTAAACACTTGGGTATCACAAAAGGAAAAGATCCAGAAGTCATGGCTCAAGTTGGACTTGATGAGTACAAGAAACTCTTGGATGATGCAGCATCAGAAACGAGCGATCTCAACAAACGCTATGAAAAATATGCCAAAGCACAAGCATGGGTTTCAGATAGCTCACTCCTTATCCCTGTAGCATCTTCAGGTGGTTCTCCGACAGTTAGTCGTACAGTGCCATTTACAAAAGCATACTCTCAAGTTGGTATCAAGGGTGATCCATTTGTATTCAAAGGCTTAGAGTTGCAAAACGATATTGTAACCACTAAAGAATACGAAGAAGCTCTCAAGAAATGGCAAAAAGAGAAAATCGAAACAAATGCCAAATACCAAAAAGAATTAGCAAATCACGTTAAATAGTCTTTTGTAATGAATAAAGAAATCCTGTTTTAAAGCAGGATTTCTTTCTTTTCTCCTTTTATTGATGAGCGGACAAATAAGGATATAACTTTACTTTTAGGTCAAAATTTGATAATATAGTTGTATGTTACAAAACCTAACATATAAGGAGAAATGAAACATGAAACTTAAAAAACGTTTGATTGGAGCGGGGTTGACACTTGCTGCTGCGGTCTTGTTGACAGCGTGTGGGAAGTCAGCATCAGACGCTAAAACCTACTCGTCAACATTTGGTGCCGATCCAACAACCTTCAACTACCTTTTGGACTACGCTGGTGATAACACTGCTATTATAACCAACTTGGTTGATGGTTTGCTTGAAAATGATAACTATGGAAATCTCATTCCTGCTCTTGCAGAAGATTGGAGTGTTTCAAAGGATGGTTTGACTTACACTTATAAACTTCGTCAAGATGCAAAATGGTTCACTGCTGACGGGGAAGAATACGCCTCCATTAAAGCACAAGATTTCGTCACAGGTATCAAGTATGCAGCTGATAACAAGAGTCAAGCGCTTGATTTGATTCAAAACTCAATCAAGGGATTAGATGATTATGTGACAGGTGCAAATACTGACTTTTCAAATGTTGGAGTCAAAGCCTTGGATGACTATACTGTCCAATATACCTTGACACGACCAGAACCATTCTGGAACTCTAAGACTACCAATAGTATCTTGTTCCCAGTGAATGAAGAATTCTTGACTTCTAAAGGTAAAGAATTTGGAGAGTTGAAAGCAGATAGTATTCTTTATAGCGGTCCTTATTTGTTAAAAGAATTTACATCAAAATCATCACTTGAGTACAAGAAGAATCCTCATTACTACGATCAAGATAAAGTAACGATTGAAAGAGTTAAATTAGCTTATGTTGATGGTTCTGACCAAGATATGACAATCCGTAATTTCGAAAGCGGAGCCTACTCGTCTGCTGGTGTCTACCCGAATAGCTCAAACTTCGCTAAGACAAAGGAAAAATACAAGGACAATATCGTTTATAGCTTGCAAGATGCAACATCTTGGTACTATAATTTTAACGTTAACCGCCAAGCATACAATCATACAGCTAAGACTAGCGATGATCAAAAACAAGCGACCCAAGCTGCTATTTTAAATAAAAACTTCCGTCAAGCCATCAACTTTGCAATTGACCGTACTGCCTACTCGGCTCAGTCTAATGGAGAAGAAGCTGCGAAAAACACTCTTCGTAACACGCTTGTCCCACCAACTTTCGTACAAGTTGGAGATAAGACCTTTGGTGAGACAGTTTCATCTAAGTTAGTAAACTACGGTACCCAGTGGTCAAATATGAATCTTGAAGATGCTCAAGATGGATACTTCAACAAAGAAAAAGCACAAGCTCAATTTGCTGAGGCTAAGAAAGAGTTAGAAGCTCAAGGTGTGAGCTTCCCAATTCATTTGGACTTGCCTGTAGACCAAGTTAACAAAACCTTGCTTCCAAAGATTAATTCGCTTAAACAATCTGTCGAATCAACTCTTGGGGCAGAAAATGTAGTGATTGATGTAGTTCAAATTTCAACAGAAGACTATGCCAATGCGACATTCCAAGCACCAACTACAGCTGATCATGACTATGATTTGAACTTGGATGGTTGGTCTGCGGACTACCAAGATCCATCAACTTATCTCAATCCTTTCAACGCTGAGGATGGATTCTATCTCAAGATTTTAGGACTTGATCCAAGCAAGGATGCTGATAAGATTACAAGTATTGGATTGGACCAATATACTCAAAAATTGAAAATGGCAGATGCAGAAAATACAAACGTGGCAAAACGTTATGAAAACTATGCAGATGCACAAGCCTGGTTGATTGATAGTTCGCTATTGCTCCCTGTAAATTCAAACGGTGGTGGGGCTTCAGTGACGCGTGTGACACCATTTACACGAGCTTACTCACTTGTCGGAATCAAAGGTACTGGAAACAACTACAAGTACATGAGATTGCAAAACGAAGTAGTAACAACTGCTCAATTTGACGAAGCGAAAACTAAATGGGAACAAGAACGTAAAAATTCTGTCGAAAAGAGTCAAAAAGACTTTGAAAGTCACGTGAAATAAGTATAAAGAGTGGTAGTAGAACAGAAATCGGTAAACCCAAACTTCATCTCATAGTTTAAAAAATGAACAAAAATCATCTGCTGTCGTGATAAAGTTTCATGATCAATAAACATAAAGGTCGGGATTTTTATCTCGGCCTTTTTAACTGAGAAATCTCTTTTAAGTAAAGTTTTAGCTGTTTTATCATTGAAATTTACTATTCATGTTTTTAAGGTGAATAAAAACGGTTACTTAATATGTCTTAATGGTATCCAGTACTACTTTATGATATAATAAAAATAAAAAATACTTTGTAGAGGTGTAAGTTGAGTAGACATTCAAAAGAAAGAAAAACGAGCAAGATTCAACAAAGCATCAATATTATTTTGTTGTTTGTATATATCGTGCTTGCTTGTTTTTTGCTGTTTTTAATATTCAGATATCATATTTTAGCAATTAGCTATGCCAATGTCCTTATAGCGATCGTTATGATCCTGCTTGCGCTAATAGCTGTATTTTTGATTTTAAAGAGAAAAGCCAAGGTATTCACCATGATTTTACTCGTGGTTCTGGTCATTGTGAACGCAGTTTCTTTGATTGGAGTTCATCAATTCGTTAGCCTAGCAAATCAATTAAATGCAACATCTAACTATTCTAGTTACTCCATCAGTGTTGCAGTTTTGGCGGATAGCGAGATTGGAAATGTCTCGGAATTATCCAGTGTGACGGCTCCGACCAAAACAGATGCAGAAAATATTAAAAAACTGCTCGATGATATTAAGACAAGTCAGAGTAAAGACTTAACGGTTGAAGAGAGTGCTTCCTATCTTGCTGCTTATAAGAGTTTGCTTGCTGGAGAGACCAAGGCAATCGTTTTGAACAGTGTCTTTGAAAATCTGATCGAGCAAGAGTACCCAGATCATGCCAAAAAGATCAAGAAGATTTATACCAAAGAACTAACCAAGACTGTTGAGGCGCCTAAAGTTTCTCAAAACAAGGCTTTTAATATCTATATTAGTGGGATTGATACATACGGACCGATTAGCTCCGTTTCTCGTTCGGATGTCAATATCATCATGACGGTTAATCAAGAAACCAAGAAAATTCTTCTGACAACAACGCCTCGTGATGCTTATGTGCCTATAGCTGATGGCGGTAACAACCAAAATGATAAATTGACCCATGCAGGTATTTACGGTGTAGATGCTTCCATTCATACATTAGAAAATCTCTATGGAATTGATCTAAATTACTATGCACGACTCAACTTCACTTCCTTCTTGAAATTAATCGATCTCTTAGGTGGTGTCGATGTTTATAATGATCAAGACTTCACCTCACTTCATGGGAACTATCACTTCCCTGTTGGGAATGTGCACCTAAACTCTGAGCAGGCTCTAGGTTTTGTTCGTGAACGTTATTCCTTAACCAATGGAGACGGTGATCGTGGACGTAACCAACAAAAAGTCATTGCTGCCATTATTCAAAAACTAACTTCAGCAGAAGCCTTGAAGAACTTTGACGGTATTATGCAAGGGTTGCAAGATTCTGTACAAACCAATATGCCTCCTGAAACCATGGTTAGCTTAGTAAATGCCCAACTAGCAAGTGGAGGGAAATATACTGTCATCACTCGAGATCTAAAGGGAACTGGTCGTATGGATCTTCCTTCCTATGCCATGCCTGACAGCAGTCTTTATATGCTAGAGGTGGATCCAAATAGCTTAGAGACACTCAAAACAGAAATCAAAGATATCATGGAAGGAAAATAAGATGATTGATATCCATTCGCACATAGTTTTTGATGTAGATGATGGTCCAAAGGATAAGGCAGAGAGTATAGCGCTTCTGAAGGAAGCTTATGCTCAAGGAGTTCGCACCATCGTTTCGACTTCTCATCGTCGGAAGGGAATGTTTGAAACACCAGAGGAGGATATTACAAGAAATTTTAAAGTTGTCAAGGAATTGGCTAAAGAAATTGCTCCCGACTTAACCATCTTGTATGGAGCAGAGATCTATTACAGCAGTGATGCTTTAAACAAATTAGAGAACCAACAGATTCCACAACTAAATGGCACTCGCTATGCCTTGATAGAATTTAGCATGAATACCCCTTATCGTGAAATCCATAGCGCATTGACCAATATTTTGATGTTGGGAATAACCCCTGTTATTGCCCATATAGAACGTTATGATGCTTTGGAAAATAATGAAAAAAGGGTGCACGACCTCATCAACATGGGATGTTATACACAGGTCAACAGTTCGAGTATCCTCAAACCAAAACTGTTTGGCGATACCTATAAATTCATGAAAAAGCGTGCCCGCTATTTCTTAGAGAGGGACTTAGTCCATATAGTTGCTAGTGATATGCATAATCTAGAGGGGCGTCCACCTTATATGCGAGAGGCTTATGAGATAGTGAGCAAAAAATATGGCCAAGATAAGGCTAGGGAACTCTTTGTGGAAAATCCTGAAAAAGTCATTAAAGATCAAATAATATAGGAGTTAAAATGAAAGAACAAGATACTATTGAAATTAACGTTATTCAGTTGTTAAAGGCGCTATGGGCAAAGAAGGTACTAATTCTCCTTGTAGCTATCGTAGCAGGAGCTGTTTCCTTTGCATATAGTAGTTTTGTAGTCAAACCTGAGTATAGAAGTACAACGCGAATCTATGTGGTAAACCGAAACCAAAGTGATAAACCAGGATTGACAAATCAGGATCTACAAGCAGGAACATACTTGGTTAAGGACTACCGTGAGATCATTCTTTCTCAAGATGTTCTTGAAAAAGTAGTTTCTGATCTTGGCTTGACTATCAATGCAAAAACATTGGCGAAAAAGGTTCAGGTAACAGTTCCTGCAGATACACGTATCGTATCTATTTCGGTTAGCGATCATAAACCAGATGAAGCAAGTCGTATTGCAAATGCACTGCGAGAAGTTGCAGCACAGAAAATCATCGCAGTCACTCGAGTTTCGGATGTAACGACTCTTGAAGAAGCCCGTCCAGCTACTGGACCATCATCACCAAATATCCGACGCAATACCTTAATGGGAATCGGTGCTGGTGCAGGTCTGGTGATTGTCGTGGTTCTATTAGTTGAACTATTAGATGATCGTGTGAAACGTCCAGAAGATATCGAAGATGTTATGAAAATTTCACTCCTTGGAGTCATTCCAGATATGGATAAATTAAAGTAAGGGAGAACTTATGGCAAAGTTAGAATTATCACAACAAAAACTGAACTCTGTAAAAAAAGCAGAAGAATACTACAATGCTTTACGTACAAATATACAATTGAGTGGAAATAACTTAAAGGTTATTGCAGTCACATCAGTTGATCCTAGTGAAGGAAAATCGACAACAGCTACTAATGTTGCTTGGGCTTTTGCGCGTGCAGGATACAAGACGCTTTTGATCGACGCTGACATCCGAAACTCAGTTATGTCTGGAGTATTCAAGTCAAGAGAAAAAATTACTGGTTTGACAGATTATCTGGCTGGAACCCAAGACTTGTCGAACGGCCTTTGTGAGACAAATGTTGAGAATTTATTTATGATCCAATCAGGAGCAATTTCTCCAAATCCAACAGCTCTTCTTCAGAGTGATAAGTTTGGAAGTATGATTGAAACCTTGCACAAGTATTTTGACTATATTATCGTCGATACGGCACCGATTGGAGTTGTAATCGATGCAGCCATTATCGTCCAAAAATGTGATGCATCTATTTTAGTTGCAGAAGCTGGTGTGGCAAAACGAAGAGAAGTTCAAAAAGCTAAAAGTCAGTTAGAGCATACTGGAACACCATTTTTGGGTGTAATTTTGAATAAATTTGACATTCAACGTGAAAGATACGGTTCTTATGGGTCTTACGGATCCTATGGAAAAAAATAAAATGAAGTTAGGGAGACCAATATGGAAGGAAGGGGTTTCTACAATGTAACTCTGGCATTCTTACAGAGTATACTTGTTAGTTTTTTAGCTTATATACTGATTGCAATTTCAGAAACTGATATTGTTTTAGATACAGTATTTGTCCTTTTTTTCCTTCACTTTGCAGCCTTCTACATTAGTGGCTATGGTAAGGATTTTTTCAAACGAGGTCAGTATGTTGAGTTAGTAGAAACGGTCAAATATATCCTCTTTTATGCCTTGTTGATTAGTTTTTCAAGTTTCTTTCTAAAAGAGAAATTTGTGATTTCTAGACGAGGAATGCTCTATCTGCTTTCCTTGTATGGTGTTTTGAATTATCTACTCAGTTTCTTTGTGAAGCGTTATTGGAAACCCTTTAACCACAATTTGAAGGGTAGCCGCAAGATTTTGTTGATCACAGCAACATCACGTACTGAAAAGGTATTGGATAGATTGTTAACTGCTAACGATGTTCAAGGGGAACTAGTTGCTGTATGTGTCTTAGATAAGCCAGAATTTACCCATGACAAGGTACTTGTTGTACCAAGAGAGCAACTACTCACCTATACGACGCATGAAGTAGTGGATGAAGTTTTTGTCAATCTTCCAAGTGAGGACTATGACATCGGAGCTCTTATTTCTCAGTTTGAAACGATGGGAATCGCTGTAACAGTCAATCTCAATGCTTTTGATAAAAACTTAGGTCGTGATAAACAAATTCATGAGATGGCGGGTTTGAATGTAGTAACATTTTCTACAAATTTTTACAAGCAGAGTCATGTCATTGCCAAACGTATTCTCGACATTTGTGGTGCTATTGTTGGACTGATTCTTTGTGGAATTGCGAGTCTATTTCTAGTTCCCATGATTCGGAAAGATGGCGGGCCTGCAATCTTTTCACAAACTCGTGTCGGAAAAAATGGTCGTTACTTTACCTTTTATAAATTCCGTTCGATGAGAATCGATGCTGAAGCGATCAAGGAACAGTTGATGGATCAAAATACGATGCAAGGTGGTATGTTTAAGGTCGATAACGATCCTCGAGTGACAAAGATTGGGCAGTTTATCCGAAAAACTAGCTTGGATGAGTTGCCACAATTTTGGAATGTTTTGATTGGCGACATGAGTCTAGTCGGCACACGCCCACCAACTGTAGATGAGTACGAAAAATACACACCTGAACAAAAACGTCGTCTAAGCTTTAAACCTGGTATTACAGGTTTGTGGCAAATTAGTGGTCGAAGTGAAATTACAAACTTCGATGAAGTCGTGAAACTGGATGTGGCTTATATCGATGATTGGACCATCTGGAAAGATTTTGAAATATTGCTAAAAACTGTAAAAGTTGTATTGATGAGAGATGGAGCGAAGTAAGGGATGAAAGTATGTCTAGTTGGATCTAGTGGAGGTCATTTAGCTCATTTGTATTTGTTAAAACCTTTTTGGAAAGATAAAGAAAGATTTTGGGTTACTTTTGATAAGGAGGATGCTAGGAGTGTGCTCTCTGAGGAAGTTTTATATCCCTGTTATTATCCAACCAACCGTAATATCAAAAATTTAATAAAAAATACTTTTCTTGCTTTTAAAATATTAAAAAAAGAGCGACCAGATGTAATTATTTCATCTGGTGCTGCTGTCGCTGTTCCTTTCTTTTATATTGGAAAGTTGTTTGGTTCAAAGACAGTCTATATAGAAGTGTTTGATAGAATTGATGCTCCGACAATGACAGGGAAACTCGTTTATCCAGTAACTGACAGGTTCATTGTCCAATGGGAAGAAATGAAAAAAGTATACCCAAAAGCAATTAATCTAGGAGGAATATTCTAATGATTTTTGTGACTGTAGGTACACATGAACAACAATTTGATCGCTTGATTAAAGAAGTTGATCGTTTAAAAAAAGAAAATCTTATACAAGATGAGGTATTTATTCAAACAGGATATTCCAATTATATTCCGAAATATTGTGAATGGGAAAAGATAATTTCTTATGAAAAAATGAATCAATTAATTGATGAATCAAATATTATCATTACTCATGGTGGACCAGCGACTTTTATGGGGGTTATTGCTAAAGGTAAAATTCCGATAGTTGTTCCAAGACAAAAAAAATTTGGAGAGCATGTGAATGACCATCAGTTAGAATTCTGTAATAAAGTAAAGCAGTATTATCCAATTATTGTAATTAATGATATAAAAAAACTACTTACAAATTTAAGAAACGATAAATCAGAAGTAACAATAAATAGTAATAATAAGGAGTTTTGTAGGAAATTGGAAGAAAGAATAGGTAGCTTGTGATGAATTTAAAGAAATCATTCCGTTTATTTGCTCAAAAAACAATATTTAAAGTATTTTCTGTTATTAATAAATATATAAAAAAAGAAAAACAAATACTTATATATTCCCCCAAAGAACTCTCTGATAATTCATTATCTCTATTTGAACATTTGATAGACAATGAATATTATACAAAGTATAAGATATACTGTTCTTGTACAGACTATCATAATTTAAATTTGAAATATAAGAATCTAAAAAATGTATATTTTATAAATGGAATTAATGGGATATTAAAATACTTTACAAGTAGCTTCGTATTTTACTCTTTTGGGAAAATTCCTATTATTCCTTTTAATCAACGTGTAGTCCAGATGTGGCATGGTATGTTTTTTAAAGATATTGATAAATACCAGAGAAAAATTGTAAAAAAAGAAAAATACTACACAGACGTAATTGTTACAAGCGAGATGTTTAAAGAACTAGCTACAAAAGTTCATTCTTGTGATATCGAAGTTGTTAAAATTTGTGGTCAAAGTAGAACAGATATTTTTTTTAATGAAGAAAAAAAAGTTACTTCTAATTACATTGTCTGGTTGCCAACATTTAGGCAATCTGAGAAATTAGGATATAGTGATACAAATTCGGAAGAAATTTTGATAGGAGATTATTCGTTCGAAGAATTAAAAAAAGTGAATAATCTCCTAAAAGAAGACAATCTAAATATGATAGTGAAGCTTCACCCGCTTCAAACCCTTCCTGCTAAAATGCCTAGCTATAGTAATATTCAGATACTATCAGAAGAAAATAGTAGGAAAAAGAACATAAAATTATATGAATTATTAAGAGACAGTAAAGCATTAATAACAGATTATTCTTCAGTTTTTTACGATTATTATTTGTTAGATAAACCAATAGCTTTTTGTATAAGAGACTTTGATGATTACAATAAAAATAGAGGATTTATAGTAGAGAAACCTATGGACTACCTAAAGGGAAATAAAATAAAATCCTTAGATGATATGTGTAATTTCATAAATGAAATTACACATAATGTGGATAAATTTAAAGAAGAACGAAGGGAATTTAATGAAAAAGTAAATAAATATAGAGATGGAAATAATAGTAAAAGATTGTTAGAAAAAATTGGAATTAACTAAGGAGGGCTGTTATGAAAATCGCACTATTGACAGCGTCAGGAATAGGAAGCCGAATAAAACAAGATATACCGAAACAATTTATACATGTTGACAATAGGCCTCTCATTATTCATACGCTAGAAAAATTTCAAAATCATCCAAACATTGATGAAATATGTGTAGTAGTATTAAAAGGCTGGGAAGAAATGTTGAAAACATATGCTAGACAGTTTAATATTACGAAATTAAAGTATATAGTAAATGGTGGAGAAACCGGTCAGTTATCTATCTATAATGGTCTTAATGAAATAAAGAAAAATAATATAGATAGGCAAGTGACTGTTTTAATTCATGATGGTAATCGACCGATGGTAAGCAACGAAATTATTGATGATGCATTTTCAACTTATAGTAGGTATGGAAATGCAGTGGCTGCAATTCCTTGTGTTGAGGTTACTTTTGTATTAGACAACGAGACTGAAAATCATTCTATTAGCTCTTTAAAAAGAGAGTTATTGAGGAGAACGCAGACACCACATATTTATAATTTAGATGATATACTGGAACTTCATAACAGAGCTATAGAAAAAGGAATAACTGAGGTTGCAGCTTCCTGTGAATTAATGAAGATGTTCGGAAAAGAGACGTATTTTTCTATGGGGTCTGAAAAAAATTTAAAAATAACCACGTTAGATGATCTCGAAATTTTTAAAGCCCTTCTCAAATCTAAAAAAGAAAATTGGATTAAGGATTAAACTGTGAACTTATTTGACATAAGTCTATATAAGGATTATGTAGACAAATCTATAAAAAATATAGTTGGTGTTGAGACTTTAAAGGATAAATCAATTCTTATCACGGGATCAACAGGCCTTATTTGTTCGACTATTATTGATCAATTGATTATACTGAATAAGAATCACCAATTCGGAGTTAAAATTTATGCTTGTGCAAGGAATGAAGAAGGACTAAAAAAACGATTTGGAAATTATGTAGATAATGAAAATATTGTTTATGTTCCTTATGATGCTAATAAAGATATTGATTTTAATTTCTCTGTTGATTATATAATTCACGGAGCCAGTAATGCAAGTCCAGATTTATATATCAGTAATCCTGTAGATACAATGCTTAGTAATTTTTTAGGTATGAAAAATTTACTAGATTATGCCTTGAAAAAATCAGTAAAGTCTGTAGTTTATGTTTCATCTAGTGAAGTGTATGGAAAAAAAGAGAATCATACCCCATATCAAGAAGATGAGTATGGATATGTAAATATTTTAGATGTGAGAGCTTCCTATTCAAGTTCAAAACGAGCAACAGAGACATTATGTAAAAGTTATTCTGAACAATATGGCGTAGCTATAAAAATTGTTCGTCCAGGTCATATTTATGGTCCTAGCTTAAAAATAACAGATAAAAGGATTTCATCTGCTTTTATGTATGATGCAATCAGAGGACAAAACTTAGTAATGAAAAGCAAAGGAGAACAACTACGATCATATTGTCATAGTTTGGACTGTGCAAGTGCAATATTGACAGTTCTTTTGCAAGGCCAGTCAGGTGATGCATACAATATTTCAAATAAAAAATCCATTATTTCAATAAGAGAGATGGCATCAATAATAGCTGAAGTAGCTGGAGTAAAGTTGCTATTTGAATTACCAAATGAATTAGAAGAAAAACAAAAAAATCCTATGGATAATTCTAGCTTAGATAGTACAAAGTTGGAAAAGTTAGGATGGGTAGGTATGTTTGAAGCTAAGGAAGGATTAGAGAGTACATATAAAATTTTAGATAGAAGTAAAATCAAAAGAACATCATAGAATATATACAATATAGATTGCTACCCAATCATCTTAGTAGAAATATTAGCAGGAGGAGTAATGGAAAAAGTTTCAGTAATAGTTCCAGTATATAATGTTGAAAAATATTTAAAATATAGTATAGGGGGTATTCTAAAACAAAGCTATAAAAATTTAGAAATTATTCTAGTAAATGATGGCTCCGAAGATAATTCTCTTGCTATATGTGAAGAATATTCTAAGAAAGATAATAGAATTAAAATAATTTCAGTTGAGAATGGCGGACAAGGAAGAGCTAGGAATATTGGATTAAAACATTCAACCTCTGACTGGATTTTATTTTTAGATGCAGATGATTATTATGATAATAATGCAGTAGAATATCTTGTAGAATTAGCTGAACAATATGATTCAGATTTAGTAGTAACTCCATTAAGAGTTGTAAGAGATCACACTCAGGATAGCAATGTCTGTTCAATCAAGGATGAAAAAATAGTTTTCTTAAATAAAGAGAGATTGATAGAAGAAATGTATTACGGAAGACTCTTGGGGGCTACACCATGTGGAAAATTATATAGAAGGGAAATATTAGAAAAGTGGCCTTTCCCAGATCAACTTTTTGAAGATCTAGCTATAGCTTATAAGCATTTAATGGATGCTAAGAAGGTAGTTGTGTCGAATCAATATTATTATAATTATTATCAACGTATTGGAAGTACAACGAAGAGTAAATATACATCAAAATTAGAAGATTTTTACAGAGCTATAGAAAAAAATTATAGATATTTGGAAGAAGATTTTCCAGATAATAGAGAATTATCTATTGCTTTGAAAACAAGAATGTTTACTGGAGGTTTTCAAGTAGTAAACTCTATGATTGAATCTGCAATGTTTAAAGAAGTAAAAGCTAAATCTTTAGAATATAGAAAAGATTTACTCATGGTAATTTTTAATAGTAAAATCACAAAAAACCATAAAATAAAGCATATATTATTCAGTATCAGTCCTAAATTATATGCTTTTGTTCTAAAAAAATATCTAACCAACAAATAAATAATTAAAAAATAAGGAGGGGAGTAATGATTTTAAGTATTGTTGTTCCAACATATAATATAGAAAAATATATAGAGAGAAATATAGAGTCTTTTCTCAATGTAGAGGATAAGTTGAAGAGTTTGTTTGAAGTATTGATTATTAATGATGGAAGTACAGATAATACTCTACAAGTAGTAACAGAATTAATAGAAAAAATAGATTGTTTAAATATAAGAGTAATAAACAAGAGTAATGGTGGACATGGTTCAGCAGTAAATAAAGGCATAGAGGAAGCTAAAGGAAAGTATTTTAAGATAGTAGATGGAGATGATTGGGTAAAAAAATCAGATTTTGAAGAATACTTAAAAAGATTAGAAAAAACTGATGTAGATATGGTTGTTACGAATTTTAGCAAGCAATTTACTTATGAAAATAGAGTGGAATCAGAAAAGATAATCAATGTTGAAGATTATTATAAAAATAATAAAATTCCCAAAATTTTTCCAATGCATAGTGTTACATATAAAACATGTATCCTAAAAGAAAATAATATCAAATTGACAGAAAAAATCTTTTATGTAGATATTCAGTATATAGTATTTCCTTTGAAATATATTAACGATTGGGAGTACTGGGATTTAGATGTATATCAGTATTTCTTAGGTAGACCTGATCAAAGTATGACTATAGAAAATAGAATGAAAAATATTGAACATAGTAGAAAAGTTACAGAAAGCATATTGGAATTCTATAGCACATTGGGAGATGTATATTTTAAAGATCTAGTTCACTCTCTTTTAAAAGGTTTACTGAACACGAGATATCTATTGGCGTTCTTGTCAGATGATAGAGAGCGATTATTAAAGGAAACTACAGATTATATTAGAAAATATAAACTAGAATACACCTATGATTCTCGTATGAAGACAAGCTACTTATTATATTTTAATGAAATACATAATAGAAGATATTCATTTATAATATATCCAATAGTTAGTTTTAAATTAAATAGGTTAAGTAAGTACGGGATATAGGAGCATCCAGCATGAGTATAAAAGTAAATATATATCAGTTACTTTTTTACATATCTTTTATTATTATAGTTGGTTCAAAATATCTGGGGCAAACGGCCTTTGTAAATGAATACCCTCTATTTAGTGAATTGATAAAAATTTTAATAATTCTAGCATGTATCTTTTTATTATTAAAATATATTTTAGAACCACATACTAAAAAGTTCATTATCTTTTCGATAGTTATTTCGATGATAGTAGTAGCAGTATCGTATAATTCAGATAGTTTTTTCATTTTAATGCCTATAGTAGCACTAATGTTAAATATGAATAATATAGATATAAATAAGGTTATAAAAATTTGGCTTATAGAGATTATAGCATTAATGATTTTTCTATCAATATGCTATAGACTAAATATAGTAGGGGAAGTTATAAATTCAGGAGTTAGAACAGGTGGGAAAATACGATATGCTCTAGGGTATACATATTCAACATTTAGCTCGAATTACTTTTTCCATGTGACAATTTTCTATTTATATTTAAGAAAACATATTATTAAATATGTAGAACTAATAGCTTTATTTCTCATAAATTTATATCTATATTCTTTAACTGATACGAGAGCAGTATTTTATTACTCTACAGCTGCTATTATTGTTTGTTTGTTTTTAAAGGTATTTAAGATAAAAACATATAGTCTTTTTTTGAATAAGTACAGTATGCTATTTTCAGCAATTATAGCTGGAGTTTTGTCATGGAGTTATAGGTATAGACTACCAATTTTGGAACAGCTAAATTTAATATTAACAGGTAGATTACGACTTGGAAGTGCTGCTTTCAATAACTTTGACATAACGTTTTTTGGACAAAAAATAAGATGGATTTTTGAACAAAATATGTTTTCAGAGTTAACATATAATTATGTAGATTCGTCATATCTAAATATTTTATTTAGATTTGGAACAATAATTTTACTTTTAATATTAGTTGGATATTATATTATTGGATCAAAGAATCTCAGTAGAAATACATATTATACAATGATGATTGTATTTTTGTCACTACATTCTATGTTTGACCCTCAATTAATAGATATAATGTATAATCCAGCGATTTTGTTTTTAGGATATGTTATATATAATGAAGATGAGATAAAAAAAGTCATTTCTATGGATTATAATTGAAAAAAATTATGTATATCAACAGCTTTAAAAACAATATATATTTTTTCTATATTCACTTATAAGGGATCAAAGAATCTCTATTCTTGGCAGAGGTTGTATTATTAGATATTATTGAGGATACTTAAGTTGATTTTTCGTTGATTATCGCAAAAATTATAAGAGATTTTCATTTTTAAGTGTACCTGTTTTTGCATCAAGAATTTGGAACATGATGATTTTTCTAAACACCTCAAAATGTAAAAATTTAAAAGCCAAAAAATTCTTTTTTCTTTAGAAAAAAGAATTTTTAGAGACTACTTTAAAATATGTAGTTTGAAATTTCTAATGATCTATTTTTATTTTGTAAAATAGAATATATTTAATAAAAACGAAGTAGGAGTCTCTCTTTGAAATGAAAATCTTAAAAAACTACGCCTACAATCTTTCTTATCAATTGTTGGTGATTATTCTCCCGATTATTACGACTCCCTATGTAACACGGGTTTTTTCATCGGATGATCTAGGGACTTATGGCTATTTTAACTCCATTGTTACTTATTTTATCCTCTTAGCGACTTTAGGGGTTGCCAACTATGGGACCAAGGTCATTTCGGGGAATCGCAAGGAAATTGGAAAAAACTTTTGGGGAATTTATTCTCTGCAATTAGGTGCAACATTTCTTTCTTTGTCATTGTATGTTGTTCTTTGTTTGACACTTCCCTTTATGCAAAATCCAGTTGCCTATATTCTAGGATTGAGTTTGGTTTCTAAAGGCTTAGACATTTCTTGGCTTTTTCAAGGTTTAGAGGATTTTCGAAAGATTACAGTTCGAAATATCACGGTTAAACTCGTTGGAGTCGCCTCCATCTTCCTCTTTGTCAAGTCGGCAAATGATCTTTATCTCTATGTCTTTTTGCTAACCATTTTTGAACTATTGGGGCAACTCAGTATGTGGTTACCAGCTCGAGAGTTTATCGGTAGACCTCATTTTGATATAGATTATGCTAGTCATCATTTGAAGCCAATTATTTTATTATTCCTTCCTCAAGTAGCTATTTCTTTGTATGTTACTCTAGACCGTACCATGCTTGGAGCATTGGCATCTACAAAAGATGTAGGAATCTATGATCAGGCTTTAAAATTAGTAAATATTCTTCTGACCTTAGTAACATCTCTGGGAAGTGTTATGTTGCCACGTGTTTCGCATCTATTAGCGACAGGTGAAAGCAAAGCGGTCAATAAGATGCATGAAATGTCCTTCCTCATTTATAATTTAGTCATTTTCCCAATTATGGCGGGGATGTTAATTGTAAATGATGATTTTGTTCAATTTTTCCTTGGTCAAGATTTTCAAGATGCACGTTATGCCATTGCTATTATGATCTTCCGTATGTTCTTCATCGGTTGGACTAATATAATGGGAATTCAGATACTGATACCTCATAACCAAAATAAAGAATTCATGATTTCAACAACGGCTCCTGCAATAATCAGTGTAGGCTTGAACTTGCTATTTCTTCCTAAACTTGGTTATATCGGAGCAGCGATTGTCTCTGTATTGACAGAAGCACTTGTGTGGGCAATTCAATTGTACTTTACCCGCAGACATCTAAAAGAAGTTCCTATTATCGGATCAATGGCAAAAATTGTACTCGCATCGGCTATCATGTATGGCCTTTTGTTAGGTTCAAAAACAGTTATACATTTTTCACCAACCTTAAATGTTATAATATTTGCAGTTCTTGGTGGAATCATCTATCTTTTTGCAATTTTATCTCTGAAAGTGATAAATGTGAAAGAACTAAAACAACTTATTAGGAAAAACTAGAATGAGAAAAATTAGAAATATCAACCTAGATTTAATAAAAGTGCTTGCCTGTGTTGGAGTTGTTTTACTTCATACAACAATGGGCGGATTTAAAGAGACAGGCTCATGGAATTTTTTGGCATATTTATATTATTTAGGTACCTACTCTATTCCCCTATTTTTTATGGTCAATGGTTATTTATTGTTAGGAAAGAGAGAGATAACTTATCCCTACATACTCCAGAAAGTAAAATGGATTCTAATAACAGTGTCATCATGGACATTTATCGTATGGCTTTTTAAACGAGATTTTACAACTAATCCAATCAAAAAAATTGTAGGTTCTTTGCTACAAAAAGGTTATTTCTTTCAGTTTTGGTTTTTCGGTGCACTAATACTTATCTATCTATGTTTGCCGATTTTGAAAAAATTTCTAAATTCCAAAAGAAACTATTTATACCTTATTTCTTTATTGGTCGCTATTGGGGTGATTTTTGAGTTATCAAATATTCTACTTCAAATGCCGATACAAACATATGTTGTACAAACTTTCAGATTATGGACCTGGTTTTTCTATTATATTTTAGGTGGTTTTGTAGCGCAATTTAATGTGTGTAGTCTCAAATCAAGGTTTAAGAATTGGATGAAAATAATTAGCCTACTTTTGTTATTGATTTCACCAATAATAATGTTTTTTCTAGCGAAAACAATTTATCATAATCTTTTTGCTGAATATTTTTATGATATTCTATTTGTAAAGATTGTAACTTTAGGCATCTTTTTGACAGTATTCACACTTGATTTGAATGGAGATAAGAGTAAATGGATTGTTTCTCTTTCTAATCAAACTATGGGGGTTTTCATAGTACACACTTATATTATGAAGATGTGGGAAAAACTATTTGGTTTTAGTTTTGTAGGGGCATACTTACTATTTTCTATATTTACATTGTGTGTAAGTTTCATTGTTATTAGAATGTTAATGAAAGTTCCTTATCTTAATCGAATCATTAAATTATAAAAAGGAGAAAAAATGTACGATTATCTTATCGTTGGTGCAGGTTTGTCAGGGGCAATCTTTGCACACGAAGCTACAAAACGTGGAAAAAAAGTTAAAGTGATTGACAAGCGTGATCACATTGGTGGAAATATCTACTGTGAGAATGTTGAAGGTATCAACATTCACAAGTACGGTGCCCACATTTTCCATACTTCAAACAAAAAAGTTTGGGACTATGTCAACCAGTTTGCTGAGTTTAACAACTATATCAACTCACCAGTAGCCAACTACAAGGGCAGTCTTTACAATCTTCCCTTTAATATGAATACTTTCTACGCTATGTGGGGGACAAAAACTCCGCAAGAAGTCAAAGATAAAATTGCCGAGCAAACGGCTGACATGAAAGATGTTGAGCCTAAAAACCTTGAAGAACAAGCTATCAAGTTGATTGGTCCAGATATCTACGAAAAGTTGATCAAGGGATACACTGAAAAACAATGGGGCCGTTCTGCAACAGAGCTTCCACCATTTATCATCAAACGCCTTCCAGTTCGCTTGACTTTTGATAATAACTACTTTAATGACCGTTACCAAGGAATTCCAATCGGTGGTTACAACGTCATCATTGAAAACATGCTAGGCGATGTAGAAGTAGAACTTGGTGTTGACTTCTTTGCCAATCGTGAAGAATTTGAAGCTTCAGCTGAAAAAGTTGTCTTTACAGGTATGATTGACCAGTACTTTGATTACAAACATGGTGAGTTGGAGTATCGCAGTCTTCGTTTTGAACATGAAGTCTTGGATGAGGAAAACCATCAAGGTAATGCCGTGGTCAACTACACAGAGCGTGAAATTCCTTATACTCGTATCATTGAGCATAAGCACTTCGAGTATGGGACACAATCGAAGACAGTCATTACTCGCGAATACCCAGCAGATTGGAAACGTGGGGATGAACCATACTATCCGATTAACGACGACAAAAATAATGCTATATTTGCTAAGTACCAAGAAGAAGCAAACAAAAGTGATAAGGTTATCTTCTGTGGACGTCTAGCAGACTACAAATACTATGATATGCATGTTGTTATTGAACGAGCACTTAGTGTAGTAACGGATGAGTTTGGTTACTGAAACTTGCATTTTTAACAATTTAATTATTGTTCAACAACAAAGAAAGGTACCCTATATATGAAAGGTATTATTCTCGCGGGTGGTTCGGGGACACGTTTATATCCTTTGACTCGAGCTGCATCAAAACAACTGATGCCGGTTTATGATAAACCGATGATTTACTATCCACTTTCAACATTGATGTTGGCTGGGATTAGGGATATTTTGATTATCTCAACTCCTCAAGATTTGCCTCGTTTCAGAGAGCTTCTTCAAGATGGCTCTGAGTTCGGGATTCAACTGTCTTATGCGGAGCAACCGAGTCCAGACGGTTTGGCCCAAGCCTTTATCATTGGGGAAGAGTTTATTGGCGATGATAGCGTTGCTCTGATCTTAGGTGACAATATCTATCATGGTCCTGGTCTTTCGAAGATGCTACAAAAGGCAGCAAGCAAGGAGTCAGGAGCGACTGTCTTTGGCTATCATGTGAAGGACCCAGAACGTTTCGGTGTTGTTGAGTTTGATAAAGACATGAACGCCATTTCTATCGAAGAAAAGCCAGAACACCCTCGTTCAAATTATGCAGTTACAGGCCTCTATTTCTATGATAATGATGTAGTAGAAATTGCTAAAAGTATTAAGCCAAGCCCGCGTGGTGAATTGGAAATTACAGATGTAAACAAGGTTTATCTAGATCGTGGAAATTTATCGGTTGAGGTTATGGGACGTGGTTTTGCTTGGTTGGATACTGGCACTCATGAAAGTTTGCTAGAGGCTTCACAGTACATCGAAACAGTCCAACGGATGCAAAATGTTCAGGTGGCAAACTTGGAAGAAATTGCTTACCGTATGGGCTATATCAGTCGAGAAGATGTGTTGGCCTTAGCTCAACCGCTTAAGAAAAATGAATACGGACAGTATCTGCTCCGTTTGATTGGAGAAGCATAGATGACAGATAATTTTTTCGGTAAGACGCTTGCAGCACGCAAGGTTGACGCAATTCCAGGTATGTTGGAGTTTGATATCCCCGTTCATGGTGATAATCGTGGCTGGTTTAAAGAAAATTTCCAAAAGGAAAAAATGCTTCCACTTGGATTTCCAGAGTCTTTCTTTGCAGAAGGAAAATTGCAAAACAATGTATCCTTCTCACGCAAAAATGTTCTTCGTGGTCTCCACGCAGAACCTTGGGATAAGTACATCTCTGTGGCAGATGGTGGGAAAGTTCTGGGTTCTTGGGTTGATTTACGTGAGGGTGAAACCTTTGGGAATACCTATCAGACAGTAATTGATGCAAGCAAGGGAATTTTTGTTCCTCGAGGCGTGGCCAATGGCTTCCAAGTCCTATCAGATGCAGTTTCTTATAGTTATCTGGTCAATGATTACTGGGCTCTTGAACTCAAACCCAAGTATGCCTTTGTAAACTACGCTGATCCAAGCCTTGGCATCGAATGGGAAAATCTTGCAGAAGCAGAGGTTTCAGAAGCAGATAAAAATCATCCACTACTAAAGGATGTAAAACCTTTGAAAAAAGAAGATTTGTAAAAAGGAAAGAATATGACTGAATACAAAAATATTATCGTGACAGGTGGGGCTGGTTTTATTGGTTCCAACTTTGTCCACTATGTTTACAATAATTTTCCAGATGTTCATGTGACAGTCTTGGATAAGTTGACCTATGCTGGAAACCGCGCCAATATTGAGGAAATTTTAGGTGATCGTGTTGAGTTAGTTGTTGGTGACATTGCTGATGCAGACTTGGTAGATAAGTTGGCAGCTCAAGCAGATGCTATCGTTCACTATGCTGCTGAGAGTCACAATGATAATTCACTCAATGATCCATCACCATTTATCCATACTAACTTCATCGGAACCTATACTCTTTTAGAAGCTGCTCGTAAGTATGATATTCGCTTCCACCATGTATCGACAGATGAAGTTTATGGGGATCTCCCTCTACGTGAGGATTTGCCAGGTCATGGTGAAGGTCCAGGTGAGAAATTTACCGCTGAAACCAAATACAATCCAAGCTCTCCTTACTCATCAACTAAAGCAGCTTCAGACTTGATTGTCAAAGCCTGGGTACGTTCTTTTGGAGTCAAGGCAACGATTTCTAACTGTTCAAATAACTATGGTCCTTATCAACACATTGAAAAATTTATCCCACGTCAGATTACCAACATCCTAAGTGGCATAAAGCCCAAACTGTATGGTGAAGGTAAGAACGTTCGTGACTGGATTCACACCAATGACCATTCTTCAGGTGTTTGGACAATCTTGACAAAAGGGCAAATCGGTGAAACCTACTTGATTGGTGCTGATGGTGAAAAGAACAACAAGGAAGTTTTGGAACTAATCCTTAAGGAAATGGGACAACCTGCCGATGCCTATGATCATGTGACTGACCGTGCAGGACATGACCTTCGTTATGCGATTGACGCAAGCAAGCTCCGTGATGAGTTGGGCTGGAAACCAGAATTCACCAACTTCGAACAGGGTCTCAAAGACACCATTCAATGGTACAAAGATAACCAAGACTGGTGGCAGGGAGAAAAAGAAGCTGTTGAAGCCAACTACGCTAAAACACAAGAGGTTCTTGAAAAATAAAAGTCGGTGGGACAGAAATCGATAGACAAAGTCTCGATTTCCTAGTCTCAGCCCCGCGAAGATGATTAGGAGTTTTTGAAGTCTAAAAGTCAAACAAAAAGTCCAATCAGCTACCGCGTCAAAGTTTGATTGCAAATAAAAGTGAGGTAGGGATCTTTTGTCCCAACCTCTATTGCTATACCGAGGAATTGTGAATCAGTTGAAAGGAAGAAGTATATGAAAGTGAAGAAAAAACGTATACGAAATTTAGAAAAAGAAAAGATGAAATCAATAGAAAAAGCGATGAAGATTGGTATGGATAATTTTCACAGTAATGTGAGTTATCTTCTACAGGAGTTAGAACAAAAAAACGAGGGCTCATCTGAGTATGTCATTTTAAAAAGCGAAGATGATATTTTAGAAGAAATGGACAAACTCAAAAAAGATATTATCTTTCTTTCTAAAGGAGTCAATATAAATTTCACTATACCAATACTTATCAAAGCTTTGGATATAATTTATTTTGATAATAATTGGAAACATTTGAAAGATAAAGGTGTCGCATTAAAAAATCTGATTGCTATTATATGGTCAGAGGGGGATAAAACTATTTTAAGCAATACTTGTCGTCTAGAGAAATCTTTTTTTGATTTAATAAAAAAGATGATTAAGTATTCAAACCTAGTTCCCTATCAGTGGTTATTTTCAGATGAGAAAAATGATTTGCAAATAAATCTTTATTTATCTGAAATGGAGGTAGGACTGGATGAAGCTTCTAGAACATTTTTACAGAATAACTATATCTTTCCAGAAGTTCTATATGGTGATGGACAAAGGTCTACAGAAATAAATAATAATTTATTTTTTGATGATCCTGTAAAATACATTAATTCTATAAATAGAATATTTGATGGAGAAGCACCAAATAATATTGATTATTTTAAAGGAACTTTTTTTGAACATTTCAAAGGAGTTAATGATACTAGGTATACAAATTTTTGGAAGGGTTTCAAAATAAGATTGAATTTGTATACTAATTCCATAGTCCAGCTACAAAATAATAGTGGGATATTTTACTTAAGTATGAGTGAATTTGAGAAAATTATTTCTCGGTACACTTCTGATTTAAACTTTAAAAATAATTTAATGTTAACTAGAGATTTTCTAGATATTGACTATTTAGGAAATCCAAATAAAATTGTCTCAAGACCTTTAATACCATTATTTAATGAGAAATATTGTTTTGCATCATGTTATAATATGTTTGATTCTCTTAATAATTACATTGAATCATTTATTTTTAAAATGAATACAACAAGAACAATATCTGAAAAAGATGAAAAGTTATTTCAAAATATCTATTCAAAACCTTTTGAAATAGAAGTTGTTAAGTTATTATCTAATTTTGGGTATAAATCTGGTGGTGTTACTGATTGTGGTGCTTGGCAAATATATACAGAAACAGGAATAGTGACGGAAGAAATTGCGAATGATGTTTTTCGAAATCAAAATACTGGAGAAATTGATTGTTTAGCAATAAGCGAAGCTAAAGGAATTATCTATGTTATTGAGTGTAAAGTACTACAGTTTCCATCAGATTTTTCGTCGTATAGGAATAGAATAAGTGATCTACATGAAAAGTTTAAAAAACAACTTCAGAAAAAAGTAGATTTTGTAAAAAGTAAGTATAAAGATTATTCTATTAGGCCTGTTATTTTATTAGATAAAAATGTTACAACAATTAGACAGTATCCTAATGATTTAGATAATTTAGACAATTTGAGAATTTTAACTTTAAGTTTATTAAAGGAAGAATTAGAGTAACAGATTTAGTGAAGTCCTGTATTTTTGTAAAACAAGAAGGTAGGGATAGAGGAATTTGCGGATTCTTTTTTGATCATGTGACTAATTGTACAGGACATAAATTTTGCTATGCTATTTACACAAGCAAATTATATGATGACTGGGGGAAAGCCTGAGTTCACCATTTTCGAAGCTGGTGAGCAATTTTGCTAAAAAATAATAGTTTGTTAACTTATAAAAAGCAGAGACTATCTGCATTTTATTGCTATATTGGACAGAGTTAATTATTAGAAAGATGTAGAGATGATTTTAATTACAGGGGCAAATGGCCAATTAGGAACGGAACTTCGCTATTTATTGGATGAGCGTAATGAAGAATACGTTGCGGTAGATGTGGCTGAGATGGATATTACCGATGCGGAAATGGTTGAGAAAGTTTTTGAAGAGGTGAAACCGACTTTAGTTTACCATTGTGCAGCCTACACAGCTGTTGATGCAGCAGAGGATGAAGGAAAAGAGTTGGACTTCGCCATCAATGTGACGGGGACAGAAAATGTCGCAAAAGCATCCGAAAAGCATGGAGCAACTCTAGTCTACATCTCTACTGATTATGTATTTGATGGTAAGAAACCAGTTGGACAAGAGTGGGAAGTGGATGACAAACCAGATCCTCAAACTGAATATGGTCGGACTAAGCGTATGGGAGAGGAGCTTGTAGAAAAACACGTTTCAAACTTCTATATTATCCGTACTGCCTGGGTTTTTGGAAATTACGGCAAAAACTTTGTCTTCACGATGCAAAATCTTGCTAAAACTCATAAGACTTTGACAGTTGTAAATGACCAACATGGTCGACCAACCTGGACGCGTACCTTGGCTGAGTTCATGACTTTCCTAGCTGAAAATCGCAAGGAATTTGGTTATTATCATTTGTCGAATGATGCGACAGAAGACACAACTTGGTATGACTTTGCGGTTGAAATTTTGAAGGATACAGATGTCGAAGTCAAGCCAGTAGACTCGAGCCAATTTCCTGCCAAAGCTAAACGTCCTCTAAACTCAACGATGAGTTTGACCAAAGCCAAAGCAACTGGATTTGTCATCCCAACTTGGAAAGATGCCTTGAAAGAATTTTACAAACAAGATCTTAAAAAATAGCCTTACTGGAGGCTGAAATGTATACAGAAAGAGAGAGAAGAGTGATTCTCTTTCTTTTTTTGTTTACTCGTATATGCAATCGTCGGATAATTATAAAAATTCAAGAAAAAGCTTGTTTAAATGTTAGAAAATTCGAGCACGAATGTTTTTTTTGTGTTATAATATTTTGTGAGTAGTTATGCCTTGGTGTAGCTATTAAAAATAGAAGTGTGAAACTGGGAAGATAGAGAGGACGCAGTGTAATGACTAGAAATGGTTTTTTTACAGGCTTAGATATCGGAACTAGCTCTATTAAAGTGTTGGTTGCAGAGCTTGTAAATGGTGAAGTAAATGTAATTGGCGTTAGCAATGCCAAAAGTAAAGGTGTCAAAGATGGGATTATCGTTGACATCGAAGCAGCAGCGACTGCTATTAAGTCTGCAATTTCTCAAGCAGAAGAAAAAGCAGGAATTTCAATCAAGTCTGTAAACGTTGGCCTACCAGCTAATTTGCTACAAGTGGAGCCAACTCAAGGCATGATTCCAGTGACATCAGATACAAAAGAAATTACGGATCAAGATGTCGAAAATGTTGTCAAATCAGCCTTGACTAAAAGTATGACTCCAGACCGTGAAGTTATCACCTTTATTCCAGAGGAATTTGTCGTAGATGGATTCCAAGGAATTCGTGATCCTCGCGGAATGATGGGTGTGCGTTTGGAAATGCGCGGTCTCTTGTACACTGGCCCACGTACCATCCTCCACAATCTTCGTAAAACTGTTGAGCGTGTAGGCGTTCAAGTCGAAAACGTGATTATTTCACCTCTTGCAATGGTTCACTCTGTCTTGAATGAAGGTGAACGTGAGTTTGGTGCGACTGTTATTGACATGGGTGGTGGTCAAACGACTGTTGCCACTATTCGCAACCAAGAACTTCAATATACAAATGTCAACCAAGAAGGTGGCGATTATGTCACAAAAGACATTTCAAAAGTTCTCAAGACTTCTAAGAAAATTGCAGAAGGTCTAAAATTGAACTATGGTGAAGCTTATCCACCACTAGCTAGCAAGGAAACTTTCCAAGTTGAAGTGATCGGTGAAGTTGAACCAGTTGAAGTAACTGAAGAATACTTGGCTGAGATTATTTCAGCAAGAATCAAGCACATTTTTGAGCAAATTAAGCAAGACTTGGAAAGACGTCACCTATTAGACTTGCCAGGTGGTATTGTCTTGATTGGTGGGAATGCTCTTCTTCCAGGTGTCGTTGAATTGGCCCAAGAAGTATTTGGAGTACGCGTTAAGTTATTCGTACCAAATCAAGTGGGTATTCGCAATCCTGCTTTTGCTCATGTCATCAGCTTGTCAGAATTCGCTGGTAGTCTTACTGAAGTGAATATTTTGGCACAACGAGCAATTCGAGGTGACGAAAGTTTACGCCACCAACCGATTGACTTTAGAAGTTCAGCTCAACCAGTTTCACCTGGTTCTCCACGACCAGTATTTAATACAGTGGCAACTCCTGAGCCTGAAACAACTCAATCTGTTGAACCAGTAGCTCCTCTTCAATCAGAAGAAAAGAGCAAAGGTAAATTAACGGATCGTTTCCGTAGCTTGATTGGAAGCATGTTTGACGAATAAAATAGAGGAATATAAATATGACATTTTCATTTGATACAGCAGCAGCACAAGGTGCAGTAATTAAAGTAATCGGTGTCGGCGGTGGTGGTGGAAATGCCATCAACCGTATGGTTGACGAAGGCGTTTCTGGCGTTGAATTTATCGCAGCCAACACAGATGTACAAGCTTTGAGCAGTACAAAAGCTGAGACAGTTATTCAGCTCGGCCCTAAATTGACTCGCGGACTTGGTGCAGGAGGACAACCTGAAGTTGGTCGTAAAGCTGCAGAAGAAAGCGAAGAAGTATTGACAGAAGCAATCAGCGGTGCTGACATGGTCTTCATCACTGCTGGTATGGGTGGTGGTTCTGGTACAGGTGCTGCACCAGTTATCGCTCGTATTGCAAAAAGTCTTGGTGCTTTGACAGTCGGTGTTGTAACTCGTCCATTTGGTTTTGAAGGAAGCAAACGTGGACAATTTGCCATCGAAGGAATTAACGAACTTCGTGAGCATGTTGATACACTCTTGATTATCTCAAACAACAACTTGCTAGAAATCGTTGACAAGAAGACTCCACTTCTTGAAGCATTGAGTGAAGCTGACAACGTTCTTCGTCAAGGTGTACAAGGGATTACAGATTTGATTACAAATCCTGGTTTGATCAACTTGGACTTTGCAGACGTTAAGACGGTTATGGCCAACAAAGGTAATGCCCTCATGGGTATTGGTATCGGTAGCGGTGAAGAACGTGTTGTAGAAGCTGCTCGTAAAGCAATCTACTCACCACTTCTTGAAACAACTATCGATGGAGCAGAAGATGTGATTGTCAACGTAACGGGTGGCTTGGACTTGACTTTGATTGAAGCTGAAGAAGCATCAGAAATTGTGAACCAAGCAGCTGGTCATGGTGTTAACATCTGGCTTGGAACATCTATCGATGAGACAATGAAAGACGAAATCCGCGTGACTGTTGTTGCAACAGGAGTACGTCAGGATAAAGTTGAGAAAGTTGTAACTGCTCAACCACGTCAAGCAACACATCGTGAACCTGCTCGAACTAGCCATGTACAAACTTTTGACCGTAATTTTGATATGGCTGATACAGCAGAAATTCCAACTCCAAGTTATCGCCGTCAAGAAGCGCCAAAGACATCGGCCTTTGGTGACTGGGACTTGAGACGCGATGCCATTGTTCGTCAAGGAGAACCAGTTGTTTCTCCAGTGGAACGTTTTGAAGTTCCAGCAGCGACAGATGAAGATGAGTTGGAAACACCACCATTCTTTAAAAATCGTTAATGAAGATGAATTTAAAAGAAAATACGAACCTTGTTTTTCAACAGATATCGAATGCAGTTCAAGAAGCCGGTCGTGAAAACGATTCGGTTTCTGTGATTGCGGTGACCAAATATGTAGATGTTGAAACAGCCTCAGCTTTGGTTTCGCAAGGAGTGCAACACATTGGTGAGAACCGTGTTGATAAATTTCTTGACAAGTATCATGCTCTAAGTGATAAGAATCTTACCTGGCATTTGATCGGAACCTTACAGAGACGTAAAGTCAAGGAAGTGATTTCTTATGTGGATTATTTTCATGCTTTAGATTCCTTAAAGCTAGCTCAGGAAATTCAAAAACGAGCGGACCACAAGATTAAGTGCTTTTTGCAAGTAAATATTTCTCAGGAAGAAAGTAAGCACGGTTTTTCGAAAGAAGAATTGTTAGCCCTCTTACCTGAACTTTCAGAATTAGACCAGATTGAGTATGTAGGTCTGATGACCATGGCTCCATTTGAAGCAACTAGTCAAGAATTACTAGAGATATTTAAAGAAACGCAAGAATTGCAAAAAACCATTCAAGAAAAACATCTCCCCCATATGCCGATGACAGAACTAAGTATGGGTATGAGTCGAGACTTCAAAGAAGCGATTCAATGTGGTTCAACTTTCGTTCGAATCGGTACAGCATTTTTTAAATAGGAAATAACCATGTCACTAAAAGATAAATTTGATAAGTTTATAGATTATTTCACTGAAGATGGAGAAGAGGTGGCACCAAGCGTTGCTGAATTAAAGTCTGAACAAACCTTAACTTCAGTTTCGGCTCCAAAGGAAGAACTTCCACGAGCTCAACAATCACCACAGTCTTCACAAGTGAATTCTAAAGAGAAAAATATTACGCGCCTTCATGCCCGTCAGCAAGAGTTGGCGATGCAGAGCCATCGTAGCACAGAAAAGGTAACCATTGATGTTCGTTATCCTCGTCGCTACGAAGATGCAACAGATATCGTTGATTTGTTGGCAGGTAACGAAAGTATTCTAATTGACTTCCAATATATGACTGAAGTACAAGCGCGCCGCTGTCTAGATTACTTAGATGGAGCTCGTCATGTGCTAGCTGGTGAATTAAGAAAGGTTGCAAATACTATGTATCTTTTGACACCAGTAGGAGTTGTGGTTAATATTGAAGACATTCGCTTGCCTGATGGTTCTCACGGTGAAGAGTTTGATTTTGATATGAAGAGAAATCGAGTGAAATAATGATTTTTCTAATTCGTTTTATACAGAATGCTGCAACTATCTATTCATGGATACTTGTAGCTTTTGCTCTATTATCTTGGTTTCCCAATGCCTATGATACAGCACTAGGTCGTTTGTTGACTAGCTTAGTCAAACCGATCCTTCAACCCTTGAGACGTCTGCCCCTAAGTATTGGTGGTATTGATTTTTCAGTTTGGGTGGCTGTCATTTTAGTTCATTTACTTGGAAACTATTTGATCCGTTTTCTTTATATACTAGCATGAGAAAAGATATTTATCAGCATTTCTCAGTCGAGGATATTCCTTTCATTGATAAGGGATTGGAGTGGCTTAGGCAGGTAGAAGAGCACTACGCTCCCATCCTAACTCCCTTTATCAACCCCCATCAGGTCTTTATTTTAAAGACATTGGGGAATCATCAAGGGATTCAAGTTTTTTCAAGCAATGATTTTGTGCCTAGTGAGTATAGTCGTGTGCTTCTTGCACCAGATTATTTCATACCGACTTTGGCGGATTTTGAAATGGAATTACTCGAGATTGTTTATTCTAGTAAGTTTGACCAATTGACTCATTCCAAGATTTTAGGAACCGTTCTGAATCGTCTGGGAATTGATCGCAAGTTATTTGGTGATATATTAGTAACGGAGAATAGAGCCCAAATCATTGTGGACCAAAAATTCACTTCTCTCTTTCAAGATGGGATTCAAAAGATTGCTAGATTGCCTGTCAAACTAGAAGTCGTATCTTTTGAAGAATTGGTAGAAGCCGAGAGTGATTATCAGGAAAAGGAAGTTTTAGTTCCGAGTATGCGCTTGGATGCTTTCTTGTCAAATGTTCTGAAATTGTCTCGCTCTCAGACAGCTGATTTATTAGAAAGAAAGTTTGTTCAGGTAAATTACCATCTGGTTGAAAAATCTGACTATCAAGTTAAGTTAGGTGATTTAGTAAGTGTTAGACGCTTCGGACGGATTATCTTACTCAAAGAAAATGGTCAAACCAAAAAAGATAAGAAAAAAATAACAGTCCAATTACTACTAAGTAAGTGAGAAGAAACATGTCGATTACACCACAGGAAATTATTGATAAAGCTTTCTCCATTAAATTCAGAGGCTATAATAAGGAAGAAGTTGACGAATTTTTGGATAAGATTTATTTTGACTATGAGGAACTAGTCCGTTACAAGGATGAAACTGAAGTCTATATCAAAAGATTAGAAGAATGTCTTTCGTCTTTTACTACTGATTTTCCTAAGAGATCAGTGACAAACGAGCAAGAACCAGAACCATTGAATGATTCTATTTTTTATTAAGTAAGTGAGGAAAAATATGCCAATTACATCGTTAGAAATCAAGGATAAAACCTTTAGTACCAAGTTTAGAGGTTTTAATCCTGAAGAAGTTGATGAATTTCTAGATATTGTTGTTCGTGACTATGAAGCGCTTGTTCGTAGTAACCATGAAAAAGAACAACACATTAAAAATTTAGAGGAACGTTTGTCTTATTTTGATGAGATTAAGGAGTCATTGAGCCAGTCTGTATTGATTGCTCAAGATACTGCGGAGCGCGTCAAGCAATCTGCCAATGAACGCTCACAAAATATCATCAAACAGGCAGAACAAGATGCCCAGCGTTTGCTTGATGAGGCTAAGTATAAGGCTAACGAAATCTTGCGTCAAGCTACGGATAATGCTAAGAAGGTTGCAGTAGAGACGGAAGAGTTGAAGAATAAGAGCCGTGTCTTCCATCAACGTTTGAAATCTACAATTGAAAGTCAATTGGCTATTGTAGACTCATCTGACTGGGAAGAAATTTTGCGTCCGACAGCGACTTACCTTCAAACAAGTGACGAAGCTTTTAAAGAAGTTGTCGGAGAAGTTTTGGGTGAGGATGTTACTGGTTACCATGATGAAAATCCGATTGATATGACTCGTCAGTTTTCACCTGAGGAAGTAGCAGAGCTCCAAGCTCGCATCGAAGCAGCTAATCGAGAATTGGCTGAATCACAAAAAGAAGCAAGACCAGATACTGCTAGCTCAGTAGTAGAAGGAGTAGTTTCTTCAAATCAAGATTCTCAACCAACACTCGTGAAAGAATCTATTGATCTTTTATAAGAAATAAAATCTGAGAACAAGATCTTATCAAACATATTTTTAGCGAGTAGGAGATGGTGGAAGTCCTACAATCCCTGTTGATAAGATTATCCTCTCAAGTTATCAAGTCTGAAGTTAGTAAGATTTGACGTCGCCCACGTTACGGGAAAAGAGGGAGAAAGACTAGTTCTTTTTCCGAATAAAGGTGGTACCACGATCTTCGTCCTTTTTAGCGAGTCGTGGTTTTTATTTTGTCTATATAATAAAGGAGATATCATGAAACTCAAAGAAACTTTAAATCTTGGGAAAACAGACTTCCCAATGCGTGCAGGCCTTCCTACCAAAGAGCCAGTATGGCAAAAAGAATGGGAAGAAGCTAAACTTTACCAACGTCGTCAAGAATTGAACCAAGGAAAACCTCATTTCACCTTGCATGATGGCCCTCCATACGCGAACGGAAATATCCACGTTGGACACGCTATGAATAAGATTTCAAAAGATATCATTGTTCGCTCAAAATCAATGTCAGGTTTCTATGCACCTTACATCCCAGGTTGGGACACTCATGGTCTGCCAATCGAGCAAGTTTTGGCAAAACAAGGTGTCAAACGTAAAGAAATGGACTTAGTTGAGTACTTGAAACTTTGCCGTGAATATGCTCTTTCTCAAGTAGATAAACAACGTGAAGACTTTAAACGTTTGGGGGTTTCTGGTGACTGGGAAAATCCATATGTGACTTTGACTCCTGATTATGAAGCAGCGCAAATCCGTGTCTTCGGTGAAATGGCGAACAAGGGCTACATCTACCGTGGAGCTAAGCCAGTTTACTGGTCATGGTCATCTGAGTCAGCTCTTGCTGAAGCGGAAATCGAATACCATGACTTGGTTTCAACCTCACTTTACTATGCCAACAAGGTCAAAGATGGCAAAGGTATTTTAGACGCTGATACTTACATTGTTGTTTGGACAACGACTCCATTCACCATCACGGCTTCACGTGGTTTGACTGTTGGTGCGGATATTGATTACGTCTTGGTGCAACCAGCTGGCGAATCTCGTAAGTTTGTGGTCGCTTCAGAACTATTGAATAGCTTGTCTGAGAAGTTTGGTTGGTCTGATGTTCAAGTTTTAGCAACTTATCGTGGACAAGAACTCAACCATATCGTAACAGAACACCCATGGGATACTGCAGTAGATGAACTTGTTATTCTTGGTGACCACGTTACAACTGACTCTGGTACAGGTATCGTCCATACAGCCCCTGGTTTTGGTGAGGATGACTACAATGTTGGTATTGCTAATGGTCTTGAGGTTGCTGTGACTGTTAACGAACGCGGTATCATGATGGCTAATGCTGGCGCTGAGTTTGAAGGTCAATTCTATGACAAGGTATTGCCAACGGTTATTGAAAAATTAGGTAGCCTCCTTCTTGCTCAAGAAGAAATCTCTCACTCATACCCATTTGACTGGCGTACGAAAAAACCAATCATCTGGCGTGCAGTGCCACAATGGTTTGCCTCTGTATCCAAATTCCGTCAAGAAATCTTAGATGAAATTGAAAAAGTGAAATTCCATTCAGAATGGGGTAAAGTTCGTCTTTACAACATGATTCGTGACCGTGGTGACTGGGTTATCTCTCGTCAACGTGCTTGGGGTGTTCCACTTCCGATCTTCTATGCTGAAGACGGCACACCAATCATGACAGCTGAAACGATCGAACATGTAGCTCAACTCTTTGAAGAGCATGGATCCATCATCTGGTGGGAACGTGATGCTAAAGACCTCTTGCCAGAAAGATTTACACATCCAGGTTCACCAAATGGTGAGTTCAAGAAAGAAACAGACATCATGGACGTTTGGTTTGACTCAGGTTCTTCATGGAACGGAGTTGTGGTTAACCGTCCAGAATTGACTTACCCAGCAGACCTTTACTTAGAAGGTTCTGACCAATACCGTGGTTGGTTTAACTCATCACTCATCACATCTGTTGCCAACCATGGCGTAGCACCTTACAAACAAATCTTGTCTCAAGGTTTTACGCTTGATGGTAAGGATGAAAAGATGTCCAAATCTCTTGGAAATACTATTTTGCCTAGCGATGTTGAGAAACAATTTGGCGCTGAAATTCTTCGTCTTTGGGTAACAAGTGTAGATACTAGCAATGACGTTCGTATCTCAATGGATATCCTTAGCCAAGTATCGGAATCTTACCGTAAAATCCGTAACACGCTTCGTTTCTTGATTGCTAACACATCTGACTTTAACCCAGCTGAGGATGCAGTGGCTTACGAAGAATTACGTTCAGTTGACAAGTACATGACTATTCGCTTTAACCAGCTTGTTAAGACCATTCGTGATGCTTATGCCAACTTTGAATTCTTGACCATCTACAAGGCGCTTGTTAACTTTATCAACGTTGATTTGTCTGCCTTCTACCTTGATTTTGCCAAAGATGTTGTCTACATCGAGGGTGCCAAATCACTTGAACGCTGTCAAATGCAAACTGTCTTCTACGATATCCTTGTAAAAATCACCAAACTCTTGACACCAATCCTTCCTCACACTGCGGAAGAAATCTGGTCATATCTTGAGTTTGAAGCCGAAGACTTTGTTCAATTGTCAGAATTGCCAGAAGCTCAAACATTTGCTAACCAAGAGGAAATCTTGGACACATGGGCAGCCTTCATGGACTTCCGTGGTCAAGCTCAAAAAGCCTTGGAAGAAGCTCGTAATGCCAAAGTAATCGGTAAATCCCTTGAAGCTCATTTGACAGTTTATCCAAACGAAGTCGTGAAAACTCTTCTTGGAGCTGTTGATAGCAATGTAGCTCAACTCTTGATCGTCTCAGAATTGACTATCGCAGAAGGACCAGCTCCAGAAGGTGCAGTAGCCTTTGAAGATGTGGCCTTTACAGTTGAACGCGCTGCAGGTGAAGTTTGTGACCGTTGCCGTCGTATTGATCCAAGTACAGCAGAACGTCACTACCACGCAACCATCTGTGACCACTGTGCAAGTATCGTTGAAGAAAACTTTGCGGACGCAGTTGCAGAAGGATTTGAAGTAAAATAAATTTATATACTGGAGAGAACAGATGTTCTCTCTTTTTTATGGAGTGAATACTCTCTTATTATGTGACTATTAGTCCGTCTCGCTCCGTGAGGTGCGAGACAAATAAACCACCCGCTATGCGGGTGCGCGTCGAAGGTTATATCAAAAAAACTCCAAACGCGATACAATAAAGGTGTTCAAGCTAATTGTAAAGCGAAAGGAGAAAACCATGGCACAAAAGTCTCATAGTTTATCACACACAAAGTGGATGTGTTCTATCACATTGTGTTCACCCCTAAGTATAGACGAAAAGTCATCTATAATCAATATCGAAGTAGTTTGGGAGAAATATTTCATCGCTTGTGTAGTTATAAAAGAGTTGAAATTATCGATGATCACTTAATGCCAGACCATGTACATATGCTAGTAAGTATTCCACCAAGGATAAGTGTTTCAAGTTTCATGGGTTATTTAAAGGGTAAAAGTGCACTCATGATGTTTGATAAACACGCCAACCTCAAGAACAAATTTGGGAATCGACATTTATGGGCAGAAGGTTATTATGTGAGTACAGTAGGGCTTAATTAAGCCACGATAAGGAAATACATCCAAGGTTAAAGAAATTATCCAGTGGATGATTTCTTCACGAGTATAAAAATTTGAGAACGAGTAAAGCATGAGCTAGCACTAGATAAATTAAGTGTAAAAGAATATGAGGATCCCTTTAGGGATAGTGGTAAGTAGTACCAATGTCTCTTTAAGAGGCAAGTGACGAGTCAAGAGCAGTAAGGCTTGAACAACGTGAAAGCCAGCGTCTTTAGGCGCTGGCTGGTTGATTGGGCTACTTAATGGAAAAGTGGAAAATAAGCAATTTTTAAACTGTTCAAAAGGGTCGTAAATTGAAGTGGAGAAATTTCTATCGAGTATCGTTAGTAGGATCACGAAAAATAAAAGGTGACTGTTTATTTTTAAAATATGGAGATGGAGCCTTGTAAACTAGGCAAACAAAAAGAGGTTGGGATAAAAAAGATCCCGACCTCACTTTTTATTAGCAATCAAACTTTGACGCGGTAGCTGATTGGACTTTTTGTTCGTCTTTTAGACTCCAAAAAACTCCTAATCATCCTCACGGGGCTGGGACTACGAAACCGAGACTTTGTCTATCGATTTCTGTCCCACCGCCTTTTTTTAAATATAATGGAGCCGGTGGGAGTCGAACCCACGTCCAAACACCTGCTAACATATTTGTCTACAACCATAGGTTATGTATTGTTTTAACAGCTCCTCGACACATAACTCAAGCCTAGGAACTGCGAGTCTATAAATCTCTTATCAAACTGCTAGACAAAGTTTGATCGTATCTCGCTAATAATAAGACCTGTCATTGAACACGAGCGATTCAAATCGGGTCACGCCTGCTGGTTTTTAGGCAGCTAGAGCGTAAGAAGTGTTATTTTTTGCAGTTATATTTAACTGAGCGTTTACGTCGCCACACGAGTCGCAAAATATGCCTCATAATGCCTGTCGAATCCGTAACGACCCCAAAAGACAATACAATTATTATACCTTATCTGAGGGGAAATTGCAAAAGTCAAGTAAACAAATGGAAAGAGACTTTGGTATGTATATGTTTTATAAGTGGGTGCTTAGAGTGATGAAGAGTCATTAACTTAGTAAGAAAATCAAGAGAAAAACTGGAAATCATGTTATAATAAAAAGATAGAATCGTAAGAAAGAGTGGATGATTTTTTTGATAATTCCTACTTATAATTGGCAATTCGCTCCGCAAGTTGAGGATGCGAATTTTACAAAGATAGCTAAGAAAGCTGGTTTGGGACCTGAAGTAGCTCGTTTGTTATTTGAACGAGGCATCAAGGATGAAACTAGTCTGAAAAAATTTTTAGAACCTTCTTTGGAGGAATTACATGATCCCTACCTTTTAAATGATATGAAAAAGGCAGTGGAGCGGATTCGCTATGCTATTGAACAAGGGGAACTGATTCTTATTTACGGGGACTACGATGCGGATGGGATGACTTCGGCTTCCATTGTTAAGGAAAGTTTAGAACAGTTAGGCGCTGAGTGCCTGGTTTATCTTCCCAATCGCTTTACGGATGGTTATGGTCCAAATGCCAGTGTCTACAAATATTTTATCGAACAGCAGGGTGTGTCTTTGATTGTGACTGTGGACAATGGTGTGGCGGGGCATGAAGCCATTGATTTGGCCCAGTCTATGGGAGTGGATGTCATTGTGACCGACCACCATTCTATGCCTGAGGTTTTACCAGATGCCTATGCTATTATCCATCCTGAACATCCAGGGGCGGACTATCCTTTCAAGCATTTGGCGGGTTGTGGTGTCGCATTTAAGTTGGCTTGTGCCCTTTTAGAAGAAGTACAGGTTGAGTTGTTGGACTTGGTTGCCATCGGTACAATTGCCGATATGGTCAGCCTGACGGATGAAAATCGTATCATGGTCCAATATGGTCTTGAGGTCTTGCGCAATACTCAGCGAATGGGATTGCAAGAAATGTTTGAAATCGCTGGGATTTCGAGTAGTGATGTGACAGAAGAGACAGTTGGTTTTCAGTTAGCACCGCGTTTAAATGCTCTAGGACGTTTGGATGATCCCAATCCAGCTATTGATTTGTTGACTGGATTTGACGATGAGGAAGTGCATGAAATCGCCCTTTTGATTCATCAAAAGAATGAAGAACGTAAGGAAATTGTTCAGTCGATTTACGATGAAGCCAAGGGCATGGTGGATCCTGATAAAAGTGTTCAAGTTTTGACCAAGGAAGGCTGGAATCCGGGGGTTCTTGGAATTGTAGCTGGACGCTTGTTGGAAGAACTAGGTCAGACAGTTATTGTGCTAAATATCGAAGATGGACGTGCCAAGGGAAGTGCTCGAAGCATAGAAGCAGTCGATATCTTTGAAGCCTTGGACCCACATCGAGAACTGTTTATCGCATTTGGAGGTCACGCAGGTGCTGCAGGTATGACCCTCGAAGTGGATAAGCTGGAAGTCTTGTCTGATGTTTTGGAAGCATATATCCGAGAAAAAGGTGCAGATGCCCAAGGTAAAAACAATCTATTTTTAGACGAAGAACTGGATTTAGAGGCCTTGAGTTTGGAGACGGTGAAAAGTTTTGAACGTCTAGCTCCTTTTGGGATGGATAACCAAAAACCTGTCTTCTATATTCGAAATTTTCAAGTTGAAAATGCTCGCGTTATGGGGGCTGGTAATGCTCATCTCAAGCTGAAAATTTCAAAAGGTGAGGCCAGTTTTGAGGTAGTCGCTTTTGGTCAAGGGAAATGGGCGACTGAATTCTCACAGACCAAGCAACTGGAACTAGCAGTGACTCTCTCTGTCAACCAATGGAATGGACAAACAACCTTGCAGTTGATGATGGTTGATGCCCGTGTAGAAGGTGTCCAGCTCTTTAACATCCGTGGTAAGAATGCCCTGTTGCCAGAAGGGGTAGCCGTTTTGGACTTTACGCAAGAGTTACCTGATGTGACCTCTTGTTCAGCCATTGTTGTGAAGAATATCCCTGAGGATATATCCCTTCTTAAGAAAATCTGTCAGGAGCAGGAATTGTCAGCTCTTTACTTTAAAAATGATATAGCCAAGGCTTACTATTTGACGGGATATGGAACGAGAGAGCAGTTTGCAAAATTGTATAAAACCATCTATCAGTTCCCAGAGTTTGATATTCGCTATAAACTCAAGGATTTGGCGGCCTATCTCAAGATTGAGCAAATTCTATTAGTTAAAATGATTCAGATATTTGAAGAACTTGGCTTTGTGACCATTGAAAATGGAGTCATGAGGGTGAATAAAGAGGCTGAAAAGCGTGATATAGCTGAGAGTCAGATTTATCAAAAGCTGAAACAAACTGTTAAAGAGCAAGAGATAATGGCGCTTGGAACAGTCCAGGAAATCTATGATTTCTTAATGGAAAAAAGTGAATAGAAATAGAAAGAGTTGGCTTGCTGACTCTTTTTGTTTGCTCTCAAGTGGAAGTTAGTTGAAGTAGAAAATGGAGAAAGAAGTGGAAAAGAAATTCCTGATAGATTATAAACCCTAACAGGGGAAAGGATTGAAGTGAGTTTATCTTTGTTCAGGGGATGCTTTTGGATATGTATGATTTTTGGAACAAGAGATAAAGTTGCTTGCCATGCTGATTTTTATTAGAAGCTTATGTCTAAAGGTGTGTGATATAAAGGTTGATGAGGGAGAGATGTTGGGAGCAAAGAGACCTGCTGTGGCCGAGAAGTACTTGTTAATCTTGTCGAAGTAGTTGAAGATTAGAGGTAATCTGACGGCTTAGTCGGAATTTAGCCATCTTGTAATTATAAGATAAAAACAGATGGTTGAAGTCGGATTATGTGTGAGATTCATTTTGAAAATTAGTAAAAAAATGGTATAATGAATGGAAAAGATTCGGCTGAAAGTGAATTGGACTTTCAGAAAAAGAGAGCATTTAAAGCTCTACAAACAGTTGAAGTGACTATTCGGAGGAAAAATGAATACTATTAAATTAACAACACTTGGGGGTGTACGTGAAAATGGTAAGAACATGTACATCGCAGAAATTAACGATTCGATTTTTGTATTGGACGCAGGTTTGAAATATCCTGAAAATGAACAGTTGGGTGTCGATGTCGTTATTCCAAATATGGACTATTTGTTTGAAAATAGCGACCGTATTGCTGGGGTTTTCTTAACACACGGGCATGCGGATGCGATTGGCGCCCTTCCTTATCTCTTGGCAGAAGCTAAGGTTCCTGTATTTGGTTCAGAGTTGACCATCGAACTGGCTAAACTCTTTGTTAAGGGAAATGACAGCGTCAAGAAATTTGATGATTTCCATGTGATTGATGAAAATACAGAGATTGATTTTGGTGGAACGATAGTGTCCTTTTTCCGTACAACCCACTCTATCCCAGAAAGTTTGGGTGTGGTTTTGAAAACATCTGAAGGCAACATCGTCTATACAGGAGATTTCAAGTTTGACCAAACAGCTAGTGAATCTTATGCCACTGACTTTGGACGTTTAGCCGAAATTGGTCGTGAAGGAGTCCTGGCTCTTCTAAGTGATTCTGCGAATGCAGATAGCAATATCCAAGTAGCCAGTGAAAATGAAGTTGGTGTAGAAATCACGCAAACCATCTCTGACTGGGATGGACGCATCATTGTTGCTGCAGTTGCAAGTAACCTTTCTCGTATTCAGCAGGTTTTTGACGCAGCTGCGGAGACAGGACGTCGTGTTGTCTTGACAGGATTCGATATTGAAAATATCGTCCGTACAGCTATTCGTCTGAAAAAATTGTCTCTAGCAAGTGAAAATCTTTTGATTAAGCCAAAAGATATGTCTCGTTTTGAAGATCATGAGTTGATCATTCTTGAAACTGGACGTATGGGTGAACCCATTAACGGCCTACGCAAGATGTCTATTGGTCGTCACCGTTATGTTGAAATCAAAGAAGGTGACCTAGTTTATATCGTTACAACACCATCAATCGCCAAGGAAGCAGTGATGGCACGTGTAGAAAATATGGTTTACCAAGCAGGTGGAATTGTCAAACCAATTACTCATAGCTTGCGTGTGTCAGGACATGGGAATGCGCGTGATTTGCAATTGATGATCAATCTCTTGCAACCTCAGTATCTTTTCCCGATCCAAGGAGAATACCGTGAGTTGGATGCCCATGCTAAGGCTGCTATGGCAGTTGGTATGCTACCAGAACGTATTTTTATCCCTAAAAAAGGGACTACTATGTCTTACGAGCATGGGGACTTTGTTCCATCTGGTGCAGTTACAGCAGGCGATGTTTTGATTGACGGAAATGCCATTGGGGATGTTGGGAATGTCGTTCTTCGTGACCGTAAGGTCTTGTCAGAAGATGGGATTTTCATCGTGGCTATCACTGTTAACCGTCGTGAGAAAAAAATCATTGCTAAAGCTCGAGTGCACACGCGTGGATTTGTCTATCTCAAGAAGAGCCGTGATATCTTGCGCGAAAGTACAGAGTTAGTCAATCAAACAGTAGAAGACTATCTACAAGGTGAAGAGTTTGATTGGGCAGAGCTCAAAGGTAAGGTACGTGATAATTTGGCCAAGTTCCTCTTTGACCAAACCAAGCGTCGTCCAGCTATCTTACCAGTAGTCATGGAAGCAAAATAGGATCAAATAGCAAGAGAAAGTCGAGTTTCGGCTTTTTCTTATCTTAAACGAATAAGGAGCAAGTTATGGCAGTAATGAAGATTGAGTATTACTCAGAAGTTTTAGATATGGAGTGGGGAGTGAATGTTCTCTACCCTGATGCGTCTCGGGTTGAGGAGCCAGATTCTACGGATATTCCTGTTCTTTATCTCCTTCATGGGATGTCCGGGAATCACAACAGTTGGCTCAAGCGGACCAATGTAGAGCGCTTGGTGCGAGGGACTAATCTGATTGTTGTCATGTCTAGTACAAGTAACGGTTGGTATACAGATACTCAGTATGGCTATAACTACTATACAGCTCTAGCAGAAGAACTGCCTAAAGTGCTCAAACGTTTCTTCCCTAATATGTCTAGCAAGCGTGAAAAAACTTTTATCGCTGGCCTTTCAATGGGAGGCTACGGTTCCTTCAAGTTGGCTTTGTCAACCAATCGTTTCTCACACGCAGCTAGTTTTTCTGGTGCTCTTAGTTTCGAAGAGTTTTCTCCAGAAAGTCAAAATCTTGGAACGCTTGCTTACTGGCGAGGAGTTTTTGGCAAGCTTGATAACTGGGAAACTAGTCCTTATTCACTTGAAACCCTTGCAAAAAAGTCAGACAAGAAGACCAAGCTTTGGGTTTGGTGTGGCGAGCAAGATTTCTTGTATGCTGCCAATAACCTAGCGGTGAAGAACCTCAAAAGGCTTGGTTTTGATGTGACCTATAGCCATAGTGCAGGAACTCATGAATGGTATTATTGGGAAAAACAATTGGAACGGTTTTTGGCTACACTGCCGATTGATTTTGTTTTGGAAGAGAGATTGAGCTAGTTTTTTATCGATAAAATAATATAGACTATTTCTCTAAGGTTAAAAATGAAAATGAGAGTTTATTTTCACTAGACTTTTTAATTGAAAGTAGTAAAATAGTAATGAGATACTAGGTGAAAGAGAGTGAGATATGTATCGTTATCAAATTGGTATTTCTTCGTTAGAGCATGATCGATTTATCGAACAACATGAGTTGGTCAATATTTTACAAAGCAGTGCCTGGGAAAAAGTTAAATCTGATTGGAATCATGAGAGACTTGGTGTTTATGAAGGGGAGAAATTACTGGCTGTGGCAAGTATTCTCATAAAGTCTCTGCCTTTGGGGTATAAAATGTTTTATATCCCAAGAGGACCTATATTGGATTATGGGGATACGGAACTCTTGAGTTTTGTCGTTCAGTCCATTAAGTCTTATGCTCGCAGTAAGAGAGCTATTTTTGTGATTTTTGATCCAAGTATTTGCCTGTCTCAAAGTTTAATTAATCAGGAAAAAACAGAATTTCCTGGAAATTTGGCTATTATTGATAGTTTGCAACAAATGGGAGTAAGGTGGTCAGGAAAAACAGAGGATATGGGAGACACCATTCAACCTCGTATTCAGGCGAAAATATACAAGGAAAATTTTGAAGAAGATAAACTTTCAAAGTCAACAAAACAGGCTATTCGAACAGCACGGAATAAGGGGGTAGAGATTCAATTTGGTGGAACTGAATTATTGGAGTCTTTTTCCTTTTTGATGAAAAAAACCGAGAAGCGAAAAGAGATTCATTTGAGGAATGAAGCCTATTATAAAAAGTTGTTAGATAATTTTAAGGACAAGGCCTACATCACCTTGGCAACCTTGGATGTCTCTAAACGTTCGCAAGAATTAGAAGAACAGTTGGCGAAAAACAGAACCTTGGAAGAGACCTTTACTGAGTCGACTCGAACTTCAAAAGTAGAAGCGCAAAAGAAGGAAAAAGAACGTTTGTTAGAGGAATTGACTTTCTTGCAGGAATATATGGATGCAGGTCAAGCAAGAGTTCCCTTGGCGGCTACCTTGACTTTAGAATTCGGACAAACTTCTGTCAATCTATACGCAGGAATGAATGAAGATTTTAGACGTTATAAAGCTCCTATTTTGACTTGGTATGAGACAGCTCGATATTCCTTTGAACGTGGCATTTTATGGCAAAATTTAGGAGGCGTCGAGAATGCTTTAGATGGTGGACTCTATCGTTTTAAAGCTAATTTTAATCCAACGATTGAAGAATACTTGGGTGAATTTACAATGCCCACTCATCCTCTCTATCCCCTGTTAAGACTTGCTCTTGATTTCCGTAAAATATTAAGAAAAAAACATAGAAAGTAAGTATATGGCACTAATTACACTCACGAAAGAAGAGTTTCGTACTTATTCTAATCAGGTTTCTTCTCGTTCCTTTATGCAATCTGTCCAGATGGGGGACTTATTAGAAAAAAGAGGAGCTCAAATTGTTTATCTTGCTTTTTGAAACAAGAAGGAGAAATTCAAGTTGCAGCTCTGGTTTATAACTTGTCCATGCTAGGTGGTCTGCATATGGAGCTCAATTCGGGTCCGATTTATACCCAAAAAGCTGCCCTTCCAGTTTTTTATGAGGGACTAAAAGAATATGCCAAGCAAAATGGTGTATTAGAGTTGCTTGTAAAACCTTATGAAACTTATCAAACTTTTGATAGTGAAGGTAATCCAATAGATACTGAGAAAAAAATATCATTCAAGGTTTAACTGATTTAGGTTATCAATTTGATGACTTGCCAACAGGTTACCCTAATGGCGAGTTTTTTTGGCATTTTATCAAAGATTTGGAGGGTTACGATGAGAAATCTTTGCTGAAATCCTTTAATAAAAACAGTATTCGAAATATTCAATCAGCATATGATTTTAATCTGATTGTAAGAAATATAGAACGAGATGAAATTTCGAAATTCAAACAAATTATTGAAGAAACAGGAAAAAGACAAGGGTTTAAGGATAAGAATTTAGATTATTACTGTAAATTGTATGATACTTTTGAGGACAAGGCGGCTTTTCTAATTGCTGAAGTGAATCCTAAAAAATCAATCGAAGCTCTCGATGTGAAGCAGGCTGGTCTTGATGAAAAGTCAAAGCAATTTAAACAGCAATATCAAGCTTTACAAAAGAAAAAAGATCTTTTGAGGAACTTGGATAGTGAATCTGACAACATTGCTTTAGCTTGTGCTTTAATCATTTACACAAATACGGAAGCAACATATTTGTTTGGAGGCTCATTTACAGAGTATCAGAAGTTTTCTGCTCCGTTTTTGCTTCAATATCATGCAATGAAGCAGGCCCTGGAAAGAAAAATTGACAAATACAACTTCCTAGGTATTCAAGGGATTTTTGATGGAAGTGATGGCATATTACGATTTAAGCAGAACTTTAATGGTTATATTGTGAGAAAGGCAGGAACTTTCCGATATTATCCAAATCCAATCAAGTTTAAGTGTTTACAATTTTTGAAAAAAATAATCGGAAGATAAGTGAACAAAGTGGTTTTAGTTTTCTTTTAGCTTACTAAAGTAAAATAAGGAATCTATCTTTAGAATGGGAATCCATGGTTTAAAGGTGGATTCTTATTTTTTTAGAAAGGCGGGAAATCATGTTCTGGATTATACGTGTTCTATGTCGATTGTTACTAGAAATTTGGCGCATGTTCTGGCGCCTTGTGTGGACTCTTGTAGTCTTAATTCTCATTGCTTTAGGGATTCTCTGGTATGTGACAGGGGATTTATCTGGTGTCTTCAATCAAGCGGGACAACTAGTTCAAGTTGGTCAAGCAGGTTGGCATCAATGGCAAGAAACTGGTAAGTTGCAAGGCTTGTCTCAGACTGATCATCATCAAGATTCAGGAGTAAAATGGTCCCAAGCACAGGCGACGATTTATATTGATCCTCAAATGGATGCAACCTTTCAAAAGGCTTACGTTGAGGCTATTACCAATTGGAATCAGACCGGCGCTTTTAATTTTGTAGTTGTGACAGAACCTGACCAAGCAACTATTTTTGCGACTGAAATGAATGATGGTTCGACAGCTGTAGCAGGTGAGGCGGAGAGTCAGACAAACCTCCTAACCAAACAATTCATTTCAGTGACCGTTCGCCTGAATCATTATTATTTATCTAATCAAAACTATGGCTATACCTACGACCGCATCTTGCATACAGCAGAGCATGAGCTAGGGCATGCCATTGGTTTGGAACATACCAATGAAGTTTCGGTCATGCAGCCAGCGGGGTCATACTATGGTATTCAGGCTCAAGATGTTCAAGCAGTTCAGAAACTTTACGGCTCTGGAGAATAAGTGTTTTTAAGCTCAAATAGGACTTCTTGATGTCAGCAATGGTAAGGAGTTTTTGCTATAATGGAACTATGAATAACTTGATCAAATCAAAACTGGAGCTCTTGCCAACTAGTCCAGGTTGTTACATCCACAAAGACAAGAATGGGACCATCATCTATGTGGGGAAGGCTAAAAATCTGCGTAATCGTGTACGGTCCTATTTCCGTGGAAGTCATGATACCAAGACAGAAGCCTTAGTATCTGAAATTGTGGATTTTGAGTTTATCGTTACGGAGTCCAATATTGAGGCTCTCCTTCTGGAGATTAACCTCATCAAGGAAAACAAGCCCAAGTACAATATTATGCTCAAGGACGACAAGTCCTATCCTTTCATCAAAATTACCAATGAGCGCTATCCTCGACTGATTATTACTCGTCAGGTCAAAAAAGACGGAGGACTCTATTTTGGACCCTATCCGGATGTGGGCGCAGCCAATGAAATTAAACGACTTCTGGATCGGATTTTCCCTTTTCGCAAGTGTACTAATCCACCATCGAAGGTTTGTTTTTATTACCATATCGGGCAGTGCGTGGCTCACACCATTTGTAAAAAAGATGAGGCTTATTTCAAAGCCATGGCTCAAGAAGTCTCTGATTTTCTAAAGGGTCAAGATGATAAAATCATCGATGACCTCAAGGAAAAGATGAATGTGGCAGCTCAGAGTATGGAATTTGAACGTGCAGCTGAATATCGAGATCTGATTCAGGCCATTGGAACCCTTCGGACCAAGCAACGAGTTATGGCCAAGGATCTCCAAAATCGCGATGTCTTTGGCTATTATGTAGATAAGGGGTGGATGTGCGTCCAGGTATTCTTTGTCCGCCAAGGTAAGCTCATTGAGCGTGATGTCAACCTTTTTCCTTACTACAATGATCCAGATGAAGATTTCCTGACTTACGTTGGGCAGTTTTATCAAGAAAAATCTCATCTGGTTCCCAATGAAATTTTGATTCCTCAGGATATTGATGAAGAGGCAGTCAAAGCCTTGGTGGATACCAAGGTTCTCAAACCCCAACGTGGGGAGAAAAAACAATTGGTCAATCTAGCTATCAAAAATGCGCGTGTTAGTTTAGAGCAGAAATTTAACCTACTAGAAAAATCAGTTGAGAAGACACAAGGGGCTATTGAAAATCTAGGGCGACTTTTACAAATTCCAACCCCAGTTCGCATCGAGTCCTTTGACAATTCCAATATCATGGGGACTAGTCCAGTTTCTGCCATGGTTGTTTTTGTCAATGGGAAACCGAGCAAGAAGGATTACCGCAAGTACAAGATAAAAACAGTTGTAGGTCCAGATGACTATGCTAGTATGCGAGAGGTTATCTGCAGACGCTATGGGCGAGTTCAACGTGATGGCTTGACACCGCCAGATTTGATCGTCATTGATGGGGGACAAGGTCAAGTTAATATTGCCAAGCAGGTTATTCAAGAAGAGTTGGGGTTGGATATTCCTATCGCAGGGCTTCAAAAGAATGACAAGCACCAAACCCATGAATTGCTTTTTGGAGATCCGCTTGAGGTGGTAGAGCTGTCTCGTAATTCTCAGGAATTTTTCCTCTTGCAACGCATCCAAGATGAGGTCCATCGCTTTGCAATCACCTTCCACCGACAACTCCGTTCGAAAAATTCCTTCTCCTCTCAATTGGATGGAATTGAAGGCCTGGGTCCAAAACGCAAGCAGAACTTGATGAAATATTTCAAATCTCTGACAAAAATCAAGGAAGCCAGCGTGGATGAAATTGTGGAAGTTGGGATACCAAGAGCAGTAGCAGAATCTGTTCACCAACACTTGAATCCTCAAGAACGAGTAGAACTAGCTCAGGTAGCTGAGTCGCCTGCTGAATACAAGGGCTAAAGTAGTAAGGAAAGGTTTTTGCTTTAGCGAGTGCAAGCTAGTCAGAATTGTGGTAAAATAGATAAGATATGACTAAAGAATTTCATCATGTAACGGTCATGCTCCATGAAACTATTGATATGCTTGATGTGAAACCTGACGGTATTTACGTTGATGCGACCTTGGGAGGAGCAGGCCATAGCGAGTATTTATTAAGTAAACTAAGTGAAAAGGGGCATCTCTATGCCTTTGACCAGGACCAGAATGCCATTGATAATGCGCAAAAACGTCTGGCGCCTTATATCGAAAAAGGAATGGTCACCTTTATCAAGGACAACTTCCGTCATTTGCAGCTACGTTTGCAGGAAGCAGGTGTAGAAGAGATTGATGGTATTTGTTATGACTTGGGAGTTTCTAGCCCGCAGTTGGATCAGCGTGAGCGTGGTTTTTCTTATAAAAAGGATGCGCCACTGGATATGCGGATGAACCAGGAAGCTAGTTTGACCGCTTATGAGGTTGTCAATCACTATGACTATCATGACTTGGTACGAATCTTTTTCAAATATGGAGAAGACAAGTTTTCCAAGCAGATCGCTCGGAAGATTGAACAGGCGCGTGAGTTGAAACCGATTGAGACAACGACTGAATTAGCAGAGATTATCAAGTCTGCTAAGCCTGCCAAGGAACTCAAGAAAAAAGGTCATCCGGCCAAGCAAATTTTCCAAGCCATCCGTATTGAGGTCAATGATGAATTAGGAGCTGCAGATGAGTCCATCCAACAAGCTATGGAATTACTAGCAGTGGACGGAAGAATCTCAGTCATTACCTTTCATTCACTGGAAGATCGCTTGACCAAGCAATTGTTCAAGGAAGCTTCGACGGTAGAGGTTCCAAAAGGCTTGCCATTCATCCCGGATGATCTCAAGCCCAAGATGGAATTAGTCTCTCGCAAACCGATTCTACCAAGCAAGGAGGAGTTGGAGGCCAATAATCGTTCCCACTCAGCCAAGCTACGAGTAGCTCGAAAAATTCACAAGTAAGGGGATAAAATGGTAGAAAAAAGAGAAACGACGAGCCAATTACTGCAAGCTCGTATCAAGAGATTTTCACGTGTTGAAAAGGGCTTTTACCTTTCAATTGCCATCACAGCCCTTGTCTTAGCAATTAGTGTAGTCTATATGCAGACAAAACTTTTTCAGGTCCAGAGTGATTTGACAAGAGTCAATGCACAAATTGAAGAAAAGAAGACAGAGCTGGATGATGCTAAGCAAGAAGTCAATGAATTGATCCGTTCAGAGCGTCTGACAGGAATTGCGGATTCGCAAGAACTAAAATTAAATAATGAAAATATCCGATCGGCGGAGTAGTATATGAAAACCTGGAAAGAAAAAATAATACACTTTGCCATTAAGAATCGCAAATCTCCCCTTGAAAACCGCAGACGAGTTGGAAAGAGCCTCAGTCTCATAGCCGTCTTTCTCTTTGCAGTTTTTTTGGTTAACTTTGCGGTGATTATTGGTACGGGGAAGAAGTTTGGCGTTGACTTGGTCAAAGAAGCAAGTAAGGTTCACCAAACAACTCTGACAGTTCCTGCTAAGAGGGGGACCATTTATGATCGTAATGGAACTCCCATAGCAGAAGATGCGACCTCTTATAATGTTTATGCTGTAATAGATAAAGAATATAAGTCCGCTAATGGTGATGTTCTTTATGTAGAAGAATCTCAGTACAACAAAGTGGCAGAAATTTTTCATAAATACTTAGATATGGAGGAGACTTACGTCAAAAATCAACTCTCTCAACCAAATCTCAAACAGGTTTCTTTTGGTGCTAAAGGGAATGGGATTACCTATGCTAATATGATGTCCATTAAACAGGACTTAGAATCTGCTAAGGTTGAGGGTATTAATTTTACGACTAGTCCAAATCGAAGTTATCCAAATGGGAAATTTGCCTCATCCTTTATTGGTTTAGCACAGTTACATGAAAATGAAGATGGCACGAAAAGTCTAATTGGGACATCTGGTATCGAGAGTTCCTTAAATAGTTTATTGGCAGGGACAGATGGTATTATTACATACGAAAAAGACCGTCTAGGTAATATTGTTCCTGGTACAGAACAAGTCACCCAACAGACCGTAAACGGGAAAGACGTCTATACGACCCTATCTAGTCCTTTGCAGTCCTTTATGGAAAGTCAAATGGATGCCTTCCAAGGAAAACTAAAAGGCAAGTACATGACTGCGACCTTGGTTAGCGCCAAGACAGGAGAAATTCTGGCCACGACTCAAAGGCCGACCTTTGATGCTGATACCAAAGAAGGGATTACAGAGGACTTTGTCTGGCGTGATATCCTTTACCAAAGTAACTATGAACCAGGTTCAACCATGAAGGTCATGACCTTAGCAGCAGCTATAGATAACAACACCTTCCCTGGTGGAGAATACTTCAATAGTAGTGAATTAAAGGTTGCTGATGCGACTATCAGAGACTGGGATGTTAATGATGGCTTATCAGCTGGGAGTATAATGACATACTTGCAAGGTTTTGCTCACTCCAGTAATGTTGGAATGAGTCTTCTTGAACAAAAAATGGGAGATACTACTTGGTTGGATTATCTAAACCGCTTTAAATTTGGGGTCCCAACTCGTTTTGGTATGCCTGATGAGTATGCGGGACAACTACCTGCAGATAACGTTGTTAATATTGCCATGAGTGCATTTGGTCAAGGGATTTCTGTTACCCAAACCCAAATGCTCCGCGCTTTTACTGCCATTGCTAATGATGGGGTTATGCTAGAGCCTAAGTTTATCAGTGCCCTTTATGATCCTAATGATCAGACAGTGCGGAAGTCTAAAAAGGAAATTGTAGGTAATCCTGTATCAAAAGAAGCGGCTAGTCTGACTCGAGAAAATATGATTTTGGTTGGTACAGATCCCGTTTATGGTACAATGTACAATCAACTTACCGGTAAACCAATCGTTACTGTACCTGGTCAGACTGTTTCTGTAAAATCAGGAACTGCCCAGATTGCTGACGAACAAAAAGGGGGATACTTAAAGGGAGTCACCAACTATATCTACTCAGTAGTTTCGATGAATCCGAGTGAAAATCCTGATTTTATCCTTTATGTGACAGTTCAACAACCAGAACATTTTTCTTCAGTACAACTAGGAGAATTTTCTAACCCGATTCTGGAGCGAGCTTCAGCTATGAAGGAGACGCTCAATCTTCAATCTACGGCTAAGAATTTGGACCAAGTGACAACTACAACTAGTTATGCCATGCCTAGCATTAAGGACTCTAGCCCTGGAGATTTAGCTGAAGAACTCCGTCGTAACCTTGTACAACCAATTGTTATCGGTTCGGGAACAAAAATCAAAGAAAGTTCTGTAGCAGAAGGAACCAATCTAGATGCCAATCAGCAAATTTTACTCCTTTCAGATAAGGTAGAAGAGATGCCTGACTTATATGGATGGTCTAAGAAAAATGTTGAAACCTTTGCCAAATGGCTGAATCTTGAAGTTGAGTTTGAAGGTACAGGAGAAACTGTTAAAAAGCAAAGTGTTCGTTCTAATACAGCTTTAAAAGATTTACAGAAAATAAAAATAACATTAGGAGATTAGAATGCTTATTTCTATCTTTGCTGGAGTGATTGCCTTTATTCTAACAGTCATAGGAATTCCAGCCTTTATCCGTTTTTACCACAAAGCACAGATTACCGGTCAACAGATGCATGAGGATGTCAAACAACACCAAGCAAAAGCTGGGACACCAACAATGGGAGGACTCGTCTTTCTCCTAGCAGGAGTTTTAGTTAGTCTGGTCCTTGCTCTCGTGACTAATCAATTAACCAATAATGTCGGAATGATCCTCTTTATCCTGGTCTTATATGGTTTGGTCGGTTTCTTGGATGATTTCCTCAAGGTTTTCCGCAAAATCAATGAAGGACTTAATCCTAAACAGAAGCTCTTGCTTCAGTTAGTCGGAGGAGTTATTTTCTATTTCTTCTATGAAAGAGGAGGAGATATCTTAAATGTATTTGGTTATCCCTTGCATTTAGGTGTTCTGTATATTCTCTTTGCCCTCTTCTGGTTAGTTGGTTTCTCAAATGCAGTTAACCTGACTGACGGAATCGATGGCTTGGCAAGTATTTCTGTGGTGATTAGCCTATCTGCCTATGGAGTCATTGCCTATGTGCAAAATCAGCTTGATATCTTACTAGTGATTGTAGCTATGATTGGTGGTCTTCTTGGCTTCTTTGTCTTTAACCACAAGCCTGCTAAAGTTTTCATGGGAGATGTAGGTAGCCTAGCCCTTGGAGGGATGTTAGCGGCTATTTCCATGGCACTGCACCAAGAATGGACGCTGCTTTTGATTGGTCTAGTGTATGTTTTTGAAACAACATCTGTTATGATGCAAGTCACCTACTTTAAGTTGACTGGAGGAAAACGTATCTTCCGTATGACACCAGTTCACCACCATTTTGAGTTGGGGGGCTTTTCTGGGAAAGGCCAAGCTTGGAGTGAGTGGAAGGTCGACTTCTTCTTCTGGGGAGTGGGCTTACTCGCTAGTCTCTTGACTTTGGCTTTCATGTATTTGTTCTGAAAATAGAATATTGATTATAAGAGAGAAGGATTAAGTTCCTTCTCTTTTCTATTTCCATCAGTTTATTGCATCTCCTTCTCAAAAATAGGTAAATTTATGGTAAAATGGAAATAGAAAGTTGAAATGATGAGTTATTTTAAAAAGTATAGATTTGACAAATCCAAGTTTAAGTTAGGGATGCGAACTTTCAAGACAGGGATCGCTGTTTTTTTAGTTCTCATGATTTTTGGTTTTTTTGGTTGGAAAGGACTTCAGATTGGAGCTCTTACTGCAGTTTTTAGTTTAAGAGAAGACTTTGATAAGAGTGTCCACTTTGGGACATCTCGTATCTTAGGGAATAGTATCGGTGGTTTTTATGCCCTGATTTTCTTTCTCTTAAATAATCTTTTTCACGGCGCCTTCTGGGTAACCCTTCTTGTCGTTCCAATTTGCACCATGTTAACCATTATGACAAATGTTGCCATGAACAATAAAGCAGGTGTTATCGGTGGAGTTGCTGCTATGTTGATTATTACCTTATCAATTCCGAGTGGAGAGACTGTTTTGTACGTGTTTGCTCGTGTATTTGAAACTTTTATGGGTGTTTTTGCAGCAATTCTTGTAAATTACGATATTGATCGTTTACGGAGCATTTTACTGAAAAAAACAAAATAATGTCACAAGATATAACATTATTGATTGACGATTGAATTTTTTTAGACTATAATAGACAGAAAGAAGGAAGTGTACATGAAGGAAAAAGAATTTCGTCGCAATATGGCAGTTTTTCCTATTGGTAGTGTTATGAAACTAACCGATCTTTCGGCGCGCCAAATTCGTTACTATGAAGACCAGGAATTGATTAAACCTGATCGCAACGAAGGTAATCGCCGGATGTATTCTTTGAATGATATGGATCGATTGCTTGAGATTAAAGATTATATCTCTGAAGGTCTGAACATTGCTGCCATTAAGAAAAAATATACTGAACGTGAGGCGAAGTCTAAAAAACCAGTGAGTCAAACTGAAGTACGTCGAGCACTTCGGAATGAAGTTCTCCAGCAAAGTCGCTTTGCTTCTCAACAATCACCTTTTGGTCGCGGTTAGGCAACCGCTAGTCGTCAAATATAAGGAGAAAAAACATGCCAATCACAGCTGCAGATATTCGTCGTGAAGTTAAGGAAAAAAATGTAACCTTTATTCGTCTCATGTTTTCAGATATTTTGGGAACGATGAAAAACGTCGAAATTCCTGCTACAGATGAACAACTAGACAAGGTCTTGTCAAATAAGGCTATGTTTGATGGGTCTTCTATTGAAGGATTTGTCCGTATCAATGAATCAGACATGTATCTATATCCAGATTTGGACTCTTGGACGGTCTTCCCATGGGGAGATGAGAACGGTAGTGTCGCAGGATTGATTTGTGATGTCTATACAACAGAAGGGGAACCATTTGCAGGAGACCCTCGTGGAAATCTTAAACGTGCTCTTCGTCATATGGAAGAAGTTGGATTCAAATCTTTCAACCTTGGACCAGAGCCAGAATTCTTCCTATTTAAGCTTGATGAAAATGGAGACCCAACTCTTGAAGTGAATGACAAGGGTGGTTACTTTGATTTGGCGCCTACAGACCTTGCTGATAACACCCGTCGTGAGATTGTAAATGTCTTGACTAAAATGGGATTTGAAGTAGAAGCCAGTCACCACGAAGTTGCCGTAGGTCAACATGAGATTGACTTTAAGTATGATGAAGTTCTTCGTGCTTGTGATAAGATTCAAATCTTTAAACTTGTTGTAAAAACAATTGCCCGTAAACATGGTTTGTATGCAACCTTTATGGCTAAACCTAAATTTGGTATAGCTGGTTCAGGGATGCACTGCAATATGTCCTTGTTTGACGCGGAAGGAAACAACGCCTTCTTTGATCCAAATGATCCAAAAGGAATGCAATTGTCAGAAACAGCTTATCACTTCCTTGGTGGTTTGATCAAGCACGCTTACAATTACACAGCTATTATGAACCCAACAGTTAACTCATACAAACGTTTGGTTCCAGGCTACGAAGCGCCGGTTTACATCGCTTGGGCTGGTCGTAACCGTTCTCCGTTAGTACGCGTTCCCGCTACTCGTGGAATGGGAACTCGTTTGGAGTTGCGCTCAGTAGACCCAATGGCAAATCCATATATCGCAATGGCTGTTCTTTTGGAAGTTGGTTTGCACGGTATTGAAAACAAAATCGAAGCACCAGCACCAATCGAAGAAAACATCTATATCATGACTGCAGAAGAGCGTAAAGAGGCTGGTATCACAGACCTTCCATCAACTCTTCACAACGCTTTGAAAGCTTTGACAGAAGACGAAGTGGTTAAAGCAGCTCTCGGTGAACACATCTACACTAGCTTCCTTGAAGCCAAACGAATTGAGTGGGCAAGCTATGCAACCTTTGTCTCACAATGGGAAATTGATAACTACCTAGATCTTTATTAATGATAAATCAGAAAGATTGTCCGTGAGGACGATCTTTTTTTCTTGCAAATTATATCGAGATGTGATATATTTTATATAACGAGGTGCGATATATCGAACTAAATAGGAGGACTGATTAAATGGAATTAACAGATAAGATTAGGCGGGTTTACCTTCCTATGACTGAAACGGGTTTTTATATTCTATTCTGTCTGCAAAAGGAGAACCATGGTTATGGTATCACACAAAAGGTCAAGGAGATGACAGATTCGCAAGTTTCGATTAGTCCTGGAACTATGTATGGGACCTTGTCAAAGATGGAAAAGGATGGTTTGGTTTCTTTTGTCCGAGAAGAGGAAAAACGTAAAATCTATCAGATAACAGACTTGGGTCGAAAAGTTTTAGAGATTGAGTTGAAACGTATTGAGCGGCTCTACAGAAATAGTCGGGAGGAGCTTTGATGGAAAAGAAGGTTGTTTATAGAATTGCTACCATTGCGGATTATGATAGAGAGGCTCTCTATCTCGGAGAAATGCATGCTGAGGGCTGGAAACTTAAGGAAGTAAGCTACTCTAACTTAGTAGTTGCGGTTAAGTATACTTTTGAAAAGTGCCAACCGGACCAGGTGGTTTATCAGTTGGACTTTTATCCTATGAAAAAGTCAGAGAGAGCTTCCTATTTACAACTGTTTAAAGATTTTGGCTGGGAGCATATTACAAACTTTAATGGGTTTTCCTATTTTAGAAAGCTTTATTCTGGAGTTGAGTCGGATGCCGAGTTTGAAATTTATAATGACGCGGCCGAGAAGTTAGCCATGGTCAAGCGCATTTTAATAATGCGGATGCTTCCTATTTTGCTTCTCTTTTCGGCTCTACTACCGGTTTTCCCAAAGTTTGTCAGTGGAGGTAGTTCTTTCAGTTGGGGAATGTTCTTGATTGTTATCATAAACTGTACTTTATTGATAGTTTTCACGATTCAGATTTCTTATATTTTTTGGAGATTGCTTCAAAAGTGGAAAGAATTATCTGATAAATAAGACCATTTTGGAGGTTAGACAATGAATAGCAAAGTACAATTTCGAATGTTTACCATTTTTGATTTGGATAAGGTAGAAGATTATTTACATGAGATGCATCTGAAAGGTTGGAAATTTAAATCGAATCGTTTTGGCTTTTTCTATTTTGAGCAATGCCGACCAGATGATGTGATGTACCGTGTGTGGAATACTAGCTACCTTAGAAAGAATGAGGTAGATTTACAAAGTATTAAGGATAGAGGATGGGAATTTGTGGAAAATTGTTCTTATACTGTTTTTCGAAAAGCAACTTGTGATATAGATTCAAATAATCAATCTTTCATGGATAATCGTCTTCGATGGGCTGATGTGAAATCTAGACTTCGTACATCTACAGTTTCTATCTCTGGCGGTCTAGTTATTTGTATGAGCTTGTTTCGTGAAAGTCTCTCTCAATCTTTCTTCCTTGTTTTTGCCCTTTATGCCCTCATGATTTCCTATCTAATCTATAGTTTTTATAGACTTAAAAAGAAATATCTTGAGAATGTAAGATGATTTTCTAGGTCCTCAGACTGATTTTTAGCACTCTTGGGAAAAGAGTGCTAATTTTTTGAGTTTTTGTCTTGACATTCTTTTCTAAGGGTGTATAATAGAATCATAAGTTAGCACTTGGATGTGTCGAGTGCTAAAAAGATCTATCAGAGAGGAGTAGCGAGATGGTTACAGAACGTCAGCAGAATATTTTAAATCTGATTATTGACATCTTTACCAAAACGCACGAACCTGTTGGATCCAAAGCCTTGCAAGAGTCTATCAACTCAAGTAGTGCTACCATTCGAAATGATATGGCAGCTCTAGAAAAGCAAGGTTTGCTTGAAAAGGCTCATACTTCCAGTGGTCGGATGCCGAGTGTGGCTGGTTTTCAATACTATGTCAAACACTCCTTATCCTTCGACCGTTTAGCTGAAAATCAAGTTTATGAGATTGTAAAAGCCTTTGATCAAGAATTCTTCAAGCTTGAGGATATTCTTCAAGAGGCAACTAGAATCTTGACAGACTTGAGTGGTTGTACGGTTGTTGCACTGGATGTAGAACCAAGTAGGCAGAAGCTAACAGCTTTTGATATTGTTGTCCTCGGGCAACATACAGCTCTTGCTGTTTTTACGCTTGATGAGTCTAGAACAGTTACCAGTCAGTTTTTGATTCCGAGAAATTTCTTGCAGGAGGATTTGAACCGCCTCAAGACCATGATTCAAGAACGTTTCCTGGATCAGACTGTTTTGGATATTCACTACAAGATTCGGACAGAGATTCCGCAGATTATCCAACGTTACTTTACAACGACGGACAATGTTATGGACCTCGTTGAACATATCTTCAAAGAAATGTTCAATGAAAATATCGTGGTTTCTGGCAAAGTCAATCTTTTGAATTTCGCTAATTTAGCGGCCTATCAATTTTTTGATCAGCCACAAAAGGTAGCTTTGGAAATTCGAGAGAATCTGATTGGCGACCAGATGCAAAGTGTCCGAGTTGCGGATAGCCAAGAATCCTGTTTAGCTGACTTAGCAGTGATTAGCAGTAAGTTCCTGATTCCCTATCGTGGATTTGGAATCCTTGCGATTATAGGTCCCGTTAATCTGGATTATCAACAATTGGTCAATCAACTCAATGTAGTTAATCGAGTTTTGACTATGAAGTTGACGGATTTTTACCGCTATCTCAGCAGTAATCACTATGAAGTGAATTAAGATTGAAATCATTAAAGGAGGCGAAAATGGCCCAAGATATTAAAAATGAAGAAGTAAAAGAAGAGGAAGTTGTGGAAACAGCTGAAGAAACAACTCCTGAAAAGTCTGAATTGGACTTGGCCAATGAACGTGCCGAAGAATTTGAAAATAAATACCTTCGTGCTCATGCAGAAATGCAAAACATTCAGCGCCGTGCCAACGAAGAGCGCCAACTCTTGCAACGCTATCGCAGTCAAGATTTGGCAAAAGCAATCTTGCCATCACTTGATAACCTCGAACGTGCCCTTGCCGTCGAAGGATTGACAGATGATGTGAAGAAGGGCTTGGAAATGGTCCAAGAAAGTTTGGTACATGCTCTGAAAGAAGAAGGGATCGAAGAAATCCCAGCAGATGGAGAATTTGACCATAACTACCACATGGCTATTCAAACAGTTCCAGCAGATGACGAACATCCAGCAGACACCATCGCACAAGTCTTCCAAAAAGGCTACAAACTCCATGACCGCATCCTAAGACCGGCTATGGTGGTAGTCTATAACTAGGCTAAAGACTTTGAAAACCTTGTCCGAAACGACACTAAACTATGAAAGAAAGATAAGAGGCAAGCCGGAGGCTTGCAAAGCAGATATTTCCCGCCGTGGTGAAAGTTTCAGTAGCTCATGCTACTGAAACAGGGGTATTTTTGAGACAATAGGCTCAAAAATAAGTGATGAAATCCCGAAGGGAGTTGCTCACGTCCCCACCACTTAAGGGAAAATATCAAAAAGAAAGAATAAAAAATTTAAGGAGAAAAACAAATGTCTAAAATTATCGGTATTGACTTAGGTACAACAAACTCAGCAGTAGCAGTTCTTGAAGGAACTGAAAGCAAAATTATCGCAAATCCAGAAGGAAACCGCACAACTCCATCTGTAGTATCATTCAAAAACGGAGAAATCATCGTTGGTGACGCTGCAAAACGTCAAGCAGTCACAAACCCTGATACAGTAATCTCTATCAAATCTAAAATGGGAACTTCTGAAAAAGTTTCTGCAAACGGTAAAGAATACACTCCACAAGAGATTTCAGCTATGATTCTTCAATACTTGAAAGGTTACGCTGAAGATTACCTTGGTGAAAAAGTAACAAAAGCAGTTATCACAGTTCCAGCTTACTTCAACGATGCTCAACGTCAAGCAACTAAAGATGCTGGTAAAATTGCTGGTCTTGAAGTAGAACGTATCGTCAACGAACCAACTGCAGCAGCTCTTGCTTACGGTTTGGATAAGACTGACAAAGAAGAAAAAATCTTGGTATTTGACCTTGGTGGTGGTACATTCGACGTTTCTATCCTTGAATTGGGTGACGGTGTCTTCGACGTATTGTCAACTGCAGGGGACAACAAACTCGGTGGTGATGACTTTGACCAAAAAATCATTGACCACTTGGTAGCAGAATTCAAGAAAGAAAATGGTATCGACTTGTCAACAGACAAGATGGCTCTTCAACGTTTGAAAGACGCAGCTGAAAAGGCTAAGAAAGACCTTTCTGGTGTAACTTCAACTCAAATCAGCTTGCCATTTATCACTGCTGGTGAGGCTGGACCTCTTCACTTGGAAATGACTTTGACTCGTGCGAAATTTGACGATTTGACTCGTGACCTTGTAGAACGTACAAAAGTTCCAGTTCGTCAAGCCCTTTCAGATGCAGGTTTGAGCTTGTCAGAAATCGACGAAGTTATCCTTGTTGGTGGTTCAACTCGTATCCCTGCCGTTGTGGAAGCTGTTAAGGCTGAAACTGGTAAAGAACCAAACAAATCAGTAAACCCTGATGAAGTAGTTGCTATGGGTGCTGCGATCCAAGGTGGTGTGATTACTGGTGATGTCAAAGACGTTGTCCTTCTTGACGTAACACCATTGTCACTTGGTATCGAAACAATGGGTGGAGTCTTCACAAAACTCATCGACCGCAACACAACAATTCCAACATCTAAATCACAAGTCTTCTCAACTGCAGCAGACAACCAACCAGCCGTTGATATCCACGTTCTTCAAGGTGAACGTCCAATGGCAGCAGACAACAAGACTCTTGGACGTTTCCAATTGACAGATATCCCAGCTGCACCTCGTGGTATCCCACAAATCGAAGTAACATTCGATATCGATAAGAACGGTATCGTATCTGTTAAGGCTAAAGATCTTGGAACTCAAAAAGAACAAACCATTGTCATCCAATCAAACTCAGGCTTGACTGACGAAGAAATCGATCGCATGATGAAAGATGCTGAAGCAAATGCTGAAGCAGATAAGAAACGTAAGGAAGAAGTTGACCTTCGTAACGAAGTAGACCAAGCAATCTTTGCGACTGAAAAGACAATCAAGGAAACTGAAGGAAAAGGCTTTGATGCAGAACGTGACGCTGCCCAAGCTGCTCTTGATGATCTTAAAAAAGCCCAAGAAGACAACAACTTGGATGAAATGAAAGCAAAACTTGAAGTCTTGAACGAAAAAGCTCAAGGACTTGCTGTGAAACTCTACGAACAAGCTGCAGCAGCCCAACAAGCTCAAGCAGGAGCAGAAGGCGCACAAGCAACAGGAAACGCAGGCGATGACGTCGTAGACGGAGAGTTTACGGAAAAATAAGATGCAAAGCCCGTTAAAACCTCACAGTGAAAATAGGAAATCTGACGCAGAAACTTTAGTTTCTAGAAAGATTTGTCTTTTTCACCAAGAGGTTAGGGCGTGCTCAGTTCGGTAAGATGTTAAGGCGTTAAGAAAACGAAAGAAAAATAGGAAGCCATCGCCTTGTGCGATGCACAAAAGATGGCTTGTCTTTTTTCCGAAGTTTTTAGCCGAAACTCAATTAAGCCTAACTCGTTAAGAATGTCTAATCACTAAAGTGATTGTCCTTCTACAGTGCTTTGCTTAAATGTTAATAATGATAAGAAGAAATCCAGAGGTTGCAACCCAGCCTCTGTTTTTCGGTAAAATAGAGGATGTTGCGTATGAAAAAAGTACTTTGTATCATTTATCCTAATTTTTCTCTTTATGAGATAACCACTTTAACAAGTACTTTAGCCCTGTCTTTTGACGTAACAATTGATTATGTGGCTTCAGAACATTCGATAGTTATATCTGAGGATGGCTTACCCTGTCAACCGATCAAAACATTGGATCAAATCCGTATAGAAGATTATTCTTGTGTGATTTTGCCAGGAATGGTAAATATAGGTCCTGCTTTACAAGATGAGAAATTGATTTCGTTTTTGAGAAGTCTTGATGAGCAAGATATCCTAATTGCAGCTATTTCTTCAGCCCCCCTTTTATTAGCCAAAGCAGGCTTGTTGAAGGACACGAAATTTACAGGTGGAATTTGGCAAAACTTCTTTGACTATTTTGAATTTCTTCCTCGTGAGAATTTCCAACCGAAAGTTCTTGTGCAAGATAAACAGATCATTACGGCTATAGGATTCGCACATCAAGAGTTTGCAAGGAAAGTGATTCTAAGTCTAGGGTTGGCAGAAAATACGGGCAACTATTTTAAAGAACAAAACGAGTATGCTGAAGAGGATTTGATATTTACTCTATCAGATGAAGAGTTTGATCAAGTGAAGCAAAGTATAGAAAACACCCTCTAAAGATTTACATAAAAATTATAGAAAGGAACAAAGAGTGTTCGGGGAATTGAACCCGAGAGGAAAGCCTGAAAATTAGATAAACCGCCTAAGAAATCAGGATTTCTTGTCGGTTTCCTAAATTTCAGTCGCTTTCTGTTCGCTCTTAGTATCTTGTATGAACAATACTGAATTTTATGACCGTTTGGGCGTTTCGAAAAATGCATCTCAAGATGAGATCAAGAAAGCCTATCGGAAATTATCTAAAAAATATCACCCAGATATCAACAAGGATCCTGGTGCTGAGGACAAGTACAAGGAAGTTCAAGAAGCTTATGAAACTTTGAGCGATGAACAGAAACGTGCTGCCTATGACCAATATGGTGCTGCTGGTGCCAATGGTGGTTTTGGTGGTGCTGGCGGTTTCGGAGGCTTCGACGGAGCAGGTGGCTTTGGCGGATTTGAAGATATCTTCTCAAGCTTCTTTGGTGGTGGCGGTGCATCACGTAATCCAAACGCCCCTCGTCAAGGTGACGACCTCCAGTATCGCGTTCATTTGACTTTTGAAGAAGCTATTTTTGGTACAGAAAAGGAAGTCAAATATAATCGTGAAGCAAGCTGTCGTACTTGTAATGGGTCTGGTGCTAAACCTGGAACAAGTCCAGTTACTTGTGGACGCTGTCATGGTTCAGGTGTGATCAATGTTGATACCCAAACACCTCTCGGTATGATGCGTCGCCAAGTAACCTGTGATGTCTGTCATGGCCGTGGTCAAGAAATCAAAGATCCATGTACAACCTGTCATGGAACTGGTCATGAAAAACAAGCCCATAGCGTACACGTAAAAATCCCTGCTGGTGTGGAAACTGGTCAACAAATCCGCCTAGCTGGTCAAGGTGAAGCTGGTTTTAATGGTGGTCCTTATGGTGACTTGTACGTGGTGGTTTCAGTTGAAGCTAGTGATAAGTTTGAACGTGAAGGAACGACTATCTTCTACAATTTGAACCTCAATTTTGTTCAAGCAGCACTTGGTGATACAGTAGACATCCCTACAGTTCATGGTGATGTAGAATTAGTCATTCCAGAAGGAACTCAGACTGGTAAACGATTCCGCCTACGTGGTAAAGGTGCGCCTAGCCTTCGTGGTGGTGCCCTTGGTGACCAATACGTTACTGTCAATGTTGTTACCCCAACAGGTTTGAATGACCGCCAAAAAGCAGCCTTGAAAGAATTCGCAGCTGCAGGTGATTTGAAAGTAAATCCAAAGAAAAAAGGCTTCTTTGACCATATTAAGGATGCCTTTGAAGGAGAATAAATCATAAAGTAAAAAGAGCCTTCGGGCTCTTTTTCGTGCAATCTTTAGAATGTTATACTCAATGAAAATCAAAGAGCAAACTAGGAAGCTAGCCGCAGGCTGTACTTGAGTACGGCAAGGCAACGCTGACGTGGTTTGAATTTGATTTTCGAAGAGTATTAGCATGGGAGAAATCATTCTCCGACTGGTCTGTTATTGATATTTTTGAGTGAGTAAGCCAGCCTCATCCATTTCCTGGATGAGTTGCTTGAATTCCGCTTCCTTGCCAGGTTTCACGGTGACGGTATCAATGTGCTTAATTGCCGAATTATCCTGAATATCCACCAAGGTTAAAGCTTTTTCATAAAATGCGATTCCCTTTTTCAGGCTTTCCGGATCCTGCCAAGAGAGAATAAAGAAAGAAGGATTTGATTTTTTTCCGATTTCTTGGAAATACTTCCTGCTCTCCCCCTCTAAAAATTGGAATAAACCATGATTGAATAAGTTGTCCTCTACTGAATGGTAGGAAATATCTCCTGTGTTTAGGACATAGACTTTGAGTCGATTTTTAGTCAGGTTAGGACTTTCTTTTAGGACTGGGTGGCTATTGACAACATCATCAGAGAAAGTTACATAAAAATCTAAGCCTCCACCCTCGAATTGATAGCTTCCATTTGATTCTACTTTCTCAGGAGGCAGGTCAAGGGAGATGAAGATTTGTTTTAAGGCTTCATTTCCTTTTTTGATGTCACTCGGTGAGGCCTTGAACAGATTGGTCAGTATTAGAAATGCCAGGGCTGCAAGAAGGCAGAGGCCACCACAAATGATCAGGATGATACGCGTCAGAACTTTAAAAAACTGTTTCATTTTCATGCCCTCCCTGGTCTGTTAGAATTTACTAACCCAAAATGGATTTAAAGGGGAAATAAGGAAAATTGGAGTTTCCCTTAGTTTTCTTCAGTTTCCTGCAATTCTTTTAGTACAGCAAGTCTTGTTTGGACGTCTTTTTCCAAGACTTTAAATTTGTAAGTGAGGTCTTCTTGGTATTCCTTGATGACTTCTTTTTGTTGATTGATAATTTGAAGGCTATTTTGAATGACATCCAAGTCATCCTTAATGGCTTCAACACGATCAGTAGTATCTAGAACTTCTTCAGTGATAGCTTGGCGATTCTTAACGAGGAGGTATGAACCGACTGCAGAGCCTGCAAAAAGTAGTAAATTTGATAGTTTCATAGTGACTCCTTAAGCGTTTTTGATCGTTTCAGCGACTTGGGCAAGTTTGCCGAAGTCTGGTTCATGTGCGATAAAGTCAATCTTGAGATCGTCATCTGCACTATAGCGAGGAACAAGGTGGACATGGGTATGGAAAACGGTTTGTCCAGCAACTTCTTCGCAGTTGGCGATGATATTCATACCTTCAGCTTTGGTAGCTGCCATGACTTTTTGAGCAATCTTTGGTACTTGGGCGAAAAGTTGGCTAGCACTAGTAGCATCCATTTCTAAAAGGTTGCGATAGTGTTCTTTTGGTACGACCAAGGTGTGACCAGGTGTTACTTGTGAGATATCAAGGAAGGCAAGAACTTGATCATCTTCGTAAACCTTTGATGCGGGAATCTCTCCTGCGATAATTTTACAAAAAATGCAATCTGACATAAAATCTACCTCTACTGTATTGAATTTTGATATAATATAGCTACATTATACCAGATTTGGAGAAAATATGTTAGAAATTAAAAACCTGACTGGGGGCTATGTTCATGTTCCTGTCTTGAAAGATGTGTCCTTTACAGTCGAGAGTGGACAGTTGGTCGGTTTGATTGGTCTCAATGGTGCTGGAAAATCAACGACTATCAATGAAATTATTGGACTTTTGACACCTTATAGTGGAGAAATAAACATTGAAGGACTAACCTTAGGTGCAAATCCTCGTGAATATCGTCAGCAGATTGGTTACATCCCTGAAACTCCTAGTTTGTACGAAGAATTAACTCTCAGAGAACATATCGAGACGGTTGCTATGGCCTATGGTATTGAGCAAAATCTAGCTTTTGAACGTGTAGAACCTCTTTTAAAAATGTTTCGTTTGGATCATAAGTTAGATTGGTTTCCTGTTCATTTTTCAAAAGGGATGAAGCAGAAGGTCATGATTATCTGTGCCTTTGTTGTGGATCCGAGTCTCTTTATCGTCGATGAACCTTTCCTTGGTCTTGATCCCCTGGCAATTTCAGACTTAATTCATCTTCTAGAAGCAGAAAAGAAAAAAGGGAAGTCGATCCTCATGAGTACCCACGTTCTTGACTCTGCTGAAAAAATGTGTGATTCTTTTGTCATTCTCCACAAAGGTCAAGTGAGGGCTAAAGGGGATCTTAAAGAGTTGAGACAAGCTTTTGCCATGCCAGAAGCAAGTCTCAATGATATCTATTTGGCTTTGACCAAAGAGGAGGACCGATGAAAGACTTGTTTCTAAAGCGAAAGCAGGCTTTTCGTAAAGAGTGCGTCGGTTATCTGCGCTATGTGCTCAATGATCACTTTGTCTTGTTTTTACTGGTCTTAGTAGGTTTTCTAGCCTATCAGTATAGTCAGCTGCTCCAGCATTTTCCTGAGAATTATTTGCCAATCCTAGGTTTAATTGGGATTGTCTCTGTTTTACTCTTACTTTGGGGAGGAATAGCGACCTATGTGGAAGCGCCTGATAAGCTCTTTCTCTTAGTAGCTGAAGAAGAAGTAAGAGAACACATCCAGAAGCAAAGTTTAGTTTCCTTCATCTTTTGGGTTAGTGTACAGACTCTCTTTTTGCTCCTTTTTGCTCCTTTATTTTTAGCCATGGGCTTAGGCTTAGGAGTTTTTTGGGTATATGTTCTTCTTTTGGGAGTCGGGAAATATTTCCTGTTTCAGAAAAAAGCTGGCAAGTTTTTTAGTGCAAATCATCTGGACTGGGACTATGTGATTGCCCAAGAAAGTAAACGCAAGCAGTTTTTACTCCGTTTTTTTGCCCTCTTTACCCAAGTCAAGGGAATTTCAAACAGTGTCAAGAGACGAGCTTATCTAGACTTTATCCTAAAAGCAGTTCAGAAGGTGCCGAGCAAGATTTGGCAGAACCTCTATCTTCGTTCTTATCTGCGAAATGGAGACCTCTTTGCCCTCAGTCTTCGTCTCCTCTTCCTATCCTTGCTGGCGTTGATCTTTATCGAGCAGTCTTGGATTGCGACAGCAGTGGTGGTTCTATTTAACTACCTCTTGCTCTTTCAGTTATTGGCCCTCTATCATGCCTTTGACTACCAATATTTGACCCAACTTTTCCCGCTAGATAAGGGGCAAAAGGAAAAGGGATTACAGGCAGTTGTCCGAGGATTGACTGGTTTTGTTTTATTGGTTCAACTGATAGTTGGTGTGATTACTCTCCAAGAAAAACTAGCCCTTCTGGCCCTCCTTGGAGCTGGACTGGTCTTGCAAATCTTGTATCTCCCTTATCAGGTGAAACGTCAGATGCAGGACTAATACTCTTCGAAAATCTCTTCAAACTAGGTCAGCATCCATCTGCAACCTCAAAGCGGTGCTTTGAGCAGCCTGTGGCTAGATTCCTAGTTTGCTCTTTGATTTTCATTGAGTATAACATTGCTTATATGATACTAAAAAAGAAGTTGAGTTCAGTCTGTCTCAACTTCTTTTATTTTCTACAAGTTTTCTACAAGATAATGGTTGGTCCGTAGAGGCTCAACTTGGTTTTGACTTGGTCGAAGTGGAAACGGTCATAGGCCCGCCAAGCGGCGCGAGTAGGAGCATCTGGATTGAGAGCACTGAGGCCCATGAGAAGACTGGAAGTCTGGTAAAATTTTTCCAGCTCAATCAAGAATCGATTATCCACTGTCTCAGCTTTAGAGAGAAAGCGGAGGATATTGTCCAGTTGCTCCTGAAAGCGGACATCGTCAGCTGTTGCCTGTTTGCAGACTTGGTAGGCTTTGTTTAACTCGGCAATCAGTGCCTGAGCTCTTTTGATGGGGTCTGTATCCGTCATGAGAATTCCTCCTTTGTGATGGTTTTAAAGTTGTTTTAAGCCTTTGGCTTTCTATAATCCTAGCCTATCACTTTTTACTCTTTTTTCACCTTCAAATCTTTAATTGTCATTGAAATTTCCTGAATGGTAATAGCGGGATTTTATGATAAAATAGTTGTAAGGTTATCATAGTTATTTTGTAAAAGCTTCGACACTTTAGGAATTTTTGAGGACCGTTTAGGATTTGGTGAAAATTAGTTGCTAGACTTATGGTATCCTCTTTTTAGGAGGTTTTATCCATGAACTATATCATCATCCAAAAAGAGAAAGAAATTTTCAAATTAAACATAAAGGATATCTACTATATCCAAACGCATCCAAGTAAAGCCCATACCGTGCAGATTTTTACTAAAGAAGCTAGCTTTGATCTGTTTCAAAATTTAAGCAAGCTTGAGAAACAATATGGGGAAACCTTAACGAGATGTCATCGAAATTGTCTGGTCAACCTTGAACGGCTAAAATCCATGGATATCAAATCAAAGACACTCTTTCTTGGAGAAGAAGGTCAATACGCTGTCAAGTATGCCAGACGTCGCTATAGAGAAATTCGCCAAAAATGGTTGAAACAAGGAGAGTAAGAAGATGAGAATATTTGTTTTAGAAGATGATTTTTCCCAACAAGCTAGGATTGAAACGACGATTGAAAAACTTTTGAAAAAACAGAGTATCATTCCCAGTTCTTTTGAAGTCTTTGGCAAGCCAGACCAACTGCTGGCAGAGGTGCATGAGAAGGGTGCGCATCAGCTTTTCTTTTTGGACATTGAGATTCGAAACGAAGAGATGAAGGGACTAGAAGTGGCTAGAAAGATTCGGGATCGGGATCCTTATGCTCTAATCGTCTTTGTGACGACACACTCAGAGTTTATGCCCCTGTCCTTTCGCTACCAAGTTTCAGCTTTGGACTACATTGATAAGGCCTTGTCGGCAGAGGAGTTTGAATCTCGGATCGAGACAGCCCTCCTCTATGCCAATAGTCAAGATAGTAAAAGTCTGGCGGAAGATTGCTTTTATTTTAAATCAAAATTTGCTCAATTCCAGTATCCTTTTAAAGAGGTTTACTATCTCGAAACGTCCCCAAGACCCCATCGTGTCATTCTCTATACTAAGACGGACAGGCTGGAATTTACGGCGAGTTTAGAGGAGGTTCTCAAGCAGGAGCCCCGTCTCTTGCAGTGCCATCGCTCTTTTCTAGTCAATCCAACTAATGTAGTTCGTTTGGATAAGAAAGAAAAACTCCTTTTCTTTCCCAATGGCGGAAGCTGTCTGATCGCACGTTATAAGGTCAGGGAAGTGTCTGAGGCTATCAATAACTTACATTGAGCTAGGAGAGTTTATGAATATTGCTTGGATATTGTTGTACACACTTGTTACTAATGGATTAAAAATTGTCATATTCTTTAAGGTAGATGGAATTGGTCTCACTTTTGAGAGGATTTTTAAGGCTTTTCTTTTGAAATTTCTTCTAGCGGCCATTTTTGCAACTTTTCAATTTTTAGTTGTGAGTGACTATCTGTCATATTTTATAGAACCCTTGTTCGGCATAGGCTTATCTTTCTTATTGTTAAGAGGCCTTCCTAAAAAACTCCTTCTCTTTTATGGTCTCTTTCCAATGATATTAGTGAATCTCTTTTATAGAGGGGTTTCCTATTTTGTGTTTCCATTTTTGGGGCAAGGAATAGTAGATAGAGATGGCAATCCTGCCTTTTTATTGATTATGTTTTTCGTTTGCTTCATAGTTTTAGTTTTTTTGAAATGGTTGGACTATGATTTTACTAGCTTGAGAAGAGAGATTCTAGATAAAGATTTTCAAAAGTCCCTGACTAAGATTAACTGGATAATGGGAACCTACTATCTAGTGATGCAAAGTCTGTCTTACTTTGAATATGTACAAGGTATCCAATCAACGACTGTTCGCCATCTGATTCTAGTGTTTTACCTGCTCTTTTTTATGGGGATTATCAAGAAGCTGGATACCTATTTGAAGGAAAAACTTCAGGAAAAACTGAACCAAGAGCAGGACTTGCGCTATAGAGATATGGAGCGATATAGTCGGCATATAGAGGAGCTTTATAAGGAAGTGCGGAGCTTTCGTCATGATTATACCAACCTCTTGACTAGCTTACGTCTGGGCATTGAAGAGGAGGATATGGAGCAGATAAAAGAGGTCTACGACTCCGTCTTGAAGGACTCTAGCCAAAAATTGCAGGACAATAAATATGACCTGGGCAGATTGGTAAATGTTCGTGACCGTGCCCTCAAAAGTCTTCTAGCAGGGAAATTTCTAAAAGCCAGAGATAAGAAGATTGTCTTTAATGTCGAAGTTCCTGAGGAGATTCAGGTCGAGGGGATGAGTCTGCTTGATTTTCTGACTATTGTGTCTATCCTTTGTGACAATGCTATTGAAGCCAGTGTAGAGGCCAGTCAACCTCATGTCTCAATCGCCTTTATAAAAAATGGCGCACAGGAGACCTTTATCATTGAAAACTCCATCAAAGAAGAGGGTATAGATGTTTCTGAAATCTTCTCTTTTGGAGTTAGTTCTAAAGGGGAGGACCGAGGTGTTGGTCTCTATACCGTCATGAAGATTGCGGAAAGTTATCCCAATGCCAGTCTCAATACCACCTGTCAAGATCAAGTCTTTCGTCAGGTTTTGGCGGTTCATTTGCTGTCAACTTCTGATTAGAGAATGTGTGAACAAGAGGACCTAAGCATTTTAGGTTGAAAAACACTGCTACGATTTGTCCTTATCCAGCCTGACTTTTTATAATATTCGAGGAAAAATAAATGAACCAGAAATCTTATTTTATAGCGTGTTCTGTACTGATTATCCTATCCAATCTTCTCATGTTTTCTCTAGTCAATGAGGGAGAAGGTACAGGAGCTAATCTGATTATAATTGTTGCAACCTGTGTCTTGCTACCAGCCTTTTTACATGCAGTTGAAAATCAGCAGACATCATTGGTTAGGGCAGAATCCTTGCTCCTCATTCAGATGGCAGTTATGTCCTTAGTCCGTCTCATCAGCCGAATAGAGAGGACACCTGAAATCTTACATACAGGCCTCACCCTTCTAGTTTTAGCAAGCTGGCTGGCCTTTCTCGTCCTAGCTATCATGAGAATATATCAGAAAAAAGGGAAGTAAAGTTAAGTACATTTTGATTTGTTAGGTTTTATTAGGGCAAGCATATTTTCCGTGCTTGCTTTTTATTTTTTCTACAATTTAGGAGGTTTTGATGACCATTTATGATTTGGGGGAATTAAGGCCGAAAGGAGTGCTATACTAGCAGTGTAAAGGATATAGCTCAACTGAAATATAGCACACATTTAGGAGGAAATCTTATGAAGCAAAAAATACTTGTCATTTTCATCTTGTATCTAATCATGTCTCCGCTTGGGGAGAGTAATTGGTATCATTTATTTTATACCATAGCCTATCTGATTGCAGTTATGATCTATTTTGCTATCATTAAAAAGAAAGGAGTAAAGAAATGAAAACTTTTCTTTCAAAAAAACGAAACATCTTCCTAGCTAGATTGTTCCTAGGTCAGTTACCTGTACTGATCTCTACTTATTTATTTCTCTCTCGTCAGTTTTTGCAATTTTCCTTAGTTTTTCAATTGCTTTTAGTAGTTGTTAACTTGGCTTCTATTTTGGTAATTGTTTACCTCACTAGGGAAATGAGAGTGAGAAAGTTTGAAGATGATGAGTTGGTCAATCCGAGAACCAATCAACTCATGTTCATCGGATTGACAGGCTTTATGTCTATTATCGGTTTGTATAGAGGTATGACGGCGGCAGAATCCTATCAACAACTGATTGGTTATATTGCTTCTGTTCTCTGCTTATTCATCATGCTGCTGCTCATTTGGGGCTTGAAGTATTATAAAAAGTAAGATAAAAAAAGAACTTACAGGCAGTGTTTTCAGACTGCTGGTCTTTTTTAAGAGAAATTCTTATAATTTAAGAGTTTTTGACGACCGTTTAAGATTTGGATGCAAAACCTAAAAAAGCAGTGCTATACTGAGTGTGTAAAAGTTACAAGGATACCAATGCTAAACTGAAATAAAGGAGTGATTCTTATGGCGAAAAAAATAATTACGATTGTCATCTTGTATGTAATCATGCAAACTTGTCTTTATCCGCTTAGGGGAAATGAGTGGTATTATGTAATGGATGCACTAGCATACTTTGCTTCGGTTTATATCTTCGTTCAGTTCAATAAAAAATGGAGAAAAAGCCACTTTGAATCTTGAACATAGAAGTTTTATAGGTCTGTAATGGATCATCTAAATAGAATGAATAGTTTCAAATTAATATCTGCTAAGGATCATCTGTAAAATGCAAAATTCTTGCATCCTTATTTTGATCGACTTTTAAAGGAGAGAGGTTGTGTTTATGGCCATTTTTAATAAATGTCATGCCGTTTTTGTTGGATTTTTAGTCTATGTAATAGTCGCTACAGTAGGTTATACCATCAATCAAGGGGATTATTTTCAAAACGAGTACATATTTATTGTAACAAACACTTTCTTGATTTCACTGAGTGTTGCCTATGCGAAGTGGTTTGATATGATTTCGCTAAAAAGTTTAACGAAGAAAGAAGTTCAACTTTTTATTGGAAGCTTTCTTCTTTGCGTGCTGGTAAATATAGGTTATCATAGTTTTTTCACAGTTTCTTCTGGTGCAGGATATCAACACCTTGAAGCAGCTAGTACAGGAATTTCATTATCCTTTATTGCAAACGCGACAGTTTTTGGGCCTATTCTGGAGGAATTTGTTTTCAGAGGTATCCTTCAAGGTGCGGTTTTTGAAAATTCTTGGTTGGGGCTTATACTGACTGCCTCTCTCTTCTCCTTCCTGCATGCACCTTATGATGTTCCTTCATTTATCTATTATCTATTTGGAGGTTTGATGCTGGGCTTTGCTTATAAGAAGAGTCAAAATCTATCGGTGCCTATCTTAGTCCATATCTGTTACAATTGTTTATCATTCTTCTAGTAGTTGACAGTGGTTAAATTTACAAAGGAATGTAGAGGATGGTCAGTTAGCGTCATAGTGACTAGGGAACGGACCTGGTAGATGTGAAATCAATAGATGGAGGAATCAAATGAAAAAGTATGTCGAATTGTTAGATTTATTTGCTCGAGTTGTAATAATATTGCTATCTCTTGTTCTTTGTATAAGAGTACTCATGATTTCAACAGAACTCTGGAGACATGTTCTTGTACTGGTAAGTACCCCTGTTACGATCTATAGTCTGCTAAAACATAGACCAGGCAAGAAGAACATAAAAACCCTGTGAGAATCTTAAAAGAAAGATTAAAAAGATGCAAGCAAAATATAAAAATCAAATAGTAGAAGTTTGGGAAATTGGTAAAGATACTCCTAAACCAGATTGGGTAGAAGACGCCTTGCAAAAGAATTACATAGTATGGCTAGACAATCATGTCCGAATTTTAATGGCAGGACTTCAGTCTTCTCTTGTAACCAATCTCAAAATTGGTCTAGTCGGAACAGCAGGAGGAGGTTTTGCTGGTTATAGTATGTATGTCCTTGGCTATCCAGGAGATTATCTTGACCTCACAAATCATAGAGTGGTATCTGCCACAACTTTTCATCGAGACTATCAAGTTTTATAAAATGATTAGGTAGAAAAAAGATGATGGTCTATCACTTTGAAAAGAATTGACTACCTAGATGATGAAAAATATAAAGTTTTTAACAGCAACAAAAGTACACAAGGGTAGATGTATTGGCTTATCAAAGTCATGGTGATAGCTACCGAGACTGAATGATAGAGGATTAATACTCAATGAAAATCAAAGAGCAAACTAGGAAGCTAGCCGCAAGCTGTACTTGAGTACGGTGAGGCGACGCTGACGTAGTTTGAATTTGATTTTCGAAGAGTATAAATGATAATTGGTGGCAGTTACGATAGCAAAGCTATTAGGGAGTTTCTATGAAAAAATATTCTATTCTTTTCAAAACGAGTGCAGTCCTTTCTTATTTATTTTTGTTTTTCGGATTGTCTTGGACAACCCAATTTTGGAGAAATTATTGGGAGTTCTCGTCTTGGGTAGGAAATCTTATCTGGATTCGAAACATCATCAGTGTTTTCTTTATCGGTTTGATGATGTGGTTCTTGGTTAGGTCGGGCCATGCTTATCTCTTTCGTATCCCTAGGAAAAAGTGGTTGAGTTATTCTGTTCTGACGATGTTAGCAGCTGTCGTTCTTATAAGCTTTAACTATCTGACAGCTAAACATGTTCAGGGGACAAACGAAGGTTGGAATTTGTTTATTGCCTATAGTGAGACCAATTTTGCAGAGTTCGGAGTTTACCTAACCTTAATAGTACTAGGGCCTCTGATGGAAGAATTGGTATGTAGGGGACTGCTTCAACATGCCTTCTTTAAGAATTCAAGATGGGGACTGGATATTCTATTTCCGTCGGTTTTGTTCGCCTTACCCCATTTTTCAAGTTTTCCTAGTCTATTAGACCTTCTGGTTTATACAGCAGTTGGATGTATATTTGGTGGTTTGACACGCTATACAAAGACTATCTATCCTTCTTACACGATTCATATTGTTAATAATATCATCGCAAACTTACCATTTATCATGACTTTTTTGCATAGGGTATTTGCATGATGAGAACCAGTTAAAAGCTTGAATTATCAGATTAAGCATAGATTTTTTCCTTACAATTTTCTGCTAAAAAAATTGAATGACCAAGGCTAGGTAGATCTCTCTGCTTGGCTTTTTCTTTTAACAAGATTGGATAAAGGGCTTTTATTTGAGAATCGAGTCTGGACTGGTTGACGAATAGCCTAAAAACTAGTAGAATAGTAAGGAAACTTTATACGGAGGAAAGAAATGGACTTGGGTGATATTGAGCTAACGCTGACCCCTATACCTGGGAAAAGCGGAAAAGCTTATATGGGAAGCTACCCTGATGGGAAGCGCGTCTTTATTAAAATGAACACCTCTCCAATCCTACCTGGTTTAGCCAAGGAACAAATCGCTCCTCAATTATTATGGACTCGCCGTTTATCGGATGGGCGTGATATGTGTGCCCAAGAATGGTTGAATGGTAAAATTTTGACCCCTTATGATATGAATCGCAAGCAGATTATCAATATTTTGAGCCGCTTGCATCGTTCGCGTCCTTTGATGACGCAATTGACTCGTTTGGGCTATTCTTTAGAAACACCTTTTGACTTGCTTCAGGCTTGGTTAAAAGATGCTCCAGAATCCTTGAAGAACAATCAATATCTAAGAATGGTAGTAGAGGATTTGCGAGGAAGCTTGCCAAACTTTAGGGAAGATTATGCAACGATCGTTCATGGAGATGTACGACATAGTAATTGGATTGAGACAGAGAGCGGTCTTATTTATTTAGTGGATTGGGATTCCGTTCGTTTAACGGATCGCATGTTTGATGTGGCGCATATGCTATGTCACTATATTCCAGACTATCAGTGGAAAGAGTGGTTGACTTATTACGGTTACAAATACAACCAAACAGTCATCAGCAAACTATTTTGGTATGCTCAGTTATCCTTCTTGAGCCAGATTGCCAAATATTATACAAATGAAGATCTAGAAAATGTCAATCGGGAGATTTATGCCTTGCGCATCTTCCGTGACAAGTATGGAAAGAAGAGATGAGAGTTAGAAATCGTAAAGGGGCAACAGAATTACTAGAGGCTAATCCTCAGTATGTTGTCTTAAATCCTTTAGAAGCCAAAGGAAAATGGCGAGACCTCTTTGGAAATGACAATCCTATCCATGTTGAGGTTGGTAGTGGTAAGGGAGCCTTTGTGTCAGGTATGGCCAAGCAAAACCCTAATATCAACTATATCGGGATTGATATTCAAAAGTCTGTTTTGAGTTATGCCTTGGACAAGGTTTTGGAAGTCGCTGTACCCAATATTAAGTTGTTGTGGGTTGATGGTTCTGATTTGACCGACTACTTTGAAGATGGTGAGATTGATCGCTTGTACCTAAACTTTTCAGATCCGTGGCCTAAAAAGCGCCATGAAAAGCGTCGTCTAACCTATAAAAGTTTCTTGGATACCTTCAAGCGTATCTTGCCTGAACACGGTGAGATTCATTTCAAGACAGATAACCGTGGCTTATTTGAATATAGCTTAGTGAGTTTTTCTCAATACGGCATGAAGCTCAATGGAGTTTGGTTGGACTTGCATGCCAGCGATTTTGAAGGTAATGTCATGACAGAATATGAAGAAAAATTCTCAAGTAAGGGTCAGGTCATCTATCGAGTTGAGGCAGAATTTTAAGAAAAAGCTTAAAATCAAGACTTCTGAGTGCTTATACTTTACATAAGTATTCAAAAGTGCTATACTGTAAGTAAGAATATGAGAAAGTGAGGCGGGGAAATATCTTCGCCTCTTGCTTATGAGGAGGTGGACGCAATCGCAACTATCGTAGAATTAGTCAGAGAAGTCGTAGAACCTGTCATTGAAGCTCCCTTTGAACTCGTTGATATCGAGTACGGAAAGATTGGCAGTGACATGATTCTTAGTATTTTTGTAGATAAACCAGAGGGAATTACCTTGAACGACACAGCGGACTTGACAGAGATTATCAGTCCTGTCCTAGATACTATCAAGCCAGATCCCTTCCCAGAACAATATTTCCTAGAAATCACCAGTCCAGGCTTGGAGCGTCCTTTGAAAACCAAGGAAGCAGTCGCTGGAGCGGTTGGGAAATACATCCATGTTGGACTTTACCAAGCCATCGATAAGCAAAAGGTCTTTGAAGGAACCTTGCTAGCCTTTGAAGAGGATGAGTTGACTATGGAATATATGGACAAGACACGTAAGAAAACGGTCCAAATCCCATACAGTTTGGTGTCAAAAGCACGTTTAGCAGTAAAATTATAGTAAAAGAAAGGAAGCTTTTGAAGATTCAAAAGTGAATAGAAGATGAGTAAAGAAATGCTAGAGGCCTTCCGCATTTTGGAAGAAGACAAGGGAATCAAAAAAGAAGACATCATTGATGCAGTGGTGGAATCACTTCGTTCAGCCTATCGCAGACGCTATGGTCAATCAGACAGTGTAGCCATTGATTTCAACGAAAAGACAGGTGACTTTACAGTTTATACTGTTCGTGAAGTAGTTGATGAAGTATTTGATAGCCGTTTGGAAATCAGTTTAAAAGATGCTCTTGCCATTAACTCAGCTTACGAGCTTGGGGACAAGATTAAATTTGAAGAAGCACCAGGTGAGTTTGGTCGTGTAGCAGCTCAATCTGCCAAACAAACCATCATGGAAAAAATGCGCAAGCAAACACGTGCCATTACCTACAATACTTACAAAGAGCATGAGCAAGAAATCATGTCTGGTACAGTGGAGCGTTTTGACAATCGCTTTATCTATGTCAATCTTGGTAGCATTGAAGCCCAATTGTCAAAACAAGACCAAATCCCTGGAGAAGTTTTTGCTTCTCATGATCGTATCGAAGTTTATGTCTACAAGGTTGAAGACAATCCTCGTGGTGTGAACGTATTTGTGAGCCGTAGCCATCCAGAAATGATTAAACGTTTGATGGAACAAGAAATTCCTGAGGTCTATGACGGAACTGTTGAAATCATGAGTGTTGCTCGTGAAGCAGGTGACCGTACCAAGGTTGCTGTTCGTAGCCACAATCCAAACGTGGATGCGATCGGGACAATCGTCGGACGTGGTGGTGCTAACATCAAGAAAATTACTAGCAAATTCCACCCAGCCCGCTACGATGCTAAGAGCGATCGTATGGTTCCAATCGAAGAAAACATCGACGTTATCGAATGGGTAGCCGATCCAGCTGAATTTATCTACAACGCTATTGCTCCTGCAGAAGTTGACCAAGTTATCTTTGATGAAAACGACAGCAAGCGTGCCTTGGTAGTTGTGCCAGATAACAAGCTTTCTCTTGCGATCGGTCGTCGTGGACAAAACGTTCGTTTGGCAGCTCATTTGACAGGATATCGTATCGATATCAAATCTGCAAGTGAGTTTGAAGCCATGGAAGCAGCAGAAGAAGCTGACCAGGTAGAAACAGACGAATTGGTCGAAGAATAAAAGCTGATCAGAGGAGGGAAGGATGAAAACTAGAAAAATCCCTTTGCGCAAGTCTGTTGTTTCCAATGAAGTGATTGATAAGCGAGATTTACTCCGTATTGTCAAGAACAAAGAAGGACAGGTCTTTATCGACCCAACAGGAAAGGCTAATGGCCGTGGCGCTTATATCAAGCTAGACAATGCAGAAGCCCTTGAGGCCAAAAAGAAAAAAGTCTTTAACCGTAGCTTTAGTATGGAAGTTGAAGAAAGCTTTTATGACGAGTTGATTGCCTATGTCGATCACAAAGTGAAAAGAAGAGAGTTAGGACTTGAATAAACAAAAAATTGCCAATCTCTTGGGACTTGCTCAACGAGCAGGGAAAATCATCTCGGGTGAAGAAATGGTGGTCAAGGCCATCCAAGATCAGAAAGTAAAGCTGGTATTTCTCGCTCATGATGCCGCCCCCAACCTGACCAAGAAGATTCAGGATAAAAGTCATTATTATCAAGTAGAAGTTATTACCGTGTTTTCAACACTGGAATTAAGCATAGCAGTCGGAAAATCAAGAAAAGTTTTGGCTGTGACAGATGCTGGATTTACAAAGAAAATGAGGTCTCTTATGGAATAGAAGAGGAGGACATGATTTGTCTAAGAAAAGATTGTACGAAATCGCAAAAGAACTTGGAAAAGAAAGTAAAGAAGTTGTAGCGCGTGCAAAAGAGTTGGGCTTGGATGTAAAAAGCCACTCATCAAGTGTGGAGGAAGCAGCTGCTTCAAAAATCGTAGCAAGTTTTAAACCTGCTCCTGCTCCAAAGGTAGAGTCGAAACCTGTGGCTCCAAAGCCAGTTGACGCTAAGGAAGAGGCAAAACCAGCAGCAGCTGTTGCCCCTAAAGAAGAAAAAGTGGCACCAGCAAAACCGCAGAGTCGAAACTTTAAGGCTGAGCGTGAAGCACGTGCAAAAGAGCAGGCTGAACGACGCAAGCAAAATAAGGGTAATAACCGTGACCATCAACAAAATGGGAATCGTCAAAAAAATGATAACCGTAATGGTGGTAAACAAGGCCAAGGCAATCGTGACAACCGTCGATTCAATGATCAAGGTAAAAAACAACAAGGTCAGCAAAATCGCGGAAATGATCGCCGCAAGCAAGAGGACAAACGTCCAAATCAAGCAGGCCCACGTGTTGACTTTAAAGCCCGTGCAGCTGCTCTAAAGGCAGAGCAAAATGCAGAATATGCTCGTTCAAGTGAGGAACGCTTCAAGCAAACTCAAGCAGCTAAAGAAGCCTTGGCCCAAGCAAACAAACGCAAGGAACCTGAGGAAATCTTTGAAGAAGCTGCTAAGTTAGCTGAACAAGCGCAGCCAGTTCAACCAGTGGTTGAAGTTGCTCCTGCAGCTAAAGAACCTGTAGTGGATACACGTCGTAAGAAACAAGCCCGACCAGACAAAGATCGTGATGATTACGATCACGAAGAAGATGGTCCTAGAAAACAACAAAAGAATCGAAGTAGTCAAAATCAAGTGAGAAATCAAAGAAATAGTAACTGGAACAATAACAAAAAGAATAAAAAAGGCAATAACAAAAATAACCGTAATCAGGCACCAAAACCTGTTACAGAGCGTAAGTTCCATGAATTGCCAACAGAATTTGAATATACAGATGGTATGACCGTTGCGGAAATCGCAAAACGTATCAAACGCGAACCAGCTGAGATTGTTAAGAAACTCTTCATGATGGGTGTGATGGCGACACAAAACCAGTCCTTGGACGGTGAAACAATCGAACTCCTCATGGTAGATTACGGTATTGATGCGAAACAAAAGGTTGAAGTCGACAATGCTGATATCGAACGTTTCTTTGCTGAAGAGGGTTATCTCAATGAAGATGAACTTGTAGAGCGTCCACCAGTTGTAACGATCATGGGACACGTTGACCATGGTAAAACAACCCTTTTGGATACCCTTCGTAATTCTCGTGTTGCAACAGGTGAAGCCGGTGGTATCACTCAGCATATCGGTGCCTATCAGATTGAGGAAAATGGTAAGAAGATTACCTTCCTTGATACACCAGGACACGCAGCCTTTACCTCTATGCGTGCGCGTGGTGCCTCTGTTACCGATATTACCATCTTGGTCGTAGCGGCAGATGACGGGGTAATGCCTCAAACTATCGAAGCCATCAACCACTCAAAAGCAGCTAATGTCCCAATCATCGTAGCTATCAATAAAATCGATAAACCAGGTGCTAATCCAGAACGTGTTATCGGTGAATTGGCTGAACATGGTGTTATGTCAACAGCTTGGGGTGGCGATTCTGAGTTTGTAGAAATCTCAGCTAAATTCAACCAAAATATCGATGAACTATTGGAAACTGTTCTACTTGTGGCTGAAATCCAAGAACTCAAAGCAGATCCAACAGTTCGTGCCATTGGTACTGTTATCGAAGCCCGCTTGGATAAAGGAAAAGGTGCAGTTGCGACCCTCCTTGTCCAACAAGGTACTTTGAACGTTCAAGATCCAATCGTTGTCGGAAATACTTTCGGACGTGTCCGTGCTATGACCAACGATCTCGGACGTCGTGTCAAGGTCGCAGGCCCATCAACACCTGTATCGATCACTGGTTTGAACGAAGCACCAATGGCGGGTGACCACTTTGCTGTTTACGAAGATGAAAAATCTGCGCGTGCAGCTGGTGAAGAACGTGCCAAACGTGCTCTTATGAAGCAACGTCAAGCTACTCAACGTGTTAGCCTTGAAAACCTCTTTGATACCCTTAAAGCAGGAGAACTCAAGTCAGTTAACGTCATCATCAAAGCCGACGTACAAGGTTCTGTTGAGGCTCTCTCTGCATCACTTCAAAAGATTGATGTGGAAGGCGTTAAAGTAACCATTGTTCACTCAGCAGTTGGTGCTATCAATGAATCTGACGTGACTCTTGCCGAAGCTTCAAATGCCTTTATCGTTGGTTTCAACGTGCGTCCTACACCACAAGCTCGTCAACAAGCAGAAGCCGACGATGTAGAAATCCGTCTCCACAGCATCATCTACAAGGTGATTGAAGAGATGGAAGAAGCCATGAAAGGGATGCTTGACCCAGAATTTAAAGAAAAAATTATTGGTGAAGCGATCATCCGCGAAACCTTCAAGGTATCTAAAGTGGGAACAATCGGAGGATTCATGGTTACCAGCGGTAAAGTTACCCGTGACTCTAAAGTCCGTGTTATCCGTGATGGTGTTGTTATTTACGATGGCGCTCTAGCTAGCTTGAAACACTATAAAGATGACGTTAAAGAAGTTACAAACGGCCGTGAAGGTGGTCTTATGATTGATGGCTACAATGATATTCAGATGGATGATGTGATTGAAGCCTACATCATGGAAGAAATCAAACGATAATAGAGAAACGATAGCCGATTTGACTCGTCGTCAACAGTGCCTTGATGAACCCGTAGTTCTATCTAAGGCTTGTTTCCTAGATTCAAATGGCTCTAGTTCCTCTATCTAATAGACAAAGCTAGGTCTGCTGGCCTAGCTTTTGGTTCAATTTAGAGAAAGGAAAAAAGCATGGCAAATCATTTCCGTACGGATCGTGTGGGCATGGAGATCAAGCGCGAAGTCAACGAGATTTTGCAAAAGAAAGTCCGTGATCCACGTGTCCAAGGTGTGACTATCACTGATGTTCAGATGCTAGGTGACTTGTCTGTTGCTAAGGTCTACTACACTATTTTGAGTAACCTGGCTTCAGATAATCAAAAAACTCAAGTCGGACTTGAAAAAGCAACTGGTACTATCAAACGTGAACTTGGTCGTAATTTGAAATTGTACAAAATTCCAGACTTAACTTTCGTCAAAGACGAATCCATCGAATATGGAAACAAGATTGACGAGATGCTACGCAATCTGGATAAACATTAAGCAGAAAGAGGGGCAACCCTCTTTTTTGTGGCTATAAGTCGGTCATTGTCTAGTCAGATTATATAAATAGAAATTCAGAAAATAAAATAAATCTTGAAAATATCATTTATTCCATAAATATGATAAGATAAAGCTTGATATGAATGAAAAATGGAGATAGAGATGGCTAAAGAAGATGTGGCGATGCAAGTGTTGCAACAGGTAGTAAAACTTCCTGTCGTTAAAGTGAACCGGTCAAAATTTTTAATGGACAAATTCTCTAAGGAAGTGGCTTCAAAGGATATTCCTAGATTATTGGATGAAGGGCCGACAGCTTTATTACCTCAGAAAACCTTAGATCGAGTGGCCAATGCCTGTATTAGAGATAATGTATTGTTAGCAAGTGGGACATCTGTTTTGGCTGGATTACCTGGAGGTATTGCCATGGCCGTTACAATTCCGACAGATGTAGCCCAGTTTTACGCATTTTCACTGAAACTAGCTCAGGAGCTAGGCTATATTTACGGCTATGATGATCTCTGGGCTTCACGAAATGAGCTGAGCGAAGAAGCTAAAAATACCCTCTTGCTCTATCTGGGAGTGATGTTGGGAGTAAATGGTGCGGGAGCTCTCCTTCGTTCTGGTGGTGTTACAGTTGCTAAGCAAGTGATGAAAATCGTGAATAAAAAGGCTTTAACAAAGACTCTTTGGTATCCAATTTTGGAAAAAGTTCTGAAAATCTTTGGAGTGAATCTGACCAAGGGAGGATTGGCTAAGGGGATGGGGAAAGTTATTCCTATCTTAGGTGGAGTCCTATCAGGTGGCTTAACCTTTGCGACCATGAAACCCATGGGAGAAAGATTGCAAAAAGAATTGTCCAAATTGATTAACTACGATGAAGCACAATATCAAAGAGATGTTGCCACTATCCGAAAAGAAGTGGAAATCATAGAAGGAGATTGACATGGGGAACATAACAGTACTGGCCAAAACCTACGGTAATTATCTTCTAACAAGGCAAGCTTTAAAAGTTGCAGAAACCATAAAAAAAGATGAAAACACAGTCGTTAGTTTGGGAAAATTATTTCTCGTAGATAAGCTTATGGATACAGCTACTTGGTTGATGAAGCCGGAGGATAAAGAATGAAATCTTTTTGGAGGTTCTTCACTCTTCTTTTTATAACACCAATTGTTGGTTTGATAAAAATTCTATGGTTCCTAATCTCTTTTGCCTTCCAATTACTGTTCTATAGGATTCTTTTCAAGATCATAGATTGGTTTTTCAAACTTCTCTGATGATCATGGTAAGGATAAGACTTTGAGGTTTTACTAGGAAAAGTCTATATAATTGGAAATAATGAAATTATACGAAATAAACTGGCAAGTCTTCTACTGCTAGTTTTTTAATCTTTGCCCTTGTGGTATAATAAAAAAGAAAAAAACTGTTAGAGAATATGATGGAGGTTATGATGGACAATATCATTGATGTATCTATTCCTGTTGCGGAAGTTGTGGACAAGCATCCAGAAGTTTTAGATATCCTAGTAGAACTCGGTTTTAAACCTCTTGCAAATCCTTTGATGCGAAATACAGTCGGACGAAAAGTATCGCTCAAACAGGGGTCTAAACTGGAGGGAACTCCTATGGATAAGATTGTGCGCACACTTGAAGCAAATGGTTACGAAGTGATTGGAATAGACTAATGGCAGATGAACGTATTCATGTCCTACGGGATATTTTATTAGAATTGCATAATGGAGCCTCCCCTGAATCCGTTCAGGAACGCTTTGATGCAACCTTTACAGGTGTATCAGCTATCGAGATTTCTCTCATGGAGCACGAGTTGATGAACTCTGACTCAGGTGTGACATTTGAAGACGTCATGGAGCTCTGTGATGTGCATGCTAATCTCTTTAAGAATGCTGTTAAGGGTGTCGAAGTTGAAGATACCGAGCATCCAGGTCATCCTGTACGTGTTTTTAAGGATGAAAATCTAGCCCTCCGTGCTGCCTTGATTCGTGTTCGAAGATTGTTAGACACATATGAGTCTATGGAAGACGAGGAAATGCTTGCAGAGATGCGTAAGGGGTTGGTTCGTCAGATGGGGCTTGTAGGTCAGTTCGACCGTCACTACCAGCGTAAGGAAGAACTCTTCTTTCCTATCATGGAGCGTTATGGACATGATTCGCCTCCAAAAGTCATGTGGGGAGTCGATGACCAGATTAGGGAACTCTTTCAAACAGCTTTAGCGGCAACTAAGTCGCTCCCAGAAGTGCCAATTTCCGCCGTAAAGGAAGCTTTTGAAGCTTTTGCGACTGAATTTGAGAGTATGATTTTCAAGGAAGAGTCCATCCTCCTCATGATTCTGCTCGAATCCTTCACCCAGGATGACTGGATTCAGATTGCAGAGGAAAGTGATGCTTATGGCTATGCCATTATCCGTCCGTCTGAGAAATGGGTTCCTGAACGTCAAAGTTTTGTTGAGGAAAAAAGTGTAGAAGAACCAACTCAGCCAGAAACTGTAGATGGACAGGTTCAACAAGTGATTGATACGCCAGAAGGTCAGTTTACTATCACCTTCACACCTAAGGAAAAGGAAGCGGTAGTAGATCGCCATAGTCAACAGGCTTTTGGTAATGGCTATCTCTCAGTCGAGCAGGCTAATCTTATTCTCAACCATCTGCCAATGGAAATTACCTTTGTTAATAAGGATGATATTTTCCAGTATTACAATGACAATACGCCAGCAGATGAGATGATTTTCAAGCGGACACCTTCTCAAGTCGGGCGCAATGTTGAGCTTTGTCACCCGCCCAAGTACCTTGATAAGGTAAAGACCATTATGAAAGGTCTTCGTGACGGGGTCAAGGACAAGTATGAGATGTGGTTCAAGTCCGAGTCACGAGGTAAGTTTGTCCATATCACCTATGCTGCAGTACACGATGAAAATGGAGAATTTCAAGGTGTATTGGAGTATGTTCAGGATATCCAGCCTTACCGTGAGATTGATACAGACTATTTCCGTGGATTAGAATAAGGAGAAAAAATGAGTTACGAACAAGAATTTATGAAAGAATTTGAAGCCTGGGTTAATACCCAGATTATGATTAATGATATGGCTCTCAAGGAAAGCCAAAAGGTCTATGAAGAAGACCAAGATGAGCGTGCTAAAGATGCTATGATTCGCTATGAAAGCCGCTTGGATGCCTACCAGTTCTTGCTAGGCAAATTTGAAAACTTCAAGGCAGGCAAGGGGTTCCATGAATTGCCGGAAGGTTTATTTGGTGAGAGACATTATTAAGAGCTATAAAAAAAGTGTGGTCTATAAACCGCACTTTTTACATATGATGCGTATGCTTGGTAATCCATTGTTCTGTTTTTATTTTTAACCAAAATGAATAGATTCCAAGAGTGATAATTGTCAGTAAGAACCATTTGATCCAATTTCCAAATAACTGGGTGCCAGTTCCATCAAAGTATAAACGTTGACCATCGATGCCAGTATGTCGGACTTTCCAATCTTGCATAAAACAAACGGCCCAAGGTGTGGCAATTCCTAGAGTTAAGGCGATGATGAAAAAAGCGACAATTGAGTGCCCGATAAAGCTGAGTAATCCACCGTCAAAATAACTTTCTTTGTTCATATAGAGTCTCCTTAGAATTTTATGGATAAGTAAATCATTACTTTGAGGTGTTGTACCATAGGAGGAGATAGGAGTCAATATTTCTTGAAATGAGGTACATATAGTTCAAACGAAAATAGCATTCACGATTTGTCCTACTTATCTTTTTGTGTTACAATGTTAGCATGAAAACGAAAAATATCATTAAAACAGGTTTGGCATTAGTAGGCCTCGGAGCACTTGCTTTTGGAGCTAAGAAAGTAGCTGATGACCATAAACTCATGAAAACGCAGGAAGAGTTGACCGCTATTGTGCGTGACTCCTTTTCAGAGATGGGTGAAATTGCGACTCTCTATGTCCAAGTCTACGAAAGTAGCTTAGAGCGTCTCGTTGGTGGTGTCATTTTTGAGGATGGTCGTCACTATACCTTTGTCTATGATGATGATGCTCTCATCTATGAGGAGGAAATCTTATGATAAATCCTCATAGTTTGGAAGAACTAGCTAATCTAGTTGAACGGGATGGCAAGAAGGTCTTCCTTTTTATTGCGGATTGGTGTGGCGATTGTCGTTATATCTACCCTGCTTTGCCAGAGATTGAAGAATCAAATCCAGAGTTTACCTTTATACGAGTAGACCGTGATGAGTACATGGAACTAGCTAAACTTTGGGATGTTTACGGGATTCCAAGTCTTGTTGTTTTAGACAAGGACAAGGAGATTGGGCGCTTTGTCAATCGTGACCGTAAAACCAAGGCACAAATTAACGACTTTTTAGCAGGATTAAAATAGGAGAAAAGAAAGAATGATTTTTACATATAACAAAGAACATGTTGGTGATGTCCTTATGGTCATCGTGAAAAACAGTGGCGATGCCAAACTAGATGTTGAACGTAAAGGCAATGTGGCGCGTGTTTTCCTAAAGGAAACAGGTGAAACTGTTGCTTGGAATATTTTTGAAGTTTCTAGCTTATTCGAAATTGAGGAACGTGGCCAAGTATTCTTGACAGACGACCAAGTAGCTCATTTGAACCAAGAATTGCAAGCTCAAGATTTTACCGAAGAGATTATCAATGACAAGGAACCGAAATTTGTGGTTGGAGAAATTGTAGAGATGGTGGCACATCCAGATAGTGATCACTTGAACATCTGTCAAGTTGCTGTTGGGAATGACAAAACAGTACAAATCGTGGCAGGTGCTCCAAATGCGCGTCTTGGTTTGAAAACCATTGTAGCTCTTCCAGGAGCTATGATGCCAAAAGGCAATCTCATTTTCCCAGGGGAACTTCGTGGTGAAAAGAGTTTTGGCATGATGTGTAGTCCTCGTGAATTGCATTTGCCAAATGCTCCACAAAAACGTGGTGTCATTGAATTGTCCGAAGACCAAGTTGTTGGAACTCCATTTGACCCAGCAAAACACTGGACAGCTTAAATTTGTTAAGTTAGATAGGAGAAAGTAAGATGGCAAAAAATGTTGTGATAACAGGTGCAACATCAGGTATTGGTGAAGCTATTGCGCGTGCCTATCTAGAAAAAGGTGAGAATATTGTTCTCACAGGACGTCGAACAGAAAGACTTGAAGCTCTCAAAACTGAGTTCGCAGAAATCTTTCTAAATCAAAAAGTTTGGACCTTTCCTTTAGATGTTACGGATATGCGCATGGTTAAGACTGTCTGTTCAGATATTCTAAAAACTGTGGGTCAGATTGATATATTGGTCAATAACGCTGGACTTGCTTTAGGCTTAGCTCCCTATCAGGATTATGAAGAGTGGGATATGCTGACCATGCTGGATACCAATGTCAAGGGCCTGATGGCTGTTACTCGTTGTCTCTTGCCTTCTATGGTGACTGCAAATCAAGGCCATATCATTAATATGGGTTCAACCGCAGGTATTTACGCTTACGCTGGTGCAGCAGTCTATTCAGCAACCAAGGCTGCAGTCAAAACCTTTTCAGATGGACTACGGATTGATACCATTGCGACTGATATCAAGGTGACAACCATTCAGCCTGGTATTGTAGAGACTGATTTTTCAAAAGTCCGTTTCCATGGAGATGAGGCACGGGCTGCGACGGTCTATCAGGGGCTCGAAGCCTTGCAAGCACAAGACATCGCTGATGCCGTTGTTTATGTGACCAGTCAACCACGTCGTGTGCAAATTACAGATATGACCATCATGGCCAATCAACAAGCAACTGGATTTATGATTCACAGAGATTAACATTATTTAAAAAAGTTACAAATTTTGTAACTTTTTTCTTTTACCTTCGAATAGATAAGTAGGAGGATGAAAAAATGTATAATAAAGTTATTATGATCGGACGTTTGACGTCTACACCAGAGTTGCACAAAACCAACAATGATAAGTCTGTTGCACGAGCAACTATCGCAGTGAATCGCCGTTATAAAGATCAAAATGGGGAACGTGAAGCAGACTTCATCAATATTGTGGTCTGGGGAAAATTGGCTGAAACCTTGGCTAGTTATGGAAGCAAGGGTAGTCTCATTTCTGTGGATGGGGAACTTCGTACCCGTAAGTTTGAGAAGAATGGCCAGACCAACTATGTAACAGAAGTTCTCTGTACAGGTTTCCAACTCTTAGAAAGCCGTGCCCAACGTGCTATGCGTGAAAATAATGCAGGACAAGACTTAGCAGATTTGGTCTTGGAAGAAGAGGAACTTCCATTTTAATATCAATCAAATAGAAGAGCTGGTTCGCCTATAGACCAGCTTTTTCTATTGTTTTTGTGCTATTGTTCGGAAATTAATTCTTAAATAGGTCAAATAAATGCACTTGTACAATAAAATCAAGCACTTTTTTTGAAAAAGTAGTAGAATAAAGTAATATATATTCAAAATTTTCAGAAAAGGAATGAAATTTGACGAAAAATAAAGAGAAAATAGAATTGTTGAAATGGCTGATAAAGCGTCTATTACTGCTGATTCCAGTGGTCTGTGTTCTCTTATGGGTTTTCGGCCGTTGTCAAACAAGTGGCATCAAGGATCAGACTAAAATTGGTGTCACCTATATGACCATGAACAATGGGTTCTATAAAAGTATTCATTCGGAAATTAGTCGAATTGCCGATGAAAGAGGAGCTCTTGTTTATGTCCGAGATCCAGAATTGGACGAAGAAAGACAGAGCCAACAGATTGATGATTTTTGTGCTCAAAAAGTTGATATGATAGTGATCAATCCGGTCAAGGGGGATAGCCAGTCAATTTTAACTGCTCTTGAAAAAGCTAGAAAACAAGGAATTAAAATCATTGCGGTCGATACCCAACTGAAGAATTTTAAGCCAGATGCAAGTATTGTATCCGATAACTACCAAGCGGGAGTATTGATTGCTAAAGAGTTGATGAAACGTTCTTCTAGTGCTCGGGTCCTCCTTTTGGAACATAAGGGGACTGTTTCAGCAGATACGCGGATTCAGGGCTTTAAAGACACTATTGAGGGGCACAGTTCTTATCAGATTGTATCGGAACTGGAAACCAAGGGGCAAACGGAAATCGCCATGCCGGCTGTCCAGAATTTTTTACAATCAGGGGTTGAAATTGATACCTTGGTTGCCTTAAATGATCGCTCAGCTATAGGAGCTCTGGCTGCAATTAAGGAGCAAGGAATAACTTACCCCATTGCGATTTATGGAATCGATGGTTCACCAGATATGAAATCTTTGTTGCACTCGACGGATGATGTTGTGGGAACCGTTGCTCAGTCTCCTTTGAAAATGGGAGACCGCGTGATGGAGGTCATTCAAGATATTGCTGAAGGGAAGAGCTATACCAAAGAGGTGAGCATTCCAGTTGAAATGATGACAAAGGAAAACATTGATCAGTTTGATGTGAATGGGTGGCAGTAATGAGAAAGTTTAGAGGTGTTCGATACAGTTTGGCCATTCTTATGGTCGTCAATTTTATCGCTGTTATGCTAAACAGTATCATCTATCTTCAAGCAACCAACTATATCATAGCTCAACGCCAAGCCTCTCTATTATTAGAGCGTCTAGAGCGTATTCCCTTTGCTCCATCTACGACTTTTTGGTTGTCTGCAGTTTTGTTTGCTGGGATTGCTTTGATATCGATGAGTCGATATCGGCCTCAAACGAGTCGATGGTCTATTTTTGATAAGAGGAATATTCTGGAGATTCTCCTGATGCTGCTTCTGATGTGGGTTCAAAATGTAGCTTATAACGGGCTCATTCTCTTGGTTTTTGCGGATATCTTCTATGGTTCCAAAGAGTTGAATACCAAGAGAGATCGGAAGTATTGGTTTGCCTTTATCCTAGTGAGCTTCTTGATGCTCCTTGTGACAAATTCAGATGTCTTTTCGCTTTTCTTCCCGATTCCGTCCTTAGATGTCTATATTCATTTTTATCCTGAATCTATCCGCATTCTGGCCTTTTTCTTAAAGAATTCCCTTTATGCCTCGAATATGGTACTCTTCATTATTTCACTTTTGTTTTATATTATGAACGTCCTTGCGGAAAACCACGAAGTAGAGGAAGAATTGGCTATGGTGTCCAAGGTTAATACGGAGTTGAACAATTATATGGCCTTGTCTGAGAAGATTGCAGAGGATCGGGAGCGTAAGCGGATTGCTCGTGAGATTCATGATACTCTGGGGCACGCACTAACAGGCATCTCAGCAGGTTTAGATGCTGTTGGGGTCTTGATCGATATCGATCCAAATCGAGCAAAAGAGCAGGTGAAAAACGTATCAGAAGTGGTCCGTGAAGGAATCCAAGATGTGAGAGGTTCTCTTAATCGTCTTCGTCCGGGAGCCCTTGAGGGACGAACTCTCAAAGATGCTTTAGAAAAGACCATCCGCGAGTATCAAATTCTTTCCAACTTACAAGTTGATCTAAACTACGAATGGGTAGATGTCGATATGGATGTCATGATTGAAGATACGATCTTTCGTGTGATTCAAGAGTCTATGACCAATGCGGTTCGCCACGGTCACGCCAGCCAACTAAAACTCCATTTTTTTGAGGATAAAGAGAATTATTTGATCGCTCTGCAAGATAATGGAGTTGGGTTTGAAACCTTAACTTATGGTTATGGACTCAAACAGATGATGGAGCGTATTTCAATTCTAGGAGGCCAGCTTCAATTTGAAAGTCGCGATGGATTTTTCACACGTGTCAGTTTACCAAAATATAAAGAGGGGAGATAAGATATGGTGATAAAAGTAATGGTGGCAGATGACCAAGCCTTGATTCGAGAATCTTTGAAAATTATTTTGTCGGCTCACTCCGACATCGAAGTGGTAGCTACAGTGGAAGATGGGAATCATGTCTTGTCCAGCATTCCACAGACGCATCCGGATCTGATCCTGATGGATATTCGGATGCCAGGCATGGATGGGGTTTTGGCTACAAAAGAAGTAAAAGAACACTATCCGGATATCAAAATTATTATTTTAACAACTTTTGACGATGATGAATTTATCTATAGTGCACTCAAGTATGGTGCTTCAGGATATCTCTTAAAGGGAGCCTCGACAGAAGAGCTCTATGAGGCTATTAAGGTGGTGCATCAGGGTGGAGCTATGATCAATCCCAATATCGCAAGCAAGGTCTTTCAGATCTTCTCTCAAATGGCCAAATCGAATTTCTCTATTGCTGTGGATGAGGACAATGTCAAGGATTTGAGCACGACAGAATGGCGAATTATTCAAGAAGTCGGCTATGGCGAGTCAAACAAAGAAATTGCTGCAAAACTCTTCTTATCAGAAGGAACTGTGCGCAATTACTTATCAACGATTTTGGCGAAATTAAACCTAAGAGATCGAACGCAATTAGCAATTTGGTCAGTTCAAACAGGAGTGACTAGACGCGATTTTTCAAAAGGAAATACGGAATGAAATTAAACCGAAAGCATCTTTGTTGGGGAATCGTTCTCCTTTTTGTGGTCTCTGTGAGTACTGGTTTTTATTGGTGGAAACAACAACCGATCGTGCTCCATATAGGAGTTTATGCAGGATCTAGTTGGGATGTACCGACCAGTCAACGCTCCCATGCTTTGGATCTTGCGATTCAAAAATTTGAAAAGTCCCATCCTAATGTCCGTGTGGAATATGAAAATGGGATTCCACAGTCGGATTATTCAGACTGGCTCTCAGAAAAGATTGTTTCAGGAAAGACGCCGGATGTGTTTATGGTCTCTGAGCAAGATCTGTCCTTATTGGCGGCGCGTGGCGTTCTAGAAAAGTTAAATGGCTATATGAATCAAGAAGACCAAGCTGCTTTTTATCCTGTTGCATTTGAATCAGGTGTCTATCAGGGGCAATCCTATGCATTACCTTATGAAAGTAATCCTATTTTGATGTGTGTCAATAAAGATTTGCTGGACAAAGAAGGCATTGAGGTTCCCAAGGAAGGTTGGAGCTTGGAAGAGTTCCATACAATTTGTAAAAAACTAACCAAAGATACCAATGGAGATGGTCAATTGGATCAGTTTGGGAGTACAGAATATACCTGGAAAGAAGCTTTGGCAGCAAATGGGGGTAGTCTCTTTCAAGGAGGGATGCTCAAACTTACGGCTCCAGAAGTCAAAGAGTCTTTGACTTTTTTACAAAAATTGGAAGAGCTGAATAAGAACTATAAGGTAAGTTCCAAAGATTTTGACCAGGGGAAAGTCGCTTTTTATCCCATGACTTTGGCTCAATATAGAACCTATAAACCTTATCCTTACCATGTTTCAAAATATTCAAACTTCACCTGGACCTGTATCCCTATGCCTGCTAAGTCAAAAACTACCAAGGCGACTTTGGTTACGACGACTTCTTTTGCCATGTCTGCTCGGACTCCTCATTCCAAGTTAGCTTGGGAATTGATGCAATTGTTGACAGAAGATCCAGAAATTCAACAACTCCTCTTTGCTCAATCTCAAGGGATTTCCGTTATGCCACAGGTGGTCCAAAGTCAATCTAGTAAAGATCTTCTACAGGTAGATGATTTTGGCACGGATTCCTTGACCAATCAGACCTTGAACCGTATCATGGAACAAGCTGTTGAAAGTAGTCCCAAGAATGTCTCTAAAGAAATGTTGGAAAAGCTAGACTACTTGATTGGCAATGCTTTGCGCGATCAAGATGTCGAGAACCGCTTGCCTCAAATTCAGAGGGAAATTGAAAGTAGTCTTCAGGTAGGAGTTTAAAGAAAAATAAGATGACATTGTGTCAAGTGACAGATGTCATTTTTTTGTTGCTAAATGTCATGTTTATCATGTGACATTTGACAATATAAAAGCGCTTCCAAATATTCTACAATAGAGTCAAATAAAGGAGGCGTAGTAAAATGAAATACCTCATTTTAGTCAGTCATGGTGGATTGGCAGAAGGACTAAAAACATCGCTAGCTATGTTTGCTGGTGACAAGATGAATCAGGTCATCGCAGTTGGACTTAAAGAAGGAAAATCGGTCGATGACTTTGCAGTTGATTTTAGAGAGAGCATCTCAGAATTGACAGCAGATGATTCTGTGCTGGTCTTGGCAGACATTGTAGGTGGTAGTCCATTAACCACGGCAGCCACTGTCCTAGAAGAAGCTGGAAAGCTAGATGGAGCTTTGATCCTTGGTGGGATGAACCTCACCATGGCCTTGACAGCAGTTGTGATGAAGGATGTGTTGGATGGAGACGATTTGTCAGCAACTATCTTATCAGAAGCAAAATTTGCACTACAACCTTTTGAAGTTTCAGCCACTAGTGCTGAAGAAGATGATGACGATATTTAATAGGGAGGTACCTTATGGTAGTAACATTTGTACGGATTGATGACCGCATGATTCACGGTCAAACAGTCACACGCTGGGCAAAAGAAAAACCATGTGATGGTTTGATTGCTGTAAACGATGCAGCAGCATCAAACAAGGTTTTGATCCAAGCTTACAAAGGCGCATCAGACAAGAAAACCTTTGTATGGACAAAAGAAGCCTTTAAAGAAAAGTCAGCAAAAGTAACGGAATCTGACAGTCGGTACTTCTTGATTACCAAAAACCCAATCGATATGAAGGAAATTTTGGTGGATCAAGGTTTTGTCCCAGGAGATGTTAAAGAAATCATCGTTGGCCCTGCAAATGATAGACCTGGTGCAGTGAAATTGGGCAATAACCAATCCATCACCCAAGAAGAAGCAGAAGCCTTTCAGGCAATTCAGGCAGCAGGTTACAAGGTTAAATTCCAATTGTTGCCGGATGTCTCAATTGGTTATTGGGACGATTTCAAATCTAAATTTGGTTTTTAAACCTAACAGTTTTATTAGTTAGGTAAATAAATTTACAAACAAAAGGAGCGTTTGTTATGACAATTTCATGGATTCAAGCAATCTTGCTTGCTGTTTTCGCCAGCTTGTCTTCAATGCCAGGTATGGGAGGTTCCAGTATCGGGAACTATACACTCGGTCGTCCCTTGATCGGTGGGTTGATTTCAGGTTTAATTCTTGGAGATGTGACAACTGGTATTATGGTCGGGGTTGCCCTTCAAGTCGTTTATATCGCCTTGGTAACACCTGGTGGAACTGTATCTGCCGATGTTCGTGCCATCTCTTATATCGGTGTTCCTCTTGCTATCTTGTTTGTGCATGCAAATCACATCACAGACGAAGCTGGAATTGCCGCAGCTGCAGCCCCAATCGGTGCAGCCGTTGGGACAATCGGTACTGTTCTTTTCTACGGTACAGCTACAATGAACTTGCTTTGGCAACACATTGGTTGGAAAGCCGTTGAAGAAGGAAACTTCAAAAAACTCTACGCAGTTGACTGGGTTTATCCTTGGATCTCTCACTTCCTCTTCTCTTTCCTTCCAACTATGATTATCACCAAATATGGTGAAAACATGGTTGATTTGATGAAACTTTACCTTCCTATGGATGGTTTCTGGATGAAAGCTCTCTTTACAGTCGGAGCTCTTCTCCCATGTGTCGGTATTGCTATCTTGTTGAAACAAATTGTTACAAAAGCAACTGACTTCATTCCATTCTTTGTTGGATTTACCTTGGCTAAATCTCTCGGCTTGAACTTGGTAGCTAGTGCGGTTGTTTCATTGATCTTTGCAGTAATCTACTATGAACTTGAAGTAATCAAATCTATGAAAGCTGCTCCAGCTGGGGTTGTTTACGTAGACGATGATGAGGAGGATATTTAAAATGGCTGATAGAAAGAAAATTTCAAAGAAAACATTAGCAAAAGCATTTCATCATTGGTATTATGGTCATTTGACTTGTTTCTCTCAAGAACACATGCAAACCTTTGGGTACTTGACTTCTATGCTTCCAATCGTAGAAGAAATGTATGATACAAAAGAAGAACAAAAAGATGCTATGCAAACCTATACTGCCTTCTTCAATACTGAACCACAACTTGGCTCTCTCGTTGTAGGGATTACGGCTGGTTTGGAAGAAGCGCGTGCAAACGGAGATGCAGTGGATGGTGAAACTATCAATGGTATGCGTGCCGGTTTGATGGGGCCAATCGCTGGTATCGGTGACTCTTTGGTCGTTGGGACCTTGATTCCAGTTCTTTTGGGGATTGCCCTGGGTCTCTCTAAAGGTGGTAACATCGCTGGTGCTATCTTCTACATCATCGTATGGAACCTCTTAGTATACTTTGGTATGCGCTTTGCCTTCTTTAAAGGGTATCAATTAGGGGATAAAGCCGTTGAATTCCTAGTAGGACCAAAAGGACAAGCACTTCGTAAAGCAATCAGTGTTGTCGGCGGTATGGTTATCGGTGCGGTAGCAGCAACTTGGGTCTCTGTTACAACAGCTCTTCAATTCGAGAATTCTGAAGGAAAAGTCTTCTTAAATATCCAAGAAAAGATTGATGGTGTTTATCCAGGTCTCTTGACAGCAGCTTTCATCACTATTTGCTGGTGGTTAATGTCTAAGAAAAAAGTTTCACCAAACAAAGTAATGTTGCTTCTAGTTGTTGTCGCTTTGGTTGGTGTTGCTCTAGGTATCTTTGACCCACATCTTAATTACTAAGCTCAAGAAAAGCACATATTTACTAGTAGAAAATTTTGAGAATGAAGTAGACTAACCTCCTTCTCTTACCCTTCATTCTCAATTTTTGTCAGGAGGATCCTCATGGTTACAAAACAAGAACTTGTTAATGGATATGAAACAGAAATTAAGTATCAACGTCATATGATTGAAAATCTTGGCCGTTGGTTTAGCTTACTCTTTATCATTGCCAGTATAGGTATGGTCTTAATTTTTCTCTTTCATAAAAGCTTCCTCCCAATCTTAATTTTCGGAATTATACTTGCCTTGGTTGGAATATTGGGAATGGTGGTTTTTGGATATGGTATCTATCGAGGACGGATCAATCTCCAAAAAGTCGTCGATGATTTTAATCGAAAATTAATAATTCTAAAGTGATCTTTAAGGAACATCTCATTCATTTTGAGGTGTTTTTTTCTTGACTATTTCTGACTAAGTGATAAAATAGAACTATGGTTTAGCACTCGTTCGTAAAGAGTGCTAACAATATGATTATGTTATGGAGGAAAACAGATGTTGAAACCATTAGGGGATCGTGTGGTCTTGAAAATTGAAGAGAAAGAACAAACAGTCGGAGGCTTTGTCCTCGCAAAATCAGCCCAAGAAGAAACGAAAACAGCTACAGTAGTGGCTACTGGACAAGGTGTTCGCACCTTGAACGGTGATTTGGTTGCCCCAAGTGTAAAAGTTGGAGATCAGGTTTTGGTTGAAGCTCATGCAGGTATCGAGGTCAAAGATGGTGACGAAAAATATGTCATCGTTGGTGAAGCTAACATCTTAGCAATCGTGGAAGAATAAGAGGAGGAAGTAAGTATGGCAAAAGACATTAAATTTTCATCAGATGCTCGTTCAGCTATGGTACGTGGTGTTGATATCCTAGCTGATACAGTTAAAGTAACCTTGGGGCCTAAAGGCCGTAATGTTGTTCTTGAAAAATCATTCGGCTCACCATTGATTACCAATGATGGTGTAACAATCGCTAAAGAAATCGAACTAGAAGACCATTTTGAAAATATGGGTGCTAAATTGGTGTCAGAAGTGGCTTCTAAAACCAATGATATTGCTGGTGACGGGACAACTACTGCAACAGTTTTGACCCAAGCTATTGTTCGTGAAGGAATCAAAAACGTTACGGCTGGCGCAAACCCAATCGGTATTCGTCGTGGGATTGAAGCAGCGGTTGCTGCAGCAGTAGAAGCTTTGAAGAATACGGCTATCCCTGTTGCTAATAAAGAAGCCATCGCGCAGGTTGCTGCTGTATCCTCTCGTTCTGAAAAAGTAGGTGAGTACATCTCTGAAGCCATGGAAAAAGTTGGTAAAGATGGTGTTATCACTATTGAAGAATCACGTGGTATGGAAACAGAGCTTGAAGTCGTAGAAGGAATGCAATTTGACCGTGGGTATCTATCACAGTACATGGTGACAGATAATGAAAAAATGGTTGCAGACCTTGAAAATCCATACATTTTAATCACTGACAAGAAAATTTCAAATATCCAAGAAATCTTGCCACTGCTAGAAAGCATTCTACAAAGCAGTCGTCCACTCTTGATTATTGCTGATGACGTTGACGGTGAAGCTCTTCCAACTCTTGTTTTGAATAAGATTCGTGGAACTTTCAACGTAGTTGCTGTTAAGGCACCTGGTTTCGGGGACCGTCGTAAAGCAATGTTGGAAGACATCGCAATTTTGACAGGTGGAACTGTTATCACAGAAGATCTTGGTCTTGAATTGAAAGATGCTACTATCGAAGCGCTTGGTCAAGCAGCTAAAGTGTCTGTTGATAAAGATAGTACAGTCATTGTAGAAGGTGCAGGTAATCCTGAAGCAATTGCTAACCGTATTGCTGTCATCAAGTCACAAATCGAAACAACAACTTCAGAATTTGACCGTGAAAAACTCCAAGAACGCTTGGCTAAATTGTCAGGTGGAGTTGCTGTTATCAAGGTCGGTGCTGCAACAGAGACAGAATTGAAAGAAATGAAACTCCGCATCGAAGACGCCCTCAATGCGACTCGCGCAGCTGTTGAAGAAGGAATCGTTGCAGGTGGTGGTACTGCCCTTGTTAATGTTATCTCTGCTGTTGCTGCCTTGGAGTTAGAAGGTGATGAAGCAACAGGACGTAACATTGTTCTTCGTGCCTTGGAAGAACCTGTACGTCAAATCGCCTACAATGCAGGTTATGAAGGTTCAATCGTAATTGATCGTTTGAAGAATGCAGAAGCTGGTACAGGCTTCAACGCTGCAACAGGTGAATGGGTCAACATGATTGAAGCAGGGATTATCGATCCTGTTAAGGTTAGCCGTTCGGCCCTTCAGAACGCAGCTTCAGTAGCAAGCTTGATTCTAACAACAGAAGCAGTCGTAGCTAACAAACCAGAACCCGCTGCACCAGCGCCAGCTATGGATCCATCAATGATGGGTGGCTACTAAGAAATAAATAAAAACAGGTAGAATGAAAGATTTCTACCTGTTTCTTTTGAATTACTCAAAAAGAGGAAGCTCAGCCTCCTCTTTTTACATCTATTTAATTATGGTTTGATAACTTCAGCTCCACCCATGTATGGACGAAGAACTTCTGGAATGGTCACAGAACCATCTTCGTTTTGATAGTTTTCAAGGATAGCAGCGACTGTACGTCCAACAGCAAGTCCAGAACCATTCAAAGTATGAAGAAGTTTAACCTTACCATCGGCTTCATCACGGTAACGGATTTGGGCACGACGAGCTTGGAAATCTTCTGTATTTGAACAGCTTGAGATTTCACGGTAGGTATTTTGTGCAGGGATCCATACTTCCAAGTCATAAGTCTTAGCAGCTGAGAAGCCCATGTCTCCTGTAGAAAGAGCAACTACGCGATATGGAAGGTTGAGTTTTTGAAGGATGTTTTCAGCGTTGGCTGTCATCTTTTCTAGTTCTTCGTATGACTCTTCAGGTTTGGCAAATTTCACCATTTCAACCTTGTGGAATTGGTGCAAACGAATCAAACCACGAGTATCACGACCAGCTGAACCAGCTTCAGAACGGAATGATGGGCTCATAGCAGTAAAGTAGATTGGCAAGTCTTTTCCGTCAAGGATTTCATCACGATAGTAGTTTGTCAGAGGAACTTCAGCGGTAGGAATGAGGACGTAGTTCGTATCTTTCAATTCAAACGTATCTTCTTTGAATTTTGGATATTGTCCTGTACCAAACATTGAGTCATGGTTAACCATGTAAGGTGTGATGACTTCAGTATAACCTTCCTTTCCATGCTCATCCAACATAAAGTTGTAGATAGCACGTTCCAAACGAGCCCCAAGTCCTTTGTAGAATAGGAAGCGCGCTCCAGTTACCTTTCCACCGCGTTCCCAGTCAAGGATACCGAGGTCTTCACCAAGATCCCAGTGGGCTTTTGGTTCAAAGTCAAACTCACGAGGAGTTCCCCAACGGCGAATTTCTACGTTATCGTCTTCGTCTGCTCCAATAGGAACACTGTCAGCTGGGATGTTTGGAAGAGTAGTGGTAAATTCTGTCAATTTAGCATCAATCTCCGCCAACTCAGCATCAAGAGCTTTTACCTCGGCAGAGAGGGTTTGCATAGCTGCAATCTTGTCGTCTGCATTTTCCTTGTTGCGCTTAGCTTGTGCAATTTCAGCAGAAACTGTGTTACGCTCAGCCTTAAGGGTTTCAACCTTGACTAAGATGTCACGTCGTTTGGCATCGATTTCTTTCATCTCGTTCAAGATAGCAGCATCTACACCACGTGTAGCTAGTTTTTCTGCGACAGCATCAAAGTCTGTACGAATACGTTTGATATCTAACATATAAACTCCTTTATGAAAAAAGCACACCCGACAAAGCGTTGGAGTGGCAGGGCCACGGTTCCATCCAACTTCACAGGTGTGCACTTGATTCTGTATTTGATTTAAAACAACGGTAGAATTTCAATTAAATCTTCTATCTGCTCGCAGCACCCGCAGACTTTCTGAAAGAAGGAAGTAACCTACTTATCCGTTTCTATGATTATACTAAACTTTCTATTTTTTTGCAAATAGATTTTTAATTTTTCGACCAATGATTTGGACTAAGGTAGGAAGTTTGACTACCTTGTCATTTCCCAATTTTTTACGAGCTATTTTAAGAATTTTTCCAGAGTCTTTTGAGGCGAAGAGAAATTTTCCTTGATCTGTAAAGACTTCAAAATGACGACTAACCTTGCGGCCTGAAACATTGGCTCCGATTTGATTAATGCTGGACCAAGGGATTTGAATATAGTCCTCGACATTACGATCTGCGTAAAATTCTAAGGCATGATCTCCGACTAGAAATTTTCCAACCTTTCCTGTAATGGAGAGATAGGAGGTTCCAGTTGTTTGCAAGTCGACGACCTTATTGAGGGATTGTGCCATGTTTAGTCTTCCTTATTTTCACCGAAAAATGCTTGGTAGAGAGCTTTAAGAGCGGCTTTTTCTTGGTCTTTGTGGACAACAAACATGATAGAAACTTCGCTAGAACCTTGTGACATCATTTGGATGTTGATGTTGTTTTCAGATAAGGCACGAGTGGCTGTAGCAGTTACCCCGATATGACGCTTCATTTTTTCCCCAACAATCATAATGATAGAGAGGTCGTGTTCGATTTCAGCGTGGTCTACCTCTGCTTTTTGGACTAATTGACGAAGGATTTCTTCTTCCTTGATCGGAGTTAATTCTCGTGAACGTAAGATGATAGACAGGTCATCGATACCAGTTGGCATATGTTCCCAACCAATATTAAGGTCCTCAAGGATCTGAAGAACTTTACGACCAAAACCGATTTCGCGGTTCATCAGATATTTAGACATATTAATGCTGACAAAGCCAGAATCACCAGCGATCCCAACAACTGGGAATTTGTCGCTGCTATGTTGTAGCACAATGCGAGTACCTGGGTGGTCTGGATTGTTGGTATTTTTAATGACAAGAGGAATTTTCCCACGGTAGGCTGGCAAGAGAGCTTCGTCATGGAGTACAGAGAATCCTGCATAGGCCAATTCACGCATTTCACGGTAGGTCAATTCAGGGATAGAGTGTGGCTTATGGATAATACCAGGGTGAGCTGCAAATATTCCATCTACATCAGTAAAGTTTTCATATAGGTCAGCCTTGACACCAGCAGCAATGATAGAACCAGTGATATCTGAACCCCCACGTGAGAAGGTGCAAATTTGATCTTCTTTAGTAACACCGAAGAAACCAGGGATAACAAGAACTTCAGTTGAATTTGTCAATTCCTCGATTTTATCGTAACTTGATGGGATGATACGTGCATTTCCAGGTTCGCTCGTAACAACGATACCAGCTTCTCTAGGATGAACATAACGCGCCTCCAAGCCATTTTGGTTAAAGTAGGCTGCAATCAACTTAGCATTGTTATTTTCTCCAGCTGCTAGGAAGGTATCATAGAGAAACTTATTATCTTCAATTGGAAGAGTAGCTAGAGAGCGAATGCTTTTTGAAATTTTGTCTAAAACGGCTGGTTTGAGACCTAATTCGCTAACCATAGCAGCATAGCGATCAATAATCCAGTTTTGGCTTTTGCTAATATCATTTCCAGCTACATAGTCGCGGTAGTATTTAATCAAGGCATCTGTCACCTTGGTATCTTCAGAATTTCGTTTACCAGGGGCAGATACAACCACAAAACGACGTTCTGGATCACTTTTGACAATATTTAAAACTTTTTCTAACTGACTAGCAGAGGCAAGCGAGCTTCCACCAAATTTAACAACCTTCATAAGAACTCCTAAAGTAAGTATTTTATACGATTATAGCAGAAAGAGGGGCTTTTTTCAATCTGGAAAATTACCTATATAATTGTTTGAAAGTCTCATCAGGAAAGCTTATAATAAAGGTGTAGGAGGAAAGACTCTTCTAATGAAAGGAGTTGGGGGAAGATGATTAAAAGAGTAGTTTGTTTAATCTTACTAGTCCTTACCTTCGTGATGATTCCTACAAATATCGGAGCAAGTTTTCAACCTCTTCCCAGTGGTCGTTTGACCGGAGAAGAATTAGCAATGGAATATGCTCAGGAAGGTCAGATTTCAGTTGAGAGAGCTAAAATTATCTTATCTATCAGCTTGTCAGATAGTAAGGCAAGGACCTATCGAATTCTCTCTGAAAAGATTATCGTCAATCCTAACTATGAAGCTAGAGTCAAGTTTTACTGTCGAACAGATGAGAGTGGACAATTTAGAGGAATCACGAAACTCTTAGCTGCAAGTCTGGTCACCAAGGACGGGGATAAGGAAGCTCCTTTTACAGGAAATCTTTTTGCCTACCTTGAAGATCCAAATCGTGTTTTTTACATGATTTCAGGAGAATTCTACTATAAAGGCTCCAACAAAGAACAGCTTTATCAGAGAGAAGGAGGACGAATGCTTGAAGTGATTTATGATTTCATGGATGATACAAGTACTGGTTTTCCTGTATTTTTAGAGACCAAACTAAGATTTTAAAATCGGCCGAGACACTTTCGGTCGATTTTTCTCTTGTTTAAAAAGCCGGAAAAAGATATAATTTGAAAATAAAATAATTTATTCTTCGTTGTAAATTAAAAGGAGTGCCTATGAATCATATTCTCTATCAAGTTCAAGACGATTTAGCGATACTAACTTTAAATCGTCCTGAGGTGGCCAATGGTTTTCATATTCCTATGTGTCAAGAAATTCTAGAAGCATTGGAATTGGCTGAAAAAGATGCTTCGGTTTCGTTTATTCTCATTAATGCTGCTGGCAAAGTCTTCTCTGTTGGGGGCGATTTAGTAGAAATGAAACGTGCAGTCGATGAGGATGATATTGCCTCCCTTACCCAAATTGCGGAGTTGGTAAATACGATTTCCTATAAGATTAAACAAATTCCTAAACCAGTCATTATGGAAGTGGATGGAGCAGTTGCTGGAGCTGCAGCCAATATGGCTTTAGCAGTTGATTTCTGTATTGCTTCTGACAAAGCTAAATTCATTCAGGCATTTGTAGGTGTGGGCTTAGCTCCTGATGCGGGTGGCTTATTCTTGCTTACACGATCACTAGGTGCGACTCGGGCAACGCAATTAGCTATGACTGGAGAAGCTTTCACAGCAGAAAAAGCACTGGAAGCTGGAGCTGTCTATCGTCTGTGTGCTAGTGATCAACTGGAAAAGACAAGAGAACAACTGTTGAAGAAGTTGAGAAGAGGCTCCTCTAACTCTTATGCTGCTATTAAGAAGTTAGTCTGGGAAAGCGAGTTTAAGCAGTGGCACGAGTACGCACAGCTAGAACTGGAATTGCAAAAATCTCTATCTTATACGGAAGATTTTAAAGAAGGTGTTCGTGCACATTCTGAAAGACGACGTCCAAAATTTATCGGAAAATAAAAAAATACTTGCACAATTCTTTGAAGTTTGATATACTTTTTTTGTCAAATGTTTTGATAGTTAAACTTTTTTGATAAAGGAGGGAAGAGAAATGGACTACCAACAAGTCAATGACTATTTAACATCAATTTTTAACAACGTCCTAGTAATCGAGGAAGTAAGTTTGCGAGGTAGTCGTTTCAAGGACATCTCTATCAAAGAAATGCACACGATTGATGTTATCGGTAAGTATCCAGAAGTGACTCCGAGTCAAGTTTCTAAAGAGTTGATGGTAACTCTAGGGACTGTGACAACGAGTTTAAACAATTTGGAGAGAAAAGGATACATCGAACGTATCCGTTCAGATCAAGATCGTCGTGTAGTACATCTGCATTTGACAAAGAAAGGTCGACTCATACATCGTCTCCATAAACGTTTCCACAAGGCCATGGTCGAAAGAATTATCGAGGGCATGAGTCCTGAAGAGATTGAAGTTATGGGAAAAGGGTTGACTAATCTTTATCACTTTTTGGAGGATTTGAAGTAATGGCTTTTGCAAAAATAAGCCAGGTCGCTCATTATGCTCCAGAGCAGATTATCACTAACGAAGACTTGGCTCAGGTCATGGATACGAGTGATGAATGGATCTCAAGTCGAACTGGGATTAAGGAACGTCGCATTTCTAAGACAGAATCAACAGGAGATTTGGCAACGGCAGTTGCAAAACGACTCCTGGAGAAGTCAGGAATTTCTGCTGAAGAGTTGGATTTTATCATTCTAGCTACGATGACACCTGACTCGATGATGCCTTCAACAGCCGCTCGTGTTCAGGCTAAAATCGGTGCTCACAAGGCTTTTGCCTATGACTTAACAGCTGCCTGTAGTGGATTTATCTTTGCTCTATCAACTGCAGAGAAGTTCATCTCTTCAGGAGTTTATCGTAAGGGTCTGGTCATCGGAAGTGAAACCATGTCAAAAGCTTTAGACTGGTCAGATCGCTCAACTGCTGTCCTATTTGGAGATGGAGCTGGGGGCATCTTGTTAGAAGCAAGCGAAGAGCCACATTTTCTAGCGGAGAGTCTCAATAGCGATGGTTCGCGAAGTGAGTGTTTGACATATGGACAGACTGGTTTAACTTCACCATTTTCAAATCAAGAAAAGCCCGATGCTTTCTTGAGAATGGATGGTCGAGCAGTTTTTGATTTTGCGATTCGAGATGTTGCTAAGTCTATAAAAAATACTATAGTAGAGAGTCCTCTGTCGGCAGAAGAACTAGATTATCTCTTGCTTCATCAAGCTAATATCCGCATTCTAGATAAGATGGCTAGAAAGATCGGTGTAGATCGAGACAAGCTTCCTGCCAATATGACCAAGTATGGAAATACCAGTGCGGCAAGTATTCCGATCCTACTTTCAGAGTGTGTAGAGGAAGGGCTCATTCGTTTGGATGGTAGCCAAAATATTCTCTTGTCAGGCTTCGGTGGAGGTTTGACATGGGGCACGCTTATTGTTACAATTTAGGTAATCATGTGGTGAACACATTGTTATAAAAACTATTTATTTTAAAGGAGTCTATCATGGCAGTATTTGAAAAAGTACAAGAAATTATCGTTGAAGAACTCGGAAAAGATGCATCAGAAGTAACACTTGAATCTACTTTTGATGATTTGGATGCAGATTCATTGGACTTGTTCCAAGTGATCTCAGAAATCGAAGACGCTTTTGATATCCAAATCGAAGCTGAAGACAACTTGAAAACAGTTGGCGACTTGGTTGCTTACGTTGAAGAGCAAACAAAATAATTAAAATAAAAGAAGAAGGAGTAGGGGGAACCCGCTCCCTCTTGTTTAGGTAATAGTTTGACTGTCAAATTATAATGTAGTCGAACTATTACGTAAGCAAGACATACGGAGGCACTATGAAAACACGTATTACAGAATTATTGAATATTAAATATCCGATCTTCCAAGGTGGAATGGCTTGGGTTGCAGATGGTGACCTTGCTGGAGCTGTTTCAAAAGCAGGTGGTCTCGGTATCATTGGTGGAGGAAATGCTCCTAAAGAAGTGGTTAAGGCTAATATTGATAAGATTAAATCATTAACAGACAACCCTTTTGGTGTCAACATTATGCTTCTGTCTCCATTTGCTGATGATATTGTGGACCTTGTGATTGAAGAAGGAGTTAAGGTAGTTACAACTGGTGCAGGAAATCCAAGTAAATATATGGAACGATTCCATGAAGCAGGAATCACCGTTATTCCTGTAGTACCTAGCGTGGCTTTGGCTAAACGTATGGAAAAAATTGGTGCGGATGCTGTTATTGCTGAAGGTATGGAAGCTGGTGGACACATCGGTAAATTAACGACCATGACCTTGGTTCGTCAAGTTGCAGCTGCTGTTTCAATTCCTGTTATCGCTGCTGGTGGTATTGCAGACGGTGAGGGAGCTGCAGCTGGATTTATGCTTGGTGCAGAAGCTGTGCAAGTAGGAACTCGTTTTGTAGTTGCTAAAGAATCAAATGCTCATCCAAACTATAAAGCTAAAATTTTAAAAGCTCGTGATATTGACACAACGATCTCAGCACAACATTTTGGACACGCAGTTCGTGCCATTAAAAACAAATTGACTCGTGATTTCGAACAAGCTGAAAAAGATGCCTTTAAACAAGAAAATCCAGATTTAGAAATCTTTGAACAAATGGGCGCAGGAGCCTTAGCTAAGGCTGTTGTTCACGGAGATGTGGATGGTGGATCTGTTATGGCTGGTCAGATTGCAGGTCTGGTTTCGAAAGAAGAAACTGTTGAAGAAATCTTAAAAGATATTTACTACGGTGCAGCTGAAAAGATTCAAGCAGAAGCTGCTCGTTGGGCAGGAGTTACAAGAAATGACTAAAATAGCCTTTCTATTTGCAGGTCAAGGAGCCCAGTACCTAGGAATGGGACGTGAGCTATACGACCAATATGCTATCGTCAAGGAAACAATCGACCAAGCTAGCCAAGTCTTGGGGTATGACCTTCGTGACTTGATTGATAATGATGAAACAAAGCTAAATCAGACTCGTTACACGCAACCAGCTATTTTAGCTACGTCCGTTGCTATTTACCGACTACTAAAGGAGAAAGGTTATCAGCCTGATATGGTGGCAGGTTTATCTCTTGGAGAATATTCTGCCCTGGTAGCTAGTGGTGCCTTGGATTTTGAAGCTGCAGTGGCTCTAGTTGCTAAACGTGGAGCTTATATGGAAGAAGCGGCACCAGCAGGATCAGGGAAAATGGTAGCTGTGCTTAATACACCGGTTGAAGTAATTGAAAAAGCTTGTCAAGAAGCCTCTAAACTTGGTGTTGTAACTCCAGCTAACTACAATACGCCGAGTCAAATTGTTATTGGTGGTGAGGTAGTGGCGGTAGATCGTGCAGTTGAACTTTTGCAAGAGACAGGAGCAAAACGCTTGATTCCTCTAAATGTTTCTGGTCCTTTCCATACAGCTTTATTGGAACCTGCTAGTCAAAAATTATCTCAAGCCCTAGAAGATGTTGAGTTTAGTGACTTTGCTTGTCCACTTGTTGGCAATACAGAAGCAAAGGTCGTGGAAAAAGAACGAATTGCTGAACTCCTGACTCGTCAAGTTAAGGAACCCGTTCGTTTTTATGAAAGTATTGCAGTCATGCAAGAAGCGGGTGTCACTCGTTTTATCGAGATTGGACCTGGTAAAGTTTTGTCAGGATTCGTCAAAAAGATTGATAAAACAGCTCAACTTGCTCATGTGGAAGATCAAGCAAGTTTACTAGCACTCTTAGAAAATTAGACCAAACTGGTAGAAGTTCTGAAAGGAGAAAAATGAAACTAGAACAGAAAAATGTCTTTATTACAGGCTCAAGTCGAGGAATTGGTCTTGCCATTGCTCATAAATTTGCCAGCTTGGGAGCCAATGTTGTCTTGAATAGTCGTGGTGAAATCTCCGAGGAGCTTCTAGCCGAATTTAAACCATATGGAGTGAAGGTCCTTGCTATTTCTGGTGACGTTTCTGATTTTGCGGACGCAAAGCGCATGGTGGACCAAGCCATTGAAGAGCTGGGTTCAGTTGATGTCCTCGTTAATAATGCTGGGATTACTCAAGACACTCTCATGCTTAAGATGACAGAAGAAGATTTTGAGAAGGTTTTAAAAGTCAATTTGACAGGTGCCTTCAATATGACACAATCAGTCTTAAAACCGATGATAAAAGCTCGCGAAGGTGCTATCATCAATATGTCTAGTGTCGTTGGTTTGATGGGAAATATCGGTCAAGCAAACTACGCTGCTTCCAAGGCCGGTTTGATTGGATTTACCAAATCGGTAGCACGTGAGGTTGCCAATCGCAATGTGCGTGTCAATGCCATTGCTCCAGGAATGATTGAATCAGATATGACTGCAGTTCTATCTGATAAGGTGAAAGAAGCCATGTTGGCACAAATTCCGATGAAACAATTTGGCCAAGCTGAGCAAGTCGCAGAGGTGACAGTCTTTCTTGCAAGCCAAGATTATCTAACGGGACAAGTCCTTGCAATTGATGGTGGACTAACCATGCAATAAGAGTTAAAATAGAGGTATAAAAATGAAACTAAATCGAGTAGTAGTAACAGGTTATGGATTAACATCTCCAATTGGGAACACACCAGAGGAATTTTGGAACAGTCTAAAAAATGGAAAGATTGGAATCGGTGAAATCACCAAGTTTGATCACAGTGCTTTTGATGTTCATAATGCGGCAGAAATTCAGGATTTTCCTTTTGACAAATATTTTGTAAAAAAAGATACCAACCGTTTTGATGACTATTCTTTGTATGCCTTGTATGCAGCTCAAGAAGCAGTGAACAATGCAAATCTTGACCTTGAAGCACTTGATAAAGACCGCTTTGGTGTCATTGTGGCATCAGGTATCGGAGGTATCAAAGAAATCGAAGACCAAGTGCTTCGACTACATGATAAGGGACCAAAACGTGTAAAACCATTGACACTTCCAAAAGCCTTGCCAAATATGGCTGCAGGGAATGTTGCTATGCGCTTTGGGGCAAATGGGATTTGTAAATCTATCAATACAGCTTGTGCTTCATCAAATGATGCTATCGGAGATGCCTTCCGTTCTATCAAATTTGGTTTCCAAGACATCATGCTAGTTGGTGGTTCAGAATCTTCTATTACTCCATTTGCCATTGCTGGTTTCCAAGCCTTAACAGCTCTTTCAACAACAGAGGACTCAACTCGTGCTTCTATTCCATTTGATAAGGATCGTAATGGATTTGTCATGGGTGAAGGATCAGGGATGTTGGTTCTTGAAAGTTTAGAGCATGCTGAAAAACGCGGTGCAACTATTCTAGCTGAAGTTGTTGGTTACGGTAACACTTGTGACGCCTACCACATGACTTCACCACATCCAGAAGGTCAAGGGGCTATTAAAGCTATCAAACTTGCCTTGGACGAAGCTGAGATTACACCAGACCAAGTAGCCTATGTCAATGCTCATGGTACATCAACTCCTGCTAATGAAAAAGGGGAGAGTGGTGCTATCGTAGCAGTTCTTGGTAAGGAAGTACCTGTATCTTCAACCAAGTCATTTACTGGACACTTGCTCGGTGCAGCTGGTGCAGTTGAAGCCATTGCAACAATTGAAGCCATACGTAACAACTATGTTCCAATGACAGCCGGAACTACTGAATTGTCAGACTATATTGAAGCAAATGTTATTTATGGACAAGGCGTGGAACGTGAAATTCCTTATGCTATCTCAAACACTTTTGGGTTTGGTGGGCATAATGCAGTTCTTGCTTTCAAACGTTGGGGGAATAAGTAAAGATGAATTTAAATGAAATCAAAGACTTGATGGCACAATTTGACCAGTCAAGCTTGAGAGAATTTTCTTATAAAAATGGAACGGATGAGTTACTCTTCAGCAAGAATGAAGCAAAACTTGTTGCAGAAACAAGTCCAGCACCTCAACCAGTTGTTTCAGCACCTGCACCTACAGTAGCACCTCAAGCTCTAACTTCAACACCAGCTGTAGAAGCAGTTTCAGAATCAAGTGCTAGTGAATCTGTAGCTGAGGGGGACCTTGTAGAGAGCCCACTTGTCGGAGTTGCTTACTTGGCTGCGGGACCAGACAAACCTAATTTTGTTTCAGTCGGTGATACTGTTAAAAAAGGACAAACCTTGGTCATCATCGAAGCCATGAAGGTCATGAACGAAATTCCAGCACCTAAAGACGGTGTCGTAACAGAAGTTCTTGTTGCTAATGAAGAAATGGTTGAGTTCGGGAAAGGCTTGGTACGTATCAAATGATTGATATTCAAGGAATTAAAGAAGCTTTGCCTCACCGCTATCCCATGCTCTTAGTGGATCGTGTTTTGGAAGTCAGCGAAGATACAATCGTTGCTATTAAAAATGTAACGATTAACGAACCTTTCTTCAACGGTCATTTTCCTCAATACCCAGTTATGCCAGGAGTCCTCATTATGGAAGCTTTGGCACAAACGGCAGGTGTTTTGGAATTATCAAAACCTGAAAACAAAGGGAAGCTTGTCTTCTATGCTGGCATGGACAAAGTCAAATTTAAGAAGCAAGTTGTTCCTGGTGATCAGCTTGTCATGACAGCAACGTTTGTCAAACGTCGTGGCACAATCGCCGTAGTAGAAGCGAAGGCAGAAGTAGATGGTAAGCTTGCAGCAAGCGGGACTCTGACCTTTGCTATTGGAAACTAGGGAGGTTTTCCATGTTTCGTAAGATTTTAATTGCCAATCGTGGTGAAATTGCTGTTCGTATTATTCGTGCGGCACGAGAATTAGGAATTGCCACAGTTGCTGTTTATTCAACTGCTGACAAGGAAGCTCTCCACACGCTTTTGGCTGATGAGGCTATCTGTATCGGCCCTGGAAAGGCTACAGAATCTTATCTGAACATCAATGCTATCCTTTCAGCTGCGGTCTTGACTGAAGCTGAAGCCATTCACCCTGGATTTGGTTTTTTAAGTGAAAATTCCAAATTTGCCACCATGTGTGAAGAAGTTGGTATCAAATTTATCGGGCCATCAGCTCGTGTCATGGATATCATGGGGGATAAAATTAACGCCCGTGCTCAAATGATTAAGGCTAATGTGCCCGTCATTCCAGGATCAGATGGTGAAGTTCATACTGCAGAAGAGGCTCTGGCTGTTGCCGAAAAAATTGGTTATCCAGTTATGCTGAAAGCTTCAGCTGGAGGTGGTGGTAAAGGGATTCGTAAGGTTGAAAAGGCAGAAGACCTTGTATCAGCCTTTGAAACAGCCTCTAGTGAAGCTAAAGCAAACTTTGGTAACGGGGCTATGTACCTCGAGCGCGTGATTTATCCTGCTCGCCACATTGAGGTACAGATTCTTGCTGACCAGATGGGACATGTGATTCACCTAGGTGAGCGTGACTGTTCGCTTCAGCGGAATAACCAAAAGGTTTTAGAAGAAAGTCCTTCGATTGCTATTGGGAAAACACTTCGTAATGAAATTGGTGCTGCAGCTGTTCGTGCAGCGGAGTCTGTAGGCTACGAAAATGCTGGTACGATTGAATTCCTACTAGATGAAGCAAGTGGGAAATTCTACTTTATGGAGATGAATACTCGTGTCCAAGTAGAACATCCAGTAACCGAATTTGTTTCTGGTGTGGATATTGTCAAGGAACAAATCCGTATTGCGTCAGGTCAACCTTTGACTCTGAAACAAGAAGACATTGTTCTAAAAGGACATGCTATTGAGTGCCGTATCAACGCAGAAAACCCAGCCTTTAATTTTGCACCGAGTCCAGGTAAGATTACCAATCTTTATCTACCAAGCGGTGGTGTCGGATTGCGTGTTGACTCTGCAGTTTATCCAGGTTATACCATTCCGCCATACTATGATAGTATGATTGCTAAGATTATCGTTCATGGCGAAAATCGTTTTGATGCTCTCATGAAAATGCAACGAGCTCTTTATGAACTCGAAATTGAAGGGGTTGTCACCAATGCTGATTTCCAACTCGATTTGATTTCAGATCGTCGAGTAATTGCTGGAGATTACGATACTTCCTTCTTGATGGAGACCTTCTTACCACACTATCAAGAAAAAGAATAATGTAAAAAGACTATGAGACCGAAAAGGGGGATGTATGGCTCTATTTAGTAAAAAAGATAAATATATTCGAATCAATCCCAATCGTTCGACTGTAAATCAACCTCAGATCAAGCCAGAGGTTCCAGATGAGCTCTTCTCCCAATGTCCAGGTTGCAAATATACGATTTACCAAAAGGACTTGGGGAGTGAGCGTATATGCCCTCACTGTGGCTATACCTTCCGTATTTCAGCTCAAGAGCGTTTAGCTTTAACCATTGATATGGGTACGTTTTTGGAAATGTTTAAAGGGATTGAGACTCAGGATCCTTTGAATTTTCCAGGCTATCGTAAAAAATTGACTTTGATGCGTGAAAAGACAGGTCTTGATGAGGCTGTTGTAACAGGAACAGCTTTGATTAAGGGAGAGAAGGTTGCCCTTGGCATCATGGATTCTAACTTTATTATGGCGTCAATGGGGACAGTTGTTGGTGAGAAAATCACTCGCTTGTTCGAATATGCGACCGCTGAAAAATTACCTGTCGTATTGTTTACAGCTTCTGGCGGAGCACGCATGCAGGAAGGAATCATGAGCTTGATGCAGATGGCCAAAATCTCTGCAGCAGTCAAACGTCATTCCAATGCAGGTCTCTTTTATCTGACAATCCTTACAGACCCGACGACTGGAGGAGTAACAGCTTCCTTCGCTATGGAAGGGGATATCATCTTGGCAGAACCCCAAAGTTTGGTAGGTTTTGCTGGACGCCGTGTGATTGAAAATACAGTAAGAGAAGACCTACCAGAAGACTTCCAGAAAGCAGAGTTTTTACTGGAACATGGTTTTGTAGATGCAATTATTAAACGGCGAGAATTGCCAGATACGATTGCTCGATTGGTAAGACTACATAGGAGGGAGAGTTGATGAATATTGCGAAAATCGTTAGAGAAGCTCGTGAACAAACTCGCCTAACAGCCTTGGACTTCGCAACAGGAATTTTTGATGATTTTATTGAACTGCATGGGGACCGCTCCTTCCGTGATGATGGTGCTATTATTGGTGGTATCGGTTGGTTGGGAGACCAAGCAGTGACTGTTGTTGGAATCCAAAAAGGTAAAAGTTTACAAGATAATCTTAACCGTAACTTTGGTCAACCTCATCCTGAAGGTTACCGAAAAGCCCTTCGTTTGATGAAGCAAGCAGAAAAGTTTGGTCGTCCTGTTGTAACCTTTATCAACACGGCTGGTGCCTATCCTGGTGTCGGAGCAGAGGAGCGTGGTCAAGGTGAAGCTATTGCTCGTAACCTCATGGAGATGAGCGATCTTAAGGTGCCCATTATCGCCATTATTATCGGTGAAGGTGGATCAGGAGGGGCTTTAGCTCTTGCAGTAGCTGACCGTGTTTGGATGTTAGAAAACTCGATCTATGCAGTTCTCAGTCCTGAAGGATTTGCTTCTATTCTTTGGAAAGATGGCACGCGTGCCATGGAAGCAGCTGAGTTGATGAAAATCACTTCACATGAACTTTTGGAGATGGAAGTCGTAGATAAGGTTATTTCAGAGAGAGGTCTCTCTGCCAAAGAGTTGCTAGCTCGTGTGAAAAATGAACTTCAAACAGAAATTGAACAATTAAAACAATTATCGTTGGAGAAACTTTTGGAAGAACGTTATCAACGCTTTAGAAAATATTAAAAAGACAGCTAGAACTAAAAAAGGTTCTAGCTTTTTGGTTTCTCTCAAAAATTCATTTCAGGATTAAAAATTGACAGTTGAGGAAATAGAACTGAGAGTCATAAAAAAAGATGTATATTATATAATAAGGAATGATAATCTATAAGTGCTACAGAGAATAGATTAATACTCAATGAAAATCAAAGAGCAAACTAGGAAGCTAGCCGAAGGCTGTACTTGAGTACGGCAAGGTGAAGCTGACGTGGTTTGAATTTGATTTTCGAAGAGTATAAGTTTTTATAGATTTTATGCTGTGTTTGGTCAGTATATAACTGATAAACTGAATAGGGGGTTGTTATTCTTTCCCTCCATCAAGGTAATTTTTTAGGAGTGAGTATGAAAAAACTAGGGCATTTGGGAGTCTTTATCTTACTGGTATTCTTATCGGTTTATCTACCAGAGTTAGGGATTGTGCATCTGACTAAGTTTTTAGGATGGGGGATAGATGGCTATTCTATCTTTTCAACAGTTGAAGTAATAGCTCTTTTGCTATTATTTATCTACTGGCTCAAAAAGAAAGAGATGCTCTATATTTTTGAAAAAAAGGGTTCTAAGAAGTCAAGATTCTTTTACCTTGTAGTTGGTCTAGTGGCTACTTATTTTGATCGTCAATTGGTGGATGCTTTTCAGTTACAGTTTCATCACTTAATTGATAACAAGTATATCTTTCAAGACATTCTTTCGATTCTATACTCCAATGGGCAACCAACTTTTCTATCAACTGTTCTCAGTTTTAGTTTAACAGTAGTCGTCGGACCTATATTGGAGGAACTGGTTGATAGAGGGTATTTTATGAATACCTTTTTCCCCCAGTCCAAGTACTATCTGGATGTTATCCTATCTGCTCTTATCTTTGGACTTAGTCATTTGATCCTAACTCACCGAGATCCTATCAGTTTGATCATTTATAGTTTAGGCGGTCTCTTCTATGCTCTGGTCTACCGTTGGACAAAGAACTTAAAAATTACCATCCTATGCCATAGTTTTTTCAATTTTCTCATTTATGTAAAACCCATCTGGATATTTGTTTATAATTATGTCTATTACCACTTTTTTAGATAGTGGAAGGCAAAGAAAAAAGTGTTTGATAATTGTCAAACACTTTTTCTATATTATTTAATCTTCTTCTGTCACAAATTGACTAAGGAGTCCATTGATGAAACGGGCTGACTTTTGATCTGAAAAGCTCTTAGCAAGTTCAATAGCTTCGTTAACAGCTACGAGTTGAGGAGTATCAAATGAAGTGATTTCAAAAACTCCTAGGCGTAGTAAATTCTTTTCTACCAAAGTCAGACGATCGATGGTCCAACCGGTTTTCAAATGTTGAGTAATTTGTTTGTCCAGATCATCCTTTTTAGCTTGGACACCAGAAACGAGCTCTACAAGGAAGTTAGGAAGTTGTACGTCTGTATCTTCGCGATCATGTGTGTAGGCGAAGCGACAAGCAGTTTCTAGATCTGAACCAAATTCAAGACTCATCAAGGCTTGGAAGGCACACTTACGTAGTTCACGTCTAGATTCTAATAATGGACTAGTCATTGAGGAAGTCCTCGTCGAATAAGTCTTTCAATTCTGGTTTTGGTGTTTTATCTGGAACGATACCTGCAACGTGAATGTTGACAGCAGAGATTTCAACATCAGCCATGTTACGGACAGCATCCTTAACAGCTTTCTGGATAGCCATAGCAACCTTAGGAACTTTGACACCGTACTCTAGGTAGAGGTAGATATCAGCTGTGAGCTCATCGTTTGCTTCTTTTAGATATACGCCACGACCAAGAGAAAGTTTTGAAAGGGTGTCAGATACTGATTTGTTTGAAAAAGAGTGTACTCCTTCAACTTTCGCAGTTGCAATAGCAATGATTTTTTCAAGTACACGTGGGGCGATGACGATTTCGCCAAGTTGTTCTTCAATTCCCATAGAATGACCTCTTTCTAGTTTCTAGAGATTAGGCGCGAGAAACGTAAGTTCCTTCTGCAGTGTTGATAATCAATTTTTGACCTGCTTCGATGAAGTCTGGAACGTTTACGACAAGACCAGTTTCCATTGTTGCTGGTTTACCAGAACCGGTAACAGTAGCACCTTTGATAGATGGTTGTGTTTCAGCAACTGTCAATTCAACAGTAGTTGGTACAGTTACACCGATTACTTCAGTTCCGTAGAATTGGATTTTTACATCTGAGTTTTCAAGGATGTAAAGCAATTCGTTTTCAACATTCACAACAGGAATTTCGTATTGGTCGTAAGTTTCTGTGTTCATGAAGTAAGCTGTGTCGTCCATTTTGTACAAGTATTGAGCTGGAACTGTTTCGATGATCGCTTGCTCAAATTTTTCTTCTGGGCGGTAGCTTGTTTCAAAAGTTGAACCAGTGCGGACATCACGCAATTTCATACGCATGATCGTGTTTCCTTTACCTGGTTTGTGGTGGCTAGCTTCCAAAACGCGGATCAATTTTCCTTCAGCTGTTTCAAAAGTCATACCAGCCTTTAGTTTACTTGCTTCAATCATGATTTTACCTCTTTAATAAATAGTTTACTCTTTATTGTACCATAAAATGCAATAATTCTCAAATATCAGATGAGCTTGAATTAGTTGACTGGTACGATATTTCCTTCTTCATCTTTGGTTACGAGAACATACTTACCGTCTACCTCGATGTAAAAGTTCTTGCTTGCAGTTTGCCCGTTATTTTGAACAGGGGCTTGAGTTTGGGCTTGTTGGTTGAGTTGACCACCAAGTGTTTGTCCTAGGTTCATTCCCATAATCATGTTCATACCATTGCCATTGCCTTCATTGTTAGCAGCAGCGATGAGAGCTTCATTACGAGCACGACGTTCTTCAATCTCAATCGTATTGTACTTCATAGCGACAAGCTCGCTATCAAGCTTACGGACAATATCTAAGCTTTCTTGATCATAGCTCAAATCTTCAAGCAGGATGTTGGTTGTTTCAATCCCATAAAGTCCAACCCATACCTTATTAACTTCTTGTTTAGCTAGCTCATTGAAAGTATCTTGATTGGCATTAAGGCTATAGATATCTACCTTGTTTTCATTGGTAAATTTAGCAATTGCAATGGCAATCTTTGGTGCGATATTTTGTCGGAGTGTTCCTTGAGCTACATTTTGTAATGTAAAGGCTTTATGGTCTTCAATTTGTTGACTGATGGAGCTAACATAGAATAGGACTGGATCAGCAACTTTGATATCAAACAAGCCATAGAAACGGATGTTGAGCAGTTGTTGATAACGTTCACTGAAGTATTCTACAGCATTTTGTGTACCGAATTTATTTCCGGCAACGGGTTGCATACGAATAAAGATGATTTCTTGTTGGGTAATGACTTGACCACCAAATGAGAAGCGGTTTTTGAAGTTTTCCCAAGTACCCTTTAGGCCACCTTTTTCAAGAAGCCAGGCATTATCTCCTGAACGCCATTCGTGGCTACCAGCTTCTAAGACATCTCCAAGGAAGGTACCGTTGTTCACTAGAATAGCGACATAGCCTTGAGGAACAATAACGACACTACCATCTGTTAGTAGTCCAGTGTTTTGATTGCTTTGTCTAGATTTGCCGTCTGGATCTTTTGAAAGAAGTTGACCTTTAATGGCCAAAGCATCTGCTGTTAGGTTATTTGGAAGTACGATCGCTTCTTTAAATTTGCTATCGTTGAAACTATTAAGCCCTGAAGATAGGGCGGCACGAATAAATCCCATAATTTCCTCCTAATTATAAAGTTCGTCTTCATCCACAACATCGTAGGTATCGAGTACCCATTGGTTTGGACTACGTGTGAGATCAGCTCCGCAGTATTCACATTGGCTAATAGCTGAGATTTTAAGTGGAGCGCCACAGTTTGGACAGTGGTCGCTAACAGCCTCATCTTGAACATTGTTTTCGGTTTGGCTACCATGTTTGCGGATAAAGTTCATTTGATAAACTGTAAATAGATCTTGTTGAGGGTCTCCTTCGATAACCTTACGAGTCTCATCATCGATAACATAGTCTCTGAGTGTAGATGACAAGATAACAACAAGGGTATCGTTACCATCAGGATTTTCATAGAAATCTTTGATGCGGATATTTTCAACATAGACTTTTTCTAAGACATTGGTTGTTTTTGCCCGAATATGATCTTCGAGTTGAGTACTATGTTGGGAATAGAGACTAGTACTTTCGAGAGAACGAACCAAATTCCAATCCTTTTTAGTCCAGGCTGCCTGTAACTGAATATAGACTTCTTTAACCCATGAAGCGAAGGCATCAGCATCAAAGTTTGGATCACCATATTTGATACGACTAACAGCTAGTGTGTTGTGTTCTGCTCGGCGATGGCTAGGTGGATTATATCCAGTTGAACTACCGTAAGACTTGCCAGAAGATGAATTCAGGTCGTTTAGATATTTGATGAACATGTAGAGTAAGAATCCTCCGACACCAAACATGATAAGCATGTTCATACCAGTACCTAAAGAGCCACCTGAACTAGAGGAGCTGCTTCCAGAGCGATTACTACTTCTATAAGAAGAGCTACGACTTGAGCTACTGCGGCTGCTACTTCTTGAACTACTTCGGCTAGAGCTACCACTTCGCGAATGGCCAACTCCAGCATCAATTGAGTTAAATGGTGTGAAGAAGAACAACAATAAACAAGTGGCGAGAAGAGTATATAACTTTTTCATATGTCTCCTAACTATGTGAGTACAAAAACAGTTTTTGCCAAATTTTATGTCTAAAAAGATTTTTGGAGTTTTATAGTTTTATTTTCAATAAACCACCCTATAATCCAACCAAATACGAGTATATAATTCTCGATAGCGCCAATCGCATTAACAGGAGAATGATATTCAATAAAATTTAACAAATGATTTGTTCCTATTCCTATACCACCAATAATGAGGGCAAGAAGGGCAATTCTCAGGTAAAACCAATCGTACTTAATATTAACGGCAAGAATAATAATTAAGACAGCTAGATTCCAAATTCCAATTTCTCTTTGCCATCCTGCAGAAATACCGTAACCAGAATGCTCTCCCATATATGATGGGAGAAAGATTTGTAGAATAGAAGCACCCAACATGGCGACAATAACTAAAATAAATAGTACTCGTAAAAATTTGTTCATTTATTCTCCTTTTCTATTTTTTAGTGGAAAAGTCTATTAACAAAAGTATATTTACTCGTTCTCTTTCAACTTCGCCAATTCTTGGGCAAGTAGCTTGAGGGCGACTTGTGGGTTGGCTTGGCCTTTGGTTGCTTTCATGAGGAATCCTGTGAAGGCCTTGTCAGCGTTACGTTTTCCTGACTTGAAGTCGGCAACAGCGGCTTCGTTATCGGCAAAGACTTGGTGGATGATTGGAATCAAGACATCGGGATCTGAGATTTGAACCATACCTGCTTTTTCAACGTATTCACGTGCTCCACCACCATTTTTAGCTAGGTGAACAAAGACTTTCTTGGCAATCTTAGATGAAATCGTACCATCTTCGATGATAGCAATCATTTCAACCAAGTTTTCAGGTGTCAATTCGATTTGTTCCAGTGTCTTACCTTCGGCGTTCAAGAATTGAGCGACTTCACCTTGGAGCCAGTTAGAAACTTGTTTAGCATCACCACCGAGGGCGACAGCTTTTTCAAAGAAATCAGAAGTGACTTTATTGGCAGTCAACTGGATAGCATCGTAGTCTGATAGACCAAGTTGAGATACGTAGCGAGCACGGCGTTCTTTTGGAAACTCTGGCAATTCAGTACGCATTTCTTCGATCCATTCATCTGAGATTTCAAAGAGTGGTAGGTCAGGTTCTGGGAAGTAGCGGTAGTCTGCAGCACCTTCCTTGACACGCATGAGGATGGTTGCTTTGTTGGCTTCATCGTAACGACGTGTTTCTTGGCGGATTTGACCACCAGAGCGAAGGATTTCAGCCTGACGTTGTACTTCGTATTCAAGACCCTTGCGAACGTTTGAGAAGGAGTTAAGGTTTTTCAACTCAGTTTTGGTACCAAATTTCTCTTGACCATAAGGACGAAGGGAGATGTTGGCATCTACACGCATAGAACCTTCTTCCATCTTAACGTCAGAGATACCAGCGTATTGGATCACTTCCTTGAGGGCTGTTAGATAAGCGTAGGCTTCTTCTGGTGAGCGCATGTCGGCTTCAGATACAATCTCAATCAATGGCACGCCTTGACGATTAAGGTCGACATAAGAGAAACCATCTGTACTGTGGGTGTTCTTACCAGCGTCTTCTTCTAGGTGAGCGCGTTCAATACCGATTTTTTTAGTTGTACCGTCTTCTAGCTCAACTTCAATCCATCCATTGTAACCAATTGGTTCATCAAACTGGGAAATTTGATAGGCTTTAGGATTATCAGGATAGAAGTAGTTTTTGCGATCAAAGTGCATCTTCTTATGGATGTCCATGTTGAGGGCAAGAGCTGCCTTGATACCAGCATCGACAACACCCTTATTGAGAACTGGCAGTACGCCAGGGAAAGACCAGTCAATCACATTTGTGTTGGCATTTTGGTCATTTCCGAAGTGGGCAGAAGTAGGTGAGAAGATTTTTGAATTGGTGTTGAGCTCTACGTGGACTTCAAGTCCAATGACTGTTTCAAAGTTCATTAGTTATCACCTCCAAAAATCACGGGTTGTTGTTTGTGGTAGTCTGTTGTTGCTTCAAAAGCAGCAGCAGCTTGGTAGATAGTCTCTTCTGAGTATTTAGGACCAATCAATTGGAGCCCGACAGGTAGACCTTGGGCAAATCCTGCAGGAATTGAAATTCCTGGAAGTCCAGCCAAGTTGACTGGGATGGTCAAGAGGTCAGCCAAGTACATGGCAACTGGATCGTGGTTGAGTGAATCCAAATCAAAGGCCACGCTTGGAGCTGTTGGACCAAGGATGAGATCGTAATCTGCAAAGACTTTTTCAAAATCTTGGATGATGAGGGTACGAACTTGACCAGCCTTCTTGTAGTAGGCATCGTAATAACCTGATGAAAGGCTGAAAGTTCCAAGCATGATACGACGTTTCACTTCATCACCAAATCCTTGGCTGCGAGTATTAACGTAAATCTCGTCCAAGTTTTTAGCGTCTTCAGCACGGAAACCATAGCGGATACCGTCAAAACGTTGTAAGTTTGATGAAGCTTCTGATGAAGCGATGATGTAGTAGACTGCTACACCGTATTTAGAGTGAGGAAGGCTCACTTCTTCAACGATAGCACCAAGTTTTTCAAAGTGTTTAGCAGCGTTCAGAATGGTTTCCTTAACTTCTGGGTCAATCCCTTCGCCAAGGTATTCCTTAGGCAAAGCAATTTTCATGCCCTTAATGTCTTGACCGATTTTTGAAGTAAAGTCAGCAATGCGGACTGGAGCAGAAGTAGAGTCTTTTGCATCTTCGCTAGCAATAGCATTGAGCAAGAGCGCATTTTCCTTAACAGTTGGTGCAAAAGGACCAATTTGGTCTAATGAGCTACCAAAGGCAATGAGACCGAAACGTGAAACTGTTCCGTAAGTTGGTTTGAGACCAACAATCCCGTTAAAGGCAGCAGGTTGGCGGATAGAACCACCAGTATCAGAACCAAGTGATAAACGGACTTGTCCAGAAGCTACAGATGCAGCTGAACCACTTGATGATCCACCAGGAACCTTGCTGTGGTCCCAAGCATTTTTAGTAGCACCGTAGTAAGAAGTCTCACCTGATCCACCCATGGCAAACTCGTCCATGTTAGTTTTTCCGACAACAATCATGCCCTTAGATTTTGCATTGGCAACAGCTGTCGCATCAAAGATTGGCTCGTAGTTATAAAGCATTTTTGAGGCTGCAGTTGTTAGGATACCGTCTGTAGAGATATTATCCTTAACAGCTAGCGGAATTCCTGAAAGGACATTATCAGCGTCAATTCCAGTTTCGTCAATAGCTTTAGCTTGAGCAAGAGCTTGATCTTCAGCGATAGTGACAAAGGCATTGATAGCCTCTTCACGCGCCTTGATATCTTCAATCGTTGCTTGCGTTAGTTCGGTTGCAGAAATTTCCTTAGATACAAGGAGGTTGTGCAACTCTTCAATCGTTTTATTGTTAAAAGTCATTAGGCATCTCCTCCATCATCCAGGATAGCTGGTACCTTGATATAGTAGTTATCTTTTTCAGGTACATTTTTAAATAAGCGATCACGGTCAGTTCCTTCTTCGGCTACGTCTGGGCGAAGAACGGTCTTGCGATCTGCCATGGTAGTCGTTGGTTCAACACCAGTAGTGTCGACTTCGCCGAGCAATTCGACCATATCAACAATCTTAGACAAGGTTGTCGCAAACTCAGCAGTTTCTTCTTCTGAGAATTTTAATTTTGAAAGATTGGCAACGTGAGTTACCTCTTCTTGCGTAATTTTCATCTGGTATCCTTTCGTGAAATGATGATTATTTATCTGTTCTATTTTACCATATTTTCCTATAAATAAGGTGAGCTAAGTTGAAAAGAAATAGAAATTGAAAAATGGTTTTTAATTCGATATAATGGTTGAAAATAGAAGCAAGAACAGCATTGGTTTTTAGCCGGCAAACAAGATGGAGACATTGACCGATTCGAACAAGTTAAGGAGGACATATGAAAATTTGGGATTTACTTTTTACCAGTAAAAAAACAGTCCCTCCTCATTTGGGGATGTGGTACTTCTTATTACCCACTTCTTTGGTAATCATAGCTGTTTTATCGATTCGTTTCGCATCATCTAAAGGTTACAGAAAATTTTGGTATTGGGGTCAATTGATTCAGTTGCTCATTATCAACGCTTGGTATATTTCGGCACGCCTGCCCTTGTCAGAGGCTCTCCCTTTTTACCATAGTCGCATGGCTATGTGGATGATTCTTTTTGCTCCTAACAAGACCTTTTTCAAACAATATTTTGCCCTGGTTGGAGTATTTGGTTCTATTATGGCTTTAGTTTATCCAGTCTTCTATCCTTTTCCTTTTCCTCATGTTTCCTCGGTTAACAATGTTTTCGGCCACTGGGCCCTCTTAGCAAATTGCTTGATTTATCTTGTTAGATATTATAAAGTTGAAAAAGGGGATACTTGGAAAATATGCCAGATTACCTTTGGTGTCAATGCTATTATCTTTCTAGCTAATCTTGCAACAGGAGGGAATTATGGCTTTATGAGCAAGCCCCCTGTGATTGGGGATCATGGTAGTTTGCTTAACTATTTGATAGTAACCAGTTTGATGACAGGTATTCTCGTCCTTATCAATCAACTCGTCAAATATAAACATAAGAATAGTTAGCGAACAAATGAATTAATTATTCTAAGGAGATTTTATGCATCATTTTATTACAAGAACCCAAACCACACCACCGCCTATTCCGATTTTTTGGTACGGTGTCATGATAGGCCTTCTTGCCTTGTCTATTTATGCTTCTCTTACTTACTACAAAAATCCCAAATTTGTTCGATTATTTAAGTGGATTCAAATAGCGCAACTGCTAGCGCTCTATACTTGGTATATTGGATTTGGGATTCCGTTTTCGAACAGCCTGCCTCTTTACCATTGCCGTTTGGCCATGTTTGCAGTAGTTTTCTTGCCAGATAAATGGAAAACCAAGCAGTATTTTGCCCTTATGGGGGCTAGTGGGGCAGTATTTGCTTTGGGCTATCCGGTTTTTGATCCCTATGACTTTCCGCATATTACCAGTTTTTCATTCCTGATTGGGCATTATGCTCTCTTGGTCAATTCCTTGGTCTATCTTATGAACCACTACGATAAGACCTTGCTGAAAAAGTATCGCATTATCGCCTACACTTTTGTTCTCAACCTTTTCCTAGTTGGAGTTAATCAAGTAACAGGTGGGAATTACGGGCTTTTGAATACCACGCCTTTTATCCCAGATGCTCCTATATGGATAAAGTATCTTCTGGTTTCAATCATTCTATCTGCAGCTCTAGTACTCTTTGATATCTTATTTAAGAAACGTTGGCAAAAGAAAATTGCTCTAGAAACGATTCATCTGTGAAGCGATATTAAGAGTGATAGATATAAATAATCAACAAAAGAATCTGAAGAGCAGGTCTACTATCTTGACCTGCTTTTTCTTGTGTAAGCAATTGAAAAACTCTCTAAAATCCGATATAATGGAGTGTTGAAAGGAATTTTAGAGTCCGATGTAACAAAGAATGCTTATAAATTGAAATTATTAAAAAAGTAGAAAGAAAGAGAACTTATGAACATTCAAGAAGAAATTAAAAAACGCCGTACCTTTGCCATCATCTCTCACCCGGACGCGGGGAAAACAACCATCACTGAGCAATTGCTCTATTTTGGGGGAGAGATTCGTGAGGCAGGTACTGTAAAAGGGAAGAAAACAGGAAACTTTGCCAAGTCTGACTGGATGGATATCGAGAAACAACGTGGGATTTCGGTAACGTCATCTGTGATGCAATTTGACTACGATGGTAAGCGTGTCAATATCCTCGACACTCCAGGGCACGAGGATTTCTCAGAAGATACCTATCGTACATTGATGGCGGTGGATGCGGCTGTCATGGTTGTGGACTCTGCCAAGGGTATCGAGGCCCAAACCAAAAAGTTATTTGAGGTTGTTAAACACCGTGGCATTCCAGTCTTTACCTTCATGAACAAGCTAGACCGTGACGGTCGTGAACCACTAGATCTCTTGCAAGAATTGGAAGAAGTCTTGGGTATTGCAAGTTATCCAATGAACTGGCCAATCGGAATGGGGAAAGCCTTTGAGGGGCTCTATGACCTCTATAACCAACGTTTGGAACTCTACAAAGGGGATGAACGTTTTGCTAGTCTGGAAGATGGGGACAAGCTATTTGCTAGCAACCCATTCTACGAGCAAGTCAAGGATGACATCGAGCTCTTGCAAGAAGCTGGAAATGAATTCTCAGAAGAAGCCATCCTTGCGGGTGAATTGACTCCGGTATTCTTTGGATCAGCCTTGACTAATTTTGGTGTGCAGACTTTCTTAGAAACCTTCCTCAAGTTTGCTCCAGAACCACACGGTCACAAGAAGACAGACGGAGAAATTGTCGATCCTTACGACAAGGATTTCTCAGGCTTTGTCTTTAAAATCCAAGCCAACATGGACCCTCGTCACCGTGACCGTATCGCCTTTGTTCGAATCGTATCGGGTGAATTTGAGCGTGGTATGAGTGTTAATCTCCCTCGTACTGGTAAGGGAGCTAAGCTGTCAAATGTTACTCAGTTTATGGCAGAAAGTCGTGAGAATGTCACTAATGCCGTAGCTGGAGATATCATCGGGGTTTACGATACAGGTACTTATCAGGTTGGGGATACATTAACTGTTGGAAAAAATAAGTTTGAGTTTGAACCACTGCCAACCTTTACACCTGAGATTTTCATGAAAGTTTCTGCTAAGAACGTCATGAAACAAAAATCTTTCCACAAGGGAATTGAGCAATTGGTGCAAGAAGGAGCTATTCAGCTTTATACCAACTACCAAACAGGTGAATATATGTTGGGTGCCGTTGGTCAATTGCAGTTTGAAGTCTTCAAACATCGTATGGAAAATGAGTACAATGCAGAAGTGGTTATGAGCCCAATGGGTAAAAAGACCGTTCGCTGGATCAAACCTGAAGATCTGGATGAGCGTATGTCTTCAAGCCGAAACATCCTTGCCAAAGACCGCTTTGACCAGCCTGTTTTCCTCTTTGAAAACGACTTTGCCCTCCGTTGGTTTGCAGATAAGTATCCGGATGTAGAGTTAGAGGAAAAGATGTGATTCAGTAAGTCTACTTGATTGCAAAGCAATCTAAGTAGACTACGGCAAGTTCTATAAGACTTGCCTACCTGCCTCACTAACTTAGTTTTACAAATGGAATCGATTTGTAAAACTAAGTGTGGTAATCTAATAAACACTATCCACTAAGACGGTTTACCTAAACGCTTCACTAGGCAAAATCCACGAATAGTTTCGATTTGTGGGCTTTTCCGTCGTAACAGAAAGGAAGTGGTCTAGCTACCTGTCTTACTAACTGCGTTTGGCAAATAAAATAACTCAGTGTTGTAGTAAAAAAGTACTTGCTTTGGAACCTTAAATCTATTTAAAAAAGCCAAGAATAATATCTTCTTGGCTTTTCTTGTAGGCTGGTTTTAACAAAATTCCTAAACTCTGCCCTGTTGAGGGACGGAGCTTAGGAGGTTTTTTAGGTCGCTAATCGGTAAATAACTTCAGTATAGATATCCATTTTTAAACTCTATAAAATTTATGCAGAAAAATTTTTTAAGATGGTAGAAAAAATGAATTCTTCCGAGATAAAGTGCTGCGTGAAACAAAAAAATCCCTTAGACCAGGACGATTGATCTAGCCTAAAGGAATGGATAGTTGGGTATTAGATACCGAAATTTTTCATAAAAATTGTGAAGAGTGCCAGTAAGATGAAGCTGATACTATTAAGCAACATATGGACCGAGATAGACATTTCCAAACGTCTGGTACGATAAGCAGTCCAAGTGAGGACGGCTGACATCCAACCATAAATCAAGAAGGAAGGGAGATTAGAAGGCATATGTGCAAGGAGGAAGATTAGCCAACCAATGACATAGCCAAACTTTTCGTAGCCTTGGAAGAGTTTGGTAGGAATAATCCCGCGACAAATGATTTCTTCACAAATAGGTGCGATTAAAACGATGAGGAAGAAACTGCTAATCAGAGAGCTTTCAGAAACAAGATTGTTAATTACTTGTTGATTAGCAGTTGTTGTTTGCTTCACGAGTTGTAACCAGATTCCACCCACAAGATTTCCAACATAAATAGCTAGATAGCTAAAGACAATGCGAGGAAGATCGTTAATGGTGAGAAGTTTAGATTTTAAATCCAGCAACTTGCTCTTATGGGCTCCGTATAAAAAGATAACAAGTACAAGAATCGAAATAAGGGACACAAGAATTGTTGACCAGATTGGATTAAACTGAATTTTAGTTAGTATAGCTAGAGTTAGCATAGGAGTCTGAGATAGAAAGATAGCTACTAACAAAATCCCAAACCAAGCGAGTCGCTTACGAAAATCTTTAAAAAAGTTCATTGATGTATCTCCTAAAAAATTTTTATTAATTATAACATAATTATTGCAAGGATTCTATTTGTTACCATAAGAGGAACGTACAGACGACAAATAGAATATCCCGAATCAAATGACTGTAGAATGATACCTCCTGTCTCAAATTTTTGGGGAATAAAAAACTGAGAAATAGAGCACCAAGACCAATATAAAAAGCAATGGATAAAATGGTGATTGGATTACGTAGGAAGATTAAAATGGAAATGATGATGATGGAAAATCTCACTTCCTTGCTACTGGAATTTTTTTGCAACCTTCTCCATTTTTTCAAGGGGAGAAAGGTGACGAGATCAACTCCAAAGAGAAAAAAGAAGGAGGGGAGGATGAGATCTACAGCTTCTTTTTGAAGTAAGTTGACAGTAACGATAGTCTCTGATAGAACCAGCCCAACCCCGCAGAGATTGACCACAATCATCATACTATAAAATAAAAAGATAAAGCGACTCCTGTCAATCAGTCTATCTCTTTTCAGGTTGTGATTAGATAAATAATGCATAAAGGCACAAGACCCAGATAAGCCCAATAAAGCCAGTAGAAAATAAAAACAGGATTGTTTGAGGGCCAGAGAGGTTCCAGACCAAAAGATACAACTACAAAATGCCAGTTGGATTAAGGCAAAGAATAAGAGTAGTCGAATTGATTTTATGACTTTTTCCATAAAGTATCCCCTATATTTTTTTCTTATTATAGCTAAAAGATAGGAGGTGAAGTGGTTTATTTTCCCAATTGTCATGTTTTAAGGCTGACTTGTCTTTTGATACTCTTCGAAAATCTCTTCAAACCACATTAGCTTCGCCTTGGATTATATATGTGAGGCTGGGACAAAAGTCCTAGTCTCTCAATTGTCTATGACTTGTCGAGCAAGACGCAGTGGTTGAGTGGGCTCTACCACGCTGATTTCATCAGCTTTTACAGCCCTACTCAACTGTGCGGAGGTGGGACGACGAAATCGAATTCTAACGAATTACCGATTTCTATCCCACTCTCTTATCTGCAACCTCAAAGCAGTGCTTTGAGCAACCTGCAGCTCGCTTCCTAGTTTGCTCTTTGATTTTCATTGAGTATAAAACTAAAAAATCCCCCTTCAAAGGTTCCTTGAAGAGGGGAGATAGGGTGTGAATTTGATTGTTCTAACGTTTAGACCAAGTGCGCTTCATAAAGAGCAGTATGATTGGATAGATTTCAAGACGTCCTGCAATCATTGCAAAGGATAGTAGAAGTTTTGAAAATGGACTAAAAATTGAGAAACTTGCAGTTGTTCCTAAAATAGGACCGATATTGTTAAAGCAACTGAAAACAGCACTTGTGACAATCATTAAATTATTGGTATCTAAACTGACGATGAAAATCAAACTGAGTAGAATCATGATATAAACCACAAAATACTTCAGAATCTTGTGCTGGGTATCCTTATCAATAACCGTTTGATTAACCTGAAGGGTTAACACACGGTGAGGTGATATGGTAGACAAGACTTGATTTTTAGCAATTTTAGACAGGATGACTCCACGGATGATCTTGAGACCACCAGCGGTAGAACCAGCAGAACCACCGATTGCCATCAGCATTAGCAAGATGTATTGAGAGAACAAAGGCCAGTTCGTGATATCTCCATATCCAAAACCTGTAGTGGTGATGATATTAGATACTTGGAAGAAGGCCATCTCAAAGCTTTGTGAAACTCCGCTATAGAGGTGGAGTGTGTTTAGCGTGATTAAGCCAGTTGATATGGCTACAATCAAGAGATATGCTCGAAGTTCTTCATCAAAAAAGAATTCCTTGATACGACGGAGCATGAGGTAGTAGTAGAGGTTGAAATTGACACCGAACATCAAAACCCCGATACTTGTCAGATAGGTAATGAGAGAACTGTGATAGTGGGCGATACCATCATTATAAACAGTGAAACCACCAGTGCCAGCAGTACCCATAGCGATAACAAAACTATCGTAGAGTGGCATGCCAGCAAGGTAATAAATAACCACAAAGAGTGCAAACATAGCCAAGTAGAGGATATAAAGGATTTGAGCTGTATTTTTTAGTTTAGACACTACTTTACCAAATACTGGTCCTGGAACCTCAGCCTTCATAACTTCTAGGTGACTATTTTTAGCGTTGTCCATAATCGCTAAAGCAAACACCAGCACCCCCATCCCTCCGATGAGGTGGGTAAAACTCCTCCAAAATAGAAGAGAACGGCTTAAGACAGAAACGTCGTTGAGGATGGTTGCCCCTGTCGTTGTAAAGCCAGAACTAATTTCAAAGAAGGCATCTATGAGATTGGGGATTTGTCCAGAAAAGACGAAAGGAAGAGCCCCAAAGAAAGACCAGAGGATCCAACAGAGAGCAACAATCAAGACCCCTTCTTTTGCATAGATACGTTGTTTTTTAGGCTTGCTAATAATGCCGATGACTCCTAAAACTACAAGTATAGCAATAGTAGAAAAAAGAGCTGTAAAAACTTGACTCGATTCTCGATAATAAAGAGCAATGCTAACTGGAACCAAGAGTAAACCAGCCTCGATCAAGAGTAGCTTTGCAAGAAGAAATCGTACCATACTTCTATTCATAGCTTACCTCTCTAACAAATCATAAATCTTGGTGATATTTGATAGTAGTGTGATAACCACTAGCTTATCACCGACTTGAAGGCTATCTTCACCAGTTGGGAAGATGGTCTTCCCGTTACGAATAATAGCAGCAATCAATAAATCTTTTTTGAATTTAAGTTGAGACAAAGGTTTGCCAGTCATTTTATTGGCTTCTTTGATGAGAAATTGAAGTGTCTCAATCTGCCCATTTGCTAGGTGGTGCATAGCTTGAAGGTCTGAATATTGGGCATTAGCACGACCATGTATAAAGTGCATAATGGTATCGACAGCGATTGTTTTTGGTGTGATGATACTCGAAAACTCTGGAGCATGGATAATCTCTAGGAGACTGGTACGATTGACTTTAGTGATATTTTTCTGAACACCTACACTGTCTAAGAACATAGAAGTAATGATATTTTCTTCGTCAACGCCAGTAAGAGTTGCGACAGCATCGTAATGTTGGGCACTTTCTTCTAAGAGGATATCTTTTGCCGTTCCGTCGCCTTGGACAATATAAAGTTTCGGATATTTTTGGCTGAAAAATGCTGCCCGATCTGGATTGAGCTCAATGACCTTGGTATCAATACGGCTATCTTTCAAAATACCAACGAGATAGTAAGCGATTTTTCCGGCACCGACAATGAGTAAGCTCTTAACGACACGAGATTTGACATAGTTATGAAAGAGCATCATGTCTACACGATTACCAGTAACAAAAATCCGATCCTTGTCATGGAGGATCATATCTCCACTTGGAATCATGAGCTTATGATCTCGCTCAATAGCACAGACGATCACATTGCCAAACTTTTTCCGGAAGTCTGCGATAGACATCTGACAGATATTGCTATCCTTACGGACAACAAATTCCATCAAACTAACTAAGCCACCTGCAAAACGCTCAACAGATAGAGCGTTTGGGAAATCGATGATATTAGCGATTGCCCGAGCTGCAAGGAGTTCAGGATTGACAATGAGAGAAAATCCGAGAATATTTTTTTCTTTGAAATAGGGGTTGGAATATTCAGGGTTGCGGACACGAACGATGGTTTCTTTAGCCCCCATTTTTTTAGCCAGAACAGCTGAAACCATGTTGACCTCATCATACTGAGTCATAGCAATAAAAATATCGCAGTCTTGAACGTTGGCAGCTTCTAGCATGGCAAAGTCAGCCCCATTACCTGCAATTCCAATAATATCAAAACGGCTAGTCATGTAATTAAGAACTGTTTCGTTCTGTTCAATGAGGACAACATCATGATTGTCAGCGACAAGCGAACGACAGAGGGCAGAACCAACTTTTCCCCCTCCGACAAGAATAATCTTCATATTAAATAACCTACTTTTTCAATATGTATCTATCATACTCTTTTTTAGAATAAAATGCACTCGGCAACCGACTCTTTTCATTATTAGGGTAGAAAATTGTCCCACTGATAAGCTTACTCGTTAAAAATTTAAGATATAAATCAGCTATTTTCGTGTAATTTTAATGAATACATAAGCATTTTTAGCTAATGTAAATATGTTTGTAAAAAAATTGAAAAAATCAAGTCATTTCTATTGACATTCAAGCTGAAAGTGATATACTAAAACAGTAGTTTCGCTGATTTACTTCAAACCTGTTGTGAGGTAAGTTAACGATGCCTTAACCACGCTGTTTGCTGAGCTTGACTCCGAGCAGTGTGGCTATTTTTTTGCACTAGTGAGAGGAAACAAGGCATGGCAAATCATATTGTATTATTTGAACCCCAGATTCCACAAAATACGGGTAATATTGCTCGTACTTGCGCAGCAACGAATGCGCCCCTTCATATTATCAAACCGATGGGTTTTCCTATTGATGATCGTAAGATGAAGCGGGCAGGTCTAGATTATTGGGACAAGCTTGAGATTCATTTTTATGATAGCTTGGCTGATTTTATGGAAAAAATGGATGGTCAGCTCTACCTGATTTCCAAGTTTGCAGAAAAAGTCTATTCAGATGCAGATTTCACGACAGAAGGAGATCATTATTTTCTCTTTGGGCGCGAAGATAAGGGCTTGCCTGAGGAATTTATGCGCGAGCATCCAGAAAAAGCTCTCCGCATTCCCATGAATGATGAGCATGTTCGAAGTCTCAATGTTTCAAATACAGTTTGTATGATTGTCTATGAGGCTCTCCGACAACAAAACTTTGTGGGCCTCGAACTGGTTCACACTTATGAAACAGATAAATTGAAATAAACACTTAGATAAAATGCTTGCGCTTGCAAGCTTTTTTTGTTATCATAAAGGGGTCTTCAGGGCTGGGTGAGATTCCCGACCGGCGGTGACTTTTACTCGGAAATGTTCTTTTCCTTTTATACTTTGTTGCCAAGCTTTGCCTAACCAAAAGTTATGCCTACAGCTTGTCGCCTAGTCTAAAAGAAAAATCTCCATTTCCTTACTCTAAAAGAAGTCCGCGAGCGCAAGCTGATGTGGTGAGATTCCACAACCGACAGTATAGTCTGGATGGGAGAAGACGAAAGAATGGCTTTGTCTATTCTAATTGATTTTTTATAGGTAAATTGCAACCGCTTGCTTAAACAGAGTGAGGGGAAACTTTTGGAATTTAAAAATAAAAATAGAGGGTAGATAGAGGAATCCTTTCCAACTTCTTCTGATTTTATAGAAAATTGGAGGAACCTGTTATGACAAACACACGTCGACTTTCGACCATTGCAATTCTATCAGCGCTTTCATTTGTGTTGATGTACTTTGACTTTCCGCTTTTGCCAGCGGCATCCTTTTTGAGGATTGAGTTCAGTATTTTACCGGTCCTTGTGGGTTTGGTAGTCTTGGATTTACCAGCAGCTTTTGGAGTGCTTTTCCTTCGGTCCTTGTTGAAAATTCTTTTGAACAATCAAGGGGTTAGTACCTATATTGGTTTACCGATGAATATTGTTGCCTTGGGAGTCTTTGTGCTTGCTTTTGGTTTGATTTGGAAAAAAGAGCGAACAACCATGCGTTTCGTCCTAGCTTCACTAGCTGGTACGCTTGGTTTGACTCTAGCTATGCTAGTTCTGAACTACGTCTATGCTGTTCCTTTGTACGCTAAGTTTGCTAATTTTGATATTGAGAAAATCTTAGGATTGAGCAACTACCTGATGACTATGGTCTTGCCTTTTAATCTGATTGAAGGTATTATCTTTGCCATCTCTTTCTGGTTGTTGTTTGTCCTTTTGAAACCAACTTTAAAATACTATGAAAGATAAACAAACATATTTGATGAAGGGCTCTTTTGCCCTTTTGCTTTTTGTAATTTTAGGTTATATTGTCAAGTTTTACCCTAATATGCTGATTGGCTTTGATCAACCAATCCAGACTGCTATTCGAGGTGACTTACCTGCTTCCTTGACCGTTCTTTTCAGAACAATCACACATTTAATTGATATCCCAGTCATTATCACTTGGGTTCTCATTGTAGCTTTTATTTTTTACCGTAAGCAATGGAAACTGGAAAGTTATCTCATGCTGGGGAATTTGACTTTAGCTGGAATCTTAATCGTAACCTTTAAAAATATCTACCAACGACCTAGACCAGAAATAGTACATCTAGTAGAGGAAAAAGGTTTTTCTTTTCCTAGTGGACATTCTCTGGCAGTAACGATTATGGTTGGAACTTTGATTGTGATTTTGAGCCAACGGATTAAGAATACAACTTGGAGAAAAGTAGTGCAAATCTTACTAAGTTTATACATCGTCAGTGTATTGGTATCAAGAATTTATCTGGGAGTTCACTATCCATCAGATGTGATTGCCAGCCTTTGTGTAGGCCTAGGAGTTTTGTTTATGGAGTTTCCTTTCTATGATAAACTGCGTTTTCAATGGCGCTTCAAAGGAAAGCAGAAGTAGGCATTAACCCTTCTTGAGGAGGAAGAAATGGAAGTCAACATAAAAGATCTTCATCCGAGTCAACTATACTTATCAAAAAAGAAATTACAAAATATCCAGATGCTTTATCAATCGGTAGAAAAGCACAATATCAATCCAATCAGTGTTCTTGCATTTGGAGATTATTTGTTGATTACAGATGGGCATCACAGGGCTTATCAGGCTTTATTGATAGGCCAGAATACGATTTCTGCTGAGTGGGATAGAGATGGAGGTGATGAACTCTATCATCTCTATGCGCAGGCTTGTGAGAAAAGAAAGATATACTCTGTTCTGGATTTAAAAGATCATATCTTACCTCAAGATGAGTATGAAGCAAAATGGTATAACTGGTGTGATGGTTTTAATCAAGCAGCGGAGCTAGTATTAGGATTAGAAAATGATGACAAAAATCATTCAGATAGATGATTCCTTGCGTCTAGTTCCCTATTTTTTAGCGGATCATCATGATGCAGCTTTGGCCTGGTATCAAGATGTGGATTTGGTGGAACTTGTAGACGGTATTAGAATACCTTATAGTCCGGAAAAATTAAATGCCATGTATTCCTATTTAGAAAGACACGGGGATTTGTTCTGGATTGAGTTTCGAGAAAAGGGAGAGTGGCTTCCAATTGGGGATGTCACCTTATCTCAGGAGAATCTTCCTATTGTGATTGGCAATACAACTTATCAACATCAGGGACTTGGACGCAAGGTTTTGAAGGCTTTGATTGATCTAGCTCGGCAAAAGGGTTGGAAACAATTGAAAGTTCAAGAAATCTATACTTTCAATCGTATCTCTAGAAGATGTTTTGAGTCTCTTGGATTTGTGGAAAGAGGCGCTACTGAAAATGGAGTGAGTTTTGTACTGACTTTGATTGAATGAATTCACTCCATCGTGATAGAAGATTCTAAAGATTGATTTCACCAAAAAAATTGTAACAGAAAGAAATATCAAAAATAAAAATTTCTCTTGCATTTTTTTAAAAATAGTGTATAATAGATGGGTATGTGTAAAGCATACTTGTGGGAGGTAAAAATCTCTAAATTACCGCCAAAACCACAAAGGAGGATTTAAAAATGGCTAAAAAAGTCGAAAAACTTGTAAAATTGCAAATCCCTGCTGGTAAAGCTACACCAGCTCCACCGGTTGGACCTGCTCTTGGTCAAGCTGGTATCAACATCATGGGATTCACAAAAGAGTTCAACGCTCGTACTGCTGACCAAGCTGGTATGATCATTCCAGTTGTTATCTCAGTATACGAAGACAAATCATTTACTTTCGTTACAAAAACACCACCAGCTGCTGTTCTTTTGAAAAAAGCTGCAGGTGTTGAAAAAGGATCAGGTACACCTAACAAAACTAAGGTTGCTACAGTTACTCGTGCACAAGTACAAGAAATTGCAGAAACTAAAATGCCAGATTTGAACGCTGCAAACATTGAGTCTGCAATGCGTATGATCGAAGGTACTGCTCGTTCTATGGGATTCACTGTTGTTGACTAATCAATAACATCCCTATATAACCCGCAAGACTTCATCATTTCGAGAAGTGACGTGGGAGATGAAAATCGATTGAACCACTTACAAGGAGAATAGAAAATGGCTAAAAAAAGCAAACAACTTCGTGCTGCTCTTGAGAAGATCGACAGCACAAAAGCATACAGCGTAGAAGAAGCTGTAGCTCTTGCAAAAGAAACTAACTTTGCAAAATTTGATGCAACTGTAGAAGTTGCTTACAACTTGAACATTGACGTTAAAAAAGCTGACCAACAAATCCGTGGAGCAATGGTATTGCCAAACGGTACTGGTAAAACAGCTCGCGTTCTTGTATTTGCACGTGGTGCAAAAGCTGAAGAAGCAAAAGCTGCTGGTGCAGACTTCGTTGGTGAAGATGACCTTGTTGCTAAAATCAACGACGGTTGGTTGGACTTCGACGTAGTTATCGCTACACCTGACATGATGGCTCTTGTTGGACGTCTTGGACGTGTCCTTGGACCTCGTAACTTGATGCCAAACCCTAAAACTGGTACTGTAACAATGGATGTTGCTAAAGCAGTTGAGGAGTCTAAAGGTGGTAAAATCACTTACCGTGCAGACCGTGCAGGTATCGTACAAGCGATCATCGGTAAAGTTTCATTTGAAGCTGACAAGTTGGTTGAAAACTTCAAAGCATTCAACGAAACAATTCAAAAAGCTAAACCAGCTACTGCTAAAGGAACTTACGTAACAAGCTTGACAATCACAACTACTCAAGGTGTTGGTATCAAGGTTGACGTTAACTCACTTTAATTAGTAAAGAATCAAAAGGTTGGGACATTTTGTCTCAACCTTTTTCTATTCAAAAAATATAAATACGTATAAACTTTCTAATCTATTTGATATTGTAAAGTATCTAGATAGAAAATTCAGAAAATTTGCTCTTTTCTCTTGAAAATTTTTGAAAAAATGGTATGATAGTAACAAGCTATTTTTAAGATAAGAGAAAGGGGAACGATGGAGAAAATCATTTTAGACTCACCTAAGACGGGATCGGATCTTGTTTTGGAAACACTTCGCGACTTAGGAATCGACACGATTTTTGGTTATCCTGGTGGAGCAGTACTTCCTTTATATGATGCTATTTATAATTTTAAGGGAATCCGCCATATTCTAGGTCGCCATGAGCAGGGCTGTCTTCACGAAGCTGAAGGTTATGCTAAGTCAACAGGAAAACTGGGTGTTGCAGTCGTCACAAGCGGACCAGGAGCTACAAATGCCATTACAGGGATCGCAGATGCTATGAGCGATAGTGTTCCCCTTTTGGTCTTCACAGGACAAGTTGCAAGAGCGGGAATCGGTAAGGATGCTTTTCAAGAAGCTGATATCGTTGGTATCACCATGCCAATCACTAAGTACAATTATCAGGTTCGAGAAACTGCGGATATTCCGCGAATTATTACAGAAGCTGTGCATATTGCGACTACAGGTCGTCCAGGGCCAGTCGTCATTGACCTACCAAAAGATGTTTCTGCGCTTGAGACAGACTTCATTTACTCTCCAGAGATAGATTTACCAAGTTATCAGCCAACACTTGAGCCAAATGATATGCAAATCAAGAAGATCTTGAAGCAACTCTCTAAGGCTAAGAAGCCAGTTTTGTTAGCTGGTGGTGGAATTAGCTATGCTGAGGCTGCAGGGGAGTTAAATGAATTTGCAGAGCGTTATCAAATTCCAGTTGTGACAAGTCTTTTGGGACAGGGAACAATTGCAACTAGCCATCCACTGTTTTTGGGAATGGGTGGAATGCATGGTTCCTTTGCAGCAAATATTGCCATGACTGAGGCTGATTTTATGATTTCTATTGGTTGCCGCTTTGATGATCGTTTGACTGGAAATCCTAAAACCTTTGCTAAGAATGCAAAAGTAGCGCATATTGATATCGATCCTGCAGAGATTGGTAAGATTATCGCAGTTGATATTCCAGTTGTCGGTGATGCGAAAAAGGCCTTGCAGCAGTTACTAGCTGAGCCAATCGTTCGTAACAATACTGAAAAGTGGATTGAAAAAGTTACCAAAGATAAGAATCGTGTTCGTTCATATGATAAGAAAGAACGAGTTGTACAACCCCAAGCAGTTATTGAACGCGTCGGTGAGTTGACCAATGGCGATGCCATTGTCGTAACAGACGTTGGACAACACCAAATGTGGACGGCTCAATATTATCCTTACCAAAACGAGCGTCAATTGGTAACATCAGGTGGTCTAGGAACCATGGGATTCGGAGTCCCGGCAGCTATTGGTGCTAAGATTGCTAATCCAGATAAAGAAGTTGTTCTCTTTGTCGGAGACGGCGGTTTCCAGATGACCAATCAGGAATTGGCAATCTTAAATATTTACAAGATTCCAATCAAGGTCATCATGCTTAATAACCATTCACTCGGGATGGTTCGTCAGTGGCAAGAAGCCTTCTATGATGGTCGAACTTCAGAGTCGGTCTTTGATAGCCTTCCAGATTTCCAATTGATGGCTCAAGCCTATGGAATTAAGAATTATAAGTTTGATAATCCTGAAACTCTTGAGAAGGATTTGGAAGTCATTATGGAAGATGAACCAATGTTTATTGAAGTAGACATTTCTCGGAAAGAACATGTTTTACCGATGGTCCCAGCTGGTAAGAGTAATCATGAGATGTTGGGGGTGAAGTTTAATGCGTAGAATGTTAACAGCCAAACTTCAAAACCGTTCAGGTGTTCTCAATCGCTTCACAGGAGTCTTATCGAGACGTCAAGTCAATATCGAAAGCATTTCTGTGGGTGCAACGGAAAATCCTAATGTATCACGAATTACCATTATCATCGATGTTGCCTCACATGATGAGGTTGAGCAAATCATCAAACAACTTAATCGTCAGATTGATGTGATTCGTATTCGTGATATCACGGATCAGCCCCACTTAGAACGAGAAGTAATTCTTATAAAGGTTTCAGCGCCTGCTGAAAAACGTGCAGAAATTTTGGCTATTATCCAACCTTTCCGTGCAACAGTAGTCGATGTAGCTCCAAGTTCCATTACCATTCAGATGACTGGGAATGCAGAGAAGAGTGAAGCTTTGATTCGAGTGATTCGACCATATGGTATTAAGAATATCGCTCGTACGGGTGCAACTGGATTTACCCGCGACTAAAAATCCAACCTCAATTTGTTAAACTAGCCTAATAGGCAATAAAAATAGAAAAGAGAGAAAAAACTATGGCAGTTCAAATGGAATACGAAAAAGATGTAAAAGTAGCAGCACTTGACGGTAAAAAAATCGCCGTTATCGGTTATGGTTCACAAGGTCATGCTCACGCTCAAAACTTGCGTGATTCAGGTCGTGATGTGATCATCGGTGTACGCCCAGGTAAATCTTTTGACAAAGCAAAAGAAGATGGTTTTGATACATACACAGTAGCAGAAGCAACTAAATTAGCTGATGTTATCATGATCTTGGCTCCAGACGAAATCCAACAAGAATTGTACGAAGCAGAAATTGCACCAAACTTGGAAGCTGGAAATGCTGTTGGTTTTGCACATGGTTTCAACATCCACTTCGAATTCATCAAAGTTCCTGCAGATGTTGACGTCTTCATGTGTGCTCCTAAAGGACCAGGACACTTGGTACGTCGTACTTACGAAGAAGGATTTGGTGTTCCAGCGCTTTACGCTGTCTACCAAGATGCAACAGGAAATGCTAAAGACATCGCTATGGACTGGTGTAAAGGTGTTGGTGCAGCTCGTGTAGGTCTTCTTGAAACAACTTACAAAGAAGAAACTGAAGAAGATTTGTTTGGTGAACAAGCAGTACTTTGTGGTGGTTTGACTGCCCTTATTGAAGCTGGTTTTGAAGTCTTGACAGAAGCTGGTTATGCTCCAGAATTGGCTTACTTTGAAGTTCTTCACGAAATGAAATTGATCGTTGACTTGATCTACGAAGGTGGATTCAAGAAAATGCGTCAATCAATTTCAAACACTGCTGAATATGGTGACTATGTTTCAGGTCCACGTGTAATCACTGAACAAGTCAAAGAAAATATGAAAGCAGTTCTTGCGGACATCCAAAATGGTAAATTTGCCAACGACTTTGTAAATGACTACAAAGCTGGACGTCCAAAATTGACTGCCTACCGTGAACAAGCAGCTAACCTTGAAATTGAAAAAGTTGGTGCAGAATTGCGTAAAGCAATGCCATTTGTCGGTAAAAACGACGATGATGCATTCAAGATCTACAACTAATTTTTAAGAATATAAACAGAAGGCGAGTTGGGGGGAACCTAACTCGCTTTTTATCTTGAAAACTCATCTAGGAGGAGATTATGCTAAGTGCAAAAGATGTGGTGAAAGCCCACAAGGTTTTGAATGGTGTAGTAGCCAATACACCACTTGACTACGATCATTATTTATCCGAAAAATACGGAGCGAAAATTTATCTTAAAAAGGAAAATGCTCAACGTGTCCGTTCTTTTAAAATTCGTGGGGCTTATTACGCTATTTCCCAATTGACAAAAGAGGAACGTGAACGTGGTGTAGTGTGTGCTTCAGCGGGAAATCACGCTCAAGGAGTTGCCTACACATGTAATGAGATGAAGATTCCTGCAACAATCTTTATGCCAATTACGACACCTCAACAAAAAATTGGTCAGGTTCGTTTTTTTGGTGGTGATTTTGTAACCATTAAATTAGTAGGGGATACTTTTGATGCTTCAGCCAAGGCTGCTCAAGACTTTACCGTAGCTGAAAATCGTACTTTTATTGATCCCTTTGATGATCCCTATGTTCAAGCTGGTCAGGGGACAGTAGCCTATGAAATTTTAGAAGAAGCTCGTAAAGAATCTATTGAATTTGATACTGTCTTGGTACCTGTTGGAGGCGGAGGTCTCATTTCAGGTGTTTCTACTTATATTAAAGAAACAAATTCTCAGATTGAGGTCATTGGAGTAGAGGCTGAAGGTGCTCGTTCTATGAAGGCTGCCTTTGAAGCTGGAGGACCGGTTAAACTTAAAGAAATTGATAAGTTTGCGGATGGAATTGCAGTGCAAAAGGTAGGACAGTTGACCTATGAAGCAACACGCAAACATGTAGAAACTCTTATCGGAGTAGATGAAGGCTTGATTTCTGAGACCTTAATTGATCTCTACTCTAAACAAGGTATCGTAGCAGAACCTGCGGGTGCTGCTAGTGTTGCAGCTCTAGAAGTATTATCCGATTATATTAAAGGCAAGACTATTTGTTGTATCATTTCTGGAGGGAATAATGACATTAACCGTATGCCAGAGATGGAAGAACGTGCCTTGATTTATGATGGTATCAAGCATTACTTTGTAGTGAATTTCCCACAACGTCCGGGAGCACTTCGAGAGTTTGTAAATGATATCTTAGGACCTCATGATGATATTACTCGTTTTGAATATATCAAACGAGCTAGCAAAGGAACTGGTCCAGTACTAATAGGGATTGCACTTGCTGATAAACATGATTATGCTGGATTGATTCACCGGATGGAAAAATTCGACCCGTCTTATATTAACTTGAATGGGAATGAGACCCTATATAATATGCTTGTTTAATATGCTATGAAATTTTTATCATATTATTTGCCTAACCTATTTACTAGTGCTATAATGTAAGTGAAGAAAGGGGGAGATTCCCATGGTTTTAAAAGTTATACTTGTTCTAATTATTCTAATGCTTATTGTAGGAGCTATATTAATGAGCTCAATCTATGTTGTTCGACAACAATCAGTAGCTATCATTGAACGATTTGGTAAGTATCAAAAATTGAGCAATAGTGGTATTCACCTAAGAGCACCATTTGGGATTGATAAAATTGCAGCTCGTGTACAACTGCGTCTCTTGCAAAGTGAAATCGTTGTGGAAACCAAGACTCAAGATAACGTATTTGTGACGATGAATGTTGCGACACAGTACCGAGTAAATGAACAAAATGTTACAGATGCTTACTATAAACTAATGAGACCTGAGGCTCAAATCAAATCTTATATTGAAGACGCATTGCGCTCATCAGTTCCTAAGTTAACTTTGGATGAATTGTTTGAGAAAAAGGATGAAATTGCATTAGAAGTTCAAAAACAAGTAGCGGAAGAAATGTCAACGTATGGGTACATTATCGTCAAAACGCTCATTACCAAAGTAGAGCCGGATGCGGAAGTCAAGCAATCTATGAATGAAATCAATGCTGCTCAACGTAAGAGAGTAGCAGCACAAGAATTGGCCGAAGCAGATAAAATTAAGATCGTAACAGCGGCCGAAGCAGAGGCAGAAAAGGATCGCCTACATGGTGTGGGGATCGCAGAGCAACGAAAAGCAATTGTTGATGGACTTGCTGATTCTATTAAAGAGTTAAAAGGAGCCAATGTTGAATTAACTGAAGAGCAAATCATGTCAATCTTGTTAACTAACCAGTATTTAGATACATTGAATAATTTTGCAGAAAAACAAGGTAATAATACAATTTTCTTACCAGCAAATCCTAACGGAGTTGAAGATATACGAACCCATATATTATCGGCTTTGAAAGCTAAGTAAATGTAATCTTAACGTCTTATTTGATTGGATATATGTTTTTTTATTGACAAATGCCATAAAAACGTATACAATTAAATATCGTAAAGAATAAAATAGGAGAAAAACATGGCTAAGACTAACTTTGAAAAAGTAGAATCAGTTGTTAGCTGGGTTCGTGATAAGAAGATCACTGGTTATCGTATTTCTAAAGAAACGAATGCACGTGAAATGTCTATCATTGCTCTAGCTCAAGGACGTGCAAAAGTTAAAAATATTTCCTTTGAAACAGCCCTTGGATTAATTGATTTCTATGAAAAAAATCATGAAAAATTTGAAGATTAATCTTTGGATACAAGCAGACTCTAATTAGGGTCTGCTTTTATTTATGGAATGGAGAAATAGCCATACTATGACCTACTCAACAAATCTATTTGTTAGAATGAACTAGGTTGACAGGGAGCTGAGTGATCTCATACTCTTCGAAAATCAAATTCAAACCACGTCAGCTTCGCCTTGCCGTACTCAAGTACAGCCTGCGGCTCGCTTCCTAGTTTGCTCTTTGATTTTCATTGAGTATCACTCATGAAAATCAAATAAAAGATTAGTAATATAGCTACAAGTAATACTTGCTCAGGAAACAGAAGAAGGGATAAAAGTGATTTTTAAAGTATATAAAAAGAGGTCGGGATAAAAAACTCCGACCTTGATTTTTATGTTTATAAGCCTTTGACTCAATGTTGATTGGGGTTTGAATAGGAAAACAACTCTTGGTTTAAGAGGTTTATCCAATCGCTTTTATCTTATCCTAAATAGCGTTGTAAAAATTCTCTTGTACGTTCCTCTTTAGGATTTGTAAATAAATCTTCAGGTTTGCCTTCTTCTGCAATCACACCTTTGTCCATAAAGATGACACGGTGTGATACGTCACGAGCAAATTCCATTTCGTGGGTAACAACGATCATTGTCAAGCCTTCTTGAGCTAGTTCTTGCATGATTTTTAGAACTTCACCGACCATTTCAGGGTCAAGGGCTGAAGTAGGCTCGTCAAAGAGAATGGCATCAGGATTCATAGAAAGCGCGCGAGCAATGGCTACACGTTGCTTTTGACCACCAGAAAGTTGTTTTGGTTTAGCTTGCCAGTAGCGCTCTCCCATTCCAACCTTTTCAAGGTTTTCTTTAGCAATTTTCTCTGCTTCTGATCGTTCACGTTTGAGGACAGTAGTCTGTGCAACAATCGTATTTTCAAGAACATTGAGATTTTCAAAGAGGTTAAAGGATTGGAAAACCATGCCTAGTTTTTCACGATAGTGAGTGAGGTTATACCCTTTTTCAAGTACGTTTTCACCGTGATAAAGGATCTCACCTTCAGTTGGTGTTTCGAGAAGGTTGATAGAACGTAGGAAGGTTGATTTACCACTACCGGAACTACCGATGATAGAAATCACTTCTCCTTTATGAATAGTGAGAGAGATGTCTTTTAGGACCTCGTTTTGCCCGTAGGATTTTTTGAGGTGTTTGATTTCAAGGATTGGTTGACTCATTATTTCAAATCCTCCGTTTGCATTTGGTTAGCACCTGTTGTATAAGTATCCATATCCATACGTTTTTCGATGAAGCGTAGGATACGCGTTACTGTGAAGGTGAGGACAAAGTAGATAACTGCGATGATGGTAAAGGTTTGGAAGTACTGGTAGGTTTGTGTTGCTACTGTATTTCCTGAGAAGTAAAGTTCTACAACAGAGATAACGTTCAATACAGAAGTATCCTTGATGTTGATGACGAACTCATTACCAGTTGCTGGTAGAATATTTCGAACAACTTGAGGCAAAACAATCTTACGCATGGTCTGGTTATGAGTCATGCCAAGTGCAGTTGCTGCTTCAAATTGTCCCTTATCAACAGCCAGAATACCACCACGGACGATTTCGGTCATGTAGGCACCGGTGTTGATTGAAACGATAAAGATAGCAGCTAGCGTACGGTCTAGATTGATTCCGAAAGCTTGAGCAGTTCCATAGTAGATAACCATAGATTGTACAATCATAGGTGTTCCACGGAAAATTTCGATATAGATATTGAGAATCCAACCGATTAGTTTTTGGATGCCAAAGATAAATTGGTTTTCAGATAGAGGTGCCGTACGGAAGACACCGATAGCAAGACCGATAGCGAGACCAACGATGGTACCGATAATTGAAATGAGAAGAGTAATACCAGCACCACGCAAGAGTTGTTGCCAGTTTTCAGTCAGAATTTTAGCGACTTGACCAAAGAAATTACTGTTGCTTTCTTCTGTCGTTGTAGATTCTGCTGGCTGCTCTTTGATCATACGATCCATGAGCGCAACTTGTTCATCTTTAGAAATGGTTTCAATACTGGCATTGATTTGGCTGATACGTTCGTCATCCTTACGAAGACCGATAGCGATAGAGGTATCTTCTTCACCAGTTTTAAAACCAGGTTCAGGCTGAATCATTTTGAACTTAGCGTTTGCTGATTCGGCGGTGAGAGCTTCTGGTCGTTCAGAAACATAGGCATCAATGACACCAGCTTCAAGAGCTTGACGCATTTGGGCGAAATCTCCCATGGCAGTTTCCTTCTGAGCACCTGAGATTTGTGAAATCAAATCATAAAGGTAAACACCTTGTTGAGAAGTGATTTTTGCTCCGCTAAAGTCCTCTAGTGATTTGGCGTTTGCATAGGCAGAATCCTTTTTGACCAAAAGTACTGGTTCGCTAGTATAGTAGCTGCTTGAAAATGCAATTTCTTGTTTGCGTTCAGCAGTTGGGCTCATACCTGCAATGATCATATCAATCTTACCAGAAGTAAGGGCTGGAACAAGTCCTTCCCACTTGGTTTTAACAACCAAGGGCTCTTTGCCTAGGTCCTTAGCAATCTTTTTAGCTATTTGGACATCGTAACCATTAGCATATTGGTTGGTTCCATCGATTTTGACAGCGCCGTTACTGTCGTCATCTTGAGTCCAGTTAAAGGGTGCGTAGGCTGCCTCCATACCGATGCGTAAATATTCATCGGCTTGGACCTGGCTAACTAGTCCTAAAGTAAGGGCTAGGCTAGCAAGGATAGTTAAGCATAATTTTTTCATGATTTCTCCTATTTTTAGTCTAAAATTGCTTCTCTCTATTGTATCGAAAAAGCGGAACTTTTTCAATCTTAGTAAACCCTTACTTGTGAAAAATGATATAATAGTGAAAAAACTTGAAAGGGAGTATACGATGAAAAAAAGATGGCTATTTACTTTGGTGTTTACCTGTTTGCTATTGGTACCGCGCCTGGTCTTTGCTGTAGACTTTGATATCCTATCTTATAAGGGAGATTTGAATATTCATGCAGATAATACAGCAGTTTTCCAACAAACAATCACCTATCGTTTTAAAGACGATTTTAATGGTCAATCGGTCGGACTAGGAAAAGCAGGGAAAATGCCAGAAGGCTTTGAGATTGATGATGATCCAACTGTGCTAGTATCAAAGAATGGGGAAATTATAGAAGATGCCCTTTCCTACACAAAGGAAAATGGGAAAGGCTATCAAGTAATAATTTTAAATCCAGGAAAAGCTGGAGATACTGTACGTGTAACTATTACCTGGCAATTGAAAAATCTTCTTTTCTTATATCAGGATATTGCTGAGCTGAATTGGCAACCACTGACAGATAGTTCAGGAGACATCAAAGACTTAGAATTTCGAGTAACTTCAGATAGTCCGGCAGAGAAAGTCTTTTTTCATACTGGGAAGCTCCTCAATGAGGGTAGTATCGAAAAAGTAAATGATATTTATCGGGTGAAGATGAAAAATCTTCCTAGAAAACGTCAAGTTGAGCTACATGCCTATTGGCCCAGGGAGGCTTTCTCGGTAGCTCCAAGCCAAGGACTGGAAGAAGAGCGTTTAAGAGATTTTAAAAAAATTGAAATAGAAATAAAAGCTAGCAAAGTGCAAGCCAGCCTCATGATAAAGTGGATTTTTCCAATAATCTTTATCGTGTTATTGATGATGACCATCATGTATTATCGAGCATTTCGTAAACATACGGCCCTCAAAAAGGTACATCCCAAGGATCATCGACTCTACGAACCTCCAATGGACCTACCTCCAATGGTTTTGGCGGAGGCTATTTACTCTACCTCCTTGGAGGAAATCAGTCCCTTGAATAAGAAGAAGTTTGGCAAATTCTCTTTTGAACGATTGATTCAGGCGACTTTGCTAGACTTAGTTGATCGGGGGCATTTATCCATTTTTCAGGGTGAGGAGGAACCCTGTTTGAAAATCAATAGTGAAAAAGGCTTGTCGAATTTTGAAAAAGAATGCTTGCGGATGACTCTCTCAACTAATAAAGAACTAGCTCTTTCAGACCTTTTTCCAGAGTATCAAGTTTCTTCAGGACTATTCCATGGAGCTAAGGAAGCTGATGAGCAGCATATTCGAGAATTCGGCTTGCATCTCAAGCGTTCCTTCGAGAGACGGCTTGAACGTATGCAAAGTTGTGTTCGAGACAAGGTAAAAATTCTACGTCTTCCAAGCTATTATCGTCCTTTGACTGATAAAGAAAGTAGTCTTGTGAATGGGATGAAAGTCTGTTCAGCTATAACAGGTTTAATAGGCCTTCTTATCTTCTATTATAGCCTGCGAACACGTGGTTATTTTTCATTTCCTTTACTTTCCCTAGGTTTAATAGGCTTACTTGCCAGTGCCTTAGTTTATTTTGTGACTCGAGGTCCATCTCGTGATGGAGTCTTAAACGAAGAAGGGGCAGAAGCCTATTACCTTTGGACAAGTTTTGAAAATATGCTTCGTGATATTGCTCATCTTGATAAGGCTGAACTAGAGAGCATTGTACTTTGGAATCGTCTTTTGGTTTATGCAACTCTGTATGGATACGCAAAGAAAGTGAATAAGATCATGAAGCTCCACAATATTCAACTTGAAAACGAAACTATGAATCTTTATGTATCTTGTGGCTGGGATAAACAGTTTCATACATCTGCTGCTCACATTAATCAATACACTTCGGTCGCAAATACAGCAAGTACCTTCTCTGTATCATCTGGAAGCGGTAGCTCTGGTGGAGGTTTCTCAGGCGGTGGCGGTGGTGGAAGTATTGGTGCTTTCTAAAGAAAACTCAACACAGCCTTTAAAAGTATGATATAATGGAGGATAGAAAAAGGAGTTATCTATGTATCTTATTGAAATTTTAAAATCTATCTTTTTTGGGATTGTTGAAGGAATTACGGAATGGTTGCCGATTTCAAGTACAGGTCACTTGATTTTAGCAGAAGAGTTTATCCAGTATAAAGATCAAAATGAAGCCTTTATGTCTATGTTTAACGTAGTTATTCAACTGGGCGCTATCTTAGCCGTTATGGTTATCTACTTTAACAAACTTAATCCCTTCAAACCAGGTAAGGATAAAGTTCAAGTTCGTAGAACTTGGCAATTATGGTCTAAAGTATTTGTTGCGACTCTCCCTCTTCTTCTAGTCTTTAAGTTTGATGATTGGTTTGATACTCACTTCCACAATATGGTTTCAGTAGCCATTATGTTGATTGTTTATGGGGTTGCCTTTATCTATCTTGAAAAACGTAACAAAGCGCAAGCGATTGAGCCAACAGTCACAGAGCTAGACAAGTTGCCTTATAAAACGGCCCTCTATATCGGACTTTTCCAAGTCTTGGCTCTTTTACCTGGGACTAGCCGTTCAGGTGCAACTATCGTCGGTGGTTTGTTAAACGGAACCAGTCGTTCGGTGGTAACTGAGTTTACCTTCTATCTAGGAATTCCAGTTATGTTTGGAGCTAGTGCCTTGAAGATTTTTAAATTTATCAAGGCAGGAGAAGTTTTGAGTTTTGGTCAATTCTTCTTGCTCTTAGTAGCCATGGTAGTAGCTTTTGCAGTCAGCATGGTTGCCATTCGTTTCTTGACCAGCTATGTTAAAAAACACGACTTTACGATGTTTGGTAAATACCGCATTGTCCTTGGTAGTGTCTTGCTACTTTATACCTTTGTACGATTATTTGTATAAGAAAAAAACCTTGAGGGAAGATTCCTTCAAGGTTTTTAAAATCCTGTCATAGTGACTCCCAATAAGCGAACACCCTTGTCTTTATCGCTAAGTGTTTCGTAGAGTTGGATAATGCTTTGTGCGATTTCTTCAGAGTCTTGTGTTTGTTGGCTCAGTGTTTTTCGTTTTGTCAAAGTAGAAAAGTCAGCATAGCGGATTTTCAAAATGACGATTTTACCACTTTTTTCATGTTTTTGAAGACTAAGGGCCACTTTTTCCGAAAGGAGAGTTAGCTCTTTTTTTATATCTTCATCTAGACTTAGAATCTTACTGTAAGTTTTTTCTTTACCAATAGACTTACGGATACGATTTGATTTAACGGGAGAGTTATCTATACCTCGAGCTTTGCGATAAAGGTCAAAACCGAGTCTTCCGAAACGATCAATGAGAGTGATTTCAGAAATCTCTAAAAGGTCAGTACCCGTATATACACCCATTTGATGGAGTTTTTCAACTGTTTTCTTGCCAACACCGTGAAATTTAGCGATATCCATTTGTTGGAGAAAATCTACGGCTTCATCAGGAAGAATGACCGTCAAACCACGAGGTTTTTGATAGTCACTAGCCATTTTAGCTAAAAACTTATTATAAGATACACCGGCAGAAGCGGTCAGATGGAGTTCTTGCCAAATATCCTGCTGAATTAAGCGAGCAATCTTGACAGCAGACTTGATACCGAGCTTATTTTCAGTCACATCTAGATAGGCTTCGTCGATACTCATAGGTTCAATCCTATCCGTATAACGTTTAAAAATAGCTCGAATCTGTTGACCAACAGCAGTATATTTTTCGTAGTTTCCGGAAATGAAAACGGCTTGTGGACAACGTTCATAGGCCTCTTTGGAACTCATAGCTGAGTGGATGCCAAAGGTTCTCGCTTCATAACTACAAGTCGAAACAACTCCGCGACCTCCTGTTTTTCTTGGGTCACTACCGATAACAACGGGTTTCCCTTTTAGTTTGGGATTGTCTCGAATTTCTACCGCAGCAAAAAAGGCATCCATGTCAATATGGATGATTTTACGAGATAAATCATTCATTAGTGGAAAAATCAACATGGAGAAACCTCTCAGTGCTAGTTTGTTTAATTTTATTATACTCTTTTTCTGAAAAAATGAAAATCAAATAATCTCTTTCAAAAATATAATACAGTTTGCGGTATATTTTTAACTGTATTAGAAAAGAAAGTGTTAAAAAAGTGAGTTTTTAGTTGTTGAAATCGTTTACTGTGTGTTATACTGAATACATGAATGTAACAGATGACTGTTACTAGAAAGAAAAAAGAGGACATTAACATGGTTGTTAAGACAGTTGTTGAAGCACAAGATATTTTTGACAAAGCCTGGGAAGGCTTTAAAGGTGTTGACTGGAAAGAAAAAGCAAGTGTATCACGCTTTGTACAAGCTAACTACACACCTTACGATGGAGACGAAAGCTTCCTTGCAGGACCAACAGAACGTTCACTCCACATCAAAAAAATCGTAGAAGAAACTAAAGCACACTACGAAGAAACTCGTTTCCCAATGGACACTCGTCCAACTTCTATTGCTGATATTCCTGCTGGATTTATCGACAAAGAAAACGAATTGATTTATGGTATCCAAAACGATGAACTCTTCAAATTGAACTTCATGCCAAAAGGTGGTATCCGTATGGCTGAAACTACTTTGAAAGAAAATGGATATGAACCAGATCCAGCTGTTCACGAAATTTTCACTAAATACGTAACAACTGTTAACGATGGTATCTTCCGTGCTTACACTTCAAACATTCGTCGTGCTCGTCACGCTCACACTGTAACTGGTCTTCCAGATGCATACTCACGTGGACGTATCATCGGTGTTTATGCACGTCTTGCTCTTTACGGTGCAGACTACTTGATGCAAGAAAAAGTTAACGACTGGAACGCAATCGAAGAAATCGATGAAGAAACAATCCGTCTTCGTGAAGAAATCAACCTTCAATATCAAGCATTGCAACAAGTTGTACGCTTAGGTGACCTTTACGGAGTTGATGTTCGTAAACCAGCGATGAACGTTAAAGAAGCTATCCAATGGGTAAACATTGCCTTTATGGCTGTCTGCCGTGTTATCAACGGTGCGGCTACATCTCTTGGACGTGTGCCAATCGTATTGGATATCTTTGCAGAACGTGACCTTGCTCGTGGTACATTTACTGAATCAGAAATCCAAGAATTTGTTGATGATTTCGTTATGAAACTTCGTACAGTTAAATTTGCTCGTACAAAAGCTTATGACCAATTGTACTCAGGTGACCCAACCTTCATCACAACTTCAATGGCTGGTATGGGTAACGATGGTCGTCACCGTGTTACTAAGATGGACTACCGTTTCTTGAACACTCTTGACAACATCGGTAACTCTCCAGAACCAAACTTGACAGTTCTTTGGACTGACAAATTGCCATACAACTTCCGTCGCTACTGTATGCACATGAGCCACAAACACTCTTCTATCCAATACGAAGGTGTTACAACAATGGCTAAAGATGGATATGGTGAAATGAGCTGTATCTCATGTTGTGTATCTCCACTTGACCCAGAAAACGAAGAACAACGTCACAACATCCAGTACTTCGGTGCTCGCGTTAACGTTCTTAAAGCTCTTCTTACTGGTTTGAACGGTGGTTACGATGATGTTCATAAAGACTACAAAGTATTTGATATCGAACCAATCCGTGACGAAGTTCTTGAATTCGAATCAGTTAAAGCTAACTTTGAAAAATCTCTTGACTGGTTGACTGACACTTACGTAGATGCTTTGAACATCATCCACTACATGACTGATAAGTACAACTACGAAGCTGTTCAAATGGCCTTCTTGCCAACTAAACAACGTGCTAACATGGGATTCGGTATCTGTGGATTCGCTAACACTGTTGACACATTGTCAGCTATCAAATACGCTACAGTTAAACCAATCCGTGATGAAAATGGCTACATCTACGATTACGAAACAATCGGTGAATACCCACGTTGGGGTGAAGATGACCCACGTTCAAACGAATTGGCAGAATGGTTGATCGAAGCTTACACAACTCGTCTACGTAGCCACAAACTTTACAAGAATGCAGAAGCTACAGTTTCACTTTTGACAATCACATCTAACGTTGCTTACTCTAAACAAACTGGTAACTCACCAGTCCACAAAGGTGTATACCTCAACGAAGATGGTTCAGTGAACTTGTCTAAACTTGAATTCTTCTCACCAGGTGCTAACCCATCTAACAAAGCTAAAGGTGGATGGTTGCAAAACTTGAACTCACTTGCTAGCCTTGACTTTGGTTACGCAGCTGATGGTATCTCATTGACAACTCAAGTTTCACCTCGTGCTCTTGGTAAGACTCGTGACGAACAAGTTGATAACTTGGTAACAATCCTTGATGGTTACTTCGAAAACGGTGGACAACACGTTAACTTGAACGTTATGGACTTGAACGATGTTTACGAAAAGATCATGTCAGGTGAAGACGTAATCGTACGTATCTCTGGATACTGTGTAAACACTAAATACCTCACTCCAGAACAAAAAACTGAATTGACACAACGTGTCTTCCACGAAGTTCTTTCAATGGATGATGCATTGAGCTAAGATTCATAAATAGTAAATAAAAACCAGTCACTTTGACTGGTTTTTTTGCTATAAAAAAATATTTAAAAAAATGGTCAAAATTGGTCAAATCTCTTGACTAATACTGACCAAAGTGATATACTAAGAACATAAGGATAAGGAAATCCTTAGAAAACCTTGATTTTAAGGTGATTGTGTAATTTATCTTAAGGTCAAAGTGTGGGTAAAACCTAGAAAAGAGGTGCAACCTATGTTTAACATTAGTATTTTTAGAATTCCAATTACAAAATCTACATTGGATAAAGAAAAACCAGAAATTATACGTAGAGTAGCAAGTAGCTAGTCTAAATTTTTTAAAACAAAGGTCAGGGAAAGTCAAATTAATTTGACTAACTAATTTTGAAAACAAACGAGGTATGAAATATGAACAACAACTTTAATAACTTTAACAACATGGATGATTTATTTAACCAATTAATGGGCGGTATGCGTGGATACAGTTCTGAAAATCGTCGTTACTTGATTAACGGTCGTGAAGTAACACCTGAAGAATTTGCTATTTATCGTCAAACAGGACAACTTCCAAGTGAAGGAAGTGACCAAGCTCAGTATGTTCAAGGTAAAGCTATGAAACAAGATGGCATTCTTGCAAAACTTGGACGTAACTTAACAGCAGAAGCGCGTGAAGGTAAGTTAGATCCGGTTATTGGACGTAACAAGGAAATTCAAGAAACATCTGAAATCCTTTCTCGTCGTACAAAGAATAACCCAGTTCTTGTTGGGGATGCTGGTGTTGGTAAAACGGCAGTAGTTGAAGGATTGGCTCAAGCTATTGTGAATGGTGACGTTCCAGCAGCAATCAAGAACAAAGAAATCATTTCTATTGATATTTCTGGACTTGAAGCTGGTACTCAATACCGTGGTAGCTTTGAAGAAAACATTCAAAACTTGGTAAACGAAGTCAAAGAAGCTGGAAATATTATCCTCTTCTTCGACGAAATTCACCAAATCCTTGGCGCAGGTAGCACAGGGGATGGTCAAGGATCTAAAGGTCTTGCTGATATCTTGAAACCAGCTCTTTCACGCGGGGAATTGACAGTGATTGGTGCAACAACTCAAGATGAATACCGTAATACAATCTTGAAAAACGCTGCCCTTGCTCGTCGTTTCAACGAAGTAAAAGTTAATGCTCCATCTGCTGAAGATACTTTCAAGATTCTTCAAGGTATTCGTGATCTTTATCAACAACACCACAATGTTATCTTGCCAGATGAAGTATTGAAAGCTGCTGTTGATTATTCTGTTCAATACATTCCACAACGTAGCTTGCCAGATAAGGCTATCGACTTGGTCGATGTGACAGCTGCTCACTTGGCAGCACAACACCCAGTGACAGATGTACATGCTGTGGAACATGAAATTGAAGAAGAAAAAGCTAAACAAGAAGCTGCAGCTGCTAAAGAAGATTACGAAGCAGCCCTTAATGCAAAAATTCGTATCGAAGAACTTGAAAAACAAATTGCCAACCATACTGAAGATCATAAGGTTACAGCAACAGTTAATGATGTAGCTGAGTCTGTTGAACGTATGACAGGTATTCCTGTTTCACAAATGGGTGCAACTGATATTGAACGTTTGAAAGATATGGGCCACCGTTTGCAAACTAAGGTTATCGGTCAAGATAAAGCCGTTGAAGCAGTGGCACGTGCTATTCGTCGTAACCGTGCAGGTTTTGATGAAGGAAATCGCCCAATCGGTAGCTTCCTCTTTGTAGGACCTACTGGCGTTGGTAAGACTGAGTTGGCTAAACAATTAGCTCTTGATATGTTCGGAACGAAAGATGCCATCATTCGTTTGGATATGTCTGAATACAGCGACCGCACAGCCGTTTCTAAATTGATTGGTACTACTGCTGGTTATGTTGGTTACGATGACAATAACAATACCTTGACTGAACGTGTTCGTCGTAATCCATACTCAATTGTCCTTCTTGATGAGATTGAAAAGGCAGACCCTCAAGTGATTACTCTTCTTCTTCAAGTATTGGATGATGGTCGTTTGACAGACGGTCAAGGTAACACGGTAAATTTCAAGAATACGGTGATTATCGCAACTTCAAATGCTGGCTTTGGTTATGAAGCCAACTTGACAGAAGATGCAGACAAACCAGAATTGATGGATCGTTTGAAACCTTACTTCCGTCCAGAATTCCTCAACCGTTTCAACGCTGTGATTGAATTCTCACACTTGAGCAAAGAAGACCTTTCTAAGATTGTTGATTTGATGTTGATTGATGTCAATAAGACACTTTCTAAGAAAGAAATCGACTTGGCAGTGAGCGATGCAGCCAAAGAATACATGACTGAAGAAGGTTATGATGAAGTTATGGGTGTTCGTCCACTCCGTCGAGTAGTTGAACAACAAATCCGTGATAAAGTAACAGACTTCCATTTGGATAATCTTGATGCTAAACACCTTGAAGCCGACATGGAAGATGGTGTCTTGGTCATTCGTGAAAAAGCCTAAATCAAGAATTCGAAAATAAAAAAGGAACCAGCTGAAAAGCTGGTTCTTTTTCTATTGTTAAATAACATGACGTTCAAAGGCATCATCTGAAATTCCTTGTTCAAGAATCAATTTTGCCCACTCCTTAGCAGAGAAAAGGCTATGATCCTTGTAGTTACCACAAGACTCAATGGTTGTTCCTGGGACATCTTCCCAAGTTGTTGTTTCAGCGATTTCCTTTAATGAATCCTTGATGACAGTAGCGATTTCTGCGCTAGTATGACGTCCCCACATAATCATATGGAAACCTGTACGACAACCAAATGGGGAACAATCAATCATACCATCAATGCGAGTACGGATGAGCTTAGCCAAGAGGTGCTCAATAGTATGAAGGCCAGCAGTCGGGATAGAGTCTTCATTTGGTTGAACCAAGCGGATATCAAAGTTAGAAATGATATCTCCCTTAGGACCTGTTTCTTCCCCAATTAAGCGGACATAAGGTGCTTTGACAATGGTGTGATCAAGTTCAAAACTTTCAACAATAACTTCTTTTGACATGGTATTTCCTTTCAACTTTCTCCTTTCATTATATCATAAAGATTTACTTAAAAACTGCTAAGAAAGAGATTTTCCAAATATGAATACCATAAAAGAGTCTGACTGTAAAAAATAATTTTAAAATGGCAATTGTTTTCAATTCAATTGGAAAAATTCTGAAAATTGTATTGACACTTGGCTGAAAAGGGACTATAATGTATAAAAAGTCAAAAAGGAGTTTATTATGAAATTTTCAAAAGTAATGGCCCTAGCAGGAGTGACTCTGTTAGCGTCAGGTGTTTTGGCAGCTTGTTCAGGCTCAGGCTCTAGTGCAAAAGGTGAGAAAACTTTTTCTTATGTTTATGAAACAGATCCAGACAGCCTCAACTATCTGACAACTGGTAAGGCTGCGGTTGCTAATATCACAAGTAATGTCGTTGATGGTTTGATGGAGAATGACCGCTACGGTAACTTCGTGCCATCTTTGGCAGAAGATTGGTCAGTGTCTAAGGACGGGTTGACTTACACTTACACAATCCGTAAAGATGCTAAATGGTATACTTCTGAAGGCGAAGAGTATGCACCAGTTAAAGCGCAAGACTTTGTAACAGGTCTTAAGTATGCGGCTGACAATAAGTCAGAAGCCCTTTATCTTGTTCAAGAATCTATTAAAGGTTTGGATGCTTATGTAAAAGGTGAAGTTAAAGATTTCTCAGAAGTTGGAATTAAGGCTGTAGATGATCAAACAGTTCAATACACTTTGAACAAACCAGAAAGCTTCTGGAACTCTAAGACAACCATGGGAATTCTTGCACCAGTCAATGAAGAATTTCTTACTTCTAAAGGAAGTGACTTTGCTAAAGCAACAGATCCAAGCAGTATCCTTTATAATGGTCCTTTCTTGTTGAAATCATTGGTAGCAAAATCTTCAGTAGAATTTGAAAAGAATCCAAACTACTGGGATAAGGACAATGTTCATATTGATAAAGTAAAACTTTCATTCTGGGATGGTCAAGATAATAACAAACTTGCAGAAACCTTTAAAGATGGTGGTTTCTCAATGGCTCGTCTCTTCCCAACAAGTGGAAGCTACTCTGAACTTGAAAAAGAGTTTAAAGACAATATCGTTTATACACCACAAGATTCTTCAACCTTCTTAGTTGGTACAAATATTGACCGTCAGTCTTACAAATATACTTCTAAGACTACAGACGAGCAAAAGACTTCAACTAAGAAAGCTCTCCTTAACAAAGACTTCCGTCAAGCCATCGCCTTTGGTTTTGATAGAACAGCCTATGCTTCTCAAGTTAATGGAGCAAGCGGAGCAACAAAACTTCTTCGTAACTTGTTCGTACCACCAACATTTGTTCAAGCAGATGGTAAAAACTTTGGTGAATTAGTTAAAGAAAAATTAGTAACCTATGGTGATGAGTGGAAAGATGTCAATCTAGATGACGCTCAAGATGGTCTTTACAATCCTGAAAAAGCGAAAGCAGAATTTGCTAAGGCTAAGACAGCTCTCCAAGCAGAGGGTGTTCAATTCCCAATCCACTTGGATATGCCAGTTGACCAAACGAATACTACAAAAGTTCAACGTGTTCAATCATTGAAACAATCACTTGAAGCAACGTTAGGAACTGACAATGTTGTCATTGACATTCAACAACTTCAAAAAGATGAAGTCCTCAATGTTACTTACTTTGCTGAAACGGCTGCCGGTGAAGATTGGGACCTTTCAGATAACGTTGGTTGGTCTCCAGACTACATTGACCCATCTACTTACCTTGATATCATCAAACCATCAGTAGGTGAAAATACTAAGACTTACCTAGGATTTGATTCAGGCACAAACAATGCAGCTGCTAAACAAGTTGGTTTGGAAGATTACGAAAAGATGGTTGTTGAAGCTGGAAATGAAGACACAGATATTTCAAAACGCTATGATAAATATGCTGCTGCTCAAGCTTGGTTGACAGATAGTGCTTTGATTATTCCAACAACTTCTCAAACTGGACGTCCAATGTTGTCTAAGATGGTGCCATTCACACTTCCATTTGCTTACTCAGGTAACAAGGGAACAAGTGAAGCACTCTTGTACAAATACCTTGAACTTCAAGATAAGCCAGTAACTGCTGATGAATATCAAAAAGCTCAAGATAAATGGAAGAAAGAAAAAGAAGAATCTAATAAAAAAGCGCAAGAAGACCTTGCAAATCATGTTAAATAATAAAAAAGAGGCCGGACAAAAAGTCTGGCCTTTTGATACCCTTCCTGAGACTTTAGTTTAGCATGTTGATTATTGGTTTAATCCCTGCATTGAAGTAGTAGATTAGAATTTCTAAGTCATGCCCCTGTTCATAGATAATCTACGTAAACATAAGGTATCTTTTATCTATAATATTAAACAGTTTTCCCGACTATTTATCATGTGTTTGGGATAAGGTTGCGATTGAGGTATTTAACCTGTTCAGTTGTTTCTCTACATATTTTTAAAAAGTTTGATAGAAACTATATAGAAAAACTGAGGTGTTATTCTCAGTTTTTTCTATATTTTATTGCTGTCTTCGTGGATTTTGTTGGGGTTGGTTTTGTTGTTGAGAATTTGTAGATGAGTTTGGTTGCGTTGCATTTGGATTAGTAGTACCATTCGTATTTTCGTTTGAAGAGCTTTCACTTTCAGTTGTTGAAGTTGAACTTGAGCTAGAGCTCTCTGTTGTCGAACTTGCTTGAGTTGATTGTGGAATCCAGTTGCTACGTGCCCCATTCTTGAAGACGTAATCACCGCTTCTATAAAGTCCTTCTGGCATTGTCCAGTCATCAGGATGATCTTCCTCTGCTAGATACTGCATCATAGAACGATAGATACTAGTGGCAACGGTAAAGCCATCACCAACGATTGGAGTAAGGCGGTTTGAGTAACCAGTCCAGACTGCCATTGAATATTTACGGGTATAACCAACAAACATTTCGTCTGGAGCAACAAATTGACTTGTTTTAATGTGGTTTTCAATCTCTTCATCAGTGTAGTTTGATGTACCAGTTTTACCTGCTTGTGGAAGCCATGAAATATAAGCGTCTCGACCTGTACCAGAGTATAATACTGTTTTCATCATTTCTGTCATCATATAGGCGGTTGTTTCTTTCATAGCACGAGTACCTTGATCAGAAAACTCTTTTGAACTACCGTCGCTAAAGACAACTTTATTGATATACATTGGTTTGTGATAGATACCACCGTTAGCAAATGCAGCATAGGCGGCAGCCATTTTTTCACTACTTGCACCGTACTGTTTACCTGATTCAGTCGTGTTACTTGAAATTGCGTTTGCATATACCATGGTTGGATAATCAATGCCAAGTCCGTTTAAGAATTTTTGGGCTTTATCTAGTCCAACTCTATCGAGAGTTTCAACTGCTGGTACGTTACGAGATTGTTGGATAGCAGTTTGAAGAGTGATGTTACCATAATAGCTACGATCCCAGTTGTAGACTGGAGTGCTAGTACCTGGGAAGTTATATGGTACATCCTTAAGCATATAAGCAGTTGAGTCATAGATATCGTACTCAAGTGCAGGTGCATAGTCCGTAATTGGTTTCATAGTTGAACCCCAGTCACGGTTTGTTTCCACTGCTTGGTTAGTACCAAAGGATACATTGCTAGCTTGGTGACGAGACCCGAGTTGGGCAATCACTTTACCATTTGATACATCAATGATAGTAGAAGCTGCTTGGATATCATCATCAGGATAGTTTACGTATTGATCAGTATTATAGACGTCCCAAAGGTGTTTTTGTACCTCTGGGTCAACGTTGGTATAGACTTCCATACCTGTTGTTAATAGATTATAACCTGTTTCTTGCTCCACTTGATCAATAACCTCTTTAAGATAGTTATCCATGTACTGTGGATAGCTATTAAGAGATTTTAGACTTTGAAGTCCATCTGTGATTGGAGTATTGATGGCTGTTTCATATTGTTCGGCTGTAAGGTAACCTTGTTTTTGCATTTCTGACAAAACGAGGTTCCGTCTTTCAAGGGCTGCTTCAGGGTTAGAATAAGGATCGTATTGGTTTGGAGCCTGTGGCATACCTGCTAAGAGTGCTAGCTGAGGAATGGATAAGTCTTTGAGGTCCTTACCATAATAGTTTTCCGCAGCTGTCTGCATACCATAGTTACCATTTGACATGTAAACTTTATTGACGTAATAGGTCAAGATTTCTTGCTTAGTTGCAGTTCGCTCTAGCTGGATAGCTAACCAAGCCTCTTGAACTTTACGGGATAGAGTTTGATCAGCTGTTGATGTTGAAAAGTAAGTTAATTTAATTAACTGCTGAGTCAAAGTTGATCCACCTTGAAGACCACTATTGCTTCGAAGGTTACGAAGGAATGCTCCTGCTATACGAATGCTATCAATTCCTCTGTGGTTAAAGAAACGGTGATCCTCGATAGAGACAATCGCATTGACAAGATCAGTAGGAATATCACTACTTTGAGCATTAACACGACGTTCCGAACCTAAATCTGCGATTAGTTCATTTTTGCTATCATAAATTTTACTTGATGTAGTTGCAACAAGTTTACTCTCGGAAAGTTCAGGAGCCTTGTTTGCATAGTAAAGAAATACACCACCACCAAGTAGGAAAGCTGCGATAAATAAGCTAATTACACCAATGCCAAGGTATTTAGCGATGCGTAAGATAGTTTGTTTGTTCATATTGTTTTACCACCTAGTAAATGTTGTTTGACTGTATCAAGGTAAGGAATTTGTGGAAAGGCAGACTGCTCAATCACATAACCGAATTCTTTGATATAGTCAAGCGGCATTGACTTTTTCCCCATATCCTGATGATAAAAACGGATGAGGTCAAGTGCCGGCAATAAATACGTTTCTTGATAAGAAGAAAAATGAAGAAGGACAAAGCAAATCCCTTTTTGATCAAGGACTTGTTCCATATGCCGAATCTGATGAGGATGGAAGTTCTTCATCGGAATCGCATGTTTTTGCTTGGTTTCCTTGGCTTCGAAATCGATGTAAAACCCTTCATAAACTCCAGAATAATCGGTAGTTGATGCTTGTCTAAAATAAGCTTCAACAATCTTAGCACGACTACGCTGAGGATAGTCTACGCGGACAATCTGAACAGGAGTTGGTTTTTTATGGATAACAGCCAAACCGTGTGTCAGATAATACTCGTTTGTAGCATTGATCATCTTTTCAAAGGTCATCCCACGATTTGCGAAATTTTTAGTTTGTGAGGTGACTTGGTGTTTTTTTTTTGATGAAAGTTTATGAGGATAGTTGACCATAATTCTCCTTATTGGTACAATAACATCACTCTATTATACCATAAAAGTGAACAGAAAGGGTGAAAAAATGCATACAGCCTTGGTTTTAGGCTATTCTAGCTTTGATTTAGGATTGTTTAATGACAAAGATATTCGTTTAAAAATTATTAAAAAAGCCATTCGTAGAGATTTGGAAAAAATGGCTGACGAAGGGTTGAAATGGTTGGTGTTTACGGGAACTCTGGGATTTGAACACTGGGTTTTGGAGGTGGCCAGAGATATGAAAGAAGACTTTGGTTTCCAACTTGCGACTATCTTTGATTTTGAAACTCATGGGGAAAACTGGAATGAGGGAAATCAGGTTAAACTTAGTGAATTTAAACAAGTTGATTTTGTAAAATACGCCTATCCGAACTATGAACACAAGGGTCAATTACGAGACTATCAACTTTTCTTACTTGAAAATACAGATGGTGCCTATCTTTTTTATGATGAAGAAAATGAAACAAAACTGAAGTATTTTTACGAACTGATGAAAAAGAAAGACAACTATATTACAAAAAGATTAACATTTGAGGAATTAAACGAAGTAGCTGAAAATTTTTCCGAAAATTGAGCCTTTGACCTTGCTTTTTGTTTGCCTTTTTTTATATAATAATACTAGCAACTGAGAATGGAGAGAGACATGGCAAGTATTATTTTTACAGCAAAAGATATTTTTGAGCAGGATTTTGGAAGAGAAGTACGTGGATATAGTAAAGCAGAGGTTGATGAATTCTTGGATGACGTCATCAAGGATTATGAAACTTATGCAGCATTAGTAAAGTCACTCCGTTTAGAAATTGCAGAGTTGAAAGAGGAATTGGCGAAAAAACCTCAAGTGACTCCAGTAGCTTCTGAACCAGCAGAGCTTGGAAGTACAACTTCTATGACAAACTTTGATATTTTGAAACGTTTGAATCGTCTTGAAAAAGAAGTATTTGGCAAACAAATCATGGATAATTCTGATTTCTAAGAATACTTCTGTTGTGCAATTTTTGGATAATCGCGTGAAGAGAGTTTCTTTTCATGAGGAAAGTCCATGCTAGCACAGGCTGTGATGCCTGTAGTGTTTGTGCTAGGCGAAACCATAAGCCTAGGGACGAGAAATCGTTACGGCAGTTGAAATGGCTAAGTCTTAGGATATGTCAGAGTAGACTTGAAAGTGCCACAGTGACGGAGTCTCTCTGGAAACAGAGAGAGTGGAACGCGGTAAACCCCTCAAGCTAGCAACCCAAATTTTGGTCGGGGCATGGAGTGCGCGGAAACGAACGTAGTACTCTGACTGCTAGCAGCTAGAGCTGCTAGTGGTAGACAGATGATTATCGAAGGAAGTGGTCCTAGTCACTTCTGGAACAAAACATGGCTTATAGAAAATTGCATATAGGTTGGGGCTGAGATATATTCTCAACCTCATTTTTTAAAGTGAATAAAGAAAGGTCTATAAAAGACTGAAATGAAAACAACATTTAATTTAATTGCGACTGCTGCGGCGGGTTTGGAAGCTGTAGTTGGACGTGAAGTGAGAGATTTGGGTTATGATTGTCAAGTTGAAAATGGGCGTGTTCGTTTTCAAGGTGATGTTAAAGCGATTATCCAAACCAACCTGTGGCTAAGAGCTGCAGATAGAATCAAAATTGTTGTGGGAACTTTTCCTGCAAAAACATTTGAAGAACTCTTCCAAGGTGTTTTTGCTCTAGATTGGGAGAACTATCTCCCACTTGGAGCCCGTTTCCCAATTGCCAAGGCTAAGTGTGTCAAGTCAAAATTACACAATGAGCCAAGTGTGCAGGCAATTTCTAAAAAGGCAGTTGTTAAGAAACTACAAAAACACTATGCACGACCAGAAGGTGTTCCCCTGATGGAGAATGGTCCAGAGTTCAAGATAGAAGTTTCTATTTTGAAAGATATAGCGACTGTTATGATTGATACGACTGGTTCAAGTCTCTTTAAACGTGGTTACCGTACTGAAAAAGGTGGTGCTCCAATCAAGGAGAATATGGCAGCTGCGATTTTGCAACTGTCAAACTGGTACCCTGATAAGCCTTTGATTGATCCAACCTGTGGTTCGGGAACCTTCTGTATTGAGGCGGCTATGATTGCGCGCAAGATGGCACCAGGTTTGCGTCGTTCATTTGCCTTTGAAGAGTGGAACTGGGTTAGTGACCGCTTGATTCAAGAAGTCAGAACTGAGGCAAGCAAGCAGATAAATCGAGAGATTGAACTGGATATTATGGGTTGTGATATCGATGGTCGTATGGTGGAAATTGCCAAAGCCAATGCCCAGGCAGCAGGAGTATCTGGAGATATTCTCTTTAAACAGATGCGCGTACAGGATTTGCGTACGGATAAGATTAATGGAGTCATTATCTCTAATCCACCATATGGTGAACGTCTGTCAGATGATGCAGGAGTAACTAAACTTTATGCTGAAATGGGTGAGGTTTTTGAGTCGCTCAAAACTTGGAGTAAGTTTATTCTGACAAGTGATGAAGCCTTTGAAAGTAAATATGGTAGTCAGGCAGATAAAAAACGAAAACTCTATAATGGTACTTTGAAAGTTGATTTGTATCAATATTTTGGTCAACGTGTCAAAAGAAATTTGACAGATTAGAAAGGAGCTACCATGGATCAGAAGGATAAAAAAGAAGAAATGTTAGAACCGGAGAAAACATCTCAGGAACCTCAGTTTGACTTTGAGGAAGCTAAGGATCTGACAGTTGGACAAGTTATTCGAAAAAATGAAGAAATCGAAGCAGGTGTAACTCCTGATGATACGATTTTGGACAAATACATTAAACAACACCGTGAAGAAATCGAAGCTGATAAATTTACAAACATTCAGGCGAAGAAAGAGGAACTTCAAAGTCTCGATGATTTGATCCAAGATGCTAAAGAAACGATTGAAGAAGAGGTGGAACCAGTAGAAGAAGTCTCTGAATCAGAAAAGTTTGCTGAAGAAGAGGGAGTAGCAACTGAAGAAGTTCTCCTTTCGCCATTAGAAGAAACTTTAGTTATGGATAAAAATCTTGTAGAGGAAGTATTTGAACCAGAACAGGTAGAAAATGAGGAAACTTCACAAGAAGAACCCCAAATTCTAGCTCGCTCTCTTCAAGAAGAGGATGAGCCACGACGCAAAAAACTGTGGGTCATCTTGTCAGCTCTTTTAGCCATTGTTGTCTTGATTATTGGGGGTAGCTACTACGTTTATCGTCAAATTACGCGTTCTTCTCAAGAAATTCAGTCTCAGTCATCTGATGCAGGTTTAGTAAGCAATCAAGCAATACTCGATCAATTTAACAGTCTCTATGACACTTTTTATACTGATGAGAATAAAACTGCCCTAAAAAATAGTCAGTTTAGTCAATTGAATCAGCTCAAAGAACTTTTAGATAAACTTGAGGGAGCTAGAGAGCATACTCTTGCTAAATCAAAATACGATAGTCTTGAAACACAAATCAAGGCAGTACAAGATGTTAATGCTCAATTTGAAACGCCAGCTATTACAGATGGTGTTCTAGATACAAATGCTAAAGTAAAAGCAGATGCTAAATTTACCGAAGTTAAGACTGGGAATACTGAAATTGATAAACTGCTAGATAAGGCTATTAGTCTCGGTAAGAGTCAACTTTCAAGTTCTACAAGCTCAAGCAGTAGTCAGTCAAGTTCATCAAGCCAAACAGAGTCAAGCTCAGCAACTGAAAGCAATGCTAGCAGTTCTGCTAATGCATCAACTTCAGCGGGTGAAACAGCCTCAGCAAATAATATCCTAAATAGTGGACTAGCAAGCAATGGTGTGAACCTACAAAGAAGTGTCAGTCGAGTACCGTATAATCAAGCCGCTGTAAGTGATAGTAGTAATCCTGCTTGGACTTTTGCAGATGGTGTCCTTGAACGCATTCTTGAGACTTCACGTGCGCGTGGCTACATTACAGGTAACCAATACATTTTAGAACCTGTGAATATTGTTAATGGCAATGGTTATTACAACCTTTATAAACCAGATGGTACCTATCTCTTTACCCTTAATTGTAAGACAGGTTACTTTGTAGGGAATGGTTCTGGACATGCAGATGATTTAGACTACTAGTCAAATTGTTACAAAATTCTTTCTTTTCACAGATAAACATGATAAAATAAAACATATTAAACAAGAGGAGTGTCACATGACAAAAGCTAACTTTGGTGTTGTTGGTATGGCCGTAATGGGTCGTAACCTTGCCCTTAATATTGAATCCCGTGGTTATACAGTTGCTATTTATAACCGTAGTAAAGAAAAAACTGAAGATGTGATTGCTTGCCACCCTGATAAAAACTTCGTGCCAAGCTATGATATCGAAAGTTTCGTAAATTCAATTGAAAAACCACGTCGTATCATGCTTATGGTTCAAGCAGGACCTGGTACAGATGCGACGATTCAAGCCCTTCTTCCACACTTGGATAAAGGTGATATTTTGATCGACGGAGGAAACACTTTCTATAAAGATACCATCCGTCGTAATGAAGAATTGGCGAACTCAGGTATCAACTTTATCGGTACTGGTGTATCTGGTGGTGAAAAAGGTGCCCTTGAAGGTCCTTCTATCATGCCTGGTGGACAAAAAGAAGCTTACGACTTGGTGGCTGATGTTCTTGAAGAAATCTCAGCTAAAGCACCAGAAGATGGAAAACCATGTGTGACATACATCGGTCCTGATGGAGCTGGTCACTATGTGAAAATGGTCCACAATGGTATCGAGTACGGTGATATGCAATTGATCGCAGAAAGCTACGATCTTATGCAACACTTGCTTGGTCTTTCTGCAGAAGATATGGCTGAAATCTTTACTGAGTGGAACAAGGGTGAATTGGACAGCTACTTGATTGAAATTACAGCTGATATCCTTGGACGCAAAGACGATGAAGGTCAAGATGGACCAATCGTAGACTACATTCTTGATGCTGCAGGTAACAAAGGAACTGGTAAATGGACTAGCCAATCAGCGCTTGACCTTGGTGTGCCATTGTCACTCATTACTGAGTCAGTATTTGCGCGCTACATCTCTACTTACAAAGGAGAGCGTGTACATGCCAGCAAGGCTCTTCCAAAACCAGCTGCTTTCAAATTTGAAGGTGATAAGGCTGAGTTGATTGAAAAAATCCGCCAAGCCCTTTACTTCTCAAAAATCATCTCATACGCACAAGGTTTTGCTCAATTGCGTGTAGCTTCTAAAGAAAACGACTGGAACTTGCCATTTGCGGACATCGCATCTATCTGGCGTGATGGATGTATCATCCGTTCACGTTTCTTGCAAAAGATCACAGATGCTTACAACCGTGATGCAGATCTTGCTAACCTTCTTTTGGATGAGTACTTCTTGGACGTAACTGCTAAGTACCAACAATCAGTTCGTGATATCGTAGCTCTTGCTGTTCAAGCAGGTGTACCAGTACCAACATTCTCAGCAGCTATTACTTACTTTGATAGCTACCGTTCAGCTGATCTTCCAGCGAACTTGATCCAAGCACAACGTGACTACTTTGGTGCCCACACTTACCAACGTAAGGATAAAGAAGGAACCTTCCACTACTCTTGGTATGACGAAAAATAAGTAGGTCAGCCATGGGGAAACGGATTTTATTACTTGAGAAAGAAAGAAATCTAGCTCATTTTTTAAGTCTGGAACTCCAAAAAGAGCAATACCGAGTTGATCAGGTAGAAGAGGGACAAAAAGCCCTCTCCATGGCTCTTCAGACAGACTATGACTTGATTTTACTGAATGCTCATCTAGGGGATATGACAGCCCAGGATTTTGCAGAACAGTTGAGTCGGACTAAGCCAGCTTCGGTTATTATGGTCTTGGACCATCGAGAAGAATTGCAAGACCAACTTGAAACAATCCAGCGTTTCGCTGTTTCATACATCTATAAACCAATCATTATCGATGATTTGGTCAGTCGTATTTCAGCTATCTTCCGAGGTCGAGATTTCATCGACCAACACTGTAGTCAGATGAAAGTTCCGACAGCTTATCGCAATCTGCGTATGGATGTAGAACATCATACCGTCTATCGTGGCGAGGAGATGATTGCTCTGACACGTCGTGAATATGACCTCTTAGCTACCCTTATGGGAAGTAAGAAGGTTTTGACTCGTGAACAATTGCTGGAAAGTGTTTGGAAGTATGAAAGTGCGACCGAAACCAATATAGTGGACGTTTATATCCGTTATCTACGTAGTAAACTTGACGTCAAAGGTCAAAAGAGCTACATTAAAACCGTGCGTGGTGTTGGTTACACCATGCAAGAATAGAAAAGCAGTTGCAGTTTTGTAACTGCTTTTTTTGAGTCGTTGAAATGTTGACATATGATTTGATTTTTGCTATAATCATTTTGGAGGATACAAAAATGAAATTTTTGAAAAAAATGATGCAAGTCGGTCTAGCAGTCTTTTTCTTAAGTCTGTTAGCAACAAGTACAGTATTTGCAGATGATTCGGATTCTGAAGGCTGGCAATTTGTTCAAGAAAATGGTAGAACCTACTACAAGAAGGGTGATATCAAAGAAAAGGCCTGGAGAGTGATTGATGGGAAGTACTATTATTTTGATCATGTATCAGGAGAAATGGTTGTCGGCTGGCAATATATCCCGTTTCCATCTAAAGGTAGTACAATTGGTCCTTACCCAAATGGTGTGAGATTAGAAGGTTTTCCAAAGTCAGAGTGGTACTACTTCGATCAGAATGGAGTGCTACAAGAGTTTGTTGGTTGGAAAGCATTAGAGATTAAAACTAAAGACAGTGTTGGAAGAAAGTACGGGGAAAAACGTGAAGACAATGAAGAGAAGCGTTATTACACGAACTATTACTTTAATCAGAATCATTCTTTAGAGACAGGTTGGCTTTATGATCAGTCTAATTGGTATTATCTAGCTAAAACTGAAATTAATGGAGAAAACTTTATTGGTGGTGAAAGACGTGCTGGTTGGATTAACGACAATTCGACTTGGTACTATCTTGATCCAACAACCGCTGCAATGCAAACTGGTTGGCAGTATCTTGGTAACAAGTGGTACTATCTCCGTTCATCAGGTGCTATGGCGACCGGTTGGTATCTAGATGGTTTAACTTGGTATTATTTAGATGCTCAAAATGGTGATATGAAAACTGGCTGGATTTATGTCGATAATACTTGGTATTACCTCCGTTCATCAGGAGCTATGGTGACAGGCTGGTTCCAGGTCAATGGTAAATGGTACTATGCCTATAGTTCAGGTGCCTTAGCTGTAAATACCACAGTAGGTGGCTACCAGGTCAACTATAATGGTGAATGGGTACAGTAATGAAAACAAGCGATTGTGAAAGGAAACAATCGCTTTTTTTGTGAAAATATAATAAAATAGAAAGGAATAAAGTTCTAAAATTTTATCTAGAAAAAGACGGTTTTCGTCTGATAGAAGGATTAAATGACAAAAGAAGTTGGTGTCGGTCAGGCACATAGTAAAATTATTTTAATAGGAGAGCATGCAGTCGTTTATGGCTATCCAGCCATCTCTTTGCCTCTTTTAGAGGTAGAGGTGACTTGTCGGGTAGTTCCTGCAGCGACACCATGGCGTCTTTTCGAAGAGGATACCTTGTCTATGGCTGTCTATGCTTCTCTCGAGTATTTGAATATCAAAGAAGCTTGCATTCGTTGTCAAATTGACTCGGCTATTCCTGAAAAACGGGGGATGGGGTCCTCAGCAGCCATAAGTATTGCAGCCATTCGTGCAGTATTTGATTATTACCAAGCAGAACTTCCGCGAGATGTTTTAGAGATTTTAGTCAATCGGGCGGAGATGATTGCCCATATGAATCCTAGTGGATTGGATGCTAAGACCTGTCTTAGTGACCAACCTATCCGTTTTATTAAGAATGTTGGTTTTGAAGAATTAACCATGGATTTATCAGCTTATCTGATCATTGCAGATACAGGAGTTTATGGACACACTCGTGAAGCTATTCAAGTTGTAGAGAGCAAGGGTAAGGAAGCCTTACCTTTCTTGCATGCACTAGGAGAGTTGACCCAGCAAGCAGAAGAAGCAATAAAAACAAAAGATGCCGTGAAGCTGGGAGAGTTTTTAACAAAAGCACATGGAAATCTAAAAGAAATAGGAGTTAGTAGCCTTGAGGCTGATGCCTTGGTGGAAACTGCTCTTGAACATGGAGCCCTAGGAGCCAAGATGAGTGGTGGTGGTCTAGGAGGCTGTATTATCGCCCTGGTTTCTAATGTAAGCCAAGCGCAAGAACTAGCAGAAAGATTAGAAGAGAAAGGAGCTGTTCAGACATGGATCGAAAGCCTGTAACAGTACGTTCCTATGCCAATATTGCCATTATCAAATATTGGGGGAAGAAAGCAGAAAAAGAGATGGTTCCTGCAACTAGCAGTATTTCTCTAACCTTAGAAAATATGTATACGGAAACAACACTTTCTCCTTTACCAGCAGATGCAAGCTCGGATGCTTTCTACATCAATGGTCAGTTGCAAAACGAAGCTGAGCATGTCAAAATGAGTAAAATCATTGATCGCTACCGTCCCGAAGGAGCAGGTTTTGTTCGTATTGACACCCAGAACAATATGCCAACAGCGGCAGGTCTTTCTTCAAGTTCCAGTGGCTTATCTGCCCTGGTCAAAGCCTGCAACGCCTATTTCCAATTAGGATTAGATCGTAAAGAGTTGGCCTTGGAAGCTAAATTTGCATCGGGTTCTTCATCTCGTAGTTTTTATGGCCCCTTAGCAGCTTGGGACAAGGATAGTGGAGAGATTTATCCAGTCGAGACTGACTTGAAACTAGCTATGATTATGTTGGTTTTAGAAGACCAGAAAAAACCAATCTCTAGTCGAGATGGCATGAAACTCTGTATCGAAACTTCGACAACTTTTGATGAGTGGATTCGTCAATCTGAACAAGACTACCAGGATATGTTAGTCTACCTCAAGGAAAACGACTTTGAGAAGGTTGGAGAATTAACAGAGAAAAATGCTCTCGCTATGCATGCTACGACAAAAACAGCAACTCCATCCTTCTCTTACCTGACGGATGCGAGTTATGAGGCTATGGATTTCGTTCGTCAGCTTAGAGAACAAGGAGAATCTTGTTACTTCACCATGGACGCAGGGCCTAATGTAAAGGTTCTTTGTTTAGAAAAAGACTTGGAACATTTGTCAGAACTCTTAGGACAACGCTATCGCTTGATTGTATCAAAGACAAAGGACTTGAGCCAAGATGACGATTGTTAAAACTTGTGGGAAGCTCTACTGGGCTGGTGAGTATGCCATTTTAGAACCAGGACAGTTGGCACTGATAAAGGCTATTCCCATCTATATGATGGCTGAGATTAAAACATCTGATGCTTATCGACTCTACTCAGATATGTTTACCTATAGTGTAGATATGCGCCCAGATTCTTCTTATGCCTTGATTCAAGAAACAGTTGCCTTGGTGGAGGAATATTTGACTGCCCAAGGAGTTGACTTGCGTCCTTTTTCCCTAGATGTTCGTGGAAAAATGGAACGTGAAGGTAAGAAGTTTGGTCTGGGTTCTAGTGGTAGTGTCGTTGTTTTGGTTATCAAGGCTATGCTTGCTTTCTATGAAAGAACAGCTGAAAGAGACCTCTTGTTTAAACTGGCGAGTGCAGTCCTTCTCAAACGTGGGGACAATGGTTCCATGGGTGACATTGCCTGTATCGTTTCAAAAGACCTAGTCCTCTATCAGTCATTTGATCGGGAGAAAGTGGCACAATGGCTAGGAAAGGAAGACTTGCCAACTGTATTGGCACGTGATTGGGGCTTTTCTATTTCTAGTGTTGAACCTGCCTTGAAATTTGATTTTCTGGTGGGTTGGACCAAGGAAGTAGCTGTGTCTAGTCATATGGTCAAGCAAATCAAGAACAATATGAACGCTAGCTTTTTGCAGGCTTCAAAAGAAACAGTAAACTCTTTGGTGAAAGCATTGCAGGAAGGGCAAGAAGAAACCATTATTGCCTTGTTAGAACAAGCCAGCCAACTTTTAGAAGGCTTGAGTTCAGATATTTACACACCTTCGCTCAGACAATTAAAAGATGCCAGCAGAAACTTAAAAGCTGTTGCTAAAAGTAGTGGTGCTGGTGGTGGAGACTGTGGGATAGCCCTCAGTTTTGACCAAGATTCGACCACATTACTGAAAAAACGCTGGGCTGATCTTGGGATTGAGCTCTTGTATCAAGAAAGGATAGGACATGACGACAAATCGGAAGGATGAACACATCCGCTATGCCCTTGAACAAAAAAGTTCTTATAATAGTTTTGATGAAGTTGAATTGATTCATTCTTCGCTACCCTTGTATGATATAGATGAGATTGATCTTTCGACAGAATTTGCAGGGCGCAAATGGGACTTTCCTTTTTATATAAATGCCATGACAGGTGGTAGTGACAAGGGCAGAGAAATCAATCAAAAATTGGCTCAGGTGGCAGAGGCCTGTGGGATTTTATTTGTAACGGGTTCCTACAGCGCTGCCCTAAAGAATCCATCGGATGACTCTTTCTCTGTCAAATCAAATCACCCAGACCTCCTCTTTGGAACCAATATTGGCTTGGATAAACCTGTTGAACTGGGGCTACAAACGGTCCAAGAGATGAATCCTCTTCTCTTGCAAGTCCATGTTAATGTTATGCAGGAATTACTCATGCCAGAAGGCGAACGGCAATTTAGATTGTGGCAAAGCAATCTGAAAGATTATGCTGAGCAAATCTCTGTGCCCCTTGTTTTAAAAGAGGTCGGCTTTGGCATGGATGTGAAGACTATTGCTAAGGCGTATGAGATGGGGATACGTACGGTTGATTTGTCTGGCCGTGGGGGAACTAGTTTTGCCTATATCGAAAATCGTCGTAGTGGTCAACGGGACTACCTCAATGATTGGGGGCAATCGACCATGCAAACCCTTCTGAATGCCCAGGACTGGAAAGACAAGATGGACCTTTTGGTAAGTGGAGGTGTTCGCAATCCACTAGACATCATCAAATGCTTGGTCTTTGGAGCAAAGGCAGTTGGGCTGTCACGCACCATGTTAGAGTTGGTTGAAAACTACCCAGTGGATGTCGTTATTACTATTGTTGAAAGCTGGAAGGAAGACCTACGTCTAATCATGTGTGCCCTTAATTGTAAAAGAATTGAGGATTTGCAAGAGGTCGACTATCTCCTTTACGGAAAATTAAAAGAAGCAAAAGATCAACTATAAGGAGGTCGGGATTTTAGTCCCGGTCTTTTTATCATTCCTCAGACTGATGTGACATTTTGGTTTTGTGATACAATAAAATAGAGAGGACGGATACATGCGAAAATTTCAAATTTTTCTATTTATTGAAGCTTGTTTATTGACAGGAGCTCTGATTATGATGGTATCAGAGCATTTTTCCCGTTTTCTGCTCATTTTGCTCTTGTTCTTACTGCTGATTCGATACTATACTGGAAGACAGGGAAATAACCTCATATTAGTGGCAGTGAGCATCCTATTTTTCTTTATCATCATGCTCAATCCCTTTGTCATTTTAGCCATCTTTGTGGCCTTGATATACAGCCTGTTCTTGCTTTATCCTATGATGAACCAGGAAAGAGAAGATACCAATTTGATTTTTGAAGAGGTAGTGACAGTAAAGAGGGAGAAAAATCGCTGGTTTGGAGATCTCCACCACTTCTCAAGTTACCAGACCTGCCGCTTTGATGATATCAACCTTTTTCGTCTTATGGGGAAGGATACCATTCATCTAGAACACGTGATTTTGAGCAATCATGATAATGTCATCATCTTGAGAAAACTAGTCGGTACGACTAGAATTATTGTACCAGTGGATGTAGAAGTCAGTCTTAGTGTTAATTCTCTGTACGGAGATTTAACCTTTTTTGACCAGCCTAAACGAGCTTTGCGCAATGAGCAATTTCATCAAGAAACCAGGGATTATCTCAAGAGTCCAAAGAGTGTTAAGATTCTTTTGACAACTATGATTGGAGATGTTGAGGTGGTGCGAGGATGAAAAAGCAACCCTATATTTTAATCGGTCTCACCTCGTTTCTTTTTGTTGTCTTTCTCTTTCGAAGCATTTTTAAAGTTCTGGATTTAGAGTGGACTTCTCTCTTTCAAGATATAGAAAAGACAGAAAAAGTCGTATTTTTAGGCTTGATGTTTAGTCTTGCCCTGGCATTTTTATTAGTTCTATTCTGGACAATTGTTGACGAAATTTCAAAAAGAAGAATCCAAGCAAATCTCAAACGCCTGCTAGCTGGCAAAGATATTGAAAGTCTGGGAGATGCTGACTTAGACGCAAGTTTTAGAAACTTATCAGGAAAGCTTGGTTTGTTGACAGAAGCTATTCAAAAAGCAGACAATCAGGCCTTGGTCAAAGAAGAAGAAATTGTTGAAAAGGAGCGCAAGCGAATCGCACGTGACTTGCATGATACGGTTAGTCAAGAAATTTTTGCTGCCCATATGATTTTATCAGGACTCAGCCAACAAGCTTCCAAATTAGACAGAGAGAAGATGCAAACACAACTCCAAAGTGTGACTGCCATTTTAGAGACAGCTCAAAGAGACTTGCGCATTCTTCTTTTGCATCTACGACCGATTGAACTGGAACAAAAAAGCTTGGTGGAGGGGATTCAGCTACTCCTCAAAGAGCTAGAAGAAAAAAGTGAGCTGAAGGTAAGCTTTAAATATCAGGTAACTGCATTACCTAAAAAGATTGAGGAGCATGTCTTCCGTATTGTCCAAGAATTGATTAGTAATACACTTCGTCATGCACAAGCTTCCTGTCTAGATGTTTACCTTTATCAAACGGAAACAGAATTACAGTTGAAGGTTGCAGACAATGGTCGTGGTTTTCAGCTGGATGATGTTGATGAACTGAGCTATGGTCTGCGAAATATCAAAGAACGAGTGGAAGATATGGCTGGGACTATACAATTACTAACAGCTCCCAAGCAAGGTTTAGCAGTGGATATTCGCATTCCCTTGCTTGATTTGGATAGATAAGAGGAAGTAAGATGAAACTATTATTGGTAGATGACCACCAAATGGTGCGTCTGGGTTTAAAAAGTTATTTTGAATTACAAGATGATGTAGAGGTTGTAGGAGAAGCAACCAATGGTGCGGAAGGGATTTCCATGGCCTTAGAGCTTCGTCCAGATGTGATTGTCATGGATATTGTCATGCCTGAAGTCAATGGGATTGACGCGACACTAGCTATTCTCAGAGAATGGCCAGAGGCTAAAATCTTGATCGTGACATCTTACCTAGACAATGAAAAAATTATGCCGGTTTTGAATGCTGGGGCTAGAGGATATATGCTTAAGACTTCGAGCGCAGACGAATTGCTGCACGCTGTTCGTAAGGTGGCAGCCGGTGAATTTGCAATTGAACAAGAGGTGAGCAAGAAGGTAGAATATAACCGTAATCACGTCGAACTACATGAGGACTTGACTGCGCGTGAACGGGATGTCCTTCAACTAATTGCTAAGGGTTATGAAAATCAGCGGATCGCAGATGAATTGTTTATCTCCCTCAAAACTGTAAAAACTCATGTTTCAAACATCCTTGCTAAACTTCAGGTTAGCGACCGCACCCAGGCAGCAGTATATGCCTTTCAGCATCACTTAGTAGGGCATGAGGATTTTTAGATGAATCTTTTGGTGCCAAAGCAAGGTTTATTTTTCAAAAGTAATTCAAAAGATTTACTTTTAGTTAAGAACGTATCTATATAATTCATAAGTATAGAATAAATGGATCAGGAAAACTGGTCTATTTTATTTTATTTTTACGATTTTTTACTTATTCTATTAACACGCATAAAATGTTTCGTTTAAAGTTATTAAAGAACTAGGAAGATTATCTAAGTGATACATTCTGTAATATTTATGCCATATCTAATAAAGTTTTTTATTATAATGTATAAAGGAGTCTATTATTTTACAAAAAACATTTTTATTATTAAAAAAATCCACAGTTATAGTGGATAAAAATATTCCGACAAAAAAAAATCAGTTCTAAAAGACTATTAAAATATAAAAATAGTTGAAATATTAATTTGAAGTGCTATACTAGTATATGTAAAAAATTACAAATATTTTAAGGAGAATAAAATGAAGTATCATTTTAATGAACGCCAACGCTTTTCTTTACGTAAGTATAGCTTTGGTTTAGCGTCTGTTCTTTTGGGAACTGCCTTCTTTTTGAGTGGGCAAGTCGCTAGCGCTGATGAGACAAATGTTTCAGAAACTTTGTCCACTTCCGTAGTATCTGCTAGTCCAGATAGTTCAACTAGCACATCGGAATCTTCAGTGTCAGAAACTTCTGAATCAAAACCTACAGTAGCTGAAAAGCCTTCTGTAGTATCAGAAATTTCTGAGTCAAATTCTACACTTGCAGATAAAGCTGTTGTAAAACCAGAAACAACTGAAGTTTCTTCAGATTCTGAAAAAGGTACAACAGAAAGTCCAAAATCTGAGAAATCAGAAGCATCAGCTAAAGAATCAAGTGAAGATACGGCAAAAACAACTGAAGGTAAAGCTGAAGTTGCTGAAAAAGACGATAAGTCTACTGACAAAGCTTCAGATAAAGTCGCTGAAAAAGACGATAAGTCTACTGACAAAGCTCCAGCTGAAGTTGCTGAAAAAGACGATAAGTCTACTGATAAAGCTCCAGCTCCAGCTGAAGCACGCCGTTCAACACGTACACGTCGAGCTACTTCAGAAAATAAACGTGAAGTATCAAATTGGAGTGAGTTTGTTTCAGCCTTAGAGGATGGAAATGTCAGCGAAATCACTGTTAATGGTGATATCGTAGCTCAAGGTGACAATGGTAACACAGACAGACCAACTGCTGGTTCTGTAGACCGTAGAACTACCATTAATGCACCATCACGTCCAGTTACTATCCAAGGTAAGAACGACAATGCTCGTCTAGACCTCTTGTCGCATACTTTGGAATTGACAGGAGCTAGCTGGGAACTAAACCTCAAAAATCTTAAGATTGCTTCAGCAAACTCTAGAGGTCCAATTGAACTATCAAGAACTAGCGGTTCAAATACTGTCACTTTTGACAACGTAACCAGTGTTGGTTCATCACTTTATGGTGGTGGTGGTAACACAAATGTCGTTATCAAAGGAAATACAACTTCAACAGTTAGTGACAGTTATCAAGCAGCAAATGGTCAGACACAATACGTACAACGTAATGTTGGCGCTGCTGGACGTTCGGACCAACGTCGTGAGTCAAATATCCACGATGCCAAATCTGTAACAGTTGCTGAGGGAGCTAGCTTAACGCTTAATCGCTCTTCTCAAGGGGATGCTATTACTCTTGAAAGTGGAGCTAAAGTCAGTGTAAAAGATAAAGGTAGTCTTACTATCAATATGAACACTGATAACCGAACTGATAGTGCTCGCTACCATAATGCTGGTATTTTCATGGCTGATAGTGGTACCGTAGAAACTGGTAAAGGCTCTAAGTTAGTCTTAAATACTAGCATCGGTCAAGGTATTTCAATTGGTATAAACCGTCCAGGGGATGGAGTTACCGATAAGGATCGTTTCGGTGGTTACGGTCCTAATAACAACGGTCGTAAAAATGGTCCTAGCCGAGTTCTTATTGGCGAAGAAGGAACATTTGAGCTTAACGGCCGTGACGGTATTATGATGGGTAATAACTCAGAACTTGTCACAGGTCAGGATTCAAAAGTTCGCTTTGAAAATAGAGGACGCGGTGTAGCACTTGATTTCGGTAATGATTCAAGAGTAGCCTTTGGTAAACATTCGACAAATACCTTCCATTCAGATGGTAAAGGACCTAGGAGCGGTGGTGGACCTTCTGGTAGTTACGATGGTTACAACTATATTGGTCTAAATGAAAATGGTAAGATCTTAGTAGATGACTTTGCCACTTTCCGTGTGCAAATGGACAATCGTGGCGACAATGCCTGGGACGATGTCATTTCACTTGGTTCTCAGAGTGGTACTAAGTCTGAGCCACTTTTCCAAGCTAATAAGGGTTCTATCGTAGATATCCGAGACGATAATACGAACTTCTATGCGGAGTTGATTTCCGTAGCCTTGGGATCAAGTAAGAATACTGTCTTCCAGTTCAATAACCCACTTTATGTATCCTTCATGAGATATACAAACTCACAAGGTCTTTCAGCAGGGGAAATTACGGGTAAATTACCAGTATCTATTCCTCAAGGGAACAACCCACAGGACATTGGACACGGAAATATCCTTTATATCTCAGATAAATCAAAAACATCTGGAAACAGAATCGAATTTAACGGTCCAGCTAGTCAGAACGGTGGCTCTACTGTTGGAACTTATACCGTCTATTCTATGAATAAAGATGGTAGGGATAGCCAAACTAAAGATAAACAAAGTTCTGTTTGGACTAATATACGGAGCGGTTCAATGTCAATCGCTGGTTTCATAAGTGGAAGACCAGATATTCAACCTGCTAACGCTGCATCTGTTCAAACAGGCTCTTCTTCTGGTGGGGTAAGCGCTACAGATAGAACCTATGGTATTGACCCTGTTGATCATAACCGTCAAAACATTTGGGTTTCAAATGGTACTAAAATCAACCCGACTGGTGTTCATAAAAATATCATCAAATATGTCTACGAAGATGGAACTCCAGTTAAAGAAGATGTTATCCAGTCATCAGAATGGAACCGTACTTTGGATGTCTCAATCGATAAAGAAGGCTTCGAAAATATTTTGAGAAATTCAAGCGTTAGAAATGGTGATGAATTCTTAGCAGCTTATAGTAAAGCGAAGTATCACATTTCTGATGTCGATGGAGATAACATCGCTGATACAGGTTGGAAAGAAGCTGAAACAAATTCAGGTATCTATAATTATGGTACTATCGCTTCGCCAAAAGTCGAAGGCTATGAAGCAGAAATCAAGTCAACTAATGTTCCTGGATTAAAAGCTGGGGCTAACGCTGATTCAGTTTCTGTTTCATATGATTCAAGCAATGCACCAGAAACGCTTATTGATGCTCAAGCAGGTAAACGTACCGTTTCAGAAACTTATTGGCGTAATATTGTAGCCAAATCTGATTTGGGTGTCTATGAAACAGTTGTTGTCTATAAAAAAGTAAAACAAAAAGCTATTGTCAAATACATTGATACAAGTGATAATAATAAGGAATTAGCAAAAGATGAAGTTGAAGGTAAATCTGGTGAAGCCATTAACTACTCAACTGAAGCTAAGATTACTGATTTTGTTAATAAAGGTTACAAACTTGTAGAAGATGGATTTACAAACTCAACTGCAGATCAAAAGAAATTTGATGATGATAAAAACATTGATCAAGAATTCGTAGTTAAATTAAAACACGATGTAACACCGGTTGGACCAAATGATCCACATAACCCAACAGATCCAATCAATCCAGATGATCCAAACAGTCCTAAATACCCTGCGACAGATCAATGGAAGAAAGATGTAACGTCAACTGTTCATTATGTGGTATCAGACGGTAAGGCAACTGCCCCAGCTGATAATGTTCAAAATGCACAATGGACACGTACCTTAAATGTTGATAAGGTGACAGGTAAAGTTCTTAACCCTGATGCAACATGGACAGCGAATAAGACTAACTATGATGCAGTTCCAACACCAGGTTTGACAGGCTACTACGCTGATAAAGGAAGTGTTGCTTCTAAGACAGTCACTCAAGAAAATCTTGAAGAAACTGTAACTTACAAACCACTTGGAAACTTGGTTCCAAAACCAGAGACACCAAACGATCCAAACTTCCCATCAACACCAGAAGTGAAGTATCCAAATGATCCAACAGATCCAACTAAACCAGGTCAACCAGTTGTTCCAGATGTACCAGGTTATGAACCACATCTTCCAGATCCAAAAGATCCAACTAAACCAGGTAAATCAGTACCTCCAGGAACACCTGTAACACCTGACAAACCAGGGGAAGATACGCCAATCATCTATGTACCAAAAACAACTGAAGTTACAAAACCAACTAAACAAACGGTAACGTTTGAAGGAGCAGGAACAGCTACTCCAGCTGATAAGGTTCAAGATAACTTCACCTTTACTGGTAAACAAAAAAATGGTACAACAACATGGGATCAACCTAATCACACTTATGGCAAAGAAACAGTTCCAGTTGTTGAACATTACTATGCCGATAAGAAGGAAGCTGGATCTAAGACAGTTACTCCAGATCAACCAGAAGTTACGGATAAGGTTACTTATAAACCACTTGGTAAGATCATTCCAGTTGATCCAGAAGGAAACAAAATTCCAAGTGCACCAACTCCACAGTACAACAATGATCCACAAGATCCAACTAAGGGTGGCGAAACTCCAACTCCAGTCATCCCAGGTTATGTGACAGATACACCAAGTGTAACTCCTAACAAACCAGGAGAGGATACACCTGTTGTCTACCGTAAGGCAGAACAAAAAGCTATTATCAAGTATGTAGACCAAAATACTGGTA